>NZ_VEJP01000001.1:1408274-1693115 GCF_007680225.1 Bacillus sp. DE0042 | reverse complement strand
AAACCAGAAACGACGGATCCAGAGAAACCAGAAACGACGGATCCAGAGAAACCAGGAACAACGGATCCAGAGAAACCAGGAACAACGGATCCAGAGAAACCAGGAACAACGGATTCAGAGAAACCTGGAACAATGAATCCAGAGAAGCCTGAAAAAGAATTACCGAAGACAGGACAGAAAATGCCTGTGGAACCATATATGGGAGCACTTCTTATTATGATGAGTTTTGGATTGCTCATATTAGGTAGAAAACAGCAGAGATAATAAAAATGAAAAAGGTATCCTCAAAGTATTGGAGGATACCTTTTTTATTTGGCATAAAAAAACATTTAGCAAAAGGGGTAGCAGCACATGCCCATCAAGCTAATCAAGTAATTTACTAGATATGAAACGATCCTTGGTTCAAAACTAACAATTGATAGAAAAGTAGGCATACTAAAGAAGCCTATTAAAATCTGATTTTTTCGCTAGGCAGTTTGTCTATGCTTCACCGTCGTTTTATACACAATCCCTAGAATATCAAAGACGGTCATTTTCTTATACCGATGACATTTACGACCGTTCTTTTTGAGTAATAGATAAAGACGATGCAAAATTTTCAAAAGTTGTTCTGTGCCAATGGCTATCGCTTGAAACAGTAACGGAAAGTAATCTTTAATCATATAAATCGCCTTGTATTCACTTAGCTCCTGATTTGTTTTTTCAAGCAGAAACTGTCGCATTTGAAACATCGTAGAAGAACAGAGGAGAATACCGATTAGTTGTCCATATAAATGGCACTCTAGGCGCTCTCTTTTAATGTTTTTACATTCATCAATTTCAAAAAATGACTTCCACGTTTTAAACAAAATTTCAATCTGCCAACGAAGTGAATACAGTGAGTGATTTGAACAGAGTTTTTGTGTGAGAAGAGAAGTAAAGACTTCTCGAAGAAATGCGACAGCTGCTGGATTAAAGCGTTGATTCAATCCTTCTGATCTCATCAGTACTCCAGTTGAAGCTTCTAACTGACTACACAAATGTGTAAGTGATGCGCTGGCTACTTCTTGACTGATCCATACGCAAAGGGCAATGAGTTCGTTCGCTTGATACTTACTAGATCGCTGTACAAAGCCAACTTGTTTGGTGATATCTTGTAGGACTACTGAAGATAAAAAGTATTGTAGCTCTTGTGCGAAAAGATTCAGCTCATTTGAAATAATAGGATTCATTAAAAACACCATCCTTTCTCATAAACTTCTTACGATAAGCATAGCGTTTTTTTATTTTGAGGATATGATTTTAACTTCGCTTGATGGGCATGGGGTATCGCCAGCATTTTGGAAAAGGCACCTTTGGGTGTCTTTTCTTTATTTTCAAAAGGACCTGCTCAATTCATTCTTCAAAACATAAGGTAAAGTGAACCCATTAAACGTATGGAATGAACCCTAGTTTTACCCTCTGATCTAAAGGGGGCACTATTATTATGGGATATGGTGGTAGTTGCGGCGAAGGCTGCGGTTTCGCTGGAGGATTTGCTTTATTAGTTGTATTATTTATTTTATTAATCATTATCGGATGCAGTTGCTTCTGTTAAAAAACTATTGGAAAAGACACCTTTATATGGGTGTCTTTTCTTTATGGAAAAATCCCTACATAAAATGTAGAGATTTCAGAATATAAGCAGGGAAATTCCCCTTCCCTTTATGCGGAATCTGACACACTCCCTATCGTTTTTTGGGGGTCTTTTTTACTTAATTTAATTTTTTTCAAAAAAGAAATTGACTACGAAAATATTTTTATGATATTATAAAATATTTGATAAAAAAACACACATATGTTAAAGTTAAGAAGGTTACCATATATGGAGGTGGATTATATGTTTCAAATTGGCGATAACATTGTTTATCCAATGCACGGAGCAGGTATAATTGAAGCCATAGAAGAAAAAGAATTCTCAGGAAAAAAACAACAGTATTATGTTATAAAAATGTCAATCAGTAATATGAAAGTCATGATTCCTATGGGGAAAATATTAAGTTCGAGTATACGCCCAGTTACTGATATACTTGCATTAAAACACATTATACACATTTTTCAGCATGGAGAATCAGATAGATTATTACCGTGGAAACAAAGGTATAAAGTGAACACGGACAAAATAAAAACGGGTGAAATACAAGAAGGTGCTGAAGTTGTACGTGATTTAATGCGTATGAAGAAAGAAAAGGCACTTAATACAAGCGAAAAAACAATGTTGGATAACGCACATGAATTTTTGATTAGTGAACTAGGATTAATTAAAGGGATCACTGAAAATCAAATAAAAAGTTTCTGTTAGGATTCATTATAGATAATGTATTACATCCCCCGAAAATATCCTGAATTTTTTGGGAATACGATGATTATTAAAAGTAAATCATTTCAAAGACATTCAACTTCTTCAACTCACTTTTAGAGTAGGAACCTCTTTTGTTATTACTTCAATCTAATCCATTTTTATTTTTAAATTTCTTTTACGAACGTTCGAAGTTTCATCAAATAACTCGATTAAATAGTCACTTGATTTTTGCAATCCTGATTCACACTGGCACGGACAAGGATCCGTAAGGATGAAAGAGAGGTAGGGCTTTCATTGTTTTAGGTAATATATTATCTAAGTCATTATTTCTAGAAGAAAAAACAATCGATCTCACCGCTATCTCTTTAAGAGTTCCTTATATCTACTGAGACAGTGAATAGGTAATTGTTTATCTCTTCTTTACGTAAAATTGATAAACGAACTGGTAACACCATATGGTCAACTACAAAAAAATGGTTTCCAGACCAGGAAACCATTTTTAATTTCATTTACATAACAATAATAAATTAAGAAGTAAAAAGGAGTGCACACATGAAAAAAATGTTAACAAAAGAATTAAGTAATGAATTAAAGAAGCGGGAAGGGATCATTTCTATTACAGTTGAGCCTTATGAAAAAATCGAAGTTGGTGGCATTCGTGTAGATGGACCGGCTGTTATTCTAATTAATCAAGAATAGTTGAATGCATGAAGAAAAGGATCAACCTTTAAAAGAAGGGAGGATCCTTTTTGTTTGCTACTTTTATCTGATGTGTTGGAGTTAAAACGGAAGGAGAGGGTCGGGATTATCATGGTGGAAAGCTTAATATTGGTAGGATTTCTTTTTACGTTATATAAATTAGTTGATAAAAAAATAAGCTAATTATTTAAAAAGATATATTCTTTCCCTTTTAAGGGCGAGATTTATTTGATAGTGAAATGGATAATGTAAAGGAGGAATTTAGATGGATGCAAGGAAAGAACGCATAAAATACAAGAAGATGTCAAAGAACTATGAACATATTTATTTAGTTTCGTTACTACTACTAATTGTACTTGTTTGTAGTAGTGTGGTTATCATAGGAGCAACAGGGGGAACATATGGAGTGTTTTTGTTGTTAGCAATTTTACTTAACGCACGTATTACGAAAGAATCTCAAAAAAAGTATGAGCACTATTCTAATAAAGGGCGTATTTAAAATGATACATAGCCTGAAAGGAACAACCTAGATGTACATGCAAAGTATCCCTATATCATTACCTATTAACTAGTAAAAAAAGAATCGTATATAAATAATTTAGGAATAGAAAACGTAACTTATTAAAATGTTATTTTCATTCATATAATGAATTATCCTTCTAGCATATTTATAGGATTTATATCATATAGTAAGAGAAAGAATGTAAGCTAGAAAGAAGTCTTATAGAATGAGTTATTTGGAAGGAAATGACTTTAGTGAACAAAATATGGTAAGTGTACCCAATCCCTTAATTTGATTTATAACAGATTGGCGTCATAGACGACCAAATAAAAACACAGTGTTTTATCTCTGTGTTTCTTCAAATTTTCGTTTTTGAATATATGCTTGGGCATGAATAATTTCTTCCTGAAGCTCTTTTAATTCTTTTATAGATTCTGATTCAATAGCCATGTAAGTAATAACTAAACTGATCATCATATCCATCTTGTCTACTATATTTTGAATGACCTGTTCAGAATGCTCTTTTTTAGGGTGTTGTATTGCCTTTAATACATTTTCCATATAATTGTTTTTTCTTTGCTGGATATCATAAATAAACTGTTTTGTGTTTGAGTTCATTTGTTGTTCCTCCGTTTTGGATATACTTCTATTCTATCATATTTGAATAGAAAATATTGGATTCCCTTAAATTCACACCTGTCTCGTACATCTCCTCAAATATACAAACTAATTCCTTAACTTACAGGGAACAAATCAAAAGTTGTCAATTTTATGTCTAAACATACAATTTTCTTTTTTAGGTATAGTGCCCCTATTATATAATTTCACGTACTATATCAGATGTGTAAAATCTAATTCTTCAATAAGGGGTAGCACCAAAAGAACTCGATGCAAATAGAAACAAAAAGGAAGAAAAATTTCGTCCTATTTTTAATATTGTTATATTTAAAAATAGGTATATATAATGTAAAAACAAAAGGTTAAAGGCCTTCGTAATGTTTGGGTGAAAAAAGAGTTATCTATGTAATTAATTTGAGTACTTTAAGAAAGAGGGCTTTTTCCTAAAGTATCTAAAGGATGATAGTCCAATAGCAGGTGGGAGATGAAACTCGTTTTAGCACTGTATTAACACCTTAAAATATAGATAGGGGAAAATAATGTAAAAAAACTATTGTATGTTTAAAAACCTTGTGTTACATTTATGTTACAAATTGTAACTTATATTACGATTTGTTTTCTTTTGCTTTTCAACATGTTACGATTTGGAGTTCATATCCAATCAACCGAGAATATGTAAAGTTAAAAAAATAGCAACCTAAAAATAGTTTTTCTATGTGTATAAGAGTGTGTGTAGTAAAGAGTCTGGTGAGAGCTTTACGCACATTATTAAAATTCCTTTCTGTCTTAAAAGAAGAAAAACAAATACCAACTATTTAGGTGTTTTAAGTAATGATAGTAAATGAAATGTACAGTACATATTTACTTTCAGTCTAATTACTACACAGGCTTTTATACATATGCTGTTATTGTTTTAGGAACACATAGGGGGAGAAAGAATGAGGAAGTTATTAACGGTAATTGGAATTACATTTTTAATGTTAGCTGGATGTAGTAATGGGAATTTTGAAAAAGAAATGGATGCAGGGAAGACCGCGTTAACGAATAAAGAATATAAAAATGCCTTATCATCATTTGAAAAAGCGCTAGATGAGAAACAAGACAATTCAGATGTAATGGTGCTTGTAGAACAAACGAAAATAATGATTGAAGCAGTGAAGTTAAAAGAAGAAACAAAGGTAGAAGAATCAATCAAGTCATTTGAAAAAGTAGAGAACATGAAGGATGGGAATAATACACTTATAAAGCAGGCAAAGGAAGAACGAACAGCATTACTAGCTGTGTTAGAACAAAAAAAGAAGTATAGTGAGCAACTGACGAAAAGTGAAGAGTTAATAAGTAAGAAAAATTATGCAAAAGCGAAAGAGATGTTAAATAAGTTAGTTGCAGAAACAAAAGATAATAAGAACCTTGAAGAATATAATAAAAAAGCAGTAGGATTAGTTACTAAAATGAATGAAGAAGAAAAAAATGCAAAGAGTGAAGTAGCAGCGAAGGCACAAAAAACAAAAGTAGTAACAAATCAAAAGGTAGCAACAGAAAAGAACGAAAAAACTGAGACAGAAAAGAATCAAAATGCATTTACTTTTGAGAAAGCTAAAGAATATATCAAAAATGAATATAAAGAAGAATATGATTACACGCTAGAAGATACGCAAGTAGAAAATGGAAAGAAATATTATAAAATTAGAGTGCGTACGACATATAAAATAGAAGGCGCAGCTGGATCAGGATTTACTGGCGTATTCAAAGTATTCGAAGATGGTACGATTATTGAAATGCACTAAATCGATGAAAAAGGTATCCTCAAAGTATATGAGGGTACCTTTTTAGCATAAAAAAAGCATCTAGCAAAAGTACTAGATGCAAATAAAAACACAAGGGAAGATAAATATCTTCCCGTTTCCCGTAAGTAATTATATCAAAAAATTTATAAAAAACTAGCTTTATTTTTTATATAATTGAAGTGTAAAGCCATGAAAGTATAAGATTACACTATTTTCATAGTGTTTTATTAAAAAAGGAGCTGCGTATATGATTAATTTTAAACCAGAAAATTTGAACCAACTATTAAAAGTAATGTTAATTAGTGCGAATAAGTCTTATGATGCGATTAAAGATTATGAATTTACAGGAGAAGCAGTAGTATTCCGTGTAGATTTCGAATATATTGACGTTTCTCTAATGATTGTAGATATTTTAGGAGGATCTGCTTCTAAATTTAACATTTTGCCATATGCCCGTCCGAATACGAATGAAATAGATTACATTCAGTTTCAAGTGTATTCGATTAATGAAGGGAATTTTAAAGAAGTAATGGATACGATGTAGAAAACTATAATTTTACAAAAATGTATATACCAACTAATATATAATTAATAAATTCATATAATTGGAGTGATGAGATGCAGCCGTTAGAAAGGGAGATTCATTCTAATATGCTGAAAGTGTGGAGAATTCACGCTTTAATTGGGGCGGCAGTTATACTAGCAGTCGTAATTGCGTATTTCTTTTTTATGATCAATTTTAACTGGTGGGGCTGGTTGTTTGGCTTGCTAGTAACAGGAGCTATTACATTTATCCCGCTTGATTATTTTGTGTTTCCAAATTTACGTCAACGTTATTATAGTTACAGATTAAATGAAGAAGAGATTGAGATTCAAAAGGGAATGTTCGTTGTAAAACGCGTACTCATTCCGATGATGCGTGTGCAGCACGTAACGATTGAACAGGGCCCGATTATGAGAAAGTATAATTTAGCAGAATTACATATTTCAACAGCGGCAACTTCTCATAGTATTCCAGGCTTAACGAAGGAAGAAGCAGAGCAGCTGAAAAGACAAATTGGAGAACTTGCGAAAGTGAGTGATGAGGATGTATAAGAGGCAACATCCAATCACGATATTGTTAGGTATTCGAATTGCGACTTTGTTGCCTTTTATTTTTCTTGTTTTATTTCGATCTGATGGTCAAGTGAAACCTTGGTATCTCTTACATCTTGTTCTTTTATTTGTATTATTTATTATGGCAATTTTCTCAGCGATAAAATGGTATTTCAAAGTGTACTGGGTTGAAAATAATATTTTACATATTAAACACGGCGTTTTTGTAAAGAAAGAAAGTTACTTAAATAAAGAACGTGTGCAAAATATTAGTACATCTTCTAACATCATTTATCAAATACTTGGGCTTACAAAGTTAAACATAGAAGTAGCGGGCGGCGGTAGTGATCCAGAAGTGATGTTAGCTGGCATTAGAGAAGAGGAAGCGAAGGAACTGATTGCCTTATTACATAAAGAAAGAAGTGTTGTGACTGAAGAAGTACCCATGGCAGAAGAAAGTAAGACGATTTATCAGTTAACGATGAAAGAGATTTTAGCAGCTTCCATTACGTCTGGTAGATTCGGATTAGTGTTTTCAGGATTACTTCTTATTTACACAGAGTTTAATCAATTTCTTCCAGAATGGCTCATCAATAAAGTAGAAGCGTATGTGATGGATAACGGTGTATATGAATTAATCATTATGGCCGCGATTTTAATGGCGGTTTCGTGGGTCATTTCAACAGCTGGTTATGCGTTAAAATATGCGAACTTTAAAATTGAGCGAAACAGAAATGAAATTCGCATCGTGCAAGGGTTATTTGATAAGAAAGAGTTTGTTTTAAAACTACACCGCATTCAAGCAATTACAGTGAAAGAAGGAATTCTTCGCCAGCCTTTCGGTTATTGCTCTGTCGAAGTGGAAGTTATTCAAAGTATAGAAGCAGCAGGGCATGAAGTGATGTTACATCCTTTTATGAAGAAAAAAGATGTCCAGCAGTTACTTACATATTTGCAGTTGCCGTATGAAACGGAAGAGGAAATCGTTCATTTAACGAAGGCCGCATTACGTCGTTACGTAATAATGGGCTGGATTACAAGTGCCATACTCGCTGTGCCGATCGTCGGTGCGAGTATATATTTTAAACAAAATATGGCGTTATTCACTTTAATACCACTATTTATCGCATTTATGCTACTTGCATATGCCCGGTATAAAAGTGGTGGATATATGATACGAGACAATCAGTTAGTCATGGTATACCGCGGCCTTGCCAAATATACAGGAATCATGCGAAGAAGGCATGTTCAAGCAGTAGGATACAATCAATCATATTTTCAAAAGAAAGACGAGTTATGTACAGCTGTCGTATCAGTGGCGGGGCATAGATATGAAGTGAAGCATATGCGAAAAGAAGATGCACTTTGTATATATAATTGGTACAAAGAAAAAGGAGACACCGGTGCGTAATGGTGTTTCCTTTTTTCTGTCGTGATTTGTCGATAAGTCGATATATCTCAAAAATCGCTTATATAATTTCATGTACCGCATCTCTGGAGGAACTACAGTACAAAAACCCCTTAAACTAACACATCAAAAGTAGTCACAAATGACGGACGAGAGAAGATACTTTTCTGCTGTTCCGCATGTGGATGTGCCTGAGATGGAGCTTGTCCTTCTGCTTGTGCAGGGCGTTTTTTGTGAGCGTTTTCGAATGAACGTGATTCTGTCCAGTCTTTAAAGTTTTGCTCCGTTTCCCACATCGTTAAGATGACATATGTATCGTTACTTAATGGGCGTAGAACGCGGATCGCTTGGAATCCTGGTTCGTTTTCGATAAGGCCTGCGCGGTTTTTAAAACGGTTTTCAAATACTGGGCGACCTTCGTCTGTTACAGAAATGTTGTTACAAACGATGTAGCCAGGTTGTCCTCTAAATTCGCCCACAGCGTCTAGTACGTCATACTGAAGAGAACCTTCTACTGATTCTTCTGTATTTTCTTTATAAAACATATCTTTTTCATTATTTTTTGCAGTGAAATGTGCTTGTTCTAGAGGTGTTTCGTATGAAATAATAGCCTTCATTTTAATGCCCCCTTAATTGTTTGTTTCTATTATATCAACTCTCTTAAAAAACTTCGAAGATTATATACATAAAGATACTTCTTTTTCAAATAATAAATGTACCATCATTTGGAAAGAAGGCCGATGTATGAAGAAAGTAAAGTGGACTTTATTAGGTGGATTAGCAACGCTTGTATTAGCGATTGTACTTTATAAACTTATTGTGTTAGCTGGTGGCTATATGATGGATGAAAAGCAGCTCGTTTTCCACTCTTCATCACGTATCGTTGACCAGAAAGGGAAAGAAATTACGAAATTATACGTAGAAAATAGAGACCTCGTACCAATCGAGCAAATTCCAAAATACGTGCAGCAGTCATTTATTGCGGTGGAAGATTCTCGCTTTTATGAGCATCAAGGAATTGATTACCCGTCTATATTCCGGGCTCTTTATAAAGATACGTTAGCTGGAGAAAAGGTAGAGGGCGGTAGTACGATTACGCAGCAACTAGCGAAAAACGTCTTTTTAACTCGTGAAAAAACAGTTACGCGTAAATTGAAGGAAGTCGCAATTTCCCTTCAATTAGAGCAAAAATATACGAAGCAACAAATTCTTGAAATGTATATGAATCATATTTATTTTGGGCATGGGGCTTACGGTATTCAAGCAGCAGCAAAGTTGTATTTTAATAAAAATGTAGAAGATTTAACAGTAGAAGAAGGTGCAATGCTTGCAGGTCTTCCGAAGTCACCAAACGGATATTCACCTTATTTCTCTCCAGAGAAGAGCAAGGAGCGCCGTGATCTCGTATTGTCACTGATGCATAAACAAGGCTATTTGACTGCCGAAGAGAGCGTACGTTATCAAGGAAAGACCATTGCTCTTTACAAAAACTTAGATGAGAATGAACTCGCATATATGCCGTATATTGATATGGTTATAGATGAAGCAGCTCGTTTATACGGATTGTCTCATCAAGAAGTACTTCGCGGAGGATATACGTTTGTCGTTCCGATGGATGAAAAAGTTCAAAAGGTAGCGTATAACCAGTTTCAAGATGCGAGGAATTTCCCTGGTAAAGAAGAGGGGGCGCAAGGTGCTTTTTTATTAATGGATAATCGTACGGGCGGAATTAAAGCGGCGATTGGCGGAAGAAAGTATGTCCCGAGAGGCTTTAATCGTGTTTTTGCAAAAAGACAGCCGGGATCTGTGCTAAAACCACTTATTGTCTATGCACCAGCACTCGAAACGAAAAAATATAATCCGTATTCTTTATTAACGAATGAAAAAACTTCTTTTGAAGGTTATGAACCTCGAAATTACAATCGTCAATATACGAAAGAAATGACGATGTATGATGCGATTTTAGAGTCAGCAAATGTACCGGCAGTTTCTTTATTAAATGAGTTAGGGGTAGAAGAAGGAAAGCAATATTTAGAGAAAGGAAATGTTCCTATTGCCGATGCTGGTTTAAGTACAGCACTTGGCGGGCTGAAAAATGGTGTTTCAACATTTGATCTTGTGAAAATGTATCGTGCATTTTTAGCAAATGGCGCTATTATTGAGCCGCACGTGATTGATAAAGTGTTAAATAGACACGGCGCAGTCATTGGAGAATCGCCAAAAGTAGAAACGAAAATTTTCTCGAAACAAACGGCATGGTATATGACGAAAATGTTAGAAGGGGTTGTGAAGGAAGGGACAGCGAAAGCAGGCATATATAGCGGTGCATTAGCTGGGAAAACAGGTACAACTTCCTTACCAAATGACGATAATGGAGCTAGAGATATGTGGTTCGTTGGCTATACGCCAAATTTAGTAGGCGCTGTTTGGATTGGTTATGACCGTACGGATAAAGAGCATCAGTTGCAAGGAGAAAGTGCGTCAGCAACGAAATTGTTTAAGAAAATTTTAACGAAGGCAAATGTAGAACAGAAAGAGCAGTTTATGAAACCAGAAGGTGTGGAAACAATCGGTGCTCCGATTCGTTTGCGCAAGATTGAAGATGTGAAAGTGAAATTAGCGTTTAGCCCTTTCGGTTTATTTAAAGCAAAATTAAGCTGGACACCACTTCCAGATGAAAGAATTATGTATCGCATCTATAGAGTGGAAAACGGAATTCATACGCATGTAGGTACTGTAAATGGTGCCGGAGAATATGAAGAAAAGTTCGTTAACATCTTTTCAAAACCGAGTTTTTACGTTGTACCATATAACACACAAACGAATCGTGAGGGAGAAAAGTCAAAAGTAGCTAAACCATAGTTTTTCTCTGTGCTATAATAAGAATGTTGTGAAAATAGTAAGCGGTTTTACGAATGTTTGTGTCAATTTCATGAACAACGTACATAATGTTATGCATTTTGTTTTTACAAGCTGTATAGTAAAAAAAGATAAATATCGGAATAGAACGTATTTAGAGCAAAAGCATTGGCAAGGAAGGGAGCAAGGGTCTTGGTAAGAACTATAAATGAGACATTTTTAAAAGCATGTAGGGGGGAACGTACTGATTATGTACCAGCATGGTATATGCGTCAAGCAGGTCGTTCGCAGCCGGAATATAGAAAGATAAAAGAAAAGTATTCTTTATTTGAAATTACACATAATCCAGAGTTATGTGCTTACGTTACAAAGTTGCCAGTTGATCAATATAACGTAGACGCAGCAATTCTTTATAAAGATATTATGTCACCACTACCTGCAATTGGTGTGGATGTAGAAATTAAATCAGGTATTGGCCCAGTTATTGATAATCCAATTCGTTCTTTACAAGACGTAGAAAAACTAGGGGAAATCAATCCAGAAGATGACGTGCCGTACATATTAGATACGATTCGTTTATTAACGACAGAAATGTTAGACGTACCGTTAATCGGTTTTTCAGGAGCTCCATTTACACTAGCGAGCTATATGATTGAAGGCGGTCCATCTCGTAATTATCATAATACGAAAGCGTTCATGTATGCAGAGCCGAAAGCTTGGTTTGCTTTAATGGATAAGCTAGCAGATATGGTTATTACATATTTAAAAGCGCAAATTAACGCAGGAGCAAAAGCTGTTCAAATTTTCGATTCTTGGGTTGGAACAGTAAATGTAGCAGATTACCGCGTATTTATTAAACCAGCAATGGAGCGTATTTTTGCAGAAGTTCGCCCGATGGGTGTACCGATGATTATGCACGGCGTAGGAGCTGCACACTTAGTAAATGAATGGCACGACTTACCGCTTGATGTAGTAGGCTTAGATTGGCGCTTACCGATCGAAGAGGCGCGCGCGCGCGGCGTTCATAAGGCGGTACAAGGAAATATGGATCCTTCATTCTTACTTGCACCATGGTCTGTTATTGAAGAACATGTAAAAGGTATTTTAGATCAAGGGATGAAACAGCCTGGTTATATCTTTAACTTAGGACACGGTGTATTCCCAGAAGTAAATCCAGATACATTAAAACGTTTAACTACATTTATTCATGAATACTCTAAAGGGCAGTTAGCGAAGTAAAGGAGAATTGCTGTATGAAAAAGAAAATTGGTTTGCTTGTAATGGCATACGGAACGCCATATAAAGAAGAAGATATTGAACGTTACTATACACATATTCGCAGAGGAAGAAAGCCAAGTCCTGAAATGCTAGAAGATTTAACAGAGCGTTACCGTGCAATTGGTGGTATTTCTCCTTTAGCTACTATTACATTAGAGCAAGCTAAAAAGTTAGAACAGCGTTTAAATGAAGTACAAGATGAAGTAGAGTACCATATGTATCTTGGCTTAAAACATATCGAACCGTTCATTGAAGATGCAGTGAAAGATATGCATAACGACGGTATACAAGATGCAATCGCACTTGTTCTTGCGCCGCACTATTCTACATTTAGCGTGAAATCGTATGTAGGACGAGCACAAGAAGAAGCTGAGAAACTTGGAAACTTAACAATTCACGGCATTGATAGCTGGTATAAAGAACCGAAATTCATCCAGTACTGGGTTGATGCAGTGAAAGGTATATATAACGGTATGTCAGAAGCAGAGCGTGAAAAAGCAGTATTAATCGTATCTGCACATAGCTTACCAGAAAAAATTATCGCACTTGGCGATCCATATCCAGATCAATTAAATGAAACAGCTGACTATATTGTAAGAGGTGCTGAAGTAGCAAACTATGCAGTAGGTTGGCAAAGTGCAGGAAACACGCCAGATCCTTGGATTGGTCCAGATGTACAAGATTTAACGAGAGAACTAAACGAAAAGTACGGTTATACTTCATTCGTATACGCACCAGTTGGATTTGTTGCGGAACATTTAGAAGTTTTATATGACAATGACTTTGAGTGTAAAGTTGTGACAGATGAAATTGGAGCGAAATATTATCGTCCAGAAATGCCAAATGCATCGGACGCATTTATTGATTGCTTAACCGATGTTGTATTAAAGACAAAAGAATCTGTATTGTAAAAAGAAAGGGGGGAGCATGCTTGAGGAAAAAAGTTGTAGTCATCGGCGGTGGCATCACAGGATTAACAACAATGTATAACTTGCAAAAAGAAATTCATGACAAGAACTTGCCGATTGATACATTACTGATAGAAGCATCGGGTAAACTTGGCGGGAAAATTCAAACCGTTCGAAAAGATGGATTTACAATTGAACGCGGGCCGGATTCTTTCTTAGCACGAAAAGAAAGTGCAGCTAGATTAGCGCGAGAATTAGGTCTTGACGATGAACTTGTAAATAATAAGGCCGGTCAATCATTTATCCTCGTAAACAATCGGTTACATAAAATGCCGAGCGGATCGATGATGGGAATTCCAACGCAAATTACGCCGTTTCTATTTTCCAGGCTGTTCTCCCCAATTGGTAAACTAAGAGCTGGTTTTGATCTGTTAATGCCGAGATCAAAGCCAGTATCTGACCAATCACTCGGGCATTTTTTCAGACATCGCCTCGGAAACGAAGTGGTTGAAAATTTAATAGAACCATTACTATCGGGTATTTATGCAGGGGATATTGATGAAATGAGCTTAATGTCAACATTCCCGCAAATGTATCAAATTGAGCAGAAGCATCGCAGTATTTCACTCGGTATGCGTACACTTGCCCCGAAAAAAGAGACATCTGAACCGAAAAAAGGAATCTTCCAAACAGTGAAAACAGGTTTAGAATCTATCGTAGAATCTCTCGAAGTGAAGATGCATGAAGGTACGATAATAAAGGGAACACGCATTGAAAAAATTGCAAAACTTGGTGATGGCTATACGATTACTCTTAGTAACGGAAAAGAAATAGAAGCGGACGCGGTCGTAGTGGCAACATCACATAAAGTATTGCCATCTATGTTCGCGCAGTACAAGCAGTTTCGTTTCTTCCGCAACATTCCGTCCACATCAGTTGCGAATGTGGCAATGGCTTTCCCGAAATCAGCCATTCAGCGGGATATTGATGGTACAGGATTTGTCGTATCTCGAAATAGCGATTACACAATTACAGCATGTACGTGGACACATAAAAAATGGCCACATACAACGCCAGAAGGAAAAACGCTTCTTCGTTGTTACGTTGGACGACCTGGTGATGAAGCAGTTGTAGAACAAACAGAAGAGGAACTTGTTAGGCTTGTACTAGAAGACTTACGAAAGACGATGGATATTACAGAGGATCCAGAGTTTACAGTCGTAAGCCGCTGGAAAGAAGCAATACCCCAATATACAGTAGGTCATAACGAGCGAATGAAGAAACTCACAACATTTATGGAAAAAGAGTTGCCAGGAATATACTTGGCAGGTAGTTCTTACGCTGGTTCTGGTCTTCCGGACTGTATTGATCAAGGTGAGAAAGCTGCAAAGCGTGTACTATCTCATTTGGAGAAAGTAATGGATACCGAATTAATTGCACAATAAAGTGAAACGCCTTCAATCACATTGAAGGCGTTTTGTTACTTATTCACCAATAAACATATATAAATTATTTGGCTTTATAACGGTATCCCCTGCATAAATAACCCACTCTGTTAAGTTAGCAAAATCTAACTGATAACTATTTCCTTCACTCATATCTTTTATAAAATATGGTTCATTAATGAGTATTCCTTGAATGAAATCTTCCGTAATGTTTTGCATTTCAAACCACATATGTTCACTTTTTCCTTCTTCGTAGGAGACACCAAACTTAGCGAGGAAACGAAAATCTTCATTCGATTGTTCAATGTGAAAAATGTTGCTGAAATACCCAAAAGTATTTTCCGCATTGTAAGCCATACGATCGGTTTCACTATTTGTTTTATAGAACATGAGCCCTGTAGCTTCCTCGTGTTCTTTGAAAAAACTTTCAATATATTCTTCTGAAGCATTTAATTTGAATAAGAGAACGGATGGAGATTGATGGTATTCATCTCGGTCATCCATTCCGCCAAGAAATATATTTTGTGCATCTATTGGTTGTAGTTTCACTTCTTCATCCTCAATTGAAGATAATTGATCCATACTCGTTTTATGCCCAATATAAGATAATCCTTTTTCCCATGGAACAGCTACTGTATGTATAGAACCTTGCTGACTATGCGCGATCACGATAGGCTCATTCATAGGGACTTGTCCATTCTCAACGGCATTATTAGCAAATGTTTGAAAAAGATCGCCAATGCCGTAGTAGGACGAAATGCGATTTGGAATAATTAATTCTATTTCTGTTACACCTGCTCTTAAAAGGCCGTGTGTATGAAACCAATATTGCGTAGGCCCACCGTCTTTATCGTCTTCATAAACAGAATGAATAACGTACAAGTCAGGAATGTCAGGTAATAATTCATTTTCAACGTGATATTCAATATAACTTCTAGATATTACTTTCATTGCTGCACTTGAATCGATTACAAATAACAAGTCTGGAGCGAGGTTCCATAAAAACTGTAACTGCTGGAAAAAGCAGTCCAGCACATCCCCTACAAATAGTGTACGAGTGAAAATTTCAGTGCCATAAGCAGCATCTTCAAAATTACGATCTACGATTGTAGAATCTTGTCTATTGTACATTTTATATTCTTCTGGATCGCTCGTTTCATCAATATGCAGTTCATACGGTATGATTGTTTCATCCATATGTAACTCAACAATAAGGCTTGTCTCATCACTGTAAACAATTTTTAATTCATCCACTTTAGTAGAGATAGTCTCTAGCCGCTGTTTTAACTGTTCAATCGCAATTCTAGTTGGTATAACAGCAATCATATCTGAAAAATGACGTTCTAATGTTCCATTCATAGCTGCGCGGTATGTTTCTGTTTGCACTTCCATCCAATCACTCCTATTCAAGTGAATCCATTTTACATGCCAATGAAATTTCGATATTTTCTGTTTTCTCTCTCTAACATTATAGAGCGCATTCGTAGAAGGTGTAAAATTATTATTTTGTATTATAGTTTGAAAGCTTGTAAATTAAATAAATTTTTTGTAAAACTTGTCGAAATGTAGTTCTATATAACGAATCATTTGATATGATAGAAATGCTGAGAAAATATGAAATAGGGAGAGGAAAATGACTGTGAAGAAATTGTTAAGTGTCTTTTTATCATTCATACTATTGCTTTCATTTACTGGAACTTTAGTACAAGCAGAAGAAACTACTTCTATGTCAGTAGAAAAAGCAATTCAAGTATTTAAGCAGCAAGGGAAAACGAAGGGGATAGTGGAAGGATATATCGTTGGATATACGCAAAGTCCTTCTAAATACACGAAAGATCCAGCTAAGTTTGATGATACAAACGTAGCAATTGCGGATTCGCCAAATGAAACGAATCCAGACAAAATCATGCCTGTTCAGTTGCCAAAGGGTGATGTGAGAGCGGCAGTAAACGTGAAAGATCATCCTGAAAATATCGGGAAGAAAGTTAGTTTAACAGGGACGCTTGAATTATATTTTAGTAGCCCAGGTTTAAAATCGGTAACAGCTCATAAGTTTCAAGGGGAAGGACAAAACCGTGTTAGCGATGTAGTAGCTTCGCCTGGTAGTGGAGAAGTTGCGAAGGGAACAGCGGTAACATTAACAACGAATACAGAAGGAGCAACAATCTACTATACGTTAGATGGCTCTAACCCTACAAATAAGAGTGTTCGTTATAACGGACAAATTGTAGTGAATGAAAATAGTGTGATTAAAGCAATCGCAGAGAAAGAAGGGCTTACTTCTTCAGCGGTTTCAACATTTTCATTTATTATCGTAAACAATGAACCAGTTCGTATTCATGATATTCAAGGGAAATCACATGTTTCTCCTTACAAAGGGAAGAAAGTATACAATGTGGAAGGCGTTGTAACAGCACTTGATAAAAATGGTTTTTATATAGAAGATAACCAGCCGGATAATGATCCAGCTACGTCAGAAGGTATGTACGTATACAAAAAAGATGCGAATGTAGCGGTAGGAGATCTTATTCAAGTTGATGGAGAAGTAGAAGAATATGTTGGACCTGGGTATGCAGAAAGGTTTGACACAGATTTAACGACGACGGAAATTAAAGCGAGCCGCGTTGCTGTAATCGCAAAAGATCAACCTTTACCAGCACCGATTGTACTTGGAGAAAACGGTGTGAAAATCCCTGATCAAATTATCGATAATGATGCATTCGGTTTATTTGATCCAAATGAAGATGCAATCGACTTTTATGAAAGTATAGAAGGTATGCGCGTTACGATGCCAACGCCAAAAATTATTGCACCTCAGAAAAACGGAAATTTATATGTAACAGTAGAAAATGGCGGAAATAAAGTCGTAACGAAATACGGCACACCTGTATTAGATGAAAATCAATTAAACCCAGAGCGTCTTTCTGTAAAAGTACCTCGTGATTATGTAGCAAAAGTAGGAGATACTTTCACTGGAGATATAACAGGGGTAGTCGGATATGATTACGGTTCGTTCCGCATTTCGCCAATAACGGAATTACCATCTGTAGTGGACGGTGGATTTAAGCAAGTAGGCGCGAATATTCAGCCTCGTCTTGATAAGTTAACAGTTGCTACATATAACATTGAAAACTTCTCGGCGAATAAAAAAGAAACAACAGATGAAAAAGTAAAAGCGTTAGCGTATTCTATTAAATACAATTTAAAAATGCCAGATATTATCGGTGTAGAGGAAATGCAAGATAATAACGGAACGATTAATGACGGTACAACAGATGCTTCATTAAGCGCAAAACGTATCATTGATGCAGTTCTAGAAATTCGTGGACCGAAGTATGAGTATGTAGAAATTGCTCCGAATAATAATCTAGACGGAGGAGCACCAGGAGCGAATATTCGCGTCGGTTTCTTCTACAACCCATCACGCGTGAAATTAGCAGCAGTACCGAAGTTACTTGATAAAAATGTCGTTCGCATTGGAGACGAAAATCAATTATTTGAAAGTACACGTAAACCGCTTGCGGCAGAATTTACGTTCCAAGGACAAAACGTTGTTGTCGTTGCAAATCACTTAAACTCAAAAATAGGAGATGCAACGCCATTTGGAAAAGTGCAGCCGCTCGTATTAAAGAGTGAAGAAAAACGAATTCAATTAGCGCAAGAAGTAAATCAATTCGTACAAGAAATTCAGAAAAAGAAAACGAATGCACCAGTTGTTGTGTTAGGAGATATGAACGATTTTGAGTTTGCTAAACCACTAAAAGCACTAGAAGGAACAATCTTGAAAAATATGTTAAACACAGTGCCGAAAGAGAACCGCTACACGTACATTCATGAAGGAAATGCACAAGTGTTAGATCATATTTTAGTAACAAACAACATCGCACCGCACACAATTGTAGATCCAGTACACTTAAACTCAAACATTATGAAAGAACATGGACGTGTAAGTGACCACGACCCAGTACTTGCTCAAATCGATTTGAAGAAAGCTTCTTAAATAGTTGAAAAAGAGCGCTTAATATACTAAGCGTTCTTTTTCTGTAAAAATCATGTTAAAATTGATTAAAAATTCAGTTTTTTAACAAGGAGGTTAAAGATGCAAGCAGGAATAAATGGAAAGTTAATGAATCAGCTTGCAATATTTTTTAGTACAATTGTCATGCTCCAATTTGTAGCGGAGATAACAGGACTTACTCAAAATTTGGACATTACGTATAACTTAATACATACAGCATCGTCCTATGTAACATTTAGTTTGGCAGTGATTTTTACTTTAATAGGTGCAAGAAGAGAATTAAGTAAATATGCAATTATTTTATTATGTTCAGTTGTAGGTATTAAAGCGATTTATTTTGCGGCGGTCGTTATTTTATGGGGATTGGCAGGTACGCCGTAAAGGGGGGATGATTATATGAGTATTGAAAATATAAGATTGATAAATGTAAATGAGAATAAGAGCGTAATTCTCTAAGCTAAATTAGGGAATTACGCTCTTATTCATATCATCATTTAGTCTGAAATTGCTTGGAACGCTTTTCTACACCGATCTCTTTTTTGCAGTCTTCTTCTATATTTTTTTCGATCCCGTTTTACTCCTTGTATATACATAAATAAGCTAACGAGAAGGAAGAAAGTACATTGCATCGTTAAAATATACGGTGACATGCCTTGCAATGGTTGTTTCGGATCATATAAATGAAAAGGTGCTCCGCCTATTGAAGGAAGTATTGTATTTAGCAGGACGTACGGAATGGAGGCAACTGCAAATGGAAAGAGAATTGCCATATAGTCCTTTTGTGACCATACAGATGCAGCAAGTCCTAAAAGGGCCATTAAACCTGCAAATAAAAAATTAATTCCGATATATACAGTAATGTAAGTGAGAGGTGCATCAAAATATAGATTTGCGAACATTCCCTCATCATTTATGATGCCTGAACCAGCTGTAGGTTCTCCGTCTGGAATGGTTAATTTGCAAAATAATAATGATAAGATGAATGGAAGCGTATAAAGAAATCCTCCGCAAAAAAACGTAACGATATATTTCGTTACTGAATAAGTAAAGATAGAAATCCCCTTACTCACAAACGGTTTAAAACCATCTGACTTATCCGAATTGTAACTTGTACTAAAGGGAAAACTCGCAATAACTGGCATTAATAACAAATAAACGTCCATTTCATTGTCGTGAAATCCAATCCATTTCATATCTGTTGAAATAGGTCCACTCGCTGGATCTCCTAAATAACGAATTACATAATAATAGTGATAAATACAAATAAGAACGAATCCACTAAACATAATAATTAAAGAAACACGATTACAAAAAGCTTGCTTTATATTTAAACGAAGCGCACGCATCATGACTGAAAAAGCCTCCACTATTTTGATAAACTTGTCTATTTTCTATATTACTATTAAATGTAAAGATTTTCTTGGTTTTTTTATTTGATTATTTGAAAAAAGGGGAATTTGTTGTTGTTAAGTAAGGTTTAGTTGAAATTAGTTTTTTCTAAAATTTGGTTGACAATTAAGTATTACATTTGTAATCTTAGTTATAGATTACAAATGTAATACAAGGGAGTGAAATATACTATGACAAATCAATTACCTAAAATATCTGAAGCAGAATTAGAAATTATGAAAGTACTTTGGTCGAAATCTCCACAAACAGCGAATGAAATTATAGAAGAACTGGAAGATGCAATGGATTGGAAACCGAAAACAATCCGGACATTAATTAATCGGTTAGTACAAAAGGAAGCCGTTTCTTACCATCAAGATAAAGGGCGTATGTATGCTTATTATCCGTTAGTATCACAAGATAATTATTTACAAGTTGAAACGAAATCTTTGCTAAAGCGTTTTTGCGGCGCAGCGTTTAAACCATTACTTGTTAATTTCTTAAAAGAGGAAAAACTGTCTTCAGATGATATTAATGAACTGAAACGCATTTTAGATGAGAAGACTGAGGAGAACAAGAGGAAGGATAGATAACAATGATGGACGTGCTTATAAATGTATATCTTTCTCACTTTTTTGATTGGCTTATAGAAACGTCACTTATGGCCAGTATATTAGTTGGATTTATTCTATGTATAAAAGTGCTATTTAGAAATAAATTAACGCCCCGGTGGCAATATATGCTGTGGATCGTACTAATGATAAGACTTCTTTTACCATGGTCACCAGATAGCTCTTATAGCATTTATTCATTACTTTCTTATAGTTCTAGTGTGTCGGAAGTTATTCCCAAAAATACATCTTCACCTGAGAATACAGTGAATAATGAGATGAAACATACAGTGGAATTAGAACCAAATTCTAAAATTGTAACAAAAAATAGCGAGCAGAAAGTAAGTACAAATGCGGAACAACAGACTGCATTTTCTTTATACAAAATCGCTCTATATGTTTGGTTAGCTGGGGTAATCATATTAGTAGTCATAACGTTTATTACAAATAGACGGTTATATTCGTACATAAAGAAACAACCGGATATTACGGATGAACAGGTCGTTACAGTGTTTAACCGCTGTAAGCAGTCTATGAAAATGAAGAAGGCAGTTTCATTACGTTTAGCAGGAAAGATTGCGAGTCCAACTGTGTTTAGTTTCTTACGCCCAAAAGTATTACTATCAAAAAAACATATGAAAGTATTAAATGAGCAACAATTACAATATGTCTTTTATCATGAGTTAGCTCATATTAAGAGAAATGACGTAGCGATAAATTGGATGATGTATAGTTTACTCCTATTAAATTGGTTCAATCCGATTCTTTGGTACGCCTATTTCTGTATGCGAGAAGATCAAGAATTAGCCTGTGATGCATATGCGCTTACTTTTATAGATAAAGAGGAGCAAATTGCATACGGTCATACAATTATTACCCTTTTAGAACATTATTCCTATCAAGCCCCAAGTCTAGCAAGTTTAAGTAGAAATAAACGAACACTAAAAAGGAGAATCGTTATGATTAAAAAGTTCCAAAAGAAATCGTATCGTCTTTCTTTACTTGGAGTTATTGCGATAGTTGCTATAGCATCCCTTTCTTTATTCAACGCACGTGCAACGGAAGGGCAAGAAAAACAAGAGGATAAAGTAGAGCAGTCGAAAGATGCTTATCAAAGTGCAGTAGATATGTTATTTGGTACAGAAGAAAATGCGAAAAAAGAATATCGTTATTCAGCAAGAGTGTATGAACAAAAGACAGATTACTTATATTTAGCTGAAAAGGCTTTAACAAAAGATGAGTTCCAGCAGTACATAAAATTATATAAAGAAATTATTAATATACAGAAAAAAGGTGCTCCGAGAGATTCTGATTACGAGTCAATATTTTTTAGAGAAGAACGTTTAACAGAAGCTGATCGTGAAAAATTATATGCACTTTATGATCAGTCAAAACCATTTGATGACAAAGTATACGAATCTTTAAATTATACGGTAAAGGAAGCGCAACAACATGTCGATTTTCAAATTAAGAAGCCAACTTACACAATTGAAGGATACAATCTGAAGGATGAAAAGGTAAGTTATTTTATTAAGAGAAGACCTGAGTTAATTATTGAATTAGAGTATACAAACGGAAAAGGAAACTATACAACTTATCAATCACAAGTGTTTGGAGAAAGTAAAGATCCATTCCATGCTTTGTTTGCTGTAGAAGAAAACATTGAACAGTACGAATTAGAAGGTAATCAAATATTCTATGCGACCCATAACTCGGATAGTAATTTACAAGGTATGAAGCTGATCGTTCCAGCAAAAGGGAAAAATAGTGCATACCAAATCGTTATTATTAATCATAGTTTAGAGAACCCAGGAGAAGCAGTATTCGATAAGAATGTAAATAAAGAAGAGTTAGAGAAGGTTATGCTTTCTATGTTGAAATAGTAAAAAGGTGTTCTTGAGATGTATATCTCAAGAACACCTTTTCCTTTTCTCTTTTCTTCTGATACACTATGGACAGTATGATATAACTTGACTGGAATTTTTTATACTGGAAATAATAAAAAAGAGAACTTGTATAGAATGTAAGCGTGTGGTAATATCAAAGATGTACTGATTGACTATATTATCCAATTGGTCATTTTTGGAGGTGACGATGTGGCAATAGATCGAAAGCGTTCTATTATTGAAGCTGCAACAAAGTCTTTTTCAGCGTTCGGTTATAAAGCAACAACGATGGATCAAGTAGCGAAGTTAGCGAATGTAGGAAAAGGAACGATTTATACTTTTTTCAAAAATAAAGAAGAGCTATTTGGTGAAATTATTTCTAATTTAATTACAGAAATGAAGCAAGTTGCAGAACATGCAATTCGTTCAGATGTTTCATTTTTTGAAAATGTACATAGAGCATTATATAGCATATTAGAATTCAGAAAAGAACATCAGCTCATGATTAAGTTAATTCAAGAAGAGCGTGATATGGGAACGAAAGAAGTACAAGAAGTGATGCAACAAGTAGATGTGGAAATCGTTTCTGTCATTCAATCGTATTTAAAGATTGCGATTGAAAAAGGTGAAATTAGCAAATGTGATCCAGAAATTACAGCATTTATTATGCTTCGCTTATACGTATCGCTTATTTTTGATTGGGAAAAAAATCATAAACCGTTAGAAAAAGAAAAAATCGCAGAATTATTTGAACTTTATTTATTAAAAGGATTGTCAAACTAAGATAATCCTTTTATTATTATAAAAAGTGACCACTTGAACAAAATGGTCATATATTTATTTTAGGAGGGATAATAGACATATTTACTTCATAGTAAGGAACAGTTGCATAGTATAAATTCGGGGATAAGGCATATGTATGAATAAGTATAGCCTTTTTATTTGGGTGAAAATGACCAAATGAACATTTTGGTCATTTTGAAAAAGGGGGAGAAATGATGAAAGGAAATCAGTTACTTCGTAAAGAGTTCACACAAATTATAAAAAGTAAAAAAATATTAATTCCAATTATCGCGGTTTTATTCGTACCAATTTTATATGCAGGTATGTTTTTATGGGCCTTTTGGGATCCGTATAAACAGTTAGATGATTTACCAGTTGCGGTAGTCAATTTAGATAAAGGTGCAGTATTTGATGGGAAACCAATTGAGGTCGGAAAAGGGCTCGTTGATAACTTAAAAGATAATACAAGTTTTAAATGGGAATTTGTAAGTGAAAAAGAAGCGAAAAAAGGAATGGAAGGTAGAAAGTATTACATGTTAGTACGCATTCCAGATGACTTCTCAAGTAACGCTACAACGTTATTAAAAGATGATCCAAAACCATTAAACTTAGAATACATTCCAAACGAAAGTTTAAACTTCTTATCTTCACAAATTGGCGGAACAGCCATTGAAAAAATTAAAGGTGAAGTATCAAGTACGTTAACGAAAACATATGCAGAGAAAATGTTTGATTCCATTCAAGACGTCTCAAAAGGATTAGCAGATGGAGCAGAAGGGGCAAATAAACTACACGACGGATCAAGTGAGCTGCAGGATGGTTCAAGTAAAGTGACGGATGGCCTTCATACACTGCAAGGGAAGTCTGGGGAGATGAAGGATGGAGTAGGGAAACTATTTGATGGATCTGGGAAAGTGACAAATGGTTTAAATACGTTAAACAGCAAAACAGGTGAGATGCAAATAGGTATCGGAAAATTAGTAGATGGTTCCGGAAAAGTAACGGACGGTTTACATGTATTAAATAGCAATGCAGGTATCGGGAAATTAGTAGACGGATCTGGAAAAGTAACAGATGGTTTACATGCACTAAATAGCAATGCGGGTATCGGGAAATTAGTAGACGGATCCGGAAAAGTAACAGACGGTTTAAATACGTTAAATAGCAAAACAAGTGAGATGCAAACAGGTATCGGAAAATTAGTAGATGGTTCCGGAAAAATAACAGCAGGTTTAAATACGTTAAATAGCAAAACGGGTGAATTGCGTGATGGATCTGAGAAAGTGACCGGTGGCTTGAACCAATTAGTAAGTAAATCCGGTGAATTAAAAACAGGAACAACTGATTTATCAAATGGTATGGGAAAACTTGCTGAAGGGCAAAGGCAATTAGAAAAAGGATCTAAAGAAATTCAAAAGGGATTGCAAGATTTAAATAGTAACGTACAAAAATCTGCTGCAGGCTTGGAGGAAATGCAGTCGAAAGTTCCTTCTATATTGAATACAGTAAATGAGAAAATAGATGGAGCTGGGGCGAATGTAAATCAGTTAAATGAACTTACACAATCAACAGCAGGAGATGCCAAAAACGCAGCGCAAGATGTAGCGAATTTACAAAAGCAAATTGAAAGTTTACCAAAAGAATATCAAGAGCAGTTACAACCATTCATAACAAGTGCTGTAAAAAGTACAGCGACAGTTCAGCAAAAAGCTGCCGGAGTAGCAGGTGGAACAAATAAATTAAATGAAGAAGTAAAACAATTAACAGGCGAAATACATCAAACAACAAATGGAGTGCAAAAACAATTACCAAATCCAGCAGGGGTGAAAACTCTGGCGGGTGGTGTTGAGAAACTAACGAACGCACAAAATGAATTTGTTAGTAAGTTTCATGGATTTGGTGAGGGATTAGATAATGCAAAAATAGGTGCTGATAAATTAAAAGATGGATCGGTTCAATTAATTGATGGCGTAACACAATTACAAAGCGGCTCAGGAAAAGTGACAGCAGGATTAGGTCAATTATCTGCCGGAGTAAATCAATTAGCAGATGGCTCAAGCCAAGTAACAGGCGGTTTAGGTCAATTATCTGCAGGAGCAAACCAAATGGCAGGTGGAGTAAATCAATTAGCAGATGGCTCAAGCCAAGTAACAGGCGGTTTAGGTACATTATCTGTAGGCGTAACGAAATTAGCGGATGGCTCAAGCCAAGTAACAGGCGGTTTAGGCACATTATCTGGAGGCGTAACGAAATTAGCGGATGGCTCAAGCCAAGTAACAGGTGGTTTAGATACATTATCTGCAGGAGCGGGCCAAATGTCAGGCGGAATAACGCAATTAGCAGATGGATCCGGTCAAGTAACAACAGGCTTAGGTACATTATCAACTGGTTCAACCCAGCTAATCGACGGCGTAAATAAACTAGCAGACGGCTCAGGAAAAGTGACAGATGGCCTCGTAAAAGTAAACGACGGTTCAGGTGAACTTGCTGAGAAACTTGGCGAAGGGGCAGAGAAAACGGGTGAAGTAAAAGGAACCGATAAAACGTATGATATGTTTGCAAGTCCTGTAAAAGTGAAGACGGAGAAAATGGCGGAAGTTCCAAACTACGGAACAGGATTCACACCATATTTCTTATCACTCGGTTTATTCGTTGGGGCATTGCTACTATCAATCGTATATCCATTACGTGATACAGTCGGCGTTCCGAAATCAGGATTTAGCTGGTTTATTAGTAAGTTCGGTGTTTTACTATCAGTCGGTATTATTCAAGCGATAGTAGCAGATATTATATTACTATTCGGATTAGGTGTAGAAGTACAAAGTATTCCGTATTTCATACTCTTTAGCATCGTTACAAGTTTAGCGTTTATCGCATTAATTCAATGTTTAGTAACAGCATTCGGTGATGCAGGGCGTTTCATTGCCATCATCACATTAATTATTCAGCTTACAACAAGTGCTGGAACATTCCCACTAGAATTGATTCCGAAGTTTTTACAACCATTCAATGCTTGGTTGCCGATGACATACTCTGTATCAGG
Organism: Bacillus sp. DE0042; assembly: GCF_007680225.1. Lineage (NCBI taxonomy): Bacteria > Bacillati > Bacillota > Bacilli > Caryophanales > Bacillaceae > Bacillus > Bacillus sp. DE0042. The sequence goes on along the minus strand of NZ_VEJP01000001.1, from coordinate 1,666,466 downwards.
ATTGAAAGCAGTCGTATCAAGTGGAGACTTTAACTTCATGTGGCAAAACGTAGGAATGCTCATGATTTTCATCGTGGTATTATCACTTGGAACAATCGCATCCTTAACTTGGATGCACAAACGACAATTTAGAAATATTGCGGAAAACCAATCGGTTGAAGCGTAAATAAGACCAATAAAAAAGGCACTGAAAAGGTGCCTTTTTTATCGGTTTTATTTTATTGGATGAGAAATTTTATTTGTTTTTTTATTTTTACGGAACAAGTGTATAACAACACTTATGAGGAGAATAGTAGCTACAATCCAAACAAATGGACCATATCTTTCAGCAAAAGTATATAGTTTCATGTTCCTGGCAATATCCTCTTTTGTTTTTCCTATTAGAATTTCTGAGCCACTATAGCCTTCAAGTGTATCGCCTTTTTTTATACCAAAAATAAGAGTATCTGATTTGTTTTCTATTCCTGTATATCGGTAGCCCTTACCTTTAATTGTTAATTGAGTATCATCCTTTTTTAGTGAGTAATCTTCGGCAGAAATATCTTTTCCTAACAGTGTAATTGGCTCCATTGAAAAACGGGTTTCTTTTAATGTAGGAAGAGTTTCATTGTTTAATAAGAGTTGCTTTGCAATATGCTGCTCAGTATCAATGTTTATCCAATTTGCCTTTCGGCGTTTATACGTATTAATTTCAAGGAGTGCGAATTCTTTATTTTGAAGTTTTTTTTCTGTAATAGGTTGCGCAGTAGTTAACGTCCCTTTTAATAAAATTACACCGTCTTTTGCAGATTGGAATGAAGAGACTTCTTCCGTTTTTTTTAATGTATTGATAGCACTTCTATAATCTTCTTTTCCTAAAAGAACAGCTCCTGTATGTACAGTTAAAATCAGATATAGGATGCTTAATACTATAATAGCTTTTTTCACTATGTACCCTCCAAAGTATGTATAAGTTAATTATAACATAATTTACCATATGAAATTATTGATTTGAATAATAAGTTACAAGTATAAAGATGATGAATAAATTAAAAAAGTGTGGAGGAGAGGATTAAAAGTGAAAAGGAATTACAACAATTTACAGAGAAACATAGGGTAGAGGAGCTGATATGATGAGAGGAAATCTTACTTATTATTTTATCGTAAATCCGCTAATCATCTTTCTTGTTTACGCCCTTTCACCTATCTTGTTTCACAAAGAAAAATATATAAATATGAAAGATGCACTAGGAATACTTTTAGTTTACTATGTGCTAATTAGCGGGTATTACCTTATGGATGTTATAAGTGAAAGAATGAAGAAAAACGGTAAAGACAAATAAAAAGTTTTAGTACATAAAAACAGATGGAGGATAACAAAATGACCGAAAGTGAAATGAAATTCAGGGATACGACGATTCGTAAACGATTCGTAACTTTTTCGATAAAGAGGACCGCCTAAAATCGATTCCAGGTCAAAAGAAGAAAAAACTAGTATTGTTAGAGCATTTAGTTAGCAAGTTAAATACTGAAAATCAATATACAGAAACAGAAATTAATACATTTATAAAACAATATCATGATGATTTTTGTACAATTAGACGCGAGTTTATTGTGCATGGGTTTATGGATCGAGAGGATAATATGTACCGTATAAACGGGAGAGAAGTGTGGACGAAGTGGGAGGAGTTAAAATAATGAATCAGCGGGGAAATCCCCACTGATTACGAGTTTAAGTTAGTTGTGCATTTTTTTTTAGTAAGTCTAAGAACTCTTCAATATTTAAACTTGTAATGTATCCTAACGTTATATATTCATCTTCATAGTAAAATATTATTTTTTTATCAAAGATTCTTTTCTTCGTTTCTATAGATACAATTTTTTTATACTCGAATTCGGCAATGAATGTATTTTTAGACTTTCCATAAAAGAGAAGCCTTCTATCAGTAGCCAGTAGCATGCCTGGATGCGGAACTTTATGCGTAATCATATAGCCAGTAAGTGAACAATTTAAAGTAGATATAATAACTTCGTCTTTATGTAATAGTTGTTTTGCAGCTGTTAAGATTGGATTCATTGTATGCATTCCTTTTATTTTGATATATGAATATTGTATCAAGAGTAAAAAGATTCTCAATATGTAATATTGCATATTGAGCGTTTTATAGTTGTAATATTATTTTTAAAAAGAAAAAGTACGAGGTGATTCAATGATACGGTTAGCAAAAGAGGTTGATGCAGAATCAATTATAGATATTAGAAAAGAAATTATATTATCGGAAACTACTACAAAGTTTTTCATAGTATCTCCAAAGAAATTACCAAATGATATGAATGCAGAAAGAGAAAAGATACGGAAAAGTAATGAAAAAGGTAATCTTTACATAGTTTATGAAGTAGATAAAAAAGTGGTTGGCTTTTTAATTTTCAATCGATATGAACTAGAACGCTTACGACATGCAGGTACAATGGGAATGGGGATTAGGGAGGCGTACTGTAATCAAGGCATTGGTACGAAACTAATTGAATTTCTTATTAGTTGGGCTAAAGAGCAGAAAGGTTTAGAGAAAATTTGTTTAGGCGTAGTTTCTGTTAATGATAGAGCGATTAAGGTGTACAAACGTATGGGATTTGTAGAAGAAGGAAGACAAAGAAAACAAATTAAATATGAAGATGGATCGTATGGAGATGACGTATTGATGGGTTTTTATATAGATTAAAATTTGATTTTATAAAGGACGTATTAATAAGCTGATGTATATACGTAATGTTATGTACATCTTTTTTTATGCCTACTGTAAACTTCTAAAAGTAGTATAAACTCTCCTCCCATTAACAGACTTTTCCCTATGTATAATATTAATATAGTAAAATCATAACAACCCATATTGCAGTTTCCAATAATATACTATATAATCAGTTTAAGAAAACGTTTTCATGCAAAGGGGGAGAATTTCGTGTCGACTATAGAGGACGTGGCGAAATTAGCGGGGTTATCAAGGACAACGGTTTCTAGGGTGATTAATAATCATCCATATGTTTCAGATGAGAAGAAAAAAAGGGTTCAATTAGCAATGAAGCATTTAGGTTTCGTTCCTAATTCTGCGGCGAGAAGGCTTCGTAAACAAAAGACGGAAACAATTGCGGTGCTAGTTCCAAGGATTACAAATCCTTTCTTCAGTAGATTTATCGAAGCAATTGAGATTGCTGCTTCTGAACATAAATATAAACTGATTATTTGTCAAACAAGATATTTACCGGAAAAAGAGATGGAGTATTTACAATTATTATCTACGAAACAAGTAGATGGGATTATTCTATGTTCACTAGAAAATCCTTGGGAAGATGTAGAGCCATACTTACAGCACGGTCCAATCGTGTTATGTAATGAATATATTGAGGAAGCAAATGTTCCAACAGTGAAGTTTGATCATGCGCAAGGAGCATACATAGCTGCTAAGCATGTGTTAGAACAAGGATATCGTAATCTTATTTTTTGCCGTGGTAACGAAACCAAAGTGGTTAGTCAGCAGCGAAAAATGGGCTTTTTACGTGCCATAACTGAGAAGAGCCGCCAAGTAGAAGCGATCGATTTTCTTGAAAACGCTTTCTCTTGGGATGATGGAAAGAGAATATTCCATGAAGTATTAAAGGACAAAAAAAATCCTACCGCGATTTTGGCAGGAGGCGACGAGGTTGCAGCTGGAATCATTTCAGAGGCAAAACGCCATGACTGGAGCATTCCAGATGATCTCGCTGTTATCGGTTTTGATAATCAAATATTATCACAGATTACTGAGCCAGGTATTACGACAATTGAACAGCCAATCGATGAGATGGCCCGAAAAGTTGTCGACCTGATGATGGATAAAATCCATACGAAAAATTATCGACAAAAAGAATTGTATGAGTTTGAATTGGAGCTCTTGGTGAAAGGTTCAACGATGAAGAAGGATACGATGTTATTAGCCTAGTAGACTATGTCTGCTAGGTTTTTTTATGTTCATAAATTACTATTCTTCGTGAACGCAGTCATCACATTTGTTATGGTATGCTTCGTGCTGCTCATCAATTTCTTTCCCACAGTGCGCACAAGTTTTCGTCGGTAAATTTCTGAAAAACTCCATTGGTTGATCGATCATGTCAATCCCTCCATTTCCATTTCTTACTATCATTGTATTAGTACAAAAAACAAAAGTCAACAACTGTTTTATAACAAAATGAAAATTAATGAAAAAGTTTAGGAAATGGATTATAGTTAACAATGTAGAATGTAAGTGAAACATGCATTCCTACTCGGTTTTAGAAAGGATGGATACATATGAAAATGACTGTTGTCGGCTTTTGGGGCGGCTTTCCAGAAGCGGGAGAAGCAACGTCGGGGTATTTGTTTGAACACGATGGTTTTCGTTTACTTGTCGACTGTGGTAGTGGTGTACTAGCACAGCTTCAAAAATATATAACACCATCTGATATAGATGCAGTTGTACTGTCACACTATCATCATGATCATGTTGCAGACATTGGGGTATTGCAATATGCGAGATTAATTACGAGTGCGACAAAGGGACAACTACCGGAATTACCAATATACGGTCATACGTTTGACGAGAATGGATTCCATTCTTTAACGCATGAACCACATACGAAAGGAATCGCGTACAACCCAGAAGAAACACTTCAAGTTGGACCGTTCTCGATTTCATTCTTAAAAACTGTTCATCCTGTTACATGCTTTGCGATGCGTATTACAGCTGGTAGTGACGCTGTAGTATATAGCGCTGATTCCAGTTATATTCCTGAATTTATTCCATTCACAAAAGATGCTGATCTTTTCATTTGTGAGTGTAATATGTATGCACATCAAGAAGCTGCAAAAGCAGGGCATATGAATAGTACAGAAGTAGCAAGTATTGCGAAAGATGCGAATGTAAAAGAACTTTTATTAACGCACTTACCACATACAGGCAACACATCTGATTTAGTAACAGAAGCAAAACAAATTTTCAGTGGCCACATTACGCTAGCGCATAGTGGTTACATTTGGAACTCATGAGGTGATATGATGTTATTTATTGATAATAAAGGGATTACAGATCCTAGAATAAACTTAGCAATTGAAGAATATTGTGTGAAGAATTTAGATATTAACGAAACATATTTACTGTTCTACATTAACAAACCTTCGATTATCATTGGTAAAAACCAAAACACAGTAGAAGAAATTAATGCAGATTACGTAAAAGAACAAGGAATTCATGTCGTTCGTCGTCTATCAGGCGGAGGCGCAGTATATCATGATTTAGGAAACTTAAACTTCAGCTTTATTACGAAAGATGATGGAGACAGTTTCAGCAACTTCAAAAAATTCACAGAACCTGTAACGAAAGCGCTTGGTAAATTAGGTGTAAATGCAGAACTAAGTGGTCGTAACGACATTTTAGCTGAAGGCAGAAAAATTTCAGGTAACGCGCAGTTCTCAACGAAAGGTCGTATGTTCAGTCACGGTACGTTACTATTTGATTCTGAAATCGATCACGTCGTATCAGCGTTAAAAGTAAAAATGGATAAGATTCAATCAAAAGGCATTAAATCAATCCGTAGCCGCGTTGCGAACATTACAGAATTCTTAAACGAAAAAATGACGACAGAAGAGTTTAGACAACTTCTTCTAGAAACAATTTTCGAAGGGGAAACAGAAATTCCAACGTATGAATTAACAGAAAATGATTGGAAAGAGATCCATAAACTTTCTGAAGAACGTTACCAAAATTGGGACTGGAACTACGGAAAATCTCCGAAGTTCAACTTACAACATTCACACCGCTTCCCAGTTGGACAAGTTGACGTTCGTCTTGAAGTGAGAAAAGGAACAGTAACAGAATGTAAAATTTACGGTGACTTCTTCGGATCACTAGATGTGCATGACATTGAAGAGCGTCTAACAGGCGTACAGTTTGATAAAGATGCATTCACTGTAGCTTTAGAAGGTGTAGATATCGCACGTTACTTCGGTAATATTACAACAGAAGATTTCTTACATTTATTCTTCTAAAAATAAGGGAGGCTGCCGTAACTGGCAGCCTCTTTCTTTTTGCGTAGATTGTCACGTTTTGTCGGTAAATCGATATATTCAAAAAAACATCGATATAATTTCATTCACCATAAAATCACAGGACATTTGCCCCTCGTAAAGGAATATATATATTCAAAAGGAGGCGGATCGAAATGAAAAGGGTAATGTACGTCGTATTATTGCTCAGCTTTGTCATCGGAATGACAGCTTGTAACGATGAAACGTCCTCAAGTCGAACACTTTTATCTATTGGAAAGCCTGCGAAGGATAATGTCATATATTTTACGCATACAGATAACAAACGAAAGATAGATGATATACAAACTATGTTTAAAAATAAGAAATGGAAAAGGAATGAAACGTTTAGCACTGTGAATAAAACACCAGATCTTGTCTTTTCGATAGATGACAATAAAGGGTTACCGACATTGTATGTTACATTGTTCTTTCATGAAAATGGAGCGGATGCAATCAACTTGTATGGAGAGCATACGAGCTTGAATAAAGAGGAACTAGAAAAACTTAGTGAAAAGATGAGTGCATATTATCCTGAAATGATTTTAGCCTTAGTTTCATAATGTGTAGGTGAATAGAATTCCCTTATCTTTCCAAAGTGAATCAACAGGAGGTGATCGTTGTATATGCAGTTAATGGAATATCACTTGCTACTTTAATTTTCTTTTAATATAATTAATTTAGAATTTTTAAATATTCTAAATTTTATAAAGGTGGGGTTTGTGTGAATCTCGTTCAATCTTTGGCTGAAACGGCGAAAAAGAAGGGGGATAAACCGGCTTATATATTTATGGATCAGTCGGTCTCGTATGACCAATTAAACAAAATGGTCACAAGGTTTTCTAGCAATTTAGCAGAAATGGGCATTGGAAAAGGGGACAATGTCGCATTAGTTGTTGGAAACTCACCACATTTTTTGGTCGGTTTATACGGAACAATGAAAGCTGGAGCAACTGTCATTCCAGTTAATCCAATTTATACAGCAGACGAAATGCATTATATTTTACAAAATGGAGATGTAAAAACAATCATCGTACTCGACGTCCTTCTACCTGTTATACAATCTCTTACAACAAGACTTCCTTCACTTGAAAATATCATCATATGCGAAACCTCATCAGATTTTAACCATACAGAAACCGAAAAAATGAAAACGTTTACGAGAATGATAGGGGCTGGAGATTTAACTTACGAAGGCCCAGAACTAGATGAAGAAGATGTAGCGGTTATTCTATACACTTCAGGCACGACTGGAAAACCAAAAGGTGCGATGTTAACACATAAAAATTTATATAGTAATGCGAGCGATGTGGCGTCGTATTTACAATATACGGCTGATGATCGCGTCGTTGCGGCACTGCCGATGTTCCATGTATTTTGCTTAACAGTGGCGGTCAATGCGCCAATTGTGAACGGGGCAACTATTTTAATGTTACCGAAATTTAGCCCGAAAGAAGTATTCCGTATTTGTCGCACGTACGAACCAACGATTTTTGCTGGTGTGCCGACAATGTACAATTATTTATATTTATTTGAAGAAGCAAGCGCAGAAGATGTGAAGACGCTTCGCCTTTGTATTTCAGGTGGTGCGTCAATGCCAGTTGCTCTTCTGCAAAACTTTGAAAAACGTTTTGACGTAATCGTTTCAGAAGGATACGGTTTATCAGAAGCATCACCAGTTACTTGTTTTAACCCATTAGATCGTCCGCGTAAACCTGGGTCGATCGGTACAAATATTTGGCATGTAGAAAATAAAATTGTGAACGAACTTGGGGAAGAAGTACCTGTTGGCGCAGTCGGTGAATTAATTGTTCGCGGGCCTAACGTTATGAAAGGATATTATAACGCGCCAGAAGATACAGCAGCGACATTAAAGGACGGCTGGTTGTATACAGGAGACTTAGCGAAAAGGGATGAAGAAGGTTACTTCTATATCGTTGATCGTAAAAAGGATATCGTCCTAGTTGGCGGTTATAACGTATACCCTCGTGAAGTAGAGGAAGTGTTATATACACACGAATCCGTAGCAGAAGTTGTCGTAATCGGTGTTCCTGATGAAAACTTAGGAGAAGCAGTGCGAGCTTACGTCGTTCTGAAACAAGCTAACGTAACAGAAGAAGAACTTATGCATTATTGCACGTTACATTTAGCAAAATATAAAGTGCCAATGAGTATCGAATTTTTAACAGAATTGCCGAAGAATACGACGGGTAAATTGTTAAGAAGAGCGTTAAAAGAAAAAGCGATGCAAGTTTAAAAATGGGGGCAACCATCTTTACGAAGGTGGTTGCCTTTATATTTTTTAGAATTGGTTAAGCTATAGCCCCATATATTTAAACCGTAATATGACTAATAAGGAGGAGATATACGTGGAGAAAAAGGAATTACGTTTACGGAGAGTTCAATACCTTATTTGTGACATTATGGATGAAATGAACGTTGAAAGTGAGAAGAAAAACTTAGAAATACTGCCGCAAGTAATCGATCATCTTTCAGGTGCGATAGGTGATTTAGTCGATCCATCAAGCTCGTATTCTATCGATTATTTAGAACGGAAAGTTCATACGGCACATTATTTACTGTTTAAAAATGAGCGAAAGGCGTATTTGTGTAGGAAATGATATTTTTTGTGCTTTATTGATAATTATTATCAATAAAGTGGTTGTGTTGCGTATATTCATATAAAAGTAGCTGATACATACGATGTTATTTTTAAAACTTATAAAGAGCAAACAAATGAAAATATGAAACTACCAAAAGAATTTGCTGACTTAAACAATCATTGGGGTGCGAAGTATGCCAATATTTTAATCCAAGAAAACATTTCAGTTGGAACAGATAATGGCGGGGCTCCAGATAAAGCGGTAAGCCGCGCGGAAGCAGCACAATTTATTGCGAAGACGGATAAGTTGAAGAAATAAATTAAAACGTATACTAGATTTAGCATAAATAAAAAAGGAAAATTTGAACTTCAAATTTTCCTTTTTGCATTGTTATATATTCCTCCTCATCAACTCCCCAACTTGCGTCGCAACATACTCAACATCATTATCAATCTCATCCAACACGTAAGATTCTAGAATGCCCATGACAGCTGTTCCTAAAAATTTTAAAACGATGTGTTTATCAATGTTTTTATTTACTGACGTATTCGTGTTTAGTTTTTTCTCTAGTTCCCCCATGATGAACGTTAGGAACTTCTTTTGAAATAATAATGTGCTGTTGCTTCTAAATAACGCTGCGAAAAATGGTTTATGTTCTTTGAAGTATTCAAACCATATGACAGTTCCTTCTATATAGCCTTTTGTTTGTTTTATATCGCATATTTCTCTTAATTGATTTAAATGATCGTCCACAATTTTGTCTAATAAATTGTATTTATCTAGGTAGTGTAGGTAGAAAGTTTTTCTTCCGATGTTTGCTTTTTCTGTAATGTTTTTTACTGTAATTTCGTCAAAGCCATCTTCAATTAACATTTCGATAAATGCGGATTGAATGGCGTTTTGTGATTTTATAATTCTTCTATCGATTTTCTCCATATGATGTTCCTCCGTTATTGATACACATATTTCTTTATGTGTGTATTATCGCCCAAATGTGTAAATGTGGTCATTGAAACAAGTGGTTGCTCGCTTTATTATAAATATACACGTGAGTATTAACTCTCACAAGTGTAAATTGAAAATAAAGTAAGGGTGGTTTTATATATGGCAGTTACGAAGAAAAGTGTACGTTTTTATGCAAGAGGGTTACAAGTTGCAGGTATTATAAATATCCCTGTAGGTGCGGAGGAAAAGAAACAAAATGCAGCGATTGTTTGTGTGCATCCAGGTAGTAGCTGTAAAGATCAAACAGCAGGATTGTATGCGGAGAAGTTAGCAGAACAAGGTTATGTAACGCTTGCGTTTGATGCATCGTATCAAGGTGAAAGTGAAGGTGCACCGAGATATATTGAAGAACCAGCTGCGCGCGTTGAAGATATTCGCTCAGCGGTAGATTATGTAACTACTCTTCCTTATGTAGATGAAGAACGTATCGGTGTGTTAGGTGTTTGTGCGGGCGGAGGATATGCAGTAAGTGCTGCAATGACAGAGCGCCGTATTAAAGCAGTTGGCACGGTTGTTGGTGCAAATATCGGCCGATTAAATCGTGAAGCTGATCCGATTGGGGTGTTAGAGGCGATTGGTAAACAACGTACTGCTGAAGCACGCGGAGCAGAGGCGATGATTACGAACTGGATTCCTAAAAATCAGGAGGAATTAAAGGCAGCAAGTATGACGGATATAGATATTGTAGAAGCAGTTGAGTACTATACAACACCGCGAGGGCAAAGTGTTAACTCTCCAAATAAGTTAAACTTTACGAGCATGGGATCGGTAATTGGTTTTGATGCGTTCCATTTAGCAGACACGTTATTAACACAGCCGTTGCAAATTATTGTTGGCAGCAAGCAAGGTGCATTCGGTTCTTATAAAGATGGTCATGAGCTTTATGAGAAAGCAGCATCAGAGAAAAAAGATTTACTTGTTGTGAAAGGTGCGAGTCATTACGATTTATACGACCAACCAGAACCAGTAAAAATTGCAGTTGAAAAATTAACAAGTTTCTATAACGAAAATCTGTAAAAGTAATTTTGTTTTGAATTGCACCTCTAATTGTTAGATTTGCATCTAGCAGTTAGAGGTTTTTATTGTAAAGATTGCTGTGCTTAATATTTACGTTAAACGTGCATAACAAGATATAATAGAAGAAATCAAGAAGGAGGCTATCTGTGAAGAATTTTCGTTATTTCAATATATTTACTATTTTAATTGTATACACACTACTCATGTTTTACATCGGCTGGAACGGTTGGGTTTGGCTCAGTGCGGTGTTTGGCTGGGAATCTTGGGGATATTACGCTTTCGTAGTCGGTTTTATTTCATATGCGTACATTCTCGTGCAAGTGTTTAAGTTCTTGCCATTTCTACGAACGATAGGTTCAATTTGGTTTGCGGTCATACAATATGCGCTTATGTTATTGCCGTTAGCAAATATTACGGTCTTTCTTTTACAGTTTTCAGTGGAGAAAGATGCGGCAATTATTTGGACAGGAACGGCCGTGTTACTTGCGTTTATCTTTATTTTTGCATATGGGGTATTCAACGCATATAGCCCAGTAGTTAGAAAGTACGAGGTGCACATACCGAAAAAAGTAGAGGGACGTAAAAGCTTACGCATTGCGATGGCTTCTGATATGCATTTCGGTAAATTATCTGGCGTTTCGCATTTAAAAAGACTTGTCCGTCATGTAAATGAGATGGAGCCTGATATTATTTTACTGCCAGGTGATATTATCGATGATCATCCAGGTGTGTTCATTCAAAAAAATATGGGGCCAATTATGAAACAAATGAAAGCTCCACTAGGCGTATATGGTGTGTTAGGAAACCACGAATATTACGGGCGAGCAGTTCCAGAATTTTTACAAGAGATGGATAAGATTGATATTCGTATTCTGTTAGATGAAGTGATTACAATTGAAGATCATTTTTATATCGTTGGAAGAAGAGATAAAACAGAGCGAGATCGCCAAAGTTTTGAAAGTTTAATGAGTACGGTAGATAAATCCATGCCAGTCATCGCAATGGATCACCAACCATTTGAGTTGAAACAAGCAGCGGATGCTGGCGTGGATTTACTATTATCCGGTCACACGCACCGCGGACAAATGGCGCCGAATCATATTGTAACGAGAAGAATGTACGAATTAGACTGGGGATACGCACAAAAAGGTGCATTCCACGCGATTGTTTCTTCTGGTTTCGGATTCTGGGGACCACCGCTTCGACTTGGAAGTAGATCTGAGATTGTGCAGGTGGAAGTTACGTTTGAATAGTGTTATAAAATTTTATTTAGAAGTAGAATCACACACGCATTAAGCTGAAAATTTCATCCGTTACTAGGATTTGAATTGGAAAAAAGGATTATACATGACTAATATGTATAATCCTTTTTTGTTTCGCAATCGCGCCCGTTACGTGAATGAAATTTCAATTAGTTGTAGTGGATGTGCATTAATTAGTCCATGGACAATAATAATTGCCCATACTTTACGATAACGTGCCCACAAATATCCGAGGAATAGACCTACGATACCATGGTTCACAATAACCGTAGCGGTATCAATATCCCAATGACCAGAGCCGTGTAATGCGATATGCCAGCTCGCCCATAACAATGATGTAAGAAGGATAGCCGGCCAAGTACCTAGTAATAATTCCAAACGTGTTTGCAACCAAACCCTATAAAAAAACTCTTCAAGTACACTATTTATAAGAAATCCTACAAGTAAAATTAATATTAATACCGTGGGTTCCATTCTAGCTGAAACAAAAGGTGTAGAGAATGTAGAAAAGAAGTTGAAGTAACCCCAGATTATAATGACAATAAGTGGTGTAAAACGATACCATCTATTATTCTCTATTGCTTTTACAGATTTTGGTCGTTCTTTTTTGGAGTTACTTTTATAAAACAAAAGAAGCATAAATGGGGTGAATAATAATAAAATAATTTTAAATATCATAAACCAAAATTGTAATTCCATTCCTTCAAAGTTCGTGGTGAGAAGACTAATTGTGAAGAGGGATCCGCTCAAGAACAAGACGATAGCTTGAATCATGATGCGCTTTGGTTCAAACTGTTGAAGAGGATTATAGTTTTTATGATGAAACGGTAAGAAACGGACAAGGAGTATACCGACCATAACAGGGATCCACTTGTTCCAAAAAGGCATTGTGCCCTTATGATCTCCACTATAACGAATATTTGTTTCCCCAGTCCATATAAGCCATAGAGATGAAAGCAAAATGAGAAGTACACATAATCCACCAATTAACTTCCCCATTTTTGGAAAATAACTGTCCATAGATTCCCAACCTTTCGTACTATAACTGTAAACTGCTTTACCTTTAACTCCATTCATTGCCTTACATCTATCAGTATTTAGGCAATATGATTAAATAGATTTGAATATTTTTCAAGGAAGTAATTTTATAAAGCATTGTACGTTAAAAAACGCTTCTCTAGTATTGAGTACGATTGTAAAACTAGTTTTTTCTAAAATCATACGTGTCCGTCTCTACATGTAATTTATGTTTATTAATCATCACTGTATGATCGTCTAACCATTGTACAGTTGCATCTCCTTCACGATAATTCCAGTATAGATTTTTCGTGTTCATAAATTTTTTATTATTTGCTACAAGCTCTCCTCTTATAGCAAAGCTAGTCGTTGCGCCGCCATTATGCCTGTATATATGTAAAGTATACGTTTTATCTGGTGAGTGGATAGATTGAATCTTTTCACCACCTGAAAGCCCAGATAAAGTGAAGAATTTCCAATATCCTAAACTAATTAATACAATAATGATGAATAGAATGGTGAAGAAAATTTTTCTTATGTTTCCCCTCTTTCCCTTAATAGCTATACCTGTATTAAATCAAAATAGAATAAAACTGGCAATGTTATCCTTTTTCTTGCCTGAATATGTACGTTTTTATTTCTAGCGTCCTGTTCACGATTTGGAATGAAAGTCCCCATATTTTTCAATAAAAAAAGGCTCCATATAAGGAGCACTCAATAAAAAATGAATTAAAAGAAATAACAGAAATAACAGACATGTATAATATATAATATCAATATATTTAGATCTATAATATATATTGATATCGATTTTATAAAAAAGGTACGATTAGAAGACTCTGCTGAAATAAAGGGGGATTATAAGTGGTTATATCAGATGTTATTTACGGTGAGTTTAAAGTGGATCAAGTAGTAGAAGAATTAATTTTAAGTAAGTCTGTGCAAAGATTAAAAGGTATTCATCAAAATGGCGCAAGCTACTTAATAAATGAGAAATGGAATGTAACACGCTTTGATCATTCAGTTGGTGTTATGTTGTTAGTGAAAAAACTAGGTGGTTCAGTAGAAGAGCAAATTGCAGGTTTACTGCATGACGTATCACATACTGCTTTTTCACACGTGATTGATTACGTTTTTCATAATGAGGGTGAAAGTTATCATGAAGAGATATTTAGTTCTGTCGTGAAAAACTCAGAAATTCCAGCGATTCTTTCAAAGTATGGTTATAACTATGAGGACATTTTATTAGATGATTCGAAGTGGACGTTACTGGAAAGGTCAGCACCAGAATTATGTGCAGACAGAGTGGATTATACGTTACGAGATATGTATACATATGGGTATATTTCTTTAGAAGAAGTTCACAGTTTTTTAGAAGATGTCATCGCAGTAGAGGGGAAAATGGTTCTTCAAAGTGTCGAAATGGCAGAGTGGTTTACAGAAACGTATTACAAAGAAGTAATCGATTTCTTTATGAAACCAATGAATATTTACGGAAATGATATGTTAGCGAAAACGTTAAAGTTAGCTCTTCATAAAAGGATTATTCATGCAGATGATTTTCTTCTTGAAGATGATGAGCTAATTTCGAAATTGCAGCAATGTAGTGATCCAGAAGTACATGCTTTATTAAGAAAAGTTCATCCGAATGTAAAAGTAAAAGAAGATAGAAACGATTATGATTTGTATCAGAAAAATAAAGTCCGACTCATTGATCCTCCATTACTTCGTGAAGGTGAAGTTGTTTCATCGTCTGTCGTATCAGAAAACATAAGACAGATGAGCGAAATTGCTTATGAAAAAGCGGTGAGAGGGATGTATGTGAAAGTGATTTCGGATTAAAAAAGGAGAGCATCTCGCCCTCCTTTTTCTCATTAATAATCAAACCAATTCCAAACCTCGATATCCCCAAGAGTCGCATAACGAATATGAGGTGAGTTTTGTAATTTTAATAACTCTTTTGACGGGCCAGTAATGACCATTCCGTATACTTTGACACCGTTATCTTTTACATACTGATAACGCTTATCTAAGTTCAGCTCTTTTTCATAAGTCCGAGTAGCTTCACTCACAGTTTTTTTATGTTCAGAAAGAATGCGCATCATTTCGATTACTTTATCTTCATTTGTCTTCGGTCGTTCTGCTTCACTATCAGGAAGATCTATATGTTCTCGAAATCCGATAACCTCTCCGCTATGCAAGATAAAATCGTCTTCATTTATTCTTTCTTGTCCTGTGTCTAAAGCGTACCATAAAGGAGTTGGCGGCATTTCTTGTGCTTCAAATGCGCTATATAGAATTGATTCGACTTCTTGTAAAGTGTAAGCTTTATCGAAAGATATCGCTACTTCTGCAACGGTCCCCTCATGTATCTTTCCAAGTGTATCCCAAACTTTTTTAGATGATTCTTTCAAAGAAGCTTCTTCCTTGATTTTTGGATGAACAAAGGAAAGTTTTTTTGAATAGGCTCTGTTTGCCCAAGGTTGATTTGTGATAGCTACAGATGATAAGAAACTACGCGTTGTTACTGTCCCGATTGGAAATTCTTTTTTGCCGACCGTTTTAAATAAATTCATTTCATTTTCTGTACGAAAAAAGGGTTTAACCTTCGTACTTCCTCCAGCGGAACGACTATTTGGCATTGTCGCTTCTAGAGCGAGTGCTGGAATCTCATCTACTTCAGCTAATTTTTTCATATTATAGAAGTAAAAAGAAGATGAAAAATGACCAACAAAATAGATTGCTATACAAACAGCGAGGACAAAACTAACGGTTTGCCAACGCTGTTTCCATTTTATTTTCCAAAACGGGACTTTAAGATTTTGTGGTGGTAGTCTTTTCTTTATCGGTTCACTCTTCGAAAGCAACGCATCTAAGTAAACTTCACATTCTTCACATGTCTCAATATGACTTTCTAACTGCTCTTGTTCATCATGCGTGAGCGTTCCGTTTTCGTACTTCTCCCATAGTTTTTTAAACTCTGTACAACCCATCTCTATCACTCCTTTATGATTTTCGTTTCTTTTCGTCCCCGGTGTAATTCAATTTTCACTTTCGCTAGTGAGAGACCGGTCATTTCTGCTATTTCCTTATACGAGAATCCGTAGTAATCTCGTAGTAGTAATACATTTCTTCTTTCAAGGGGAAGAGAAGATAAACTGTCTAACCAACTAGCAATCTCGTGTTTTACGAAATAAGAGTGCTCTGTACTTGGTACGTTTGGTAAATGGAATTCTGTAATTGTCGTTGTTTTATATCTTTTTTCTTTTCGATACCAATCGATAAAGGCGTTGTAGGCAATTGTAAATAACCACGGCCTAATTTCTTCTCCTTTATAATAGTCAATATGGACGAGCATTCGGTAAAATGTTTCTTGCATGAGATCTTCCGCGTAGTGGGAATCTCCGGTTAGGGAGAGAAGATAGCGAAATAAATCTTGCATATGTTCGGAGTAAATTTCTTCTAATGATTGTTTGCGTTTCACTACATTTCCCTCCCTTCATACATAACAACGAAATACATATAAAAAAGTTACAATTTTTCATGAAATTATAGTAAAAAACGTCAAGAATTGGATAGGATTCTCTTTTATCATAATACATATAAGGCGGGTGAACAGAGATGGAAAGCTATGAGACACAAATTCAAAGGTCAATTGATTATATTGAAGAAGATGTAATGGAAAAACAGACGCTGCGTAATTTAGCGCGTATTGCAGGTTTTTCTGAGTCGCATTTTCATCGTGTATTTCAGGCGTTAGTAGGTGATACAGTAATGGAGTATGTTCGAAAGAGGAGGTTAGCCCGGGCAGCTTATCAACTTTCTCATACGGATGAAAAAGTTATTGATATTGCATTTGAGCATGGCTTTCAATCTCATGAAACGTTCACGAGAGCCTTTAAAAAAATATTTCAAATGACACCGAGTGAATATCGAAAACAAGAAATTGAAACACCGATGTATTACAGCGTGAATGTAAAGCAAAGAAAATTAAATCCGTATTTAGGAGGCATACAAATGGAATATCGTATTGTAAATAAACCAGAATTTTTAGTGGCGGGTTATGAGCTGAAGACGACAAGTAAAGAAGGGAAAAACCATCAAGACATCCCAGCATTTTGGCAAGAATATTTACAGAAAGATCTTGGAACGACAATTCCGAATCGTAAAGATACGAGCCAATGGGTAGAGCTTGGATTATGTACTGATTTTAATTTAGAAACAGGGGACTTCACTTATATAATTGGAATGGAAGTTACAGGATTTGAAAATGTACCAAATGGAGTTGCGAAGCGTACTTTCCCAGCAGCGACATATGCTGTATTTACAACGCCGAAAGTCCCTCATGAAGAAATGGTATCGTCTATTCACCAAACGTGGAATGCTGTATTCTCAGAATGGTTCCCGCATTCAGGATACGAACATTGCGGTGTTAATGAGTTTGAACTATACGATGAGCGTTCCCATGCAGATAAAAGTGAGTTCGCTCAAATTGAACTTTGGATACCGGTGAAGAAGAAGTAATAGAAAGAAAAGCGAGCCACTGAGTGGTTCGCTTTTTTCATATAGGTTGCTATATTTGATGATTTTTGTCGGTAAGTCGATATATCTTGAAAATCGCTGATATAATTTCATTTACCGCTGAACTCCGCAAAAAAAAAAGACGCCACTTAGCGTCTTTTCTACGAACGAAACGGAAACACAAGTATAATCGTTGTTCCTTTTCCTAGTTCGCTATCGATAGAAATCGTTCCGTTATGAGCATGAACGAGCTGTTTCGTAATGGCGAGGCCAAGCCCCGTTCCGATGTTGCTTTCTTCTGTATTTGTTCCTCTGTAATATCGCTCAAATAGAAGTTCTTTCGTTTTGTCATCCATTCCTTTTCCGTCATCTGAAATGGAGAGTGTGAATGAAGTAGCGTTTTGGGAAAGTTTTACGATTACATTTGTTGTTTCATTATTATGTTTTACAGCGTTTACGAGTAAGTTTTCGATAATACGCTGGAACCATTTTTCTTCAATGAAATATTGAATTTTATTTGAGCTCGGTACGAATTCAATATTTTGATTTTGAAGTGTCGGATTATTAATAAATTGCAATAATACTTTTTGGACGAATTGATTCATTTCAATGTTTACGTGCTGCGCAGGAAGACTGTTATTTTTTAATTGATACGTTAAGCTTAAGTCATCAATTAATGTAGTCATATATTGAGATTTCTCTTTCATAACGCTGCCGAACTGCTGGATGTCTTGATCGGTCCAGTTGTACTGCTTTGATTCTAGTAATAATGCGTAGCCATATATAGAGCTAAGTGGTGTTTTTAAGTCGTGTGTGAGACCGGTAATCCATTCCTCGCGTGTTTGTTGCAGTACTTGCCTCATCGCATCATTTTTTTTCAGTGTAATAGAAAGGTGATCTAGTGAACTTGTAACGTCTCGAAACAAGCGGAATGACCATTTTTCTTTACCAGATCGCCGGAACCTGACAGGCTTCCCTTTTTTACTAACGGGCTCTTCGTACTTTCCACCAGCGATATTTTTAAGCCAGCGCATCGCATGTAATAACGGTTTTCCAAATTTATTACCGTACCAAATAGAAAGAATGACTAAATAAACAAATACGATAAGAAGGATTAATCCGCATCCAATTAGAAACTTTTTAGTAAATACATCGTCTATTTCATCATCTGGGTAGTAGTGCTCATTTTTTGCAGTTATAACAAGAAGATGATTGCTATTTGTGTCGTAAAAGCTAGACGTGTTTTCTTTATGATTCCACGGTTCCTTTTCGTTAAGAGCAGCTTGTATGGCAGAAAACGTTTTTTTCTTTTCGTTTGGATAGGAGAATACTTCTTCGCCGCCACTATTAAAGATTTGAAGCGTTGCTTTTTCTTTAGAAAGTAACTGTTTTTCTTCTTCTGTTAATGTGAACGTATCCGTAGATACAGAAGGGTGTTCTTTCTGGATCGTTTTCAGTAATACAGTGCTTTTTACCGTACCGCCGTAAATAACAAGTACGTTCTTTTCTTCTAATTCAATTTCCCAATATGTAAATGTATAAGGGGTTTCTATATGATTCTGTATATACGAGAATAAAGATGTTTTCGTATAAGATGTTGGTACGTCGCTAGGTGTATTAAAGTGATAGAGAACTTTTCCGTCTTCCTCTACAACTTGAATCCAATCATTTTTCTCTTTAATTAAGTCTTTTACTTCAGCTTTTAACGAAATATCGCCATCTTCTGAAGAGATATATCTGGAAATCGTAAAATTATCAGAATCTGGAATGTTCGGTTCGTATGAAGTACTCGTAACAAGAAAAAATAGATAAGTGAAAGCCGCTACTACAGCAATCAGTAATGTAACTAAAACAAATACGTGTTGCAGAATAAACTGGATAATAAGTCGTTTATTAAAGTTCATATCGTCACCCTACTTTGTAATGAACTTATAGCCAAGTCCGCGAACAGTTTTTATATATTCTGGTTTACTTGGGTCTTGTTCAATTTTTTCACGTAGTTTTCGAATGTGGACCATAACGGTATTGTCATCGCCATTGTAGGCGGGTGCTCCCCAAACTTTTTCGTATATTTCTTCTTTCGAAAATACGTAGTTCGGATTCTCGCAAAAGAAGAGTAATAGCTGAAATAGCTGGGCGGAACATTCGACAACATGTCCACCTACTGTAAGCTCTGCGGAATATCGATCAATTTCAAATCTGCCAAACGAACTGGAGTGTGCTTTTTGTTCATTTGGTACTGCTTGTTTCATATGTCTTCGGAGTTGTGCTTTCATACGGGCTACTACTTCAAGTGGATTAAATGGCTTCGTAATATAATCATCTGCACCGTGTGAAAATCCAGATATTTTATCTACATCAGATGTTTTAGCTGTGAGGAAGAAGATAGGGCAATCTGTTTTTTGGCGAATGATTGGACAAATATCAAAACCAGATTGTCCAGGAAGCATGACATCTAAAATAATTAAATCGTAATCGTTTTGCTGCGTGAGAGATAACGCCATTTCAGCTGATGTTGCAGTTGTAATATGAGAAAAACCTTCTTTTTCAAGAATGGTAGTTAATAATTGTAAAATTGCTGTTTCATCATCAACGAGCAAAATATTTGCTTCATACATAAAAATCCCTCCTAATTTCCTCGAATATCATATCACCTTTCTGTAACTTATGGAATTTTTAAGGAAATTTTAAGGTTTTCTTTCGCAAAAAATTAAGAATCAAATGATATGATAAAAGTAACATAGGGGAGGAGATGAGTGTGAATCCGTTTCAAACGATGCGAGCTAGATATTTTTTAATTGTATTTGCACTATTAACTTTAGTTGCAAGAGTCAGTAATGAATTAATAGAAAATACATTTCATATGCAAAATTCTACTTTTATAAATATTCTTATATTCTACATCCTTCCGATTACATGGATTTTTTATGAGTATAGAAAACACCGTGTTTCCTTTTCATTATTTGTTAATAAAAATGAAACATTTAACCTGGTGCAAGTTTTATACATTGCGATTATGTTATGCGTATTTAGTTACGGGTATCTTATTTTGTACATGTATAGCTTTGCGTGGATTACACCGGAATTTATTATGAACGCATTACGTGAACCGATTATAGATAGTACAGGGGGCTATGTATATCAAGTTATTATAGTCGTATTCATCGCACCAATTATTGGTGAATTTGTTTTTCGCGGATTTTTACTGCAACGCTTTGCAGCAAAATGGGGAACGAGTATAGCGATCATTGTAGTAGCGATGTTGTTTGCGTTGCTACATGTTGATTTCCTAGGCGCAGTAGTATTTAGTGTTGTACTATCAATCGTATATATTCGTACAAATAGCTTACTCATGCCAATTGCTATTCACATGTTAAACAATGCATTTGTAATCGGTGCTTCTTTTCTAATAAATAAAGAAGAGATAATGAGTTTTGCAGATTTCTCAAATTATACGACGTTCTTTCCAGGACTTATTATTTTTATGACGGGATTAAACTTAGTACTCATCTTTTTATTTGTTAACCGCAAATATTGGAGTAAAGAAATGCCAGCTATATATGTAGAGCAAGAAAAGAGTTTTTCAGACGTAGTGGGGGATAAGTAAGATGAAGAAAACGTTTGAAAAAATATTGAAAGACATTATAGAATCTACGTCTCTTACAGATATGTGTGATAAAAGCGTTTGCCATTGGTTGCAACCTGTAGTAGATACGATTGTATTTCCAGAGTATTACTTATTTTCTAGTACTCATTTAAAAGAAAATATTATTTCTCTTCTTATTGTGTTAGGGGCTTTACTAATATTTGGTTTAATTGTAGAAGAAATGATGAAGCGCATCTTCAAAAAAAATGAAGAGAAGTATATGTGGGTTCATAAAGTATTCGAGAAAGTAATAGTGGCTTTCCTTTTGTTTTATAGTATGAAAACTATCATTTACTTTATAGCTTTGAAACATCATTAATTCGAAATTTGAAAGGGATGTATAAAATTATATGAATGAAACAATATCATCAAATAAGTTTTTTTATTTGATTTTGCTTAGTATTGTGCTGATCACGACAGTCAATGTTATTCTTCGCTGGGAGGAAGCTTATTTCTTTATGTATTTAGCACTCCATTTGTTAGGAATATTATGTATAAGCGGCGGAATAGTTGCTGAAAAAAAGAGTGAAGAAGGCATAAATTATATGTGTGTGACTGGTCTTATTTTACTTTTAGCAGTGCAAGGTATTATGAAATATAGTTCTTTTTCTTTACAAGATTTTAGTTTATTAGTGGATGTACTTCCTTAAGGAGACACGTTATGTTATCTAAAAAGCAACTAGGATACGTACTAGTTTTAATTGGATTTTTTACACTTATTGTAACGACGTTATTTTTTCAGGACTATGAATATATACGCTATATAAAAGGCGCTGGTTTAATATGTTGGGTTGTAAGTACGTTTCTTATCCCAGAGTATGAACCGAAGAAAGTGTCTAAAGGTAGGTAAAACTCTTCTTTTTGTAGAAGAGTTTTTTTATATAAATAAAAGGATCTCGAGCAATTCGCGTAATAAGCTTGTTCTAATTTAGCATGTACGAACTTACAATAATAATAGACAGGCAGCATAGAGGAGGGAATAGCGTGAGGAAGGTTATTGGGTGGTCGCTTTTTTTGTACGTTGGGTTTGCGTTGCTTATATATTGGTATTTATTTGGATGGAATCATGAACTGATTCCGGAAATATATAAAGGAACAAAGGCAGATCCAGAAACGTTTATGAATGCAAGGGAGCTTACGCTAAGCCAAGATTATTCGCGCGTGAAAAACTTACTGTACTTTTTAGCGACGCCTCTTGAATGGATTATTTTATTATTTGTACTTGTGCTCGGTGTTTCAAGAAAGTTTGAGAAATGGTCGAAGGAAACGACGAAAATAAGTGTCCTGCAAGTTGCGATTTATTTCTTTTATTTATCACTACTCACAACAGTTCTAGCCCTGCCGATGCAATGGATTAGCCGAAAAGTATCCGTTGATTATGGCATTTCAACGCAAAGTACACAAAGCTGGATAAAAGATCACGTTATCGGTTTTTGGGAGAGTTATGCGACGATGTTAATCGTAGTTACTGTTCTGTTATGGCTCATTCGTAAATTCCCTAAGAGATGGTGGCTAGCGGGATGGGCACTCTCTGTTCCATTTACAATCTTTTTAACATTCATACAGCCTGTCGTTATTGATCCACTGTATAACGACTTCTCGACGCTGAAAAATAAAGAATTAGAAACGAAAATTTTAGCGATAGCAGAAAAAGCTGACATTCCAGCTAAACATGTATATGAAGTAAATATGTCGGAAAAAACGAATGCATTAAATGCATATGTAACAGGAATTGGCCCTAACGCTCGTATTGTAATGTGGGATACAACGCTTAAGCAATTAAAAGATAAAGAGATTTTATTTATAATGGCCCATGAAATGGGGCATTATGTTATGAAACATATATATTGGGGCGTTGCGAGTTATGTGTTGCTATCGTTTATAGGGATGTATCTCATTAGCCGTATTATAAATATGTGTATTCGAAAATGGGGAGATACGCTGCAAATTTCAAAAGTAGCATGTTTTTCGATTTTACCTTTATTTTTCTTAATTTCTTCTGTACTCTCTTTTGCATCACAGCCAGCAACAAACTATGTTTCTCGTATAGAAGAACGAGCGGCAGATCAATATGCTTTAGACATGACGAAGGACGGGAAATCTGGTGTAAAAACGTTTCAATATTTATCAAAAACGAGTTTAAGCCAAGTAAATCCGCCTGCGTTAGTGAAGTTTTTCTTATACACACATCCACCGATTTTCGAAAGAATTCATACGTTTGAACAATATGAGAAACAAAGCAAAAAGAAGTAGCTATTATGCTACTTCTTTTTTTTATAGAGATATAAGTTCGATATTGGGAATATTTATCATTGCTTTTTATTGCGATTTTGTAAATAATAAGCTATAAAATTCTTAAAATCTATATATAAAGGAATAAAGGTGAAAAAATGTATTTTTTAAAAAATTTAAAAGTGAAATATAAATTATTATCGCTTATTTCATTAGCAGTATTGAGCATGGTAATTATGAGCTGCGTAGCAATTAATTCTATTAACAAGATTAAGCATGATACAGAGATTGTAGTCGATGATTATCAATATTCTGCAATTTTATTAGAAGGAATGCTTCGTACACAAAATTCACTAGAATATAACTTGCTAGAATTAATTACAGCGTCACAAAATGAGGGGACAAATAAAGAAGGTATTATTGGTAATATTGAAAAGGACCTTAAAAAATATGATTCTTTATTAAAAGAATATGATGATGGCTTCAATTTAAGTAAGCAAGAGGATGAACTATTTCAGAAGATGAAGAAATCTTTGCCAAGTTATATGGAGACATATAAGAAGTTATTTGATAAAGCGAAGGTAACAAATGAATCTCAAATGGTAAACGAATTTCATAAGGAATTAAAACCGAAGGGAGTAGAGTTAGCTGGCTATGCGGTGGATCTAGAATCATATGTTTCAAACTTAGCTGATCAAGTATTTAAAGATTCTCAAAAAATGATAGATCGTTCCGTTATTACTTTTATCATTCTTGTAGTAGTTACTACAGTCATTATATGTATAGTAAGTTATATTATTAGCAGGCTTATAGTTGCTCCTTTACAAACGGTTAGTCGTATGATGGAAAGAGCAAAAGAAGGGGATTTAACTGTACATGGTGAGTATAATGCTAAAGATGAATTAGGTGTATTAGTAAGTGATTTTAATGAGATGATTACAGGGCTAAGAACAAATATGAAAGAAGTAGAGAATAATATTCAGCTTTTATTCCAACATGCAGACGGAGTAGTATCTGCATCGGAAGTATCTAGTGGTGCAGCGAAGAAAATCACTATAGATATTGAAGAAGTTGCAAATGGCGCAGAGAGTCAAATGCAAGCAATGGAACAAACTGCGGGTGCGATGGAAGAGTTGACACAAGGAATGCAGAGTATAGTGAATACATCATCCTCTGTAAATGAATTGTCTGCTCAGTCAGCATTAGATGCAGAGAGTGGTAATAAGTTAATGAAACAAATGATTCAACAGATGGATATAATCCAAAATTCAGTACATAGCGGTGTTAAACAAGTAGAGACTATGAAAGAACAATCAGAAGAAATTGTTAAAATCATTGATGTTATGCAAGGTATTGCCTCTCAGATTAACTTATTAGCATTAAATGCCGCAATTGAGGCTGCCCGTGCTGGGGAAAGTGGTAGAGGGTTTGCAATTGTGGCAGATGAAGTGCGGAAATTAGCTGAACAATCTAGTAATTCTGCAAAACAAATTGAGAAGCTTATTACTCAAGTTATGGGAACAACGAGCCACACGGTACATATGATGGGTGCAGTAGATAATGAGGTACAGGCAGGTACACAAGTGGTAATACATACAGAAAAAGTATTTGGAAAAATTACAGAAAAAGTACAGCAAGTATCTGAGCAAATTCAAACTGTATCTATGTCAACAGATGAAATTGCAGCGAGTAGTGAAGAGATTTCTGCTTCTGCAGAAGACATGGCTCAAATTTCCCAAAGATCATCTGACCGAACTGATAGGGTAAAAGAGTCTATTCAACAGCAAGAAAAATCTGTTCAAGAGATCTCGGCTTCAATTGAACATATGCATAACGCAGCAGGAGAATTAAAACAAATAGTTGCCCAATTTACTCTTCAAAAGTAGTAGTATATTTAAGTTTTAATATAGAGAAATTCTTCTCAATGAATAAAAAGATCATCCTATGTAAAAAAGGATGATTTTTTTATGGGAGTTTTGTGAGGATGCTATTTTGTATATTCTAATTTTTTACAATTTTCCAATTCTAATATATAATAATACGTAATGTTTTGGAGATTTTTCGTTTGTAAAAGGTAGGTTATAGGAGGAGAGAAAGGGTGTTCAATAAAAAATCAATGCCAGCTATAAAAATGATCCTTTCGATGTCTATTTTCGGATCAATTGGATTTTTTTCTACTCAAACAGGTTTACCGTCTTTTGAATTAGTATTCGTTCGTTGCATTTGTGCGACTATATTTTTAGCATTATGTTGGCTCGTAACAGGACAGTATAAAAGTGAGAAATGGAATAAAAAAGAAGTAATGCAAATATTAGCATGCGGTGTATTTCTCGTTTTTAACTGGGTATTTCTATTTAAAGCGTTCGAAGCTATGTCAATTACAATTGCGATTTCAGTTTACCATCTTGCACCAATTATCGTATTAATGATTGGTAGTATTGTATTTAAAGAGAGACTTACAGTATTTGCGGTTATGTCCATTGTCATTTGTTTTATCGGTACAGTTTTAGTCGCTGGAGTAGACGGTAGTATGTCGTTAGAGAAATTAATGTCATCTGGAATGGTATGGGCACTTCTTGCAGCCTTATTTTATGCTTTTACCACTTTATTAGGAAAAGGAATTCAGCATACGAGTGCATATGCGATGACATTTTTACAAACATTTTTAGGTATATTTTTATTACTACCATTCGTAGACTTTGGAAAGTTTCAAGGGTTAACAGAGATGAACTGGATGATGATCACAGCAACAGGACTTATACATACGGGATTTGTATATTACTTATTTTTTGACAGTTTAAGAGGTTTATCGACGAGATTAATTTCGGTATTAGTGTTTTTAGATCCTGCGGTTGCAATATTATTAGATACAGTCTTTACCGGCTTTAGACCGACTAGTATGCAAGTAGTAGGGATTGTACTTATATTTGTAGGGATGGCGCTAACTTTTCGCAAGGGAACAGAGAAGGAATTGTCGGTAAAGGAAAGTGCTACTTCTTAATTTTAGAAGATATCATTTTCATTTCAATAAAAAGATATTGCTATTTATTTACATGTTTTATACAATAAATTAGTAAATAAAGGGAAAAAGAGAGAAAAGAAAAAAGGGTGGATGGACGTAATGAGACAGCACGTATTAAAAGGAATCACAGCGATGACTTTATTAAGTGGAGTATTTGTGAGTGCAAATAGTACTAGTGCAGAAGAATGGCCAGTGCATGAGCCAGAAATGATTGTATTTACTGATGTAGCCGAGGATCATTGGTCGAAGGATGCAATCTATGATTTAGCATACCATAAAATCATGGTTGGTTATGGAAATGGAACATTTGGTGCTAAAGATAATGTAACACGTGAGCAAGCGGCAGCTGTAATTGCTCATGCTCTTAAAATACCAAATAATCTAGAACTATTAGACAATCCATATACAGATATCAATGAAAGCACAACAAATTTTGCTTATGAAATTAAAGCATTAACGACTCGTCGAATTTTCGCAGGATACGAAAATAACACATTTCGTCCGAAGGATCCAGTAACTCGTGCACAGCTGGCACAAATTATTGTGAACGCCTATGAATTTAAAGTGAAACAGAAGCATACATTTACAGATGTACCAGATACCCATTGGGCAACAGATGCAATTAGTGCGTTGCAATCTAATGATGTTGTTAAAGGGATGGGTAATGGACAATATGAGCCGAATACTTTTGTAACACGTGAGCAATTTGCGGTGTTTTTAAAAAATGCAATGGTAATGAAAGCATTAAATAATTAATCTAGTTTACTATTTGTGCTAGATTTGGACAAAATCGTTATTAATTCATATAGAATTACAAAAGACGCAAATATATACTATTTGCGTCTTTTTGTGTCAATAAAGTGAAATTTAAAAATGTAAAGGAGTTCACAAAGAGATTGTAGAATTTTTAATATATAGCACCTTAGATGTGACAGCTTCCTTTTTGAAATAAGAAAGAAGGAGGTATAAAGCAGAAAGGTAGTCGAAATGGTTCTTCTAGAAGATTTGCATTTTATCTTACATTCACCAACAAATTAATACTCCTGAAATAATGAGGTTCATTTTATTTGAAGATACTTCATATGTAGTATGGATAACTTCGTATTATCTATTATTTTTCTATTTAACATAAAATAGAAATAGGGAGAGAGGACAATGAAGAAAAAAATATTGGGTGTAATGATGATTGCGACAATGGTAGGCGGTATATTTGCAGGAACGAATGTGGCGCCTGTAAAAGCGGAAGAATATCCGGAAATGATTGTATTTGATGATGTTCCATACGGATTTTGGGCATATGATGCTATTTTAGACTTAGCTTATAATAAAATAATAGTTGGATACGGAAATGGAAAGTATGGTGTTGGAGACCTTACAACACGTGAACAAGTGGCTGGAGTTATTTACAAAACACTTGAAATGAAAGACGAAGGGGCAATAGCGAATCCATACAAAGATATTTCTGGCAGTTCAACTGATTTCCAAAAGGAAATTTTGGCACTAACAAAACGTGGTGTTTTTAAAGGTGATGCAAACGGAAACTTTAGACCGAAAGCACCAATTACTCGAGCTGAAATGGCAGTAGCGCTTCAAAAGGCATATGCTTTCGAAGCAAAACAAAAGCACACATTTAAAGATGTACCAAAAGGACATTGGGCAGAAGCGGCAATTAGTGCACTGCAATCTAATCAAGTTGTGACAGGAACTGGAAAAGGTATGTATGACTTAAATCGCCCTGTACCGAGAGAACAATATGCTCAATTTATAAACAATGCGATTATTAATTATCATTTGAAAGAGGATTGGAAATAGCGTGAAATAGGAAAGCACAAATAGAACTATTTGTGCTTTTTTTGTTTGCTTATAAAAGAATTATTATTCGTTTTTATGTATTTTTATTGTTGTACATGGGCTTTATAATTAACCCTGTAAAAAGGACATGATGTGTAATATGATTCACAAAACCGTCATGAAATATGTCGAAAAATATATTGTCACTATACCATTTGTTATGTATATTTTTTAAAAAAACATATACATATTGGGGAGATAATTTGATGAGCAAAAAATTATTAAAAACAGCTACGGCATTAACAATTATGGGTGGGGTGTTGTTCTCAGCAGAGAGTAACAATGTAAAAGCAGAAAGTACACCGTTACAAAATACAAATCCAATTGTATTTAAAGATGTACCAAAAGGACATTGGTCAGAAGAGGCAATTCATAATTTAGCGACAAACGAAATTATTTTTGGATATGGGGATGGAATTTTCGGTTTTGGAGATGACGTAACACGTGAGCAAGTTGCAGCTTTAATTTATCGTGTATTTGATATAGAAGAACAAGATGAATATGAAAACCCATATGGGGATATCGATGAAAACTCAACAAACTTTATTGAAGAGATATTAGCTTTAACGGAACTAGAAATTTTTATGGGAGACGAGCATGGAAACTTTAGACCGAAAGCAACGTTAACTCGTGCGGAAATGGCGCAAGTTCTTACGAATGCTTTTGATTTACAGGCGAAGGGATCTCATACGTTTAATGATGTTTCAGCAAATTCATGGGCAACAAATGCAATTAGTGCAATTCAAACAAATGGTATTACGGCGGGAATCGGAGATAATAAATTCGGCCCATCCATGAAAGTAAAAAGAGAACAATACGCACAGTTTTTATACAAAGCAATTTTGCATGATATGGAACAAGGACAGCAATAAGGTTTAACTAGTAAAGTGAAATTTGAAAAATAATACAAAAGGTCATTGTTGTATAACAGTGGCCTTTTTTGTATGGAATAAAGCGCGAAAGAAAGGCATTTTGAAAAAAAGTGAAATGAATCTTCAGAAAAAACTTCCTTTTCTGAAGATTTGTTATATAATATAAAACATAAAATCAAATCTGTTATAAAACAGTTTAAGAAGGGGATGCTAATATGTCGACGCAAACTTCACGGGTTACATTGCCCGGAGAAATGTTACCGGCGTACAACGAAATATTGACACCTGAGGCGCTTAGTTTTTTAAAGGAACTACATGAAAATTTTAATAAGCGCCGCATAGAACTTTTACAAAAGCGTGCGGAGAAACAAAAGAGAATTGATGCAGGAGAATTTCCGAAGTTTTTAGAAGAAACAAAGCGCATACGTGAAGCGGATTGGACAATTGCTCAATTGCCAAAAGATTTAGAGGATCGCCGCGTAGAGATCACAGGACCAGTAGATAGAAAGATGGTTATTAACGCTTTAAATTCAGGAGCGCATCTTTTTATGGCAGATTTCGAAGATTCGAATTCACCAACTTGGGAAAATACGATTGAAGGTCAAATAAATTTACGAGATGCAGTGCAGGGAACGATTTCACATAAAAATGAAAATGGAAAAGAATATCGTTTAAATAGTAAAACAGCAGTATTAATTGTGCGTCCAAGAGGATGGCATTTAGAAGAAAAACATATGCAAGTTGATGGGAAGAATATGTCTGGTAGCTTAGTAGATTTCGGACTTTATTTTTTCCATAATGTGAAAGCTCTTTTAGCAAAAGGAAGCGGTCCATACTTTTACTTACCGAAAATGGAAAGCCATTTAGAAGCAAGGTTATGGAATGATGTTTTCGTATTTGCTCAAAAATATATCGGTATTCCAAACGGAACGATTAAAGCGACGGTGTTACTGGAAACGATTCACGCTTCGTTTGAAATGGATGAAATTTTGTATGAGCTTAAAGATCATTCTGCTGGGTTAAATTGCGGAAGATGGGATTATATTTTCAGCTTTCTAAAGAGTTTCCGTAATCATAATAAATTTTTACTTCCAGATAGAGCGCAAGTCACGATGACGGCGCCGTTTATGCGCGCGTATTCTTTGAAAGTCATTCAAACGTGTCACCGCCGTAATGCACCAGCTATTGGAGGAATGGCAGCGCAAATTCCGATTAAAAACAATCCAGAAGCGAATGAAGCAGCTTTTGAAAAAGTGCGTGCAGATAAGGAGCGTGAAGCTTTAGACGGTCATGACGGGACTTGGGTTGCCCACCCGGGACTTGTACCAGTCGCGACGGAAGTATTTAATCACATTATGAAAACACCGAATCAAATTTTTAGAAAACGTGAAGAAATACATGTTACAGAAAAGGATTTATTAGAAGTACCAGTGGGAACGATTACAGAAGAGGGGCTGCGCCTAAATATTAGCGTAGGCATTCAATATATCGCATCTTGGTTAAGCGGACGGGGAGCGGCACCAATTTATAACTTAATGGAAGATGCGGCAACAGCGGAAATTTCTAGGGCACAAGTATGGCAATGGATTCGTCATGAAGGTGGAAAGCTAAATGACGGCCGTAATATTACGCTTGAATTGATGGAAGAGCTAAAAGAAGAAGAATTAGCAAAAATAGAAAGAGAGATTGGTAAAGAGGCCTTTAAGAAAGGGAGATTCCAAGAGGCGACAACGTTGTTTACAAATCTCGTTCGAAATGATGAGTTTGTACCATTTTTAACATTACCTGGTTATGAAATTTTATAAAAAATGAAAAGGGGATGGAACAAATGAAAAACGAAAGAATCGAGAAATTACAAGAGAGCTGGGAACTAGATACGCGTTGGAAAGGGATTACACGTCCGTATGCAGCAGAAGATGTAATTCGCCTGCGCGGGTCAATTGATATTGAACATACACTAGCGCGCCGCGGTGCTGAAAAGCTTTGGTCATCGCTTCATACGGAAGATTACATTAACGCACTTGGCGCATTAACAGGAAACCAAGCGATGCAACAAGTGAAAGCTGGGCTAAAAGCAATTTATTTAAGTGGATGGCAAGTCGCTGCGGATGCGAACCTGTCTGGACATATGTATCCAGACCAAAGTTTATATCCAGCGAACAGCGTACCTGCTGTAGTAAAACGAATTAATCAAACGCTGCAACGTGCGGATCAAATTCAGCATATGGAAGGAAGCGATGATACAGATTATTTCGTGCCGATTGTAGCAGATGCAGAAGCAGGATTTGGCGGACAATTAAACGTATTTGAACTGATGAAAGGAATGATTGAAGCAGGTGCATCAGGTGTGCACTTTGAAGATCAATTATCTTCAGAGAAAAAATGCGGCCATTTAGGCGGAAAAGTATTACTACCGACGCAAACAGCGGTACGTAATTTAATCTCGGCACGCCTTGCAGCAGACGTAATGGGAGTGTCGACAATTATTGTTGCAAGAACAGATGCGGATGCAGCAGATTTAATTACGAGCGATATCGATCCAGTTGATAAAGCATTTATTACAGGTGAAAGAACACCGGAAGGATTTTACCGTACGAAAGCAGGTCTTGATCAAGCAATTGCACGTGGTTTAGCATACGCTCCTTATGCAGATCTTGTTTGGTGTGAAACATCTGAACCAAATTTAGAAGATGCAAAACGATTTGCGGACGCAATTCATAAAGAACATCCAGGGAAATTGCTTGCATACAACTGTTCACCTTCATTTAATTGGAAACAAAAACTAGATGAGAAAACAATTGCAAGCTTCCAAAAAGAAATCGCATCTTACGGTTATAAGTTCCAGTTCGTAACACTAGCTGGATTCCACTCGTTAAACTACGGCATGTTTGAATTAGCACGCGGCTATAAAGAGCGCGGCATGGCAGCGTACTCTGAACTACAACAAGCAGAATTCGCAGCAGAAAAACACGGCTACTCTGCAACTCGTCACCAACGCGAAGTAGGAACAGGCTACTTTGATGAAGTAGCGCAAGTTATTACAGGCGGTACTTCATCAACGACAGCGCTAAAAGGATCTACAGAAGAAGCACAGTTTACGAAATAAAAGGAAGGGGCCCCTTTTTGAAGGGTGCCCCTTATTATTTTCGGAACGATTTTTCACATATATCGACTTACCGACAAAAAAGACGATATTATCAAATCCACTCAGCTCTATGATCACGAATAAACTTCATATCTTTCTCATAATGCTCTAAATGTCCTTCATCAATCATTCTTTGGAAATTCAAGTCGCCTTCTTGTGCTTTTCTTTTCATATATGTACATAATGCTTCTAATCGTAGTAACACTATTCCTAAGTAATCTTCGTCCATACTTTTACCGTAGGACTGGACAAACAATTTCACTCTTTCTTTCATACGGCTAGCATGTTGTTCCGATTCATAATGAACTGCCTCACCCGATTCTGTATAATACACTCTACTTAAAGGTACACAAGTGTAAAGCGTATAAGCGATATCCCAAATTCTTGGACCAGGAGCAGCAACATCGAAATCAATAATACCTACTGGTTTCTCGTCATGAAAAATAATGTTATATATGGCAAAATCGTTATGGCAAATAACCTCAATGTTATTTGGAGTAAGATCCATCGGTTGCCATTCATCTGATAAGGGAAAGTCACTTATCGCATCATGATAAAGGCGGAGCATCTTTGCTAGTTCCTTTAAAACATCATTAGATCGCATATATTCTTTTAAGGGATAATTCCCAGCGTCTCCTTCTATAAAAGATAAAACCTCTCTATTTTTTTCATCTACACCTAAAAACTTTGGAGCATGATGAAACCCTTTGTTTTCTAAGTGCTGTAATAATGTATGAATTTTTGCACTGCCTGGCTTTAATTCTCGCCGAACAGTATTTTCAGAACGATACACATTTGATACATTTCCCCCTGTAAGCTTTTCTTCGTTGGCGTAGTTTGACATATAATCCCCCTCCAATATAACGACTGTACGATTATATTGTAACACTTCAGAACAAGGGATGTAATCGTATTCAAATGATGTTTGTGCTCACTTCATAGTGAAATCTGCACATACTAAAATCAATTATTTACGAATGTACAATCAATTTAATTTGTCAGTTATTTTCAAAAAAGATTGTACATTTTATTTTAAGTGTGCTATGATGAAGTCAGTTGAATAGTTAAATTAAGCAATCCATATATTATCAAGTGCCGAAAAACGAACGAGAAAAAGTATGTGAGAACTAGTTTATGTTTCGTGTTTGATAATGTGTGGATTCTTTTTTTATACAGGAAGACTAAAATAAATTGTGTTTTCTTTAGGAGGAAATAATTATGGCAGTAACAGGACAAGTAAAATGGTTTAACAACGAAAAAGGATTCGGTTTCATCGAAGTTCCAGGCGAAAACGATGTATTCGTACATTTCTCTGCAATCGAAACTGAAGGTTTCAAATCTTTAGAAGAAGGTCAAAAAGTTAGCTTCGAAATCGAAGAAGGTAACCGTGGACCTCAAGCTAAAAACGTAATCAAACTATAATTTTATAGTTTATTATGGAAAAAAGGGATGGCTGCTGCCATCCCTTTTTTATTGTAATATACGAGCATAATGATTATATTTGAGGGAAAAGTATACAAATGAAGTCATACTCGATGTCCGTAGCGGGAATAAAGAAGATCTACACAATACGATTGAAGAAATCTCATTCGCTCGTTTTAGATGAATAAGAAAAAATAGTCGTTTTTTTGAGGATGAAGAAGAGTAAAAGGCTTTCCAAAATGGAAGGCCTTTTACTCTTCTTTTCCAATCTTTTTCTTTTCGCGTTTCTTACATTCAGAGCATTTCGATTTACGAAAAGGCTTTGCAAAGAATAGTAGAATGAAAAATAAGCCGAATATAATGCTGGATGAGTTTTTCACGATCACAATGCTGCTATTTTTCATCTGAATCGTTGGTTGCATTTCTTTTTCTTCCATAGTAGACCTCCATATATTGGATTTTCCTTTTAATTATAGCAAAGTTAATTGTTGTAATGATGCGAAATGAGGAAGTAGTTGTAAATATTTATCGGTAGTATAAATACATTTTGTAGAGGTTTTTATTACAAAAACACTATATTGTTATTTTTAAATTTAAAAGATGTTTGATAAATGATAAAGTATTGTAAAAAAGCGGAATCTGTAAGCAATTTCCTTTTCATAGATGCTAAAATTATATATGCAGCTGCTAATATAAATGGAAAAAAGGAGACAGTAGAATATGGAAAGTAAAGTAGAACGCTATGTCGAAAACTATGTGGTAAATAAAAATACAATGGCCTTACTTCCTGTTATTCTAAGTGAGAAGAAAATTGTTACACGAGTTGTTGAGATGGAAGATTCTTTTTTCGTATTTCAAAAGCCCCTAGATATTATAGAAAGAAGTTGCCGCAAGCATGGCTCTAGTTTCTTAGGTAGAAAAGAAGGAACGAAAGAGTTAACTCATATTACACATAAAGCACCGATTGCGATTAGTCCGGCAGATCAACTTTATTTTTTCCCTACTTATTCTTACTCTAGAAAAGAATGCTCTTGGTTGTCTCAGTTTTATATTGAAAGTAATAAAGAGTTAAAAGATGGAAATGTTATTGTTAGATTTATAAATGGCTTTGCTGTGAAATTAGAAATATCAAAAAGTAGTTTTGAAAATCAACAAAATCGTACAGCGAAATTGCGTACTGAATATGAAGATCGTAGAAAAAAACAAGGAAACCCTTGTTTTAAAGAGATTGATCAAAGGGATGAATCGACATTAAGACCAGCTTATGAGAGAGTGTATGTTGTTAGAGAAGAGGATGTGTAAAAAGGATTTTAGAAGTAGTTTAAAAAATAGTATTGAGTCTTTTAATATATGCGTCTTTCCGAAAAATACATTTCGGAAAGACGCATATATTTTTCGGAAGAATATATATATTTATAATATAATATTAAAAGAGATTATATCGATTTCAAATTATAGAATTAAAAAATAGAAAGTGGGTATTAAGTATGAAAAAAGCAGCAAGTGCAGCGGGACCAGAAGCTAAACAAGCGTTGCTAGAGTTCTTTGCTTTAGGGAGTATTTATTCTGCTTGTTTTGAATAATGATATAGGAGTGAAATATGACTATCATCAGTACGATTTTCTTCTTTAGTTTTTCAGTATTTTTTGTAATTCGTTACTTAAAATTAAAAAAGACATACGATTTATTAATGATATTTGTAAGCTTGTATGCAGGGGTTATGAGTGTGGAATTAATAAGTTTAAGTACAACGGTATCATATGTTTTAGATACCATAGTTATTGTTCTAGTAATAATTTCTGTAATTCTTTTTCTTAAAGATAAAAAGAATCATTAAATTTTATTATTAAAATTATATTGAAATTCAAAAAGAGTTTGACCTAAAAGTAGCTGAATAGCTACTTTTAGGTCAAACTCTTTTTTATTTATAGGGTGTATTGTTGATATAAAAACAGCATTATGCACAGCAAATTTATTTTTGAAAAGTACTGAGTGTCACTATGTATATTATTCCTTTCTAAATATTGTCGAATATTGATAGATTATCATAGCGTAATAATGAAGGAATTCTCATGGAAGGTATGGAAACTTAATAATTACATCTCCATATGTCGTATCTACTATTTCCTCTTTCATATAAGCAATGATACAGTAGAGGTAGTACTTAGAGTAAAGGGGTAAAGTGTAGAATGGATTTTCAGACAATCAAAGAGTATTTTTCACCAGAAAATATGGATCATATTGTTGAAAGCTATAAAGCGTTCGGACCACTTCTTGGTATTGGTTTACCGATGATAGAAGCGTTGATTCCGGCATTGCCACTCATCGTATTTGTACTGGCGAATGCTGTTGCATTTGGATTTTGGCTCGGTTTTCTTTATTCTTGGCTTGGATCAGTAATGGGCGCCTTACTTGTCTTTTTCATTATCCGCCATTTTGGTCGAAGTCGTTTCTTTTCTTTTGTAAATAAGCATGAGAGAGTACGAAAGGCAATGGGGTGGATTGAAAGGAAAGGCTTTGCGCCAATTTTCGTCATATTTTGTTTTCCGTTTACACCGTCTGCGCTTATAAATGTTGTCGCTGGTTTATCTCGCATTAGTGTAAAGCAGTTTGGACTTGCGCTCGCGTTCGGAAAGCTTGTGATGATTTTTATTTTAACGTATATCGGTCATGATTTAATGTCATTTATTCATAATCCGGTGAAATCAGTCATTGTAGCAATTGGTATTTTTATTTTATGGTATGTCGGTAAGAAAATCGAAGTAAAGTTAGAACTACATTAAGAATAGTCTTCTTTATTCAGCTATTTGAGGGCAGTAAAACTCCCACCTCAAAATTCGGTTGGATAGGTGAGAGCCTTGTTGCTCGTAAATGCTAGATTGGTGTGGCTGATAAGGAGTGGGGATGAACAAAACTCCCGCCGATTCAGTTTCACTTTATAAATGCAGGCTTCATTATTAAAGGATAAGGGGAGAAGCTGATGAAGAAAACTTTGAAAAAAGAAGGCATAGAGTGGATACGAACAATTTTAATTGGTGTATTATTAGCTGTATTTTTTCGAACGTTTTTCTTTTCAACGTATGTTGTAGAGGGGAAGTCAATGATGCCGACATTGCAAGATGGCAATATGCTCGTTGTAAATAAGGTGAGTTATCAAGTAGGGGACTTGAACAGGTTTGATGTTGTTGTGTTTCATGCGAATAAAAAAGAGGACTACGTAAAACGAATTATCGGTCTACCTGGGGATCAAATTGAATATAAGCATGATAAACTGTATATAAATGGACAATTCGTGGATGAACCTTATTTAGAGACATATAAGAAAGAGATAAATGGACGACAACTAACGGGTGATTTTAAACTAGAAGAGTTAACGAAAGAAAATTCGGTGCCGCCTGGATATATTTTTGTAGTAGGTGATAATCGCCTCGGGAGCTGGGATAGTAGACACTTTGGATTTGTAAAAGCTGATACAGTTGTCGGTAAAGTTGATTTACGATATTGGCCAATTCAAGAGGTGCAAACGAATTTTTCAAAAGGTTGATATAATAGGTAGAAGTATAGAAAAAGACAAACTACTCTGTTTGTCTTTTTTCGTGTACTATAATACAATTATAGTAGCAAACTAACGTTCGTTCTGTAAGTGAAAGGTGGGGTTACATGTCACTTCGATTTGTGATTGGTAGAGCGGGAAGTGGAAAAAGTACACTTTGTTTACACGAAGTGCAGGAAGAGTTAAAGCAACGCCCAAGAGGGAAAACAATATTATATCTTGTGCCAGAACAGATGACATTCCAAACGCAGCAGGCGTTAATCGGGAGTGAGGATGTAAGAGGTTCTATTCGGGCACAAGTTTTTAGTTTTTCACGATTAGCGTGGAAGGTGCTGCAAGAAGTCGGCGGAGCGAGTCGTCTTCACATTGATGAAGCGGGCGTACATATGTTGCTTCGTAAAATTGTTGAGTCTCGTAAAGAGGGATTATCGGTGTTCCAAAAAGCAGCGGAGCAAAACGGTTTCTTTGAACATCTTGGTAGTATGATTGCGGAGTTTAAACGTTACAATGTGACGCCATCTAACGTATATGAAATGTGGCAACAATTAGACGCACATAGTAGCAGTGCAGAACAAAAGCTATTAGCGAATAAAGTGTATGATTTACAACTATTATATGATGATTTTGAACGTGCTTTAATCGGAAAATATTTGGATTCAGAAGACTACCTACAATTGTTAGTCGAAAAGCTTCCACAGTCTGAATATGTAAATGGGGCTGAAATTTATATAGATGGATTTCATTCGTTCTCACCGCAAGAACTAGAAATTTTAAGACAGCTTATGATTTGCGGCGCGAGAGTTACGATCACGTTAACGATAGATGAAAAAACGTTAGCGCAGCCAGTAAATGAACTAGATTTATTTTATGAAACGACGTTAACGTATGAAAAAATAAAGCAAGTGGCGCGTGAAGAGAAGATAGAAATTGAAAAAACAATTCCACTTATGGAACAACCGCGCTTTCATTCGCAAGCATTAGCGCATTTAGAAACTCATTACGAAGCACGTCCAAATGAAAAGTTTCACGGAGAAGCAAGTGTAACGATTAGTACAGCAGCGAATTTACGAGCTGAAGTAGAAGGTGTTGCGCGTGAAATTCGTAGACTTGTGGCGGATGAAGACTATCGTTACCGAGATATTGCAGTCCTTCTTCGTAACGGAGAAAGTTATTACGATGTGATGCGAACGCTATTTACAGATTATAATATCCCGCACTTCATCGATGAAAAACGCCCGATGTCACATCATCCGCT
The DNA here is from genome assembly GCF_007680225.1 of Bacillus sp. DE0042. Classification (NCBI taxonomy): domain Bacteria; kingdom Bacillati; phylum Bacillota; class Bacilli; order Caryophanales; family Bacillaceae; genus Bacillus; species Bacillus sp. DE0042. Next base: position 1,627,973 of record NZ_VEJP01000001.1, on the reverse strand, counting down.
AGTAGAATGCATTCGTTCTGCACTCGAGATTATTAGCGGAAATTGGCGTTATGATGCAGTGTTCCGCTGCGTGAAAACAGAGCTTTTATATCCACTAGACGTAAGAAAAGAAACGATGCGCGAAGAGATGGATGAGTTTGAAAACTACTGTTTAGCGTACGGTGTACAAGGGAAGAGATGGACTTCTGAGGATCCGTGGATGTATCGCCGCTATCGTTCTCTTGACGATACGGACGAGATGATTACAGACAGTGAACGTGAAATGGAAGAGAGAATAAATCGACTGCGCGACGTTGTAAGAACGCCTGTTATTCGTATGCAAAAAAGACTGAAGCGAGCGGGAACAGTTATGCAAATGTGCGAAGCTGTTTATTTATTTTTAGAAGAGCTAGACGTTCCAAAAAAACTAGAAGCATTACGTATTCGTGCAGAAGAGAGCGGAGATTTCTTATTTGCGACAGATCATGAGCAAGTATGGGAAGAAGTAATGAGTCTTCTTGATACATTCGTTGAGATGCTTGGCGAAGAGAAAATGTCACTTTCTATGTTCACAGATGTTATGTCGACAGGTCTTGAGGCGCTTCAATTTGCAAACATTCCGCCGTCATTAGACCAAGTGTTAATTGCTAATATTGATCGTTCAAGATTATCAAATGTGAAAGCAACATTTGTCATTGGCGTGAATGAAGGAGTTATTCCAGCAGCACCGATGGATGAAGGGATGCTTTCTGATGAAGAAAGAGATGTTCTTAGCGTTGCAGGTATCGAATTAGCACCAACGACGAGACAAACCTTATTAGAAGAACAGTTCGTTATGTACCAAATGGTAACGAGAGCAACTGAGAAATTATATATTTCATGCCCGCTTGCAGATGAAGAAGGGAAGACGTTACTTGCGTCTAGCTTTATTAAGAAAGTAAAAAGAATGTTCCCTGATGTGAAAGATACATTTATTACAAATGACGTAAATGATTTATCACGTTCGGAACAAATTTCATACGTAGCAACGCCAGAAGTAACGTTGTCATATGTTATGCAGCAACTTCAAACGTGGAAGCGATATGGATTTGAAGGGAATTTAGATTTTTGGTGGGATGTATATAACTTCTACGTAACTTCAGATGAATGGAAACAAAAAAGTAGCCGCGTATTATCAAGTTTATTCTACCGAAATCGTGCGCAAAAGCTAAGTACAGTTGTAAGTAGAGATTTATACGGAGATAAAATAAAAGGAAGCGTATCTCGTATGGAACTATTTAACCGTTGCGCATATGCTCATTTCGCGCAGCACGGTTTATCCTTAAGAGAGCGTGATATTTTCAAACTGGATGCGCCAGATATCGGGGAACTATTCCATGCAGCGCTGAAGAGAATTGCGGACAGGCTATTACGTGAAAACCGTACTTGGGCGGATTTATCAATAAAAGAGTGTGAGCATCTTTCGGCTGTAGTAATAGAAGAGATTGCACCGTTATTACAAAGACAAATTTTATTAAGTTCAAATCGTCATTTCTATTTAAAACAAAAACTACAACAAATCATTTTCCGTACATCAATCATTCTTCGTGAACATGCGAAGTCAAGCGGTTTCGTACCAGTTGATTTAGAAGTGCCATTCGGTATGGGCGGTACAGGATCGCTTCCGCCGATGGAATTCTCATTACCAAATGGTGTAAAGATGGAAGTAGTTGGTCGTATTGACCGTGTTGATAAGGCGGAAGATGAAAACGGAACGTTCCTACGTATTATTGACTATAAATCAAGCTCAAAAGCGTTAGATTTAACGGAAGTGTATTACGGATTAGCACTTCAAATGTTAACGTATTTAGATGTTGTTACTTCAAATGCACATACGTGGATGAAAAAAGGCGGCACGGCATCACCGGCTGGTGTACTGTACTTCCATATTCATAACCCGATCGTTGAGATGAAAGGTGACGCATCTGAAGCAGAAATTGAGAAAGAGATTTTAAAGAAATTTAAAATGAAAGGTCTCGTACTAGGAGACGCTGATGTTGTGCGTTTAATGGATAACAAACTTTCAACAGGAAGTTCTGATATTATTTCTGCTGGTTTGAAAAAAGACGGTAGCTTTAGTGCGCGTTCAAGCATTGCAAGTGAACAAGAGTTTAACGTACTGCAAAAATACGTACACCATACGTTTGAAAATATCGGAAAAGACATTACAGAAGGCGTTATTGATATTGCTCCTTATAAGAAGGGGAATAAAGCGGCGTGTACGTTCTGTAACTTCAAATCTGTTTGTCAGTTCGATGAATCACTTGAAGATAACCAGTTCCGTACGCTAAAAGATATGAAAGATAGCGAAGCGATGGAGAAAATTAGAGAGGAGGTTGGCGGAGAATGATTGAAAATTGGCCTAAAAAACCAGAAGGTAGTCAGTGGACAGATGACCAGTGGAAAGCGGTTGTAGCGAATGGACGTGATATTTTAGTCGCAGCAGCAGCTGGATCAGGGAAAACAGCAGTATTAGTTGAACGTATTATTAAAAAGATTATAAATGAAGAAAACCCAGTCGATGTCGACCGCCTGCTCGTTGTAACATTTACGAATGCAGCGGCGCAAGAGATGAAAAACAGAATTGGGGAAGCGCTAGAAAAAGTATTAATTGATGAGCCAGGATCGCAGCACGTAAGAAAGCAGCTTAGCTTATTAAATAAAGCTTCTATTTCGACGATCCATTCCTTTTGTTTACAAGTAATTAGAGGATACTATTACATGCTTGATGTGGATCCTCGTTTCCGCATTGCGAATCAAACGGAAAATGAACTGTTAAAAGAAGAAGTATTAGATGACATATTAGAAGAAGAGTACGGAATTGAAGATAATAGTATTTTCTTTGAACTCGTTGATCGTTATACGAGTGACCGTAGTGATGATGACTTACAGCGTATGATTTTAGCGCTTCATACAGAATCAAGAGCGCATCCAAATCCGGAAAAATGGCTCGATAAATTAGTAGAAGCATACGACGTGGAAGGAAAGACAATTGAAGATTTAGTGTATGCTTCTTACTTATTAGAAGATGTGAAATTCCAGCTTGAAACAGCAGAGGCACATATTCGTAAAGCGACTGAACTCGCAATGCTTCCTGACGGTCCGGCGCCCCGCGTTGAAACCCTGCAAGCAGATGCAGTTTTACTTGGAACGTTGTCATCAGCTGCTTGTGAGTCGTGGACAAGTGTGTATGAAGCGATGCAAAATGTATCGTGGCAAACGTTAAAGCGTATTAAGAAAAGTGATTACAACGAGGATGTTGTAAAACAAGTAGACTCTCTTCGGAATAAAGCGAAAGATGAAGTGAAGAAATTACAAGAAGAGTTATTTAGCCGCAGACCTGAAAGTTTCTTACGAGATTTTCAAGATATGCATCCTGTATTAGAAAAACTCGTACAGCTTGTAAAAGTATTTACAGAGCGTTTCCAAGCGATGAAACGAGATAAAGGAATGGTCGATTTCACAGATTTAGAGCATTTCTGTTTACAAATTTTAAGTGAACAAAGTGAAAACGGTGAAATGAAGCCGTCAGCAGTAGCGCTTCAATATCGTAATAAATTTGCTGAAGTACTAGTCGATGAATATCAAGATACGAACTTTGTGCAGGAATCCATTATTAAATTCGTAACGAAAGATTCTGAGAGTGAAGGGAACTTGTTCATGGTAGGTGACGTGAAGCAGTCAATCTATCGTTTCCGACTAGCAGAACCAGGACTATTCTTAGGAAAGTATAAACGCTTTACGCAAGAAGGATTAGGCGGCGGAATGAAGATCGATTTAGCGAAAAACTTCCGTAGTCGTCATGAAGTGTTAGCAGGTACGAACTTTATTTTCAAACAAATTATGGGCGAAGAAGTCGGAGAAATCGACTACGATGCTGACGCTGAATTAAAGTTAGGTGCTAGCTATCCAGAAGGTGAAGATGTAGCGGCTGAACTACTATGTATTCAGCAAACAGAAGAAGAAGTGCAAGACGGAGAAGAAGGTGCGGAAGTAGAAAAAGCACAACTTGAAGCTCGTCTTATGGCGCAGCGTATTAAAGCGATGGTTGATTCAGGTTATGAAGTGTATGATCGTAAAACGGATAGTATGCGCCCTGTACAATACCGTGACTTCGTTATTTTACTTCGCTCTATGCCGTGGGCGCCGCAAATTATGGAAGAGTTAAAGCTGCAAGGAATTCCAGTATACGCTGATCTTGCGACTGGTTACTTTGAAGCGACAGAAGTAAATATTATGATGAACGTATTCCGCGTGATCGATAATCCGATGCAAGATATTCCGCTTGCCGCCGTACTTCGTTCACCAATCGTTGGACTAAATGATGAAGAACTTGCGACGCTTCGTGCTCACGGAAAGAAAGGTTCGTTTTATGAAGTAATGAGCTCATTCTTAAAAGGGGCACCGCTTGAAGAAGAACAAGAATTACATGATAAATTACAGTGGTTTTATAACTTACTGCAAGGATGGCGTGAATTCGCGCGTCAACAGTCACTTTCTGATTTAATTTGGAAAGTGTACGGTGAGACAGGTTATTACGATTTTGTCGGCGGTTTACCAGCCGGAAAGCAAAGGCAAGCAAACCTGCGTGTACTTTATGACCGTGCAAGACAATATGAAGCAACATCGTTTAGAGGATTATTCCGCTTCTTACGCTTTATTGAGCGTATTTTAGAACGCGGTGATGATATGGGAACGGCGAGAGCTTTAGGTGAACAAGAAGATGTCGTTCGTATTATGACGATTCATAAAAGTAAAGGACTTGAGTTCCCAGTCGTATTTGTAGCGGGACTAGGTCGTCGTTTTAATACACAAGATTTAATGAAACGTTTCTTACTGCATAAAGACTTCGGTTTCGGTTCACAATTTATCGATCCTCGTAAACGAATTAAATATACGACATTATCGCAACTAGCAATTAAGCGTAAAATGAAAATGGAATTAATCGCGGAAGAAATGCGCGTGTTATACGTAGCGTTAACGCGTGCGAAAGAGAAGTTAATTTTAATTGGAACGGTTAAAGATGCCAATAAAGAAATGGAAAAATGGCTCGATGCAAGGGAGCATAGTGAATGGTTATTACCAGACCATATACGTGCCGGAGCGTCTTGTTATTTAGATTGGATTGCACCTTCATTATATAGACATCGTGATAGTGAAATGCTTCTTGAATTAGGGCAAGGAAGCATTCCGGGTGAAATTTATGGATATGACACGAGCTGGAAAGTAGAAGTTGTTGACGGCAAAACGTTACTTGCACCGGAACCGGTTCAAGAAGAGAAACAAGAATTGTTAGAAGCACTTCGTGAGAAAAAAGCTGTTCCGTTAGAAAGTGAACGAAAAGAAGAAGTGCATAACAGATTAATGTGGAAGTACGGATATGAGGAAGCAACATCTCACCGTGCGAAACAGTCTGTGACAGAAATAAAGAGAAACTACCAATCAGAAGAAGGTAGCGATAATGCCTTTATTAAAAAACTGCGTGCACCAATTAAAACACGTCCTCGTTTTATGGAGAAAAAAGGATTAACGTATGCTGAAAGAGGTACGGCAGTTCACGCTGTTATGCAGCATGTTGATTTGAAGAAGCCGATTACAGAAGAAGTGATTCGGGAGCAAATTAATGGCATGGTTAATAAAGAATTATTAACATTCGAACAAGCAGAAGAAATAGCAATTGAAAAAGTGATTTCATTCTTTGACAGTGACCTAGGTAAGAGGGTATTAGCGGCGAAAAGTGTTGAGCGTGAAGTACCATTTACGATGATGCTTGCAGCAGAAGAGGCGTATCAAGATTGGCAAGGTAAGAGTGATGAAACGATACTTGTCCAAGGGGTTATCGACTGCATGATTGAAGAGGAAGATGGTATCACTTTAATTGATTTTAAAACGGATACGATTGAAGGAAAGTTCCCAGGTGGATTCGATCAAGCAAAACCAATTTTAGAAGATCGATACAAAGTGCAGCTTTCGTTATATGCAAAGGCACTTGAAAAAAGCTTACAACATCCTGTGAAAGAGAAATGCTTATACTTCTTTGATGGCAATCATGTTGTAAAAGTTGAGGAATAGAGGGACTTGAAAATGGAAACGGAAAAAACGTTAAGAACGTGTGAAAAAGGACATGAATACTATAAAAGTAGCGATTGTCCAACTTGCCCAGCTTGTGAGAAAGAAAAGAAACCAACAACAGGGTTTCTTTCACTTCTTTCATCACCAGCACGAAATGCGTTGCAACATCATGGAATTCACACTATAGAAGAACTCTCAAAGTATAGTGAAAAAGAAATTTTAAAACTACATGGTATGGGACCAGCATCTTTGCCGAAGCTTAGAAAGGCTTTGGAGGAGAGCGGATTATCATTTAAATAAATGAAACAGTAAACAGTGTTTTTTTTGATAATCTTGAATGAGATAAAAGAAAAAAGTAGGAGAATATCTCCTACTTTTTTTACGCTGTTCCAATCTGATCTTGATCGGCCACATCAGAATCAAACGTATTTGTTGCACTAACGCCGCTAAAAGTGTTTACGACAAATCCAACATTGGAAGCTCCGGATCCATTATAAGCTTTCGTATTCTCTTTCGGAGACACGTTATAAAAATCCCCTAAATTGAACGAACCATTACTGTTTTGAACGACGAGATTTCCAACAACAGAAGGCATACTATCCACCCACTTTACTAAGCTTTTTAATTACTATATGAATTATTGTGCGGAAGGTTCATCCGTAATATATTGGCGGATTTGCATAATACGAGAGTTATTAAAAACATAATCAACATTTCCAATTTGAAAGCAACCAGAATTTAAAAGTGTTCGCAATTCAACATTGTTTACTTCAATAAAAGGGCATTCATTTACAATGTTTAATTTTACATCTGTCGTTCGTTTTGGGATTGTGATGTGTTCATCTGTAAAGATTTCAAATGCGTCTAAGCGGCCTTCGTCTTTTATATAACAAGGAATTTCCCTGTGGACGGCAAGAGCCCTACTTTTTAACTCCATTTGATTTGCATCTCCAACTTGAAATACAGCAGTAATCCCTAAAGAAATAATAGAAACATTTTGGACAACAGAAACATGATGTAACATAATTTCTCAGTCTCCTTAACCTGGAGTAGGAGGGACATCTGTGACTAATGGTACAAATGGACCCTCTGTAACAGTTTCAAATGGTGTATCAAGAATAGAAGATAGTATGAGGAAATTTGCATCCCCAATTAAAAAGAGTGCGGATGATGATACACCGTTCATTTTAATCTGTCCGACTTTTAACTCGCGATTTACAACGTTAACATTCATACATACTTACTCCTTTCGGAAATTGCCCGGTATGTGTTGAATAAAAGATAGAAAGGCTTTGTCGATATCATGTTTCATTGCTTGGAGAATGATATCGCGTAAATAATCTGGATTTGTTGAAGAACCTTCGTATGATTGTGCTTGTGATAAATAATAAGGAAGCCTATGCTCCATCTGTTTTTTTATGTCATCAACCATCATTTGTCGATACATTTCATCGAGCGGCGTTCTCTCTTCTTGTTCAAAATGGAGAATTCGATTATATGCTTCTTCATCTAAGTAACGATGCATTTCTTGAAGGATACCTTGGTAAAAATCAGGGTTTGTATCTGTTTCAGGATTTACTTTTAACGTTTCTGTATCCACTTGAAAATCTTCAATTTGCTGTCCTTTTGCTGAAAACGGATTTAAACCGATATTTAAAGTGCCATTTAAATTTTCTACTTTTAATTGATCGAATTTGTATTCCACTTTTCCTACAGAAGAGGAGGGGCGATTTTTTAATTCGGTAAGCTCTTCTTGTAATAGACGCACTTGATCTTCTAGATGAAGGATGGTTGCTTGTTGTGCTTGAAGAGCTTGTTGAAGTTGGTGTAAGTAAGTATATATATCTTGATTCATTTTGTGAAACCTCCTTTTCAGTAGGGAGGGTAAAAATATTCCTGCTATATATTTATGACAAGGATGTCTTAAGAAGAACTAGTTGATGGTTTGATAGAAATAATTTGTCCTTTCGCCTGCAATGGGCGAAGGGGCTCTGTAAATCCGCCAGTATTTGAGAATTTAGATAGAGCTTTAATACTTCCTGCAGTACCAATTTGGAATACAGAAGAGGTTGTAATGCTATCAATTTTAATGCTATTAATGATGATGCTTTGGTTTACATAAAGATTCAATGCAATCGCCTCCTCTAAGTTGAACCAATTATCGCTTGATCAATTACATCTGAATCATTGACAGTCGTTGCGCTTTGATAATTGTAGACAGAAACGTTATCTCCCACATTAAAAGAGCCGGCCCCGGCGAAAGCGCGTGAATAACTAATAGGCCTAATCGCAAATACATCTCCAATATGAAAAATACCACTTGATCCAATATTGACGATACGAATATGTCCGACCATAGCTGGCATACAAAACACCTTTCGTTTTTTAAATTTTCTTTTCTACTATTGTATGGGCGTTTTCAATAAAATGTGTTTTTTTTTTATAAAAGAAACACACACGTTATTGCGTGTGTGTATTGAGTGTTTGATTAGGGTGAAAATCCGTATGTACATGCCAAATTACATTTAAGAGCCTGTCCAGTTCTTGGCTGCAATCCACTGTTTTTTGAGAAGTCATTCCGTAGCGTTCAGCAAAATAAATCATTTTTTCACGTTTTTTTTCAATCGCTTGCTCAAACATTGAAATCGGCTCCATCTCTAAATGAAATTTTTAGTATATATGTAGTACATATTATACAAAAACCCCATAAAAAAGAAATACCTTCGCTAAAAAAAGTAAAATTTCTACATTTTATGCCAAATATAAAGGAGTGACGAATAGGATAGGAGAAGAATATTGTAAAAATTAGCGTGCATGAGAAGGTTTTTTTCTTATTGATGCGAATACAATTAAAGGGTAACTAACTGTTACGATTTATTTAACCAATTATAACCAAAGCTAATTAAATATATCAGTAAGCCCTGCTAGTCAAGTGATTGGCTAGTAGTGAGGGTTAACTGCGGGCAATCCCTAAAGCTGATAAATGGTTCGCCTCAAGCAAGATTTGCTCATGTTGTAGCGTTAAATACGACCGTTCAGTTCAACCAGAAGGACAGTGGAGTTTAAAAATACGTGAATGGCGTTGTGTTGGGTGCAATAGCCATCACGATAGGGATGTAAATGCTTCGATAAATTTATCAAGATGGGTAAAATAAATGCTTGATAATAGGAGGTAACGATACTGCCTCGTGTGGAGTGTTATACCCCTCGTCCCTTCGGGGTTGCGAGAACACGATGAAGCACTAACTTGTGTAAATTTGATTGAATTGTATAGATTTAGTTAAGTTTATCGTATCGATATGAGTTTTAGGATGGAGAGTGGAAATATTGCGTTTGGTAACGGCGAAAAAAGAAGAAAAGGTATTTGTAGGTGTTGTGGATGAAGAGGAAGAAAAGGTATTGCATGTAAGAGAAGCGCAAAGACAAAAAGGGGAAAAGGTTACAATTCCGATTACAATGTTAGAGTGTATTGAAAGAGGAACCGAATGCTTTGAAAAAATATGCGATATTTTAAATTGGGCGAAGGAACATGAAGGGGCAGCGTATTATCCGTTAACTGAGGTGAAAATATTAGCGCCAATTCCAAGGCCAAGGAAGAATATTCTTTGCGTTGGGAAAAATTATCGTGAGCATGCGATAGAAATGGGCGGAGTAGAGTCAATTCCAGAAAATATAATGATCTTTACGAAAGCGCCGACGACAGTTATTGGAATGGATGAAAAAATTAATAGTCATCCCCACGCAACGAATGAACTAGACTATGAAGGAGAACTAGCTATCATCATCGGTAAGCGAGGGAAACAAATAAAAAAAGAAAAAGCGCTTGAGCATGTTTTTGGTTACACCATTATAAATGATATAACTGCTCGTGACATTCAACGGAAGCATAAACAATTTTTTCTTGGAAAAAGTTTTGATACATTTTGTCCGATGGGACCGTATTTAATTCATAAATCAATGGTCAGTTCGCCAAATGCGTTACACATTGAAACGGTAGTAAATGGGGAAGTAAGGCAAACTTCAAATACAAATAAAATGATTTTTTCAATAGAAGAAATCATTTCAACGATAAGTAAAGGAATGACGTTAGAGCCAGGCGATATTATCGCAACAGGAACGCCGGCTGGTGTCGGAAAAGGTTTCACACCACCGAAGTTTTTGCATGCGGGTGATGAAGTGGTCATTACAGTAGAAGGAATTGGTACTTTGCGAAATGTAGTGAAATGAAAAAAGAGCTATCTTGTGAAAAGATAGCTCTTTTCTATGGTCTTGGATGATAGAGGTAATCGATAACCGAAAAAGTGTAAAGACCAACGAATGCAAGTGTACAAATACCAAATAGTATAACCGTAAGTGCGCTTTTTTCTCGTCCAAAACCAATGATAGTAAGAATAACAGCGGTCCAAAATGATGCTTTCAGTAGTGTGAATGTAGTAGAAGTGGAGTAGTGGCTAAGCAATTTTACGGAAATTAGGAAGCCAAAGAATGTAACTAAAATAAAAGATGTAGCTAAATAGTTAATATGTTTACCATATCGTAATAACATATTGCACCTGCTTTCTAAAATGAAAATACAGAAAATTACAATTTCATTTTAGTATAAATCAATATAAAAAGAAAGAGGTTGTCCCAACATGTAGGACAACCTCTCTATTATTACGATAATACCGCTTTAATTTTTTGGAACGCCCACTCTAAATCTTCTTCAGAGATTACTAGAGGTGGTGCGATACGAATTACATTTTCGTGTGTTTCTTTACATAATAGACCAGCTGCTTTTAGTTGTTCACAGTAAGGACGAGCTGGCTCGTTTAATTCGATACCGATGAATAAGCCTTTACCACGAATATCAGTAATCATTGGGTTATCAATTTCTTTTAATTGCCCAACTAATTTTTCGCCTAATTGAAGAGAACGCTCTGTTAATTTTTCTTCCTCTAACACTTCAAGAGCTGCGATAGAAACAGCACATGCAAGTGGGTTACCACCGAATGTAGAACCGTGAGAACCTGGCTCGAATACGCCTAAAATGTCGCGGTTTGCTGCTACGCAAGAGATTGGGAATACGCCGCCGCCAAGTGCTTTACCAAGTATGTACATGTCAGGAGTTACATTGTCCCAATCACAAGCAAATACTTTACCAGTACGGCCTAAACCTGTTTGGATTTCATCTGCTACAAATAAAACGTTTTCTTTTTTACATACTTCAAGAGCTTCTTTTAAGAAACCAGCTGGTGGGATGTTAATTCCTGCTTCACCTTGGATTGGCTCTAAAATGAATGCAGCTGTATTTGGTGTAATTGCGGCTTTTAACGCTTCTAAATCACCGTAAGGAATTACGATAATGCCAGGAAGCATTGGACCGAATCCACGCTTGTACTCTTCGTTTGAAGACATAGAAACAGCACCCATTGTACGGCCGTGGAAGTTATCTTCGCAAACGATGATTTCAGCACGGTTTGCTTCTACTTTCTTCACATCATAAGCCCAGCGGCGAGCTGTTTTAATTGCAGTTTCAACAGCTTCTGCACCTGTATTCATTGGAAGTACCATTTCTTTATTAGTTAGTTTCGCAACTTTTTCGTACCAAGGACCTAATTGATCGCTATGGAAAGCACGAGAAGTTAACGTAACACGATTAGCTTGGTCAATTAAAGCGTTAATAATTTTTGGGTGACGATGACCTTGGTTTACTGCAGAATATGCACTTAATAAGTCCATATAGCGGTTTCCTTCAGGATCTTCTACCCAAACGCCTTCTGCTTTAGAAATAACGATTGGAAGTGGGTGATAGTTATTTGCCCCGTATGTGTCTGTAAGTTCGATAATATCCTTAGTTTGAATCATGATTGTTCCCCCTTTTGTTATTACAAGAAGTTTGTAAATACTCTAAATATTATATCATTTAAATGTAAAAAAGCGAAACATTTCCTGAAAATAAATGAACATGTTATCATATAGAGTGAAAAAGTGTGAAAAGAGGAGGTAGGGGATACGATGGTACATATGCATATTACAGCATGGGCGTTAGGTTTAATTTTATTCTTCGTTGCGTATTCACTTTATTCAGCAGGAAGAAAAGGTAAAGGTGTACATATGGGGCTTCGTCTTATGTACATTATCATTATTGTGACAGGTTTCATGTTGTACATGGGTATTATGAAGACTGCAACAAGTAACATGCACATGTGGTATGGTTTAAAAATGGTAGCTGGTATTTTAGTTATCGGTGGAATGGAAATGGTTCTTGTAAAAATGAGCAAGAACAAAGCAACAGGGGCAGTTTGGGGACTATTTATTGTTGCACTAGTAGCAGTATTTTACCTTGGACTGAAATTACCGATTGGCTGGCAAGTATTCTAATAAAAAATAAAACCACCTTATAATCTCAAAGACTTGGGAGATAAGGTGGTTTTTTATTTCATCCCGTAAACACCCGATTGGTGAAGGCTAATAATCAGTGGGGGATACCCCACTGATTAAAGTTTCACTTTATGTTGCATCGATATGCAACTCTTCTCCGTTTACTTTCGTAAAACGAAACATGTTTTTATTTGACGTAGCGTGACGGACGAAATGGTGCTGTAGTGTACAAATCATTTCTTCGTTATCAAACAAAAGAATATTTACTCCTTCGCATGCTTCCTCTTTCGGTAAGAAAGATAAATAATTATGACAATACATGCAATCATATAAAGAGTAGTGAAGGGATTGCAATGATTCGGTTAATAACGTAAAGACAGAGTCAGGTAATTCCTCAAGCCATTCCGTATAGCTAAGAAGTAATTTCTTTCGAATTCGTATCATTTCTCCGTTTTGCAAATGGTGCTGTTCGTTGGCGATTTGTAATACATCTTGTTCATAGAAACGAGCTGGTAGCCAGTTGTTGTGATACAAAATCTCAAAGCCATCTTCGGCAATATCTTCTAATAAAAATGCTTCATCATTTTCATCATCAAAGAATACCCATTCATTGTTTATATATTCTACATTACCGACTGTATGAGCGCGTGGCTGGTTATATAAAATATGGTTACGTTGTATCATATATGATTTCTCCTTAATAAAAAGTAGTTATTTCTGTTATAGACAGTTCGTGCATTCTTTATAACCAGACACATCTAGACATAGGTGGGCATACAATAACACACGTTTTACTGAGTGAAAATGCTATTCCATATGTGGATAGTAGGTTATCGTCAAGTTTTTCATTTTTTTGATCCGCACCTCTAAGGTGGGGATTACTGCTCGTTTAGGAAAAGAAATAAGATGGAAGGATGATTCGTATGTGCGGGATTACAGGATGGGTGGATTATAAACGCTCATTAGAAGGAGAACGGGACGTCGTTACGAAGATGGCTGAGACGTTAGCAAAGCGTGGCCCAGACGATAATAAAGTTTGGATTAAAGGAAATGTCGCATTTGGGCATAAACGGTTAATTGTTGTTGATCCTGAGGGTGGTAAACAACCGATGACTTGTTTAAAAGACGAAACGAATTATGCAATTTGCTATAACGGTGAACTGTATAATACAGAAGATATTCGAAAGGAATTATTAAGAAGAGGATATACGTTCAAAGGTCATTCGGATACGGAGGTGCTATTAGCGTCGTATATTGAATGGAAAGAAGAATGTGTCGATCATTTAAACGGTATATATGCGTTTGCTGTATGGGATGAACAGAAAGAACAAGTATTTATTGCGCGAGATCGACTAGGTGTAAAACCGCTATTTTATAAATATGATAGTGGGCGATTACTATTTGGTTCAGAGTTAAAAGCGATATTAGCGCATCCAGATGTGAATGCGGAAGTAACGTTAGAAGGTTTATCCGAAATATTCGGTCTTGGGCCGTCTAGAACACCTGGTCATGGCATTTATGCTGGTATAAAAGAATTACGTCCAGGGCATGCGATGACATTTTCAAAGAACGGTTTATGTATATGGAGATACTGGAATGTGGAAAGCAAAAAACATGAAGACTCTTTTGAAGAAACAGTAGAGAAAACACGCTTTTTATTACAAGATGCGATTACAAGGCAGCTCGTTTCTGATGTACCACTATGTACTTTTCTATCAGGAGGTGTAGATTCGAGTGCGATTACAGCAATTGCTGCGAAAGAATACGCAAGGTCAGGAAAAGGGCAATTACACACATACTCTGTTGATTATGAAGATAATGACAAATACTTTAAAGCGAATGCGTTTCAGCCGAATTCAGATGCGCCATTTATTCATTTGATGACTGAGACGTTCCAAACAAACCATCATCGCTGCGTCATTTCAAATGAACAATTAGCACAGTATTTAACAGAAGCGGTACTCGTTCGTGATTTGCCTGGTATGGCAGATATCGATTCGTCATTATTATGGTTTTGCCGCGAAATTAAACAAGATTTTGTCGTCGGTTTATCTGGGGAATGTGCAGACGAAATATTTGGTGGTTATCCGTGGTTTTATAGAGAAGATGATTTACAATCGAGTGCATTTCCGTGGATGCGCTCTACAGAGGAGCGTGAACAACTGCTAAAGAAAGAATGGAGAAATAAATTAAACTTACAACAATATGTACAGCAACGTTATGAAGAATCTATTCAAGAAGTTCCTGTTTTAGAGGGGGAAAGCCCAATTGAAGCAAAGAGACGACAACTATTTTACTTGAATATGGTATGGTTTATGACAACATTATTAGACAGAAAAGACCGTATGAGTATGGGGGCAAGCTTAGAAGTACGTGTTCCATTTGCGGATCACCGACTTGTCGAATATGCGTGGAATATTCCTTGGGAAATGAAAATGTATAAAAACCGCGAAAAAGGTCTATTGCGTAAAGCGTTAGAAGGGTTACTTCCAAATGACATCCTATATAGAAAGAAGAGCCCATATCCGAAAACGCATAATCCGCACTATACGAAAGCAGTAACAGTATGGCTACAAGATTTATTAACGGATAAAGGCTCAATTTTGCACGAACTATTTGATAAAGAACAGCTGAGCGGATTAATTGAGTCAGGCGGTAGTGCATTTCAATCGCCTTGGTTCGGTCAATTAATGACTGGGCCGCAACTTTTAGCTCACTTAGCGCAAATTCACGTTTGGTTTAAAGAATATGGGGTAAATATTAAAGAATAGAAGAAAAGCGACTTACTTTTATGTAAGTCGCTTTTTATTAAAGAAATTGTCAAATAAAATTCAAAATTATATTAGAAACAATACTTATTTAGAATAATTATTTTGACGTACTTATTATTAGTTGTTATAATTGGAAACAAATGTTCTTGAAAAAGCTTCTCATTTATAAAATTGAGGTGTTATATAGATGACCAAGAAAAAAATAGGTTTACTCGTAATGGCGTATGGAACGCCAGAATCATTAGATGATGTAGAAGTGTACTATACACATATTCGCCACGGGCATAAACCTTCAGAAGAAGCACTCCAAGACTTAATCGGGCGCTATAAAGCGATTGGCGGAATTTCACCACTTGCAAAAATTACGAAAGAGCAAGCGCATAAATTAACAGATTCTATGAATAATATATTTACAGAGTATGAATTTACTTGTTACTTAGGATTAAAACATATAGCCCCATTTATAGAAGATGCAGTAGAAGAGATGAAGCGCGATGGAATTGAGCAAGCGATTAGTATCGTATTAGCACCGCATTATTCTACATTTAGCATTAAAGCATATAATGACCGTGCTATTCGTCTTTCGGAAGAAATCGGTGGTCCTGTTATTGAACTGATTGAACAATGGTACGATGAACCGAAGTTTATTTCGTATTGGGTAGATCAAATAAAAGAAACATTTACAAAGATTGAAGATAAAGAGAAAGCAGTCGTAATTTTTTCAGCACATAGTTTGCCAGAAAAAATTATTGCAGCAGGGGACCCTTATGTGGAGCAATTGCAGCATACAGCAGATTTAATTGCGAAGGCTGCCAATATTCAAAACTATACAACGGGTTGGCAAAGTGCTGGAAATACGCCTGACCCATGGATTGGTCCGGATGTGCAAGATTTAACGAGAGATTTATATGAAGGGCATGGATATGAATCTTTCATATATTGCCCAGTTGGCTTTGTAGCAGAGCATTTAGAAGTTTTATATGACAATGATTACGAATGTAAAGTTGTAACTGATGAATTAAATGTCGCATATTTTAGACCAAATATGCCAAATTCACAATCTGTATTCATCGATTGCTTAGCTGAAATTGTTTCCAAAAAAATGAAGGAAATGGTTGACAAGAATTTAGTTTTGAATAATAATTAGTTTATAATAATTTTAAATAAATAATGATTACTATGAAAGAAAGAGGAGGATCCCCCTAGATGAATCCAAATAATCGCTTAACAACAAACCAAGGTGCTCCAGTTGGAGACAACCAAAATTCTCGTACAGCTGGTCGCCGTGGGCCGGTATTATTAGAAGACTATCATTTAGTAGAAAAACTCGCGCACTTTGATCGTGAACGTATTCCAGAGCGTGTTGTGCATGCGCGTGGTGCAGGTGCTCACGGTGTATTCGTAACGAAAAACAGCATGAAGCGATATACGAAAGCAGCATTTTTACAAAATGAAGGAACTGAAACGCCTGTATTTGTTCGTTTCTCAACGGTTATTCATGGTCAAGGTTCTCCAGAAACAGCTCGTGACCCACGTGGGTTTGCTGTTAAATTTTATACAGAAGAAGGAAATTACGATATCGTAGGTAACCATTTACCGGTCTTCTTCATTCGTGATGCAATTAAATTCCCTGATATGGTGCATTCTTTAAAACCAGCACCTGATACAAATGTTCAAACACCAGATCGTTACTGGGATTTCATGACGTTAAGTCCGGAATCTACACATATGATGACGTGGGTATTTTCTGATTACGGTACACCAGCAAGCTATCGTGAAATGGAAGGTTTCGGTGTCCATTCATTTAAATGGATTAATGCAGAAGGTAAAATCGTCTACATTAAATATCACTGGAAACCACAGCAAAGTGTACGTAACTTAAGTGCAAAAGAGGTGCAAGAAGTACAAGGGAAAGATTTCAACCATGCAACTCGTGACTTGTTCGATGCAATCGAAAAAGGAAATTATCCGAAGTGGGATTTACACGTACAAGTGATGCAACTAGATGAAACGGATTCTTTAGACTTTGATCCGCTAGATCCAACGAAAGTATGGCCAGAAGATCGCTTCCCGTTAATTGAAGTAGGGACAATGACGTTAAATCGTAACCCAAAAAACTTCTTCGCTGAAGTAGAACAAGTGGCGTTCTCTCCAAGTGCAACTGTAAATGGTATTGAACCATCTGAAGATAAATTATTACAAGGTCGTTTATTCTCTTATCCAGATACACAGCGTTACCGTCTTGGTGCGAACTACTTACAAATTCCTGTAAACTGCCCGTACGCAGCTGTTCATAATCAACAACGTGATGGTGCGATGCAAATCAATCAAAACCCATCTACAATTAACTACGAACCGAGCCGTCATACTGAAAATCCAGTTGAAGACAAAGCTTACCGCGATTCAACTATGAAAGTAGAAGGCTATGTATCTCGTGAAAAAATTGACAAACCAAATGATTTCAAACAAGCAGGTGAGCGTTACCGTTCATTCTCTAAAGAAGAGCAAGACAATTTAATTGCAAACTTAACAAATGACTTAAAAGACGTAAATGAGCGCACGAAATTACTGGCTATTTGTAACTTCTTCCGTGCAGATCACGATTACGGAATGCGTTTAGCGCAAGCTTTAAATGTTGATATTACGCAATATGTGGGAAATGCTCCGAAATAAGTAGGAAAAGACGACTGTTAAACGGTCGTCTTTTTTTATGTGTAAAAGATGTTTTACATACAGGGTAAAAGATGTTATACTCTTGTCAAATAAGTTTTACATATATGAGGTGTATTTTTGAGGGATGTTTTGATTTTTATTATTGCGCTAAGTGTCTTTTTGTTTGTGGTGTTTGCTATTATAAAAAAGTTTATAGCAATTGGAAAACAAGGTGATGAGCGTGCTACGTTTATAAAAAATAAAGCGATGGCTGAGACATTTAAAATTGCGATGGGGCTAATGGTACTTGAGATAATCCCTTTTATTTATCATCGTTTTAATGAAACGGTAGGAACGCCGTTTAATCCGGTTCGTTTTTTAGCTGTAATAGCAATTGCGTTTCTTATTATATTAAGTTTGAATAAAAGTAAGTATGGTGATTCGTAAGTTATACCGGAGTATTCTTCAGTTTCGTCATGTCGGAATTTGTTGGTAAATCGATATATTTAAAAAATCGTCGATATATCCGGAGAATCGCCGATATATTCACCGGAATACTGGGTGGGGTATCCAATGCTAGCAAGTACAATAAAAAGAGATGCAATCTACTACTAATAGATTGCATCTCTTTTTTTAGTTCACTCGCTCTGTATACTCATAAGCTTTCTCTCCGTGCATCGAAATATCAAGTCCCATATGTTCCTCATGCTCATCTACCCTAACAGGGAGGAAGAAGTTAATCGCTTTAATAATGGCGTACGTCATTATGATTGTGAATGCGTATGTTGCGCCGATTGCTACAAGTTGTTTAAACAGTAAAGCAGCGTTTCCGTAAAATAATCCGTTCGCGCCATCAGCATTTACAGTAGTAGTTGCAAATAGTCCTGTCGCAATACCGCCCCAAGTTCCGCCGATACCGTGGCATCCGAATGCATCAAGTGTATCGTCGTATCCGAATTTTGTTTTTAAGAAAAAGACCGCTCCGAAGCATAATACGCCGCCAATTGCTCCGATAAGAAGAGCGGAGAAAGGTGTAACGAACCCACAAGCTGGTGTAATAGCGACTAGACCGGAAACTACACCACAAGCAGCTCCCATCGCAGTCGGTTTTGATTGGAATAACCATTCTGAAAGCATCCAAGTTAATGCAGAGGCAGCAGCGGCTATATTTGTATTAATAAATGCAGTTAAAGCTACGTCGTTTAAAGATAATGCACTTCCGACGTTAAAACCGAACCAGCCGAACCATAGTAAGCCTGCGCCTAACATTGTGAATGGTAAATGGTGAGGAGAAGTACCGTTTATGTTTTTTCGTTTTCCAAGGAAAATAGCTAATACAAGGCCGGCCACGCCAGATGTAATATGAACGACGTTACCACCAGCGAAGTCTAACGCGCCAAGTTCTCTTAGCCACCCGCCAACGCCCCATACCCAATGAGCGACAGGGTTGTAAACGATTGTTGTCCATAGGAGGATGAAAATAAGGAAAGCAGAAAATCGCATTCTTTCGGCGAATGCACCTGAAATTAAAGCGGGAGTTAAAATAGCGAACATGAGTTGGAACATCATAAATAAATTGTGAGGAATAGTAGATGAGTAGTCTGGATTTGGTGCGTAGGTAACTCCGTTTAAACCGAACCAATCGAGTGTACCGATAAGTCCGTGCCAATCTGGTCCGAATGATAAAGAATAGCCGATCACAATCCATTGAATCGAAACGATAGCCATTGCGCTATAACTATGCATTGTCGTACTAAGTACATTTTTACTGCGAACCATGCCCCCATAAAAAAGTGCTAATCCTGGTGTCATTAACATGACCATTACTGTCGTTACAAACATAAAAACCGTATCTCCCATATTCATTCTCTCTCCTCCTATAATGTTAGAAAAAATAACATCAACTTGTTATGTTTCATATCATATTCGAAACGAAATGAAAAATCAACTAAAAATTCAGAAAACTTTATACTTCATGTTAGAAAATCTGACATGAAGTATTTTGAGGGGAATGAAATCAACGTATGCGATTCGTTCGGAAAATTGGTATAATATTCTTACAATTAAAAAACATGGGGGATGCGTGTGGAAAAAATACGGACTAGGAAACTATTCATTTGTTTTTGTTTAGCTGTCGTTTTGTTTGTACCAATACATACGTTTGCAGATGAAAAAAGAGAGTGGCGAGACGAAGTCATATATTCCATTATGATTGATCGCTTCAATAATGGAGAACCGAAAAATGACAAACAGTTAGAAGTTGGCAATTTAGAAGGATATCAGGGCGGAGATATAAGAGGGATTATAAAAAGACTGGATTACATAAAAGAAATGGGCTTTACCGCTGTTATGCTTTCTCCGCTTTTTGAAAGTGGAAAGTATGATGGGTTAGACGTGCGTAATTTTCAAAAGGTAAATGAACATTTCGGAACAGGAAATGATGTGAAAGAACTTGTACAAGAAGCGCACGCAAAAGGAATGAAAGTTGTACTTCAATTTCCACTTGGGGAAAACGAAAAACAAGTCATCGACGCGATGAAATGGTGGATCAAAGAAGTCGATTTAGATGGAAGTTATGTGATACATAGTGAAAAAAAGTCGCGTTCTTTCTGGGATGACGTGCAAAAAGATATGCAAGTGATAAAGAAAGATTTTCGTATTATGACAAAGGAAGATAGTGAATATAACGAAAAAATAGTAGAATCGTTTTCTAAAGTGAATGTATCGGTGAAACCTTTATATGATGTGAGTAAAAAAGAAGGGGAATCCGTTACATTTTTAGATAATCAAGATACAAAAAGGTTTGCCCGTATTGCAAAAGAGAATATGAATTATCCACCATCTCGTTTGAAACTAGCCCTTACATATTTATTAACATCACCAGGTATTCCGAATTTTTATTACGGGACTGAAATTGCATTAGATGGAGGGGATACTCCGGATAATAGACGATTAATGGATTTCAAATCAGATGAAAAATTTGTGCAGCACATAACGAAACTCGGTGAGCTTAGACAAGCGAGACCATCTCTACGCCATGGAACGTTTGAGCTTTTATACGATAAAGATGGAATGAGTATACTAAAACGAAAGTATAAAGATGAAGTAACATTAGTAGCGATTAATAATACGAAAGAAACACAAAAAGTTGCTTTGCCTGTAAGTGCGATTGGTGAAAAACAAGAGTTAAGAGGATTGTTAGAAGATGAAATTATAAGAGAAGAAAACGGAAAATTTTATCTTGTTTTAAAGCGCGAAGAATCAAATGTGTATAAAATTAGCGGAGAAACAGGTGTGAATTGGTTATTTATCTCCTTAATAGTCGGTGTGAACGTATTATTTATTGCGTTTTTAATTGCGGTTAAAAAGAGACGGAAATGAGTAACGGATGTGTTGTTCTTAATAAGTACGAAAACTCCTCTAATGAGAGGGGACAGGCTAAGGAGAAGACTATCTCCCTAGCCTGTTTTTGTGTGAGAACCGATAAAAAAAGAGAAGAAGTTCCTTATGATGGATATGTATTAGTCTCTATAGAAAGATTAGTTTCGCTAAATCATTTTCTTCTTATGAGTGAGGTGACAGTTCGTTTTCATTGTATTCTACTATTTTTGTAAAGGAAGAATCTCGCCTCGAAATGCAGCTGAGCAAAGAAGTGAAAAGACCTATAGAACAAACAATAATTGCAACTATACTAATTTTACATTACATTAAAGGGTGAAAAATATTCTGTTACTCATTGAGGGCTATATTTGAGGAGGAAAAATGGAATTTTACGATTTGGGTATTACCATTAAAGAACTTAGAATGAAAAAGAATATATCACAATCTGAATTGTGTCATGGAATATGTTCGCAAAGTCAAATTAGCAAAATAGAAAAAGGTATGATTTATCCATCTAGCATATTGTTATATCAATTATCTGAAAGACTTGGTATTGATCCAAATAATATTTTCGCACTAACTCAAAACAAAAAACTAAAATATGTAGAAAATGTAAAATATGTAATGAGAGATTGTACAAAGCAAAAACAATATAGTGAACTTTATGAAATAGTGAAACAAGAGAAAAACGAAAGTAATTTCCAGTTAAAAGAAGATAAACAATTTCTAATATGGCATGAAGCAATTGCTATATTTCATGTGAATAAATCAATAAAAACTGCTTTAAATCTTTTAAATAGTGCATTAAAACTAACTGTAACGAATGGTGATTTTTTATCAGAAAGAGAAATAGATATTATGCAGTCAATGGCTATATTTTATGGGGAAAATAAAGAGTATGAAAAGAGTATTAATATACTAAGAAGATGTTTAACTAATTTTAATAAGTTAGATTTCCCTAGAGATAAAGAGATTAAATTAAAAATCATTTTTAATTTAGCCAAAATTTTAGGTCATGCAAATCAACATGAAGAGGCAATAAAATACAATGATATGGGTATCAAATTAGCTATTAATCTAAACACGTTATATTTATTAGGTGAATTATATTATGGAAAAGGTTGGAATTTACTAAAGCTGAAACAATATAATGAAGAAGATGTAGCTGATAACATGAAAAAAGCATTATTTATCTTTGAACTAACAGAAAAAGAAAATCTGATCAAAATAGTTAAAGAAAAATATTTTGAAAAACAAAATAAAAAATGACTCATAATTTCTGATGAATATCTTATTAATTTCTATAAAAAAAGGCACCTTATGGTGTCTTTTTTTATAACTTATATCATCAATTATTACATTTTATAGGTTTCTTATACCAAGCTTTGTTGATGTATTTACACTTCGCAGGTGTTGAAGTTTTAGGTGTATCCCCGGGTGTAGTTATATTATTAGAACACCCTGCAATATATAGACAGAATGTAGTTAATAAAAAACATAGTATTAATTTCTTCAAATAACCACTTCTAACTCTTGTTTAATTAGCATTTTTTCGAAAAATAAATTCCTTACTAATTTTACATTACATGAAAGGGTGGAAAATATTCTTATACTCATAAATTGTTACATTTGAGTGGGGGGAGGTTTTTTGCGCCGATTATTAAAAGGACCTTCTTCGTTTATGCATAATAATTAAATACCCATTCTAAAAATCTGATTGCTCATAAGCTTAGACTTTGTAATATTTTCTCTACAAGCTAAAAAGAAAAACACCCTCTGCACAGAGGATGTTTTTCTTTTTAGCGGTAGTTAATAAATTGTACGTCAATCGGTAAGTCAGCACTGCGAACTGCTGCGATAACTGCTTGTAAGTCATCACGGCTTTTCGCTGTAACACGTACTTGGTCATCTTGTACTTGTGTTTTTACTTTTAATTTCATTTCTTTAATGATGTTGTTAATTTTTTTCGCGTTATCTTTATCGATACCTTGTTGAAGTGTTGCGCGTTGGCGAACAGTGTTACCAGTCGCAGCTTCAACTTTTCCGTAATCCAAGTTTTTAATTGGAACGTTACGTTTTACAAGCTTAGAAATTAGAACGTCTTTTACTTGGTCTAATTTGAACTCATCGTCAGAAGTTAAAACTAGTACTTCTTTTTCTAATTTAATATCACTTTTACTTCCTTTAAAGTCATATCGGTTTTGGATTTCCTTTAATGCGATGTTAATTGCGTTTGTTACTTCAGGTAATTCTACTTTCGAAACGATGTCAAAAGAACTATCTTTTGCCATAGTTAGCACCTCCAAATAAATTTCTAATCTTTTTATGTACTGTACATACTAAAGTATAGCTGAAAACGAGTCTGGACTTAAGTGTTTTCATACTTATATTTATGTAACCTCATTTTATTATAGTGAATTTTGGGCAGTTGGACAAATAAAGGAAAAATCGTGTTATAATTAACTTTTGTTTGGAATGATAAAAAGATAAAAAAGTTAATTTTATATATATAGAAGGGAATTAAAAAATATGTATTTACAATTAGGAGCGATTGAACAGGTAACTGTTTTACGCGAAACGGAAATCGGATATATGGTTGGGAATGAAGAGGAAGAAATTTTCCTACATAAAAACGAATTAGTTGGAGAAATTGAAGAAGGCGATACGATTGATGTATTCTTATACCTTGATCATCAAAATCGTGTTTCAGCAACAATGAAGGAGCCACTTATTACAACTTTTGATTGGAACTGGGTAAAGGTTGTAGAAGTTATTCCAAGTTTGGGTGTGTTTGTTAATATTGGTGTATCAAAAGATATACTAATCCCAGCTGATGAGTTCCCGATTTATATGCCAGTATGGCCTGAAGTTGGAGACGAATTATATTGTACGTTAAAATTAACGAATCGAGATCGCCTTATCGCTCTTCCGGCAAGAGACAGTGATATGCAAGAAATTATCGTAGATGCGACGCCATCTATGCGTAATAAAAACGTAAATGGACGTGTGTATCGTTCACTTCAAGTTGGTTCATTCATACTAACTGATGAGCATTTCCGTGCTTTCTTACACCATACTGAAAGAAAAGAACAAGTCCGCATCGGTGAACGTGTAACGGGCCGTATTATTGACGTGAAAGATGACGGTACAATTAACATTTCACTTCTTCCTCGTAAAGAAGAAGGAATGGAAGATGATGCTACTGTAATTTATGCATATATGGAAGAACGAGGCGGAGCAATGCCATTTTGGGATAAGAGCAACCCAGAAGACATTAAAGAACGTTTCAACATGAGTAAAGCTGCATTTAAGCGCGCGCTTGGTAAGTTGATGAAAGAAGAAAAGATTTATCAAGAAGAAGGTTGGACGTATTTTAAGAAGTAAATTAAATAAAAAGCACCGCCTTATTTTGCTGTAAAAATAAGGCGGTGCTTTTTTAATTCCCTTGCTCATGCGCAAGAGTAAACGTATCTTCCAAGTCAATATCATTTATTTTAATATTTGCCTTTTTTAATTCCTTTTGTAGTAATTTGTGACTAAATGTAGGATCGGCAATACGTTCTTCTTCTAAGTTTTTACGAATAGAGTCTTTCACTTCATCATAGGGTTTTAACTCTTTTTTATCAGTTAATTTAATAATATGATAACCGTTTGGTGATTTAACGGGATTGCTAATTTGTCCGACCTTTAGTTTATAGGCAGCTGTTTCAAATTCAGGCGCCATTCTGCCTGAATTGAAGTATCCGAGGTCTCCGCCTTTTTCTTTTGATAGTAGATCTTGTGATTCTTGTTTTGCTAATTCTTCAAATGAAGCACCGGTATCTAATTTTTTCTTTATTTCTTTCGCTTCATTTTCGTCACTTACTAAAATATGACTCGCTTTAATTTCTGGTTTATAGTGGTCTTTCACGTCTTTTTCTGTAACACTTTTCTTGATCGCTTCATTCATAGCTAGTTTAAACTTAATTTGATTTTTGAAATCAGCTTCATCTTTTAAACGATTGTTTTCTAGTACTGCTGTGAATTGATCTCCGTATTGATTTTTCGCTTTTTGTACTTCTTTATCTACATCATCATCAGATACTTTATATTTTTTCGTGATAACGTCTTGTGCCATCATTTCGTATAACATGTCTTTTCCGTAACGATCTTTCAGCTGCTTTTCGAAGTCGCTCTTCGTAATGGTTGAGTCTGTTGCGGTAGCGACTGTAGCTGAGCTGTTTTTTTGTCCACAAGCAGCTAGCATTAATATACTTAGTAGTGCAGTAATAATGAAAATGTGTTTCCCTCTCATGCCAACACCTCATCCGAATATGTTATCGCTATTGTAGAATATAGAAGTGAACATGAAGTGAATTTTTAATGTTTTTTCCCTGTAAAATGTAAAAAAAGTACATCAACAATATTGTTGATGTACGATGGGATCAAAGGTGATCGGTCTTTTTAGAATAGGAACGCTTACCTTGCTGAATATTTTTTTGTTCTTGCTCATTTTTTTGCGTACGCTTTGCATTATTATCGCGTGCTTTTTTGTCGTTATCACTCGTATGTGGCATATGTATCAACTCCATTTCTACACGTTGTACGTTTATCATTTCCTTTTTCGTAAAGACTATGTATAGCAGTGCATTCATGAATAATAAAGGTGGATTAGAAATGGATTTGAAGTTGAATTATACCGAACTTATAAAGAAGTTAATCGTTGTAATTGTCGCAGGTTTGTTAAACGCGATTGGAATGAATTTATTTTTAACGCCAGCGAAAGTGTACGCGAGTGGCTTTGCTGGATTGTCTCAATTGTTATCACAAATATTAGGTGACTTTTTATCTATTCACATATCAACGGGGGTATTGTTTAGTTTGTTTAATATTCCCGTCGTTATTTTAGCATGGAAAAAGGTTGGAAAGGCCTTTACTTTCTTTAGTTTTCTTTGCGTTGTATTTATGACTTTGTTTCTAGAAATTATCCCGGTTAGAGCAGTCTCGAACGACATCATATTGAATGCGATTTTTGGCGGGATTATTTCGGCGATTGGAGTAGGAATTGCTTTAAAGTGGGGGGCTTCTACAGGTGGTTTAGATATTATCGCCATGATTTTATCAAAGATTAAAGACAAGCCTGTCGGTACGTATTTTTTCTTCTTTAATGCACTGATCATTATTGCGGCTGGCTATGTGTATGGATGGGAAAAAGCATTATATACTTTGGTGACTTTGTATGTGTCAACGCGAATTATCGATGCGATTCATACACGTCATGTGAAGATTACAGCATTAATCGTTACGAAGAATGGGACAGATGTACGAAAGGCGATTCATTCACGTTTAGTGAGGGGGATTACAACTATACCAGCAACAGGCGCTTATACAAATGAAAATAAGGAAATGTTAATGATTGTTATTACGCGTTATGAGTTATATGAATTAGAAAGGGTTATTAGGCAAGTGGACCCAAGTGCATTTACAAACGTATTACAGACGGTTGGGGTGTTTGGCTTGTTTCGAAAAGATTAAAGAGGACCAAAGCTGGTCCTCTTTTTTAATGTAAATTCGTAATGTTTTGCAACTGCTCCTGCATTTCACGTAGCTGAACTTTTTCAGCTGTTGAAGAGTTTGCATAAGCAGAGTGCAAAGCGTTTTTTGCTCTATATACGAGATCTTGTTGCTCAGTACCGCTTGAACAAGTGACGGCATTTGCAACGGCATCTCTAGCTTGTTGGAATAGTAAGTTCCCCATTTAAACCCCTCCAAAAGAAGAGTTACTTCTCGCTTTTTCTGCCTCAGCTAATGTACCACGGTACGGGAATCTTGCATCATGCTTCATTACAGCATCGGCTCCTTGTTGGATAAAACGTTTTGATTTGTTCTTTTTACCCATTCGAAAAACCCCCTTTATTTAGCTGAAAACAATCGACGCGATAATCCGGCGTCTAATTATAGTATGAGCGTTTGGCGAAAAACTATAAGCAGGGAATTTTTAGATTACAACCCAAGAACCTCTTCTAAATATAGCGCAATACCATCTTCTTCATTCGTTAATGTCGTATGATTTGCGAGTGATTTTAATTCAGGAATTGCATTACCCATTGCGATGCCATGACCAGCAAATTCAATCATTTCAAAGTCGTTATCTTCATCACCGAAAGCGATAATTCGCTCTTGTGGAATGTTGTAATGACTAGAAATTTTTTGTAATCCGACAGCTTTATTTAACCCGCTTTTTACAATTTCAATAATCGGCCAAGGTGCGCCCCATTTTCTATGGTCGATTACTTCAGCATGCATATCAGTTAAATGTTGACGAATTGCACTGGAATGCTCGTCATGTGCGTCAATTAATAAGCAGGTTGGATGATCGTTTAGAGTATTTAATAAGTCTCCTGTAAAAATATTTGGAGAACCGAATTCGAAAATATGTTTTTTATCTTCATCAATTTCACGAACATACACATCGTCCATTACTTCAGCGTATATATTTTTCACACCGAAATCAAAGCAAGCTCGGACAATTTCTTGCGCTGTTGCTAGCTCAAGAGGAGAGTGATGTATTCCCCATTTTGAATCAAGAGGATGATGTACGTAAGCGCCGTTAAAGTTTACGATTGGTGTATTAAGACCGAGTTCTTTATAGTAATCAAAACTAGCACGGAATGGACGTCCTGTTGAAATAACGACAATATGTCCTTGTTCCTTTGCTTTTGCAATAGTATGTTTTGTTCGAGTGGAAATTATTTTGTTGTCTGTCAATAAAGTGCCGTCTAAGTCTAATGCGATTAAATGCTGTTTATTCATAATTTCACCTCTTATAATAATTTTTTTGTTTCTATCTGTATTTCCGTTTTTAATATGCAGAAATAAGAGGTTAAACTGGGTGAGAACACCAAAGATGGAAAGTTCACTATATATCCATCTTACGTCGCAAAGTGCTGCGGTGTCTACTATTTCTCGCTGGAAATTAAGAAAAGTCAATATCTTTTTAGAAAGTTCAAACAATGTTTCTTTCATTATGTACAAATTGTGAAAAGGGTTACATTGCTCGTATGATGAGGCTTATAATGAACATGTAATCTTCTCGTATATGTTTGACTCTCCTTTGAAGCTGGCCTATAGTAGGTTGGTTTCTTTTTTTTCTACAAATAGGAAAGAAATCCCTTCCTATGCTTGTGTCATTCATGTATATGTACGAGAACGAAATGTAGTACTTGTTTCCTAAACATGACAGAAAAGCTTTCTTTTAAAATGGATATACTAATGAGGCAAAGACGTTATGGAAGGAGAATGGAAATGGGACAAAATCGCAGGTTTCGTTCTGGACAAAAAGCGCCAAACGATGGCATTTACGTAGAAATTGGTGAAACAGGAAGTATGGTAAAAGATCCGCAAATGGTGAAATTAACTGCGGGTGAAAAGTTTCCAGATAACGCGAATCATAACCGTCAGTGGACGTATAAAAGAAAACCGTAACAGGAGCCGCAATCATTATTGCGGCTTTTTTGTCGTTACAAATTATAATTTCATTTACCGTATATTTTTCAACTGTATAATGAATGTTCCTTTTTGCTTTTTCCAATAATAAGTTTGAAAATACATAAGCAAAATTATTGTGTAAAAAAGTCAGTTGGCGTATAATCAAATCAAAGGTCAAAGAAAGTCAAACGTTTGGGGGGCTGTAAAGATGGACTTAAATCAAATGACAACAAAAACACAAGAGGCGATTATGAGTGCCCAATCTTTAGCGGTATCTCATCATCATCAAGAAGTAGATACTATTCATCTCTTGTTTGCATTATTAGAAGAGCAAGATGGGTTAGCAGTGCGTATTTTTCAAAAAATGAATGTCGATATAGAAGCGTTAAAGCAAGGTGCCGAAAGTTTAATTAAGAAAAAACCTTCTGTAACGGGAAGCGGTGCAGAAGTAGGAAAATTATATATAACAGGTGCTCTGCAACAACTACTTGTAAGAGCAGGAAAAGAAGCAGAGAAATTGCAAGATGACTACATTTCAGTTGAACATGTATTGCTTGCTTTTTCAGAAGAAAAAGGCGATATAAATCAATTACTTACAAGATTTCACATTACAAAAGATAACTTATTACAGTCTTTAATGACAGTTCGGGGGAATCAAAGAGTGACTAGTCAAAATCCAGAAGCAACTTATGAAGCGTTAGAAAAATATGGTCGTGATTTAGTGGCGGAAGTGAGAGCAGGGAAAATTGATCCTGTTATCGGTCGCGATAGTGAAATTCGACGTGTAATCCGCATTCTTTCACGTAAAACGAAAAACAACCCGGTTTTAATTGGTGAACCCGGTGTTGGTAAAACAGCAATCGTTGAAGGATTAGCACAGCGTATTGTGAAGAAGGATGTACCAGAAGGATTAAAAGATAGAACAATCTTCGCATTAGATATGAGTGCACTTGTAGCTGGAGCGAAATTTCGTGGTGAGTTTGAAGAGCGTCTGCAAGCTGTATTAAATGAAATTAAAAAGAGTGAAGGCCGCATTTTATTATTCATTGATGAACTTCACACAATCGTCGGCGCTGGTAAAACAGAAGGTGCGATGGACGCAGGAAATATGTTAAAACCGATGCTTGCGCGCGGTGAACTGCATTGTATCGGGGCGACAACGTTAGATGAGTATCGTAAATATATTGAGAAAGATCCAGCGCTAGAAAGACGTTTCCAACAAGTATTAGCAGAAGAACCAACTGTTGAAGATACAATTTCCATTTTACGTGGTTTAAAAGAGCGCTTTGAAATTTATCACGGTGTAAATATTCATGACCGCGCGATTGTAGCAGCATCCGTTTTATCAGATCGATATATTTCGGATCGTTTCTTACCAGATAAAGCGATTGATCTTGTTGACGAAGCGTGCGCAACGATTCGAACAGAGATTGATTCTATGCCAACAGAATTAGATGAAGTAACGCGTCGTATTATGCAGTTAGAAATTGAAGAAGCGGCTCTTGGAAAAGAGAAGGACTTTGGTAGCCAAGAACGCCTGAAAACGTTGCAACGTGAATTATCGGATTTAAAAGAAGTTGCAAGTGGTATGAGAGCGAAATGGGAGAAAGAAAAAGAAGACATTCATAAAGTGCGTGACTTACGTGAACATTTAGAGCGCTTGCGCCGTGAGTTAGAAGAAGCAGAAGGAAATTACGATTTAAATAAAGCAGCAGAACTTCGTCACGGGAAAATTCCAGCTATCGAAAAAGAATTAAAAGAAGCAGAAGAAATGGGCGCACATAATAAACAGGAAAATCGTTTATTACGTGAGGAAGTAAGTGAAGAAGAGATTGCTGATATTGTTTCACGCTGGACTGGTATTCCTGTCGCAAAACTCGTTGAAGGTGAACGCGAGAAATTACTACGCTTAGAGAAAATTTTATCAGAGCGTGTTATCGGTCAAGAAGAAGCGGTAAGCCTTGTATCAGACGCAGTTCTTCGTGCGCGCGCTGGTATTAAAGATCCAAATCGTCCAATTGGTTCATTTATTTTCTTAGGACCTACAGGTGTTGGTAAAACTGAGCTTGCAAAAACATTAGCACAAACGTTATTTGACAGTGAAGAGCAAATGATTCGTATCGACATGTCTGAGTATATGGAGAAACACGCTGTGTCACGCTTAATTGGTGCGCCTCCTGGATATGTTGGATATGAAGAGGGCGGTCAATTAACAGAAGCGGTAAGACGTAAACCGTATTCAGTTATTTTGTTAGACGAAATCGAAAAAGCACATCCAGAAGTATTCAACATTTTATTACAAATGTTAGATGATGGACGCATTACAGATTCTCAAGGACGTACAGTAGACTTTAAAAACACGGTTATTATTATGACTTCAAATATAGGATCTGCTCATTTGTTAGATGGATTAGAAGCAGATGGCTCAATTAAAGAGGAATCAAGAGAACTTGTAATGAGGCAATTAAGAGGACATTTCCGACCAGAGTTTTTAAACCGTGTCGATGAAATTATTTTATTCAAACCTCTTACAACGAATGAAATTAAAGGTATTGTTGATAAAATTGTAAAAGAATTACAAGGTCGTTTAGCTGACCGTCATATTACGGTAGAATTAACAGACGCAGCGAGAGAGTTTGTTGTAGAAGCTGGCTTTGATCCGATGTACGGAGCTCGTCCATTAAAACGATATGTACAGCGTCAAGTTGAGACGAAATTAGCACGAGAATTAATTGCAGGAACGATTACTGATAATAGTCACGTAGTTGTTGATGTAGAAAATAACGAATTAGTCGTTCATGTAAAGTAAAATAGAAAAAGAGTTCGGATAAATCCGGACTCTTTTTTTAGTGTTGTTCTACTGGCTCGTTTGGAATTGTAGCTGAAATTGCTAGTACTAATACCGCAAGAACAACTGAGAAAATAGACGCTTGGTTAAAATCGTATGTACCGCCAGTCATAGAGCCGATTACGTAGCTCATCATATGTACAAGCGCGAACGACCAAATTAATGCCCAAATGAAACGCATATTTTACACCTCTATTCGTTCAATCTGTCCTTATTGTAACACAATTGAAAAAAGAATATAGAAAAATATTTGTAGATTTTTCAACGCAAATTTGCATTCCGTTCATACATTATAGAAGAGTACTTTTATACGTTTAGAAAATAAGGCGGGGGAAAAATGAGTATTACGGAACGTTTTTTTTATTTAGAAAAAGAACCATGTGTCATTTATTTACCGGAGAAACCAAATGGATTTTCTGTTATGCTTCTCGGTGATTACAACTACTTTATTGAGAATGGTACAAGTTTATGGACACAGCATGCAGGAAGATCTTATTTTTTACATGGCCTTATTGCGGAAGGCTATACGGTCTTTTCCTCTAATTTATATGGAAGGCATTGGGGAAACGATCAATCTATTCGTCTAGCAAAACGCTTATATGACGTTGTTTTGAGAAAAGAGACATTAAATACGAAAATGCACATTATGGCAGATGGTATGGGTGCACTTGTAGCACTTGAAATGATGAACAAATACCCTGAATGTATACGCTCTGTCATTATGTTAAATCCGTGTTTAGATTTACCAGAATATGTGGAGTTTGAAAAAGAGCATAAGTTTTTTTACAAAAGATTAGTGAAGGAATTAAGTTTGGCGTATGATTCCAAAGAAGAAGAATTAGAATCCAAAATAAATAAGAAATCATTTACGCTTCTTCCGTCTTGTGTACCTGTTAAAGTTTTCGTATCAACACAAGAAAAAAGAGGAAGAAAACAGTTGTTACGTAAATATGAGAAAATGAGGCAATTCAATCAATGCGATACTTCTGTCTTATTCCATCTGCAAGATGTGAAATATAAAATGGTTAGGCAAACGACTGATTTCTTTAAAAAATATGAAGAAGAATTGTGAAGCTCCCATATACATAAATGAGGAGCTATTTGTTTCAAGGAGAAAGGGTTGGTGGTATGGAGCGCGTGCTAATTATAGGTGCACTTACGTTTGTAGGTTATCACCTTGTGAATAAAATGATTGCAGAAGAAGTAGAAGTGTACGGTCTTGATTTTGATGAATTCGAGAATATGACAAAAATTAATGAGGAGAAGTTATTGTTAATTGGGCGAAATGCGTTATTTACGTATTATTCGATAAGAGATGAAGATGGATGGAGATCAGTAGAAGGAGAGAAGTTCGATACGGTTTACTTTTGCTTATATGAGCCAAATCAACAAAGTGGTTTTCGGAATGAAAGAGTTATATTACAGTATTTAAAGCGGATTATAAGACTGTGTGCAGAACAGAAAGTGAAGTTAAATCTAATTTCTTCTATTGAAGTAGAAAACGCAGATCAATCTGAAAATAAACGTTTATTTTCGAAAGTGGAAGAAGGATTGAAAAAAGGAGAGGCACCATATAGTGTATTTCGAGTTCCTACATTATATGGGCCATGGCAACCATCTTTTATGATGTATCATCAGCTCATTTTATCAGAACTGGATGAGAAAGAGTGCCATTATGCGAGTGAGGAAAACGGAAGTGATCTATTGTACGTGGAAGATGTATGTGAATACTTATGGGAAAATGGAATGAACGAGGAGCATCTCGGCATATACAATTTACTTAGTGGTAAAAAGTCATTATGGAAAAAAGGTATGAACCTTTTACGTGCAGCGGATAAAGTGAATAAAAAGAATGAGGAAGAACGAAATGATGCTGTCGAGGTTATTTCGATAAAAAGAAATACCCCGTTAGAATACGGTTTAAATAAACAATTGGCACATATGAAAAAATATAAAGAGTTATACGAAGGATAGCGAGCGTGTTACACTATGTATGTGAAAGTTTTAATGGAGAGGAAGAACATAATATGAATGAGAAAAGCATGCAATTTTTACAAATCGCAATGAAGCATTTACCAGAAGCAAAGGCCATTTTAGATGATAATGGAATTGCGCTTGATATGGAGAAAGCACAACCAGTATTAGAGTTATTGATGAAAGTTATGAACGAAGCATATGAGCTTGGGAAAGCAGATAAAGAATAAAACCTTCTTTTTTGGAAGGGAAGAGAGGCTCGAACCGTGGATAGAAGCGGTTCGGGCCTTTTTATATTTCAAAAGAAACAGGAAAGGTATGTTTCTGTTTCTTTTAATAAACAATAAAGTGAATAATGCTGGATTTATGTTTTAGCTGAAATATATTCTAGACAAAAATACATTTATGTTTTAAAATTAGTACCAAGTCATAATAATTGATATAAAACGGAGGGCTGCGATGTGAACGTGGGCATTTTAGGAATCGGAAGATATGTGCCAGAAAAAGTAGTCACAAATCACGATTTAGAAAAAATCGTAGATACATCTGATGAATGGATTCGTACGAGAACGGGAATTGCAGAAAGACGCATTGCCGATGATACAATAGATACTTCATATATGGCGGTAGAGGCTTCTAAAAAAGCACTTGAAGATGCCGGGATTAGCGGAGAGGATATCGATCTGATTTTAGTGGCAACGGTAACACCAGATCGCGCATTCCCAGCAGTAGCTTGTGTCATTCAAGAAGCCATTGGCGCAAAACACGCAGCTGCAATGGATTTAAGTGCAGCGTGTGCTGGTTTTATGTACGGAATGATTACAGCGCAGCAATTTATTCAAACGGGAACTTATAAAAATGTATTAGTAGTTGGTAGTGATAAACTATCTAAAATTGTAGACTGGAATGATCGAAATACAGCAGTACTATTTGGAGACGGAGCCGGTGCTATCGTAATGGGGGCTGTTTCAGAAGGAAGAGGCGTTCTATCTTTCGAATTAGGAGCAGATGGAAGCGGCGGTAAGCATCTTTATCAAGACGAGTATGTTATGATGAACGGCAGAGAAGTCTTTAAATTTGCTGTTCGCCAACTTGGTGATTCCTGTCTTCGCGTGTTAGAAAAAGCGGGACTTACGAAAGAGGATGTGGATTTTTTAGTACCACATCAAGCGAATATTCGTATTATGGAATCTGCAAGAGAGAGATTAAATTTACCACAAGAAAAAATGAGTATGACAATTGAAAAGTTTGGTAATACATCAGCTTCTTCAATTCCAATTGCAATGGTAGAGGAATTGCAAAATGGACGTATTCAAGATGGTGATTTAATTATACTTGTTGGTTTCGGCGGCGGATTAACATGGGGAGCAGTTGCTCTTCGTTGGGGTAAATAAGGACTGAGAGAAAAAAAGGAGTGTATTTTGTATGGAGAAAAAGAGGGTCGTAATTACAGGACTAGGAGCTGTTACACCGATCGGAACAGATGTTGAAACAGCGTGGGAAAACATTAAAAAGGGTGTATCTGGAATCGGACGACTTACAAGAATTGATCCGGAACTATTTCCAGCAAAAGTAGCAGCAGAAATTAACGACTTTGAAGTCGAGAAATATATTGATAAAAAAGAAGCGCGCCGTATGGATCGCTTTACACAATATGCAGTAGCAGCAGCGAAAATGGCAGTTGCAGATGCAAAGCTTGAAATTACAGAAGAAAACGGACCTCGAATTGGGGTATGGATTGGTTCTGGTATTGGCGGTATGGAAACATACGAAGAACAATTTAAGATTTTTACTGAGAAAGGTCCGCGCCGCGTGAGTCCATTCTTCGTACCAATGATGATTCCAGATATGGCAGCAGGTCAAGTATCGATCGCAACAGGAGCAAAAGGAATTAACACTTGTTCTGTAACGGCTTGTGCATCTGGTGCAAACTCAATTGGTGATGCATTTAAAGCAATTCAACGCGGTGATGCTGATGCAATGATAACAGGCGGAGCAGAAGCGCCGTTAACAAGTATGGCATTTGCCGGATTTAGTTCAGCGAAAGCATTAACATTTAATGAAGATCCAGCAACAGCTTGCCGTCCATTTGATAAAAACCGTAGCGGTTTCGTAATGGGTGAAGGTTCAGGTATTTTAATTCTTGAAGAATTAGAGCACGCATTAGCTCGTGGTGCTCACATTTATGCGGAAATCGCTGGTTATGGTGCAACTGGTGATGCATTCCATATTACAATGCCGGCTCCTGGCGGTGAAGGCGGCGTGCGTGCAATGCGTCAAGCTTTAGCGGATGCAGGTCTACAGCCAGAAGATATTGATTACATTAATGCGCACGGTACAAGTACGGATGCGAATGAAAAGTATGAAACGATGGCAATTAAAGAAACGTTCGGTGAGCATGCGTACAAAGTAGCAATTAGCTCAACGAAATCAATGACAGGTCACTTATTAGGAGCAGCTGGTGCTGTTGAAGCGATCTTCTCAATTAAATCAATTACAGACGGAGTAATCCCTCCAACAATTAACTATGAAACACCAGATCCAGAATGTGACTTAGATTACGTACCGAATAAAGCGAGACAACAAGAAGTAAATGCAGTATTAAGTAACTCACTAGGATTCGGTGGTCATAACGCAGTATTAGTATTTAAATCGTATAAATAATAGATGAAATAAGGAGTTTTTTCGTAGCATATTATGAAAAAACTCCTTATTTATTTTTACGCCTTTTTCTCCTTTTGCATATACATAAGAAAAAGGAGGGATAAAGATGGGGATTGTTGAAACTGCTGAGTGGTTACATCTATATTATGGACGGCCAGAAAAGCTGTGTGAGAAGTTTACGAAGTATATCCCGCTGCCAAAAGAAAGATTGTATCGCTTTTTAATTTCTAAAGGTATGTACCGCCCAGTTATACGAGGAGAACAAGAAGTTAAAGAGTTAGAGAAAAAGGAAGTTTGGAAAGAGTTACGTACGGAGTATGAGAAACTAAAAAATTGGTTAAAAGGTCCGGATGTCCCTGTCTTTATTTTATTATCAGATTCA
This sequence comes from Bacillus sp. DE0042, assembly GCF_007680225.1. NCBI lineage: Bacteria > Bacillati > Bacillota > Bacilli > Caryophanales > Bacillaceae > Bacillus > Bacillus sp. DE0042. The sequence continues at coordinate 1,591,381 of NZ_VEJP01000001.1, read as the reverse complement.
TATAATCGAACTGTACAAGAAGAGTATAACGGTAGGGCTGGATTATCTATGCGTCACGTTATTTTCTTATTCGTATGTGGACGGAATTCGGTGGAAGAATTAAAGGTGTTATTGGCGCATGAATATCATCACATATGCAGGTTACATCAAGTTGAGACGAAAGAAACAGAATATACATTACTTGATACGATGATTATGGAAGGGCTAGCTGAGCAAGCGGTAACGGAAAGATATTCAGAAAAAAACAATGCACCGTGGACGACGTATCTTTCAAAAGAAGAGGCTATTTATTATTGGAAAAATGTTGTACATGAAAGAATAAGTATAAAACGAGGAACAAGGGAGCACGACATCTTATTAAATGGATTTCACTCTTATCCGAAGATGCTTGGTTATGCGCTTGGATTTCATATTGTCAAAGATTGTGTAACATTGGAAGGAGAAGATACACTTTCTTTATTATCTATAGATGCAAAAGAAATATTGAATAAAGCAAATACATTTCATATATAAAAAACAGGAGCTCTATTTCCTGTTTTTTTTAGTATTAATAGAAGAAAAAATAATAATTAGAATATATTTCCTTAGGTGGAATAAAGTTAAGAAAAATTGAACATAATGATTGATACAAACAGTAGTGAAGTGAGGGGTAGTGAATGTTATATCTACATGATGTATGGGTAAATTGGTTTGAAGGTGAAGAGAATGGGTATAACGTTTGTCATTTTTACGAATGGCGGAAAGATGATACGATTGAGCTATTAGATCAAGTGCCATTATTAAAAGTAGATGCCACATTATATCATTACATCGAGGACGAATTGTTAGAGCTTCCGCAAAAAATGTTGGAAGACGTACATCATAAGGCATATATTCGTAAAAATCATGAACGTTTGCAGCAAGAGTATTGCTTTGTTGTTACAGATGGAAAAGGAATTATTGCGATCGACACAATTGGTTACAATGTACCAATTCGAAAGAGCAGACTTATACCGCGCCAAGAGCAGATGGTATATGAGATGGTAGAAAACGTACAAGCAGAAAAGTATGAGTTCCAAGTAGAAGAAATGGAAAAAGAACATCATATTTTATCACCATCACCTTTCATTATGAATGGCTTAACTCGTAAAGAAAGACAGCTGAAACAATTATTATTTATGGCGTTAGATCAATTACATACAACGAAAAACACAGCAGAAATTCGCTATTGGTTCACAGAGTGGGATCCATCAGCATACGGAATGGTTCAACATATGGAATTTGAAGATATTTGGGCTAAACTGTATGATGAAGCGAAAACAGGCTGGTCTGAGAAGCACGAACAATTATGCGAACGTCTCGTAAAAGGACAGCCATTTTTTGAAAAGTTATGGGAAATGGAAAACGAGCAAAAGGTAAATTAAAAAAACCGCCAATTGGCGGTTTTTTTAATTTGTTGTAACTTATTTCCGGCTCCTAGCCCTTCGCGTCTAAGAACCTTCCCCACGAGAAGGTAAAAAGCACCTTCTGTGGGATAGAACCTTAGCCGTCAGGGCTAAGCAGTCGCCTCCGCTTTATATAGTAATCCAGCTCCAGCGGCAAGAATGTTCGGTGGCTTCTCGCCTTCCTGCGAGGCAAAAAGCGCCTCGCAGGAAGGAGCTCCATCCCCCTCACATTCTAAGCGAGCCGCTTCCGCTTTATACCATTACCTACGTTTTCTACTTAGTCCCATTGCGTTTTCTACTTTGCGTAGTTGTTTGAATGCAACGCGGTTTGCTTTTTCTGCACCTTTGTCTAGAATTTCGTCTAGTTCTGGTGAGTTGATTAGTTCGTTATATTTGTCTTGGATTGGACGAATTGCTTCTACGACTACTTGTGCTAGGTCGCCTTTGAAGTCGCCGTATCCTTTTCCTTCGTACATTGCTTCGATTTCTTCAACTGTTTTTCCAGAGAATGAAGAGTAGATTGTTAATAAGTTAGAGATGCCAGGTTTGTTTTCTTTATCAAATTTCACGATACCTTCAGAATCAGTTACAGCACTTTTAATTTTCTTTTCAATTGTTTTTGGTTCATCAAGCATACTGATCATTGCTTTTGGGTTCGGATCAGATTTACTCATTTTTTTCGTAGGTTCTGTTAATGACATAACGCGAGCTCCTACTTTTGGAATACGAATTTCAGGAACAGTGAACACTTCACGGAAGCGTTTGTTGAAACGCTCTGCTAGGTCGCGTGTTAATTCCATATGTTGTTTTTGATCATCACCAACAGGTACGATTTCAGTGTTGTAAAGTAAAATATCAGCAGCCATTAATGGTGGATACGTTAGTAATCCAGCTGGAACTGAATCTCTACCAGAAGATTTATCTTTATATTGCGTCATACGCTCTAATTCTCCAACGTAAGCAACTGATTGCATAATCCATCCTAGTTGAGCGTGTGCTGGTACTTCTGATTGTACAAATAAAGTAGCTTTTTCAGGATCGATGCCGCATGCTACATAAAGTGCAGCAAGACTGCGAATGTTTTTACGAAGTTGTACGGGATCTTGAGGTACTGTAATCGCATGCTGGTTTACAATACAGAAATAACAGTCGTGTTCATTTTGAAGCTCTGTAAATTGCTTCATAGCTCCTAAATAGTTTCCAAGTGTAATCGTTCCACTCGGCTGAATACCAGAAAAGATAACTGACATAAGTAATTCCTCCTAAATTTGAATGCGTGATGGGGAAGAGAAGGCAAACAAAAAAGCCCATTCATCCCAAAAACTATAGGGACGAATGGACCGCGGTACCACCCTAATTATTTCACTACTGTGAAATCTCTCTAATCCATAATAACGTTTGGATATAACGCCAAAGCCTACTACTTTCGGTTCGGTTTGGTGCTCAAAAGCCCATTCCATACTGCGCAATTACTTGTTCACACCAGCCACAAGCTCTCTGAAATTGCCTCAATATGTACTCTTCTTTATCATCGCATACATATAAATTTATTTATTGTTACCTAAGCTCTTTTAATATGAAAGAACTAAAGTTTTATAACAAAATGTTTTGCTGATTATTATATCATATGGGATAGTGTTTGCAAACTACATCAAAATAGTAAAGCTAATGAGGGTCGAAAACAAACCAAGAACGATACCGGTAATGCAAATTGGATACGTCCATTTGAATGAATATGTTTTATAAATACGTTCTTTCTTATCGGCAGGTTCCTCTACTTCTTCAATTAAAGACTCAATTTTTTTGTTCGTACCAAATACTCTTTGGAAGGCGTAAATTGTTACGTTAAAAAATCCATTTTGAAATATGAATAAAAAACCGCCTATAAGAATAAAAAATAGTGCGACATAAAACGATATATTGACAAAATTCAACAAAAATTGCGATGAAACGAGGAATGCGCCAATACTAGAAGCAATTATCGCTATGAAAATTAGTATACAAGTATGAAAAAAAACCTTATTCAAAATGTTCCCCTCCGTCAAAATATTACTAGAATTATTATACTATAAAAGCTATAATATGTACTAGAATTAATTTTTTGAAAATTATACGCAATTAAAGGTCTGATTTCAAGATGATGGTAGCAATGTTAACGTATCCCTTTACAAAAAAATAAAAAAATAAACATTTTATTAAAAATTTTAACAAAAAAACAAAAAACTATATTCACAATTGTTATATTATATGTATAATGAAAATTGTAGAAACTTGGAGATTATTCTTTCAATTCTACTTTTTTACAAGTGAGGGTACAGGAAGTGCAATTAGGGGAGGCAACACAACATGAAGAAAAAGATACCGTTATTACTTGCATCGACGCTGACAGTCAGTATGTTAGGAGCTTGTAGTTATCAAAAAGAGGATAATAAAGCAGGTGCAAAAGAAAAATCCTCAAACAAGCAAGCGTTAAATCTAACTGAGACAGCTGAAATTCCAACTATGGATACGACGTTATCAACGGATGCAACATCTTCTAACATCATGAATAACACAATGGAGGGATTATATCGTCTGGGGAAAGACGATAAACTTGTTCCAGGTGTCGCTAAATCTTATGAGAAATCAGAAGATGGCAAAAAGTATGTGTTTAAGTTACGTGAAGATGCGAAATGGTCTAATGGTGAACCTGTAACAGCGAAAGACTTCGTTTATTCTTGGCGAAGAGCTGTAGATTCAAACACGGGTGCCAAGTTTGCTTACATACTATTTGATGTTAAAAATGCGGAGAAAGTTAACAAAAAAGAATTGCCAGTTGAAGAGCTTGGTGTAAAGGCAATTGATGATCATACACTTGAAGTGGAATTAGATAACCCTGTTCCTTATTTTGTAAGTTTAACAGTCTATCCAACATTGTATCCTTTGAATGAGAAGTTTGTAACAGAACAAGGAGCAAAATTTGGATTAGAATCCAATACGACACTTTATAATGGTCCATTCGTATTAAATGAATGGAAGCATGAACAAAGTTTCCAACTTAAGAAGAATCCAACGTATTGGGAAAATAAAGAAGTAAAACTTGAGGAAATAAACTTCAATATTGTTAAGGATCGTTCAACTGCTATAAATTTATATGAAACGAAAGCAATTGATCGTGTAGTCTTAACATCAGAGTTTGTAGACAAATACAAATCAGATGCTGACTTTAAAACGATTAAGAGACCATCTACACAATTTATTCGCTTAAATGAAAAGAATAAATTTTTAGCAAATAAAAATATCCGAAAAGCAATTGCAATGTCCTTTGAGCGTGAAAATATCGGGAAAGTTATCTTAAACGATGGTTCAGAGGGTATATATGGTTTTGTTCCGAAAGGCTTAGCAAAAGGTCCGAATGGAAAAGACTTCCGTGAAGAGAACGGAAAGCTTATAAAAGAGGATATGAAAGAAGCTCAAAAATATTGGGAAGCTGGTAAAAAAGAACTTGGTGTAGACAAAGTAGAGTTAGAGCTATTAAACTTTGATACTGATGATGCTAAAAAAATCGGAGAGTATTTAAAAGGTCAATTTGAAAAGAACTTACCAGGTTTAACAGTTTCCACAAAAATGCAGCCATTTGCACAAAAATTAAAACTTGAAGCAAGTGGAGATTATGCAATGTCATATGCGGGATGGAGTCCAGATTATATGGATCCAATGTCATTCCTTGAAATGTATACGACAGGTAATGCGCAAAACAAAGTAAATTATGCAAACCCAGCGTATGATGATTTAATTAAAAAAGCGAAAACAGAAGTTGATGTACAAGCACGTTGGGATGCATTATTACAAGCGGAAAAACAACTGCTTGAAGATGCAGCGATTGCTCCAGTATATCAACCAGGAAAAGCTTATTTACAACGTGGCTCAATTACTGGCCTATTAGAACATAAATATGGCGGAGAATTTAGCTATAAGTGGGTTGAACTCAAAAACTAAAAATGGTTTCCATCATGAATAAGGGTATATGCCTATGATGGGCATATGCTCTTATTTTAAAAAAATAAAAGTAAGAATATTTTAAACTATCTTATTGCTTTTGAGAAAAACGGGGAGGTGCTTGACTATGGGACGTTATGTATTAAAACGTTTCGTGTACATGGCTTTGACATTATTTTTAATTACTACACTGACTTTCTTTTTGATGAAATTACTTCCGGGTTCTCCGCTTAAAAACCAGGAGAAACTATCACCGGCACAAAAAGAAATCATTCTTGAAAAATATGGTTTAAATGATCCAGTACCAGTTCAATATGCACGTTACTTAGGTAACTTAGCAAAAGGTGATTTAGGGGTATCATTCCAATATGATAACCGTCCAGTAACAGATATGATTGTGGATCGCATTGGACCATCAGCACAACTTGGTTTACAAGCGATTATATTAGGAACATTTATCGGTTTAATTTTAGGAATCGTTGCGGCACTTCGTAACAATACGTGGGTCGATTATGGGGCGACAATTATTTCCGTACTCGGGATGTCGGTACCATCTTTCGTATTCGCCGCATTACTACAATATTTCGTAGGGGTAAAACTTGGGTGGTTCCCAGTAGCATTCTGGAAAGGACCAGAGTTTACCGTAATGCCTACAATCGCTTTATCGATGGCAGTTATCGCAACAATCGCACGTTTCGCTCGTGCAGAGTTAATTGAAGTTATGCAAGCTGACTACATTTTAACAGCGAAAGCGAAAGGAATTAGCCAAGGCGTTATCATTATCAAACACGCACTTCGTAACGCGTTAATTCCAGTTGTAACAATTTTAGGACCAATGGTTGCAGGATTAATTACAGGGACATTAGTTATTGAGCAAATATATGCTGTACCAGGACTAGGGGAACAGTTCGTTAAATCTATTACAGTGAATGATTATACAGTTATTATGGGAACTACAATTTTCTATAGTGCGATTTTCATCTTAGTTATTTTCATTGTTGATATTTTATACGGAATTATTGATCCTCGTATTCGTTTAGCGGGAGGGAAAAAATGATGAAAGATGTACAAAAATTATCTCCAGATTTATTTCAACAAGCCAATCAAAATAATGTTGATAATGAAGTCATTGCCCGTCCAAGCTTAACGTTTTGGCAAGATGTAAGAAGACGTTTGTTCCAACATAAAGGAGCGATGTTTGGTTTCGTTTTATTAGCGCTTATTATATTACTAGCAATTTTAGGACCGATGGTAAGTAAGCACTCGTATAAAGAGCAAGATTTAGGTCGTGCGAAATTACCACCGAAAATTCCTGTTATTGAAAATGTTCATTGGCTACCATTTGACGGTACAGATCAATATGGTGTTGATCAATATGAAAAACGTGATATTAAAGAGTATTTCTGGTTCGGTACAGATGATCTTGGACGCGATTTATGGACAAGAACATGGGAAGGTACGCGCGTATCATTATATATCGCTCTTTTAGCAGCAGCAATTGACTTAGTAATTGGGGTTGCATATGGAGGTATTTCAGCGTTCTATGGCGGTAGAGTAGATAATATTATGCAACGTATTATGGAGATTATTAACGGTATTCCATACTTAATCATCGTTATTTTAATGGTAATCATTATGGGATCTGGTATATGGTCAATTACACTCGCAATGGCGATTACAGGTTGGATAGGGATGTCGCGTATCGTTCGTGGACAAATCCTGAAATTAAAAAATCAAGAATACGTATTAGCATCTCGTACATTAGGTGCAACAAATACACAGTTAATTGTAAAACACTTAATCCCGAACGTAATGGGACCAATTATCGTAATGACAATGTTTACAATTCCAACAGCAGTGTTTGGTGAGGCGTTCTTAAGCTTTATCGGTTTAGGTATTCAGCCACCATTCGCATCACTTGGTTCTCTTGTAAACGATGGTTATAAATCAATTCAAACGTATCCACATATGATGTTCATCCCAGCGGTTGTCATCAGTATGTTAATCTTAGCATTCAACTTAATGGCAGACGGATTACGCGACGCGTTAGATCCAAAAATGCGTAAGTAAAAGAGGGGAGAAGTAAAAATGAAAACATTGCTAGAGGTAAAAGATTTGCAAGTCTCCTTTGATACACATGCAGGTGAAGTACAAGCTGTACGCGGTGTTACTTTTGATTTGAAAAAAGGAGAAACATTAGCGATTGTAGGAGAATCTGGTTCTGGTAAATCAGTTACTTCTAAAGCGTTAATGGGATTAATTCCGAATCCTCCAGGACGTATTAAAAACGGTGAAATCGTATTTGAAGGTCGTGACTTAACGAAACTAACAGAAAAAGAAATGCAACAAGTGCGCGGTAAAGATATCGCGATGATTTTTCAAGATCCAATGACATCATTAAACCCAACGATGACAATTGGAAATCAAATTATGGAAGGCCTTATTAAACACCAAGGGATGAGTAAAGCAGATGCACGTAAAGTTGCGTTAGAATTAATCGACCTTGTAGGTATTCCAAATCCAGAAGCGCGCTTAAAACAATATCCTCACCAATTCTCAGGTGGTATGAGACAGCGTGTAGTTATTGCGATGGCGTTAGCTTGCAACCCAAAATTATTAATTGCCGATGAGCCGACAACAGCGCTAGACGTTACAATTCAGGCGCAAATTTTAGAGCTTATGAAAGACATTCAGCAAAAAACAGAAGCGGCAATCATTTTCATTACGCATGACTTAGGTGTAGTGGCAAACGTTGCGGACCGCGTAGCAGTTATGTACGCTGGTAAAGTTGTTGAAATTGGAACGGTTGATGAAATTTTCTACAATCCAAAACATCCGTACACTTGGGGTTTAATCGCGTCTATGCCAAGTTTAGATGGTTCAGAAGAAGAGTTATATGCAATCCCTGGAACGCCTCCAGATTTATTAAAGCCGCCAAAGGGAGATGCTTTTGCACCACGTAACCCACAGGCACTGAAAATTGATTTTGAAATGGACCCACCTTTATTTAAAGTAAGTGATACACACTATGCGGCAACTTGGTTACTTCACGAGCAAGCTCCAGAAGTAAAACCGCCGGCAGTTGTTGAAAAACGCATTCTTCAAATGAAAGCAGGTGAACAACATGACTAAACAACGTGAGAAATTAATTGAAGTAAAAAATGTAAAGCAGCACTTCGACGTGAGTGGTGGTGTTGTCAAAGCGGTTAATGATATTTCATTTGATATTTACCGCGGAGAAACATTTGGTCTTGTAGGAGAATCAGGTTGTGGTAAATCAACAACTGGAAGAACGATTATTCGTTTATATGATGCAACTGCTGGTGAAGTATTGTTCGATGGTGAAAATGTACATGGTAAAAAATCACGCGCACAACTGAAGAAGTTCAACCGTAAAATGCAAATGATTTTCCAAGATCCATATGCATCATTAAACCCTCGTATGACAGTAGGGGATATTATTGCAGAAGGTATTGATATTCACGGACTAGCAAAAGGCAAAAAAGAGCGTATGGACCGTGTTCATGAATTATTAAACACAGTTGGTTTAAATAAAGAGCACGCAAACCGTTTCCCTCATGAATTCTCAGGTGGACAACGTCAACGTATCGGTATTGCTCGTGCACTTGCTGTAGAACCTGAATTTATCATTGCTGATGAGCCAATCTCAGCACTTGACGTATCAATCCAGGCGCAAGTTGTAAACTTACTGAAAAAGTTACAAAAAGAAAAAGGTTTAACATACTTATTCATTGCCCATGATTTATCAATGGTAAAATACATTAGTGACCGCATCGGCGTAATGTACCGTGGTCAAATCGTTGAGCTAACAACAAGTGAAGAGTTATATGCGAATCCAATTCATCCATATACGAAATCACTATTATCAGCAATTCCGCTTCCAGATCCAGATTATGAGCGCAATCGTAAACGTATCGTATACGATCCATCTCAGCATGATTATGCTAGTGAAGCACCAACAATGCGTGAAATTCGCCCAGGACATTTCGTATTATGTTCTGAAGCAGAGTATAAGAAATATAAAGAGATTTATCAATAAGAAAAAGAGCCATTCTTCCGCTACAGAAGGATGGCTCTTTTTCTATTCTATAAACAGTTGTATTGTTAACATTTGTCGGTAAGTGAATATAAATGTTATTTTCCGATGAATGCATTTTAATTAAACGAGTATTACTGTGCCTGAACAGAAACACTCTCCTCTTGTTCTTCAGGTTTAACGAGTGCATAACGTTCCCACGCTCTACTTTTCCAGCGGAAGAACATAATGATGGCACGTGTCCATTCATCAATAGCAATCGCTAGCCAAATACCAACGAGCCCCATATCTAAATGGAAGGCGAAAAAGTAGCCGAGTGGTAAACTCATTAACACCATAGAGAATGCACCGATTAAAACGGGGTACTTTGCATCACCAGCTGCGCGAAGTGAATTTATAATGACGATATTCATTGTACGTCCCGTTTCAAGTAGTACACTTAGTAAAAGAACTGATGCACCTAACGTAATAATGTGCGGATTATCTGTAAATAGTCCCATTAATTGTGTACGGAATGTAATAACGAGAGCGACCATACATAAAGTGACTCCAATTGCCCACTTTACACTTTTCCATACGCGTTCATACGCTTCGTCTTTTTCACCACCGCCAACGAGGCGTCCGATAATAATGGCTGTTCCCATACCGATCGCAATCGCGAATAAATAAGTGAACATAGAAATGTTCGTAGCGTATTGTCTAGCCGCTAATGATTCCGTTCCTAAGTATGTTGCATAGTATAAGAAGACAATTTGGCAAGCTTGATACATAACCTGCTCAAATGCAGAGGGAATCCCGATCTTTAAAATTTTCCCGATGTATTCTTTAGATAAGGTGAAGTAATATTGTAATTTCACACGGTATTCCATAACGCGGTACAGTAACCAGAAGAAAACGATAAGTGCGATTAATCTGCTGACAGCAGAAGAAATGGCAGCCCCTTGTACACCGAGCTCTGGGAAACCAAATTTCCCAAAAATGAGTACGTAGTTTCCAGCGATATGAATAATATTCATTCCAAGTGAAATAAACATCGCTTGCTTTGTGAAGCCATGTACGCGGATAATTGCGGCTAATGAATTAATAATAGCTTGAAGGAAAATAGCGCCTCCGACGATGGATAAATAGCCTTGCGCATACATGAGTACATCGCCTTGTAAGTTCATTGCCATCATCATATGTTTTGAAAATAAAAGAAAACCAGCGCTTATAATGAGTCCGACCACTAAATTTAATGTGACGGCTAAAGCTGATATTTTTGATGCTTCCATAAAACGTTTGGAACCGAGGTATTGAGATACGACGATAGCTGCGCCGTTCCCGATGACTTCAAGTACCAAAATAGCGATATGGAGGTATTGATTCGCTGCACCAACCCCAGATACAGCATCGTCTGATAATGCACTTAACATGAAAGTATCAGCGATCCCCATTAACATAAATAGAAAAACTTCTAGAAAAATAGGCCATGTTAATAAGAATAAACTTAATTTCTCTGTCGGCCCGTTTTTTGCCTGAATTGCTGTCATGTCCGTCCCCTCTTTACCGATATCTATTTTTAGCAAAGTGTATCGTAACATACTTTCTTATCCTTTGCACTCATTTTAACCTACATATCTTTATTATGAAGGGAGCGCCATTTTATGATAAATAGAGAAGGATAATTATGCACAAAGTATTATGAGATATAAAATTTATTTTTCTCTGATAATTTAGAGAAATATAAAAACAGTTATTATTAACACTTTAGTAAGGATAATCGGCAATATGAAACGTTTACAAAGGTTTATTTTTTTACAGAAAATTTTAATAAAATAGAAATATAAATATACAAAAAATATATTTGTATGTATAATATGAATTGTTAGAACATATATATATTTCTATTTGTTTGAAAATGAAAGGGCTAACATTTTTTGTGGAGGGTGGAAGTATGAAAAAAAAGATGCCAGTTTTTGTAGTATCAACAGTAGCGATGAGCATGATGTTAGGGGCATGTAGCTACCAAAAAGATGAGCCGCAAGCGAACGCAAAAGGGGATAGCGGGAAAAGCGGTGCGAAGCAAGTTATTAACTTAATTGAAACACAAGAAATTCCAACGATGGATCCAGCGTTATCAGCTGATGCAGTTTCTTCAAGAGTAATGACTAATACGATGGAAGGCTTATACAGTTTAGGAAAAGATGATAAGCTAGTTCCTGGTGTAGCGAAGGAATTCCAAAAGTCAGAAGACGGTAAAAAATATACATTTAAATTACGTGAAGACGCAAAATGGTCAAATGGTGAACCTGTGACGGCGAAGGATTTCGTATACGCATGGCAAAGAGCGATTAACCCAGATACAGCTGCGAAATCAGCGTACATTATGTATGATATAAAAAATGCAGAGAAAATTAATAAAAAAGAGATGAGTCCAGATCAATTAGGCGTAAAAGCGATTGATGATCATACATTAGAAGTGGAATTAGACAATTCAATTCCATACCTTGTAGATTTAATGGTATATCCAATCTTCTATCCTGTGAATGAAAAGTTTGTGAAAGAGCAAGGTACGAAGTTTGGTTTGGAAGCGAATACAACACTTTATAACGGACCATTTACATTAAGTGATTGGCAACATGAACGTAGCTTTAAAATGACAAAGAGCGCGTCATATTGGGACAATAAAGAAGTGAAGATTGAGGAAGTAAACTTTAATATTGTAAAAGATACGTCTACGCCAATTAATTTATATGAAACAAACGCAGTCGATCGAGCGACGTTATTAGCAGAGTTCATCGATAAATATAAAGGAAAACCAGATTTCCAAACAGTAGAAGATACATCTGTATTCTTCCTTCGTTTAAATCAAAAAGACCCAGCTTTAGCAAATAAAAATATTCGTAAAGCAATTTCACTTGCTTTTGAACGTAAGCCGTTCGTTGATACATTATTAAATAACGGTTCTAAGCCAGCAACAGGATTAATTCCTGATAACTTCATTAAAGGGCCAGATAAGAAAGACTTCCGTGCTGTAAATGGAGATATTGTAAAACCAAACGTGAAAGAAGCGAAGAAGTATTGGGAAGCTGGTAAAAAAGAACTTGGTAAAAATGAAATCGAATTAGAGCTATTAAATGAAGACGTTGAATTATCGAAGAAAACAGGTGAATATTTAAAAGGTGAATTAGAAAAGAATTTACCAGGTTTAACAGTGAAAATTAAACAACAACCATTTGCGCAAAAACTAAAACTAGAAGATGCGGGCGATTATGTTATGTCATTTTCTGGATGGAGTGCAGACTTCCCAGATCCAGTTACATACCTTGATATGTTCGTAACGGACGGATCACAAAATAAAATGAAATACTCTAATCCGAAATATGATGAAATTATCATGAAAGCGAAGAAAGATGGAAGTGATGTAAATGCTCGTTGGAAAAACTTACTGGAAGCAGAGAAAATGTTACTTGATGATGCTGCGATTGTTCCAGTATATCAACGTGGTAGAGCATACTTACAAAGAGAATCAATTAAAAATATGTACAACCATAAATATGGCGGCGATTTAAGCTTTAAATGGGCGTCAGTAGAGAAATAAGAAAAAAGCAGGTGATTACCTGCTTTTTTTAATACGTACGTTTCTTATAAATACCTTTCCCGCCAACTTGGTTCCAGCCGGATTGTACATCCAAACTTTTATTAACAAACTTCATCTTTTCTTTTCCGCCAAAGAGTTTTTCACCAATGCTATTTGTAATGACACCAATCAATGCTGTGATTCCGATGATGAGGGCAGCAACAGTGACAAAATCAATAAAAAAAGCAATCATTTGAAAATTCCCCCTTTGCCTGTCTGTATGTTTATTGTATGAGATAAAAGATAAAAAAGAAAGAAATGTCAGAAAAATAATTGATTTATTTTAGAAATCGTATAGACATGGATGAGGATGTTTGTTAAAATAAGAACAAGTGTTCCTTTTGATTCTCACTTGTATAGTCTTACATTTCTTAATTGATTTATCAAGAAAAGGTAAGAAAACGTTCTCTTTTTCATAGAGAAGATTATGGGGAAATAACTGTATATCACATGAAAAATCTATGACAAGCCAGTATTAAGAGGGTTGAAGGTTATTGTTAAAGTACAGCTGAAGTTAGTGTAATTATGTTACATAGCAGTGGAATACACGGAAGAGTTTTCTCAATTAGAAGGAAATTTACTGTATATTTCTTGCAAAATCTATTGTATAATGATTATAGAAGTTACTTATTAAAAGTAATTGTTGTTTGCTCAAAGTTGTTGCTTACATGAAATGCGATTTTTTGCACTTTGTTATAAGACAAGGTATCGTAAAAAATTGCTGAATTTAGAAATTTAAACTGTAATTAGTACAGAATTTGTACTCTTTAAGGAGAGTGAGCTTTGTATGGTAACATTATATAGTTCTCCAAGCTGTACGTCTTGTAGAAAGGCGAAATTATGGCTAGAGGAAAATCATATTCCTTATACAGAACGTAATATTTTCTCAGATCCATTAACGATTGAGGAAATTAAAGAGATTTTACGTATGACAGAAAGCGGAACGGATGAGATTATTTCTACTCGTTCAAAAGTTTTCCAAGAATTAAATGTAAATTTAGAGTCTTTACCACTTCAAGATTTATATAAGATGATTCGTGACTATCCAGGGATTTTACGTCGTCCAATTATGATTGACGAGAAACGCCTTCAAGTAGGTTACAATGAAGACGAAATCCGCCGTTTCTTACCACGTACAGTAAGAACGTTTCAATTACGTGAAGCACAGCGTCTTGTAAATTAATTATAATAATATGAAAACCTTCTACCTATTATATAGTAGAAGGTTTTTTTTAATGTTTCACGTTTCGTAATCGAACTTGTTGCACGATAATACCGATGCATAGAACAGTGAAAATGAATAAGAAAGGCATGCTTGTGGTGAAATTTGGATTATTATGAAAGAACGTTGCAAGCCTGTCTTCATGTGTAACCATTTTTCCTGCTGTATAGGCGAGAATCGCTGCTCCGCAATAAATGAGGAATGGAAAGCGTTCCATAAGTATTAAAATAAGTTTGCTACCCCAAATAATAATCGGGATAGAAATGAGTAAGCCGATTATTACGAGTAAAAATCTTCCGTGAGCTGCACCTGCAATGGCAATAACGTTGTCAAACCCCATAACGAGATCCGCGAATACAATTGTACGCACAGCTTGAAATAAAGTTGTTTTCCCCTGAATAGCAGAAAGATCGTTGCTATTATCAGTTAGTAAATTTACTGCAATTAATGTAAGTAAAACGCCCCCGATAAGTTGTAGAAATGGAATGTCGAGTAAATAGACAGCTAGTATAGTAAGGATAATTCTTAGTACGATTGCTAAAAGAGTACCAATCAAAATGGCTTTATTTCGTTTCGATTCAGGTAAATTTCGGCTAGCTAGTGCGATGACGATTGCGTTGTCACCACCTAATACAACATCGATACCGACAATCATTAGTACAGATGTTAAAAACTCTAAGTCCATTCGTCTGCCTCCATTTATGATGTTTTAATAAGCGAAATGTATGTATGTGGTGAAGAGAGAGACTAAATAATCTTCTCTAATAAAAGTTTCACTTTATTACAGTGTACGGGGGAGGGTGGAAATGTATGTCCAAATTTTTCATAAGTGAGAAATCGCTATAATGATATATTTGTGTAGATGGTCGAATGAAGATAGGCATATAACTATTT
The DNA here is from genome assembly GCF_007680225.1 of Bacillus sp. DE0042. Classification (NCBI taxonomy): domain Bacteria; kingdom Bacillati; phylum Bacillota; class Bacilli; order Caryophanales; family Bacillaceae; genus Bacillus; species Bacillus sp. DE0042. The sequence goes on along the minus strand of NZ_VEJP01000001.1, from coordinate 1,576,187 downwards.
TTGTAAAATAAATCGATTTTATTTCCATTCTGGAGAATCTTATCATAAAATGAGAGTACAAGAATCTATTGATTTGTCATATGAGTGGGGAATCCCTTCATAACAATTCTAAGCAGGAAGGGAGAGTTGTATTTTGGATATTGAAAGAATTAATGACCATACGATGAAATTTTTTATTACGTACATTGATATAGAGGATAGAGGGTTTAATCGTGAAGAAATTTGGTATGACCGCGAACGAAGTGAAGAGCTCTTTTGGGAGATGATGGACGAAGCTCGTGATCATGATGATTTCTTTATTGATGGACCGTTATGGATTCAAGTGCAAGCAGTCGATAAAGGGATTGAAGTACTTGTAACGAAAGCAGAGCTTTCAAAGGATGGACAAAAGCTAGAACTACCAATAGGTGTAGATAAAATTATAGACATTCCTCTAGATGAAGGCATTGAATCATTATTCCAGCAAGAATTAGTGGAAGAGGTAGAAGAACAAGCAGGAACAAACTTTAACGAAGATGGTACGTTTGGCTTTTTAATTAAGTTTAATGATTTTGAAGATGTAATTTCATTAAGCCACCGTCTTATCTTTGAAGATATAAAAGATGAGCTGTATTCATTTGAGAACCGCTATTATGTATATGTGGAATTCGATGAAGTGCTACATGATGAAGAAGAAATTGATCGTATTTTAAGTATTGTTTTAGAATACGGAGAAGAATCAACTTTAACAATTCATCGTGTAAGTGAGTATGGGAAACAAATTGTGAAAGAGCGTGCGCTTGAAACAATTCGCAATAATTTTCCTGCTAAAACGTAGGCCGATTTCTGTAGTATGAAATCGGCTTTTTATATGAAGAATAGGAAAGCTTTCTTAGTAAGGAGGTAAGAGATGAAAAATACATTAAAGTTGATTTTCTTTGTTCTACTATTGTTCGCATTATTTGTTTCGTTACGTATGTTTATTGATGTAGCATTTTATTCGGATGTAATTGGGATAAAAGATGTTTCGATTTTAGGTATTATTAGTATTTTATTTACGGTATCTGCATTTTTAATTGGCTGCGTTATTTTCTTAGAGAACCGTCATCCGTCTAAAACACTTACATGGCTCATTGTGTTAGGTATTTTTCCGGTATTTGGATTCTTCGCTTATTTATTATTTGGACAGAACTTTCGGAGGAAGAGAATGTTCCAAAAGAAGGCGTTGCTCGATGAACAAGCATTTTTACAGTATAAGGGGCATGAAGATTACGAAGAACGGATTTTGCGCAATCATAAGCATCAAGAGCTGTTATTTCGTTTAGCGGACCGCTTAGGCGCTTTAAATATTTCATTTCAAACTGAAACGAGAACATTAACAAATGGAGATGAAACGTTTCAGGCCATTTTAGATGGATTAAAACGAGCGAAACACCACATTCATATGGAATATTACATTGTGCGTGATGATAAGCTTGGAACAGAAATTAAAGATATTTTAATACAGAAATCAAAAGAAGGTGTTGTCGTTCGTTTTTTATATGATGCGGTTGGAAGTTTTAGATTATCGAATTCATATATTGAAGAATTGAATGATGCAGGAGTAGAAATGATTCCTTTTTTCCCTGTGCGCTTTCCGATTTTAAACGATAAGATTAATTATCGAAACCACCGAAAAATCGTTATTATTGATGGAAACGAAGGGTTTGTCGGTGGATTAAATATTGGTGATGAATATTTAGGAAAGGATAAATATTTCGGTTTTTGGCGAGACACGCATTTATATTTGCGTGGTGAAGCTGTTCAAAGCTTGCAACTTATTTTCCTTCAAGATTGGTTTTATATGACTGGTGAGGCTGTGCTGGCCCCTGAATATTTACAAGCGAAAGCAGTTGAGGGTGATCATTGGGGAGGCGTACAGCTCGTTGCAGGTGGACCAGATAATAAATGGGAAACAATTAAACATTTATACTTTGCCATGATTGCTTCTGCGCGGAAATCCATTTGGATTGCGACGCCGTATTTCATTCCGGATGATGATATTTTATCCGCATTAAAGGTAGCGGCACTTGCTGGTATTGATGTTCGTTTGTTAATGCCGAGTAAGCCTGATAAGCGCACCGTCTTTTACGCATCGAGATCGTACTTCCCAGAGCTTTTAGATGCAGGGGTAAAGATATATGAATACGAAAAAGGTTTTCTCCATAGTAAAGTTGTCATTGTGGATTCTGATCTAGCTTCAATTGGGACTGCTAATATGGATATGAGAAGTTTTCATTTGAACTTTGAAGTAAATGCCTTTTTATATGATACAGACAGCATTCGAAAACTTGTTCAAGATTATAAAGAGGATATAGAAGAATCAAGTGAAATTCATGTCGATCGTTTTCATAAAAGGCGTCTTCATAGACGAATTGTTGAATCGACGTATCGATTATTATCACCTTTATTATAAAAAGAGATGTCCGAAATTGGGACATCTCTTTTTTAAAAGGAATTTGTAATAAATTGTAGAATATAAGGAGCTGAAAGGGTGTGATTCCGATGTTTATCGCCAAAAGAGAAAACGGAGAAAAAATTCATCTACTCTATCATCATGATGAAGAGCTTTTACATCGTATGCGTAAAATGGAAAGCTTCTTTTGCATAGCTTGCGGGAAGGAAGTGCAAATGAAATTAGGGAAACAAAAAAGTTGGCATTTTGCTCATAAGAAAATGGACGCGTGTCTTGCCTTTTATGAAGCAGAATCTATGTATCATATGCACGGTAAAGAATTGTTATATAGGTGGTTCAAACGTCAAAACTTTCCTGTGTATATAGAGCACTATCTTCCAGAAATTCAGCAACGACCAGATATTTTCATAGAGAGAGCAGGGAGAACAATTGCGATTGAATACCAATGCGCTAATCTCTCTATAGAGCAGCTGTACAAACGAACCTATTCGTATTGGCGAGCTGGTATACAGGTCATTTGGATCATTGGTGGAAATCAATTGAAAAGGCAATCAGCATATTGGATGAAATTCTCCTCACTTATGGCTTTCTCCTTACAATCTTATCCTCAGCCATTTCTTATTTTCTTCTGTTCGAAACAAAAATCATTTATGAAATGCGCGTTTCTCACTTCATTTTCTACAAGCGTCTCTTTCTCACATATTATCTATTTACCAACTGAAACGACTACTTTTGAAATGCTCTTTTCTCCCGTCTCTTTCCGAAAAGAAACATTAGGTGAGGAATGGAAAAAGCGAAAGAGCTATTTTCGGCAAAATGCTCTGCCGATTTGGAATTACAATCATAAGTCACTATTACGCCTCTTATATCAATGTAAATGTACCCCAGCAAATTTTCCTTCTGAAATCGGTGTGCCACTCCCGTCCTCATTTGCTTTTCAAACAAATCCATTTATATGGCAAGCTTTTCTATATATAAAGTGTATAGGTGAGCTTGCGGTAGGGGATTGTATTTCCCTTCAATATGTATGTAGTTATGTGAAAATGTATGTGAAAAGGCGCATGCTCCCGTACTTTTCACGGCATATATGGAAAGTAGCAGTTGCTGAATATATGACATTTTTATGTTATACAGGTGTATTGCAGAAAGTAGGGACTTATAAGTACCGGAAAAAAAGAGAGGTAGTTATGTTAAAAACAGAGGAGGAAGTTATGAAATATGATGAAATTTGCTTAGCGTATGCCTTATCTTTATTTGAGGCAAAGTACAACATGAGAGAAGGAAAAGGGGATATAATAAAGACTGATCGTGAAGGAATTACATAAGAAAAATCGAATTGTATGTAAGTAGAGATATTTAAAGGAGGGCTTAAAGGATGTCTGAACAAAACACAGCAAAAACATTACCAGATCGCAAAGAAATTGAAGAATCAAGTACGTGGCGATTAGAAGATATTTTCCAAACAGATGCAGAATGGGAAAAAGAATTCCAAGCTATTAAAGAGCTATTACCGAAGTTAACTGAATTTAAAGGGAAACTTGGTGACTCTGCGAACAATTTACTTGAAGCATTGCAATATGAAGACGAAATTTCAATGCGATTAGGTAAGCTATATACATATGCACATATGCGTTACGATCAAGATACAACAAACTCTGTGTATCAAGCGTTAAATGACCGCGCAACAAATTTATATTCACAAGTATCTAGTAGCACAGCATATATTGTGCCTGAAATTTTATCGATTTCAGAAGATACACTGCAAACATTCTTGAAAGAAAATAGAGACTTAAGTGTATATGAACATGCATTAGAAGAAATTACGCGTCAACGCCCGCACGTATTATCTGAAGCGGAAGAGGCTCTATTAGCAGAAGCATCTGAAGTAATGAGTGCGTCAAGTAATACATTTGGTATGTTGAATAATGCGGATTTGAAATTCCCATCTATTAAAGGTGAGGATGGAGAAGAAGTGGAAATTACACATGGTCGTTACATTCAGTTTTTAGAAAGTGATGATCGTCGTGTGCGTGAAGATGCATTCAAAGCTGTATATGAAACGTACGGGAAATATAAGAACACATTTGCAAGCACGTTAAGCGGAGCTGTGAAACGTAATAATTTCAATGCGCGTGTTCGTAAATACGATTCTGCACGTCAAGCTGCATTAAGTAATAATAATATTCCTGAAGCGGTGTATGATCAACTTGTTGAATCTGTAAATGATAATTTACACTTGCTACATCGTTACATTGATATTCGTAAGCGTGCACTAGGACTTGATGAGCTTCATATGTATGATTTATATACACCACTTGTACCAGAAGTGAAAATGAACGTGAAGTATGAAGAAGCACAAGACATGTTATTAAAGTCTTTAAACGTACTTGGTGATGAGTATGTTGACATTTTAAAAGAAGCATATGAAAATCGCTGGGTAGATGTGTATGAGAATAAAGGAAAGCGAAGCGGAGCATATTCATCTGGTGCATATGGAACAAATCCGTATATTTTAATGAACTGGCATGATAATGTAAATAATTTATATACACTTGCTCATGAGTTCGGTCATTCCGTGCATAGTTACTATACAAGAAAGACGCAGCCGCACGTATACGGTGATTATTCAATCTTCGTTGCGGAAGTAGCATCAACTTGTAATGAAGCACTTCTAAACGATTATTTATTAAAAACGACAGAAGATAAGAAAGAGCGTCTATACTTATTAAATCATTATTTAGAAGGATTCCGTGGTACTGTATTCCGTCAAACGATGTTCGCAGAGTTTGAGCATATTATTCATAAGAAAGTACAAGAAGGACATGCGGTTACGCCAGACATGTTAACGGAGATCTACTATGATTTAAATAAGAAATATTTCGGTGATGCTTTAGTAATCGATGAAGAAATTGGTTTAGAGTGGTCTCGTATTCCGCACTTCTACTACAACTATTACGTATACCAATACGCAACAGGATTTAGTGCAGCAACGGCTTTATCTAAACAAATTTTAGAAGAGGGGCAACCAGCAGTAGAACGTTACATTAATGAGTTCTTAAAAGCAGGAAGCTCAGATTATCCAATTGAAGTGCTGAAAAAAGCTGGAGTAGATATGGCATCTCCAGAACCGGTAAAAGAAGCGCTACAAGTATTTGAAGAGAAATTAAATGAATTAGAAGCATTATTATTTGAAGAGAATTAATTGTAAAGACGAGGAATTTACCTCGTCTTTTTTTGTTTTAAATATTTTTGTCGATATTTGTCGAAAAAATAAGGTGAATTTCTTTCTTTTTTCTAAATTAGAAGGCATTTTTACAGGTGATTTTTGTAGTTAAAACCCTTTAAATCGTTTTTTATGGTTGAAATAAGAGAGAGCGATGACAATGACTCCAAATAAAAGAGGGAAGGCAATAATTTTAGGAAAAGCTTGTAGTAGAGAGAGGATGTACAAGAAAAAAGAAACGATGACAGCTAGTAAGATAAGTAAAATATACGTTTTTTTCATACAGAACACCTCCAAAATAGCTTTTTTATAGCTTATTCAGAAATGAAAACGTTTAGAATGTGACAAAAGTGTGAAATTCGACAAAAGGGGTTGTCATCTGACGTCGAATCTTGTAATATAATAAGCGTGAACGAATTCACATACAAACATATACCCCTTTGTTTGAACGTGAAAATTTCTCCCATCCCCTTTAATATTTTTATAAGCCGTAAAGAAGAAGACCTGGTGTTTTACACCAGGTCTTTTTCTTTTGCTATCCATTTCCAATAACGCTCACATTTTACGTCAATCATTTGTACTTTTCGTTTCAGTTGTAATTTTTTCAGTTCACGCTCGATCTCTTGCTGCGAGCAGTCATATATAAATGCTACTTCTTTTGAAGATATAAATTGCGTTGCTTCTAGTAACACTTCTAAAGGTGGTAATGGTTCTGGCTCGATTTCACATTTTACAAGTTCTTTCAATAATTGTACGTATACGTCGTAGGAATAAGTTCCAGCGATTTTAATACCTTCTTCATCTGAATTCGCATGAAAGAATACGAGAGAAGGTATTTCTGTAATATGCATCTCATTTGTAAATTTCAAGTCACATTGGAAAGCTTTTTTTGCGCTAGCGGAATGTAGGTCTTTTTTAAATTCTTCTACATCAATATCGCTATCTCTTGCACATGCAAGTAATAATTCGCAGTCAGGGTTTGATACATTTTCAAGGAAAATGTATTCTTGGAGTTTTCGCAAAAACTTCGAACCTGCTTTTCGGCCCTGTAACTCCGCTGCCTTAATTGCCATCGAAACTAAATATGGTGTTGACGATGCTTCTTGCATATGTACCTTTCCATCACATGAAAAACCTTGTAAACTTGTTGTCTTTTCCCACACAAATCGAATATTAGCAGGTTTATTCCATTTGTGTGAGGAAGCGTTCGTTCCGTCCATTTTTCCAGTTACGATATGACGAATAGAGAAGTATTTCCCGTATTCAAGCCATAGTTTAATAATAAAGGGCTCAATTTCCCAGCAATCTTTACAAAGTGGATCAATAAATAAATATGCTTCTACAGACTTATGCTCACATGCGGAAGGAGATGGCATATTTATATGCTTTGCTTCCTGCTTATCCATTACACTTCACCTGTTTCGTTTGGAGTATTAACCATATGCTGAGCAGTTAACGCTAAACGTTCAAAAACGAACTCTCTTATATGACCGTGCACTCCTGTGTCATCCATTGCTTGCTCCATACATGATAGCCAAGCCTCTGCTCGTTTTGGAGTAATCTCAAACGGAAGGTGGCGTGCTCTTAACATAGGATGACCATGTTCTTCAGTGTACAAATTAGGACCACCTAAATATTGCGTTAAAAATTGTTTCTGCTTCCTAGCGGTTTCTGTTAAATCATCCGGGAAGATGGGAGAGAGGTCAGGGTGTTTACTGACATAGGAATAAAACGTGTCTACTAATATTGCAATGCATTGTTCACCGCCAATTGCTTCAAATGGTGTCATCGGTTGCTTGCTCATCCTTTATAAACTCCTTTTTCCATGAAATGTATATCTATTGTAGCAATGGAATGTTCTAGAGGGCAAATAAACAGCCTTCATAACGTTCTTTGCTTATTTTTCAAATGTAAAAGAATCTTTTCCTTTTAAAAAGTGAGATATATCCACTAGTAGAACGTATTCACTAGTGGAATTTTCACTTTAGCGTGCTTTGTTTTGTTTGGCAAGGAAAAAGCGTTTTACTTTATTATTTGTATGACGGATTGGTATGTCGTGCTGTTTTAATAAATGAATAAATGCAGCTTTTCCTGTTTCTTCATCTTGCACTTCAAATTCAATTTCATAATCATCGTGATTGTAATAGAAACTATGATCAAAGACAAGCGTTCCGCCTTCAAATAGTGTTTCGGCTCTTTCAGTTGTTAAACTACCCATATAAGTTAAAGTGGAAACAGGAATTTGTAATTTGTGTAGTTGATCCATTACAGCCCCTGAAATGATTACGTTTGTTTCCATCATCATTCTTGCTTCGGCTTCTGTTACGACTTGATGCGTTTCTAACAAGCCGACTTCTGCAGGTTGTTTCAATGTTAATGTATAAGTTTCTCCTTTATGACGAATACGAAGTGCAGAGCCAGCTTCTTTTAACGAGAAGCCCGGTGTTTCAAAGTAGTGATTCACCTGTTTCGTAAATACTTCAATAGAGAATGATTTACATAATGTATCGAATTCTTCTTCTGTAACAATATTTTTAAATTCAATTTCAATTTCTTGTGTCATTGTATGCGCGCTCCTTTTAAAAAATAATTCTTTACACATTATCGCTTTTTCATAAATTTGGTTCAATGTTTTATTTGTTTGCGTCCATGTTATGATACAATAATACTGTTAAGTAAGACAGGAAGTTGAGATGGAGGAGTTAGAGCATGCAAAATAAAATTCAAGTTAAGAGCGTAGAAAAGAGAGAGAATGCGCTTATTTTTTGTGCGGAAAATAGTGAAATAGAGGTAAAGGAGTTAAGTGCGCGTAATCACGTACTTGTAGACTCAGACAATTTATCATTTTTATATATTTTAGAAAACGAATCATCTTTCATTTATGTAAGTATTCCGCACACATGCTGGGAAGCAATGCATGAAGCGATGAATAACGATATAGTAATGTTCGTTCGTGTGAATGACGTTGAAATGGAATTAGAAAATTTAAAAGAAGAAGTAGAATATTTAGTTGAAAATATTGAAGGTAATGCAAATTACGGAGAAGAACTAGTAACTGCTGTAGAAAAAGTATTTCTATAAGCAAATGGATTGATTTTGGTGGTGGTTGAAATGAATCGAAATTGGGAAGAATTTTTAGCACCTTACCATCAAGCGGTGGCAGAGCTGAAAGTGAAACTAAAAGGAATGCGTACTCAATTTGCAATGTTAACAGAGCATTCTCCAATTGAGTTTGTAACAGGAAGGGTAAAGTCGGTTGCTAGTATTATTGATAAAGCGGAGAAGAGAAATGTACCGCTAGATCGGCTGAGAGAAGATATGCAAGACATCGCGGGCCTTCGAATGATGTGTCAATTTGTTGATGAGATTAAGCCTGTTGTAGAATATCTTCGAAAACGAAATGACTTTGAAATCGTGGAAGAACGTGATTATGTCACGCAAAAGAAAGATAGCGGCTATCGCTCTTATCACGTTGTCATTAGTTACCCCGTTCAAACGATTCAGGGAGAAAAAAAAGTATTGGTAGAAATCCAAATACGCACGTTAGCAATGAATTTTTGGGCAACAATTGAGCATTCTTTAAATTATAAATATAGTGGACGTTTTCCTGAAGATATTAAAATACGCTTGCAACGCGCAGCGGAAGCGGCGTTTTTATTAGATGAAGAAATGTCTTCTATTCGTCTTGAGATTCAAGAAGCGCAGAAAGCTTTTTCAAGAAAACAAGAAACGAAAGATTCCGAATCATAAACTAAAGGGTGTTGGGCGATGAAATTTACAATTATGTCAAAGGGAGATCAATCATCAGATACACTGGCAAGCACGATGAAAGAATACTTGCTAGATTTTGGATTTATAATGGATGAAAAGGAACCCGATATTGTAATTTCTGTTGGGGGAGATGGAACGCTTTTATATGCGTTTCATCGTTATTATAATCGATTGGATGAAACAGCATTTGTTGGTGTACATACAGGGCATTTAGGTTTCTATGCAGATTGGTTACCGACAGAAGTAGAGAAATTAGTAATTGCAATTGCTAAAACACCATTCCAAGTGGTGGAATATCCGCTTTTAGAAGTGATTATTCGCTATGTGAATGGGAGTAAAGAATCACAGTATTTGGCGATGAATGAAGCAACTGTAAAAAGTGCAGAAGGTACATTAGTAACAGAAGTAGAAATACGCGGAGAGTACTTTGAAACATTCCGCGGAGATGGCCTTTGTATTTCTACTCCTTCGGGAAGTACTGCGTATAATAAGGCGCTTGGCGGAGCGATTATTCACCCTTCTATTGAAGCGATTCAAATTGCAGAAATGGCATCTATTAATAACCGCGTGTTTCGTACTGTAGGCTCGCCACTCGTATTGCCGAAGCATCATACATGTGTGTTGAAGCCGGCTGCAGGAATGAACTTACAAATTACGGTGGACCATTTAACGATGGTTCATCAAGATGTGAAATCAATCCAGTATCGCGTTGCAAACGAGAAAGTACGATTTGTTCGTTTCCGTCCGTTCCCGTTCTGGAAACGAGTTCGTGACTCGTTTGTTGCAGATAAATAGAAAGGGTTTATATATTTGAACAGATTTACATTGAAATGGGATATTGAATCGGCTGAAGAGGGAACTTTAGTTAGAGAATTTTTAAAAACAAAAGGGATTTCTAAAGCCGCCTTAACGGATATAAAATTTCGCGGCGGAGCTATTGAAGTAAATAATCAACATGCGAGTGTTCGTCATCAGTTGCAAGCTGGTGAAGAATTACGTGTCTTTTTTCCAGTGGAAGAAAGAAGTGAAGGGATGATTAAAGAAGATATCCCTTTATGTATTGTATATGAAGATGATGCGGTTCTTGTCATAAACAAAGAGGCGAACATGTCAACGATTCCGTCTAGAGAACATCCGGCAGGGAGTGTTGCGAATGCGCTCTTATCTCATTATGATAAGCAGCATCTTGCAAGTACGGTGCACATCGTAACAAGATTAGATCGTGATACTTCAGGGCTTATGCTTATTGCAAAAAATCGTTTCGTGCATCATCTTTTATCGAAACAGCATCAACAAAAAGCTGTGAAAAGAACATATGAAGCAATTGTTCACGGTGAGATGATAGAACGAGAAGGAACGATTGATGCACCGATTGGACGAAAATCGGATAGCATTATTGAGCGAACCGTTTGTGAAAATGGGCAAAGAGCAGTTACTCATTTTAGAGTGATGGATAGCGCCAATCACAAGACGCATGTATCACTTGAGCTTGAGACCGGAAGAACGCATCAAATTCGTGTACATATGGCTCATATAGGCCACCCGTTACTTGGTGATGATTTATATGGAGGACGAAGAGATGTGATAAAACGTCAAGCACTTCATAGTACATCTTTGACTTTTTATCATCCTATTTTAGAGAAGGAAATGTCTTTCACTACAACGATTCCAAGCGATATGGAAGAGGTATTAAGGCATACTTAAAAAGGGAACAAAATTCTTATGTAACGAAGAATTTTGTTCCCTTTTTTCTTAGCGGAATAATATTAAAATTTGATTTTCACCCGTGCGCTTTATAACGAAAAAGCCACTTTCGGATTTTGTAGCAATGCCATCGTTATTTGGACGACAATATCCATGCGTTTCGCAAGTGCCGTCATCACGTACTAACATTTGTCCAATTAATCCGACAGGAAGCCACTCGGTACGATCTTTTCTTGCTATATATTTGCAAGTCGGATCCCATCCTGTATTTAAAAGAGGTTGTATGTCTTGCGATTCCGTACGCACATATTGGCGTTTTCCAAAGTTATCTGTTTTATAGCGTTTTTGCCAACTTAAAGCACCGCTATTTCCTATAAGGGCAGGGGTTGCACTAGATATTCCTAAAATGAATGAATCGTTTGAAGTAGCGATCCGAATTTTTTCTTCGCTACTAAATGTAACGAAATAACCTACATCAATAAAATTATTGTCTGTTGTTTCAAACATTTGTGCAAAATCAGTTCCACTTGCATTGTAAGAAGCGCCATCAATATACATTTCCCCATTATGAGCAAGCCACTTTGCACCGATATTATGATCGGTTTCATTTGTGCCGTTTGCAATAAACCAAGAATAAGATTCTTCTGCTGTGCCGAAGCGCCCCATAATATGGCTACCTGCAAAATGAGCTGTTGATGTATGATTACCTTCCGCATGAGAAGAGAATCCGTTAGCGATAGTCGCGGTTCCTTCTGCATGTGCTGCTTCGCCTAAAGCGATTGTATGTTTACCTTCCGCATGAGAATAAGAGCCACCTGCTGTCGTTTCACTTCCTTCACTATGGGAACTATGTCCAGTTGCTTTCGTTTTTGATCCTTCCGCATGAGAGAAAGAAGCTTTTGCGTGTGTAAGAAGTCCTTCTGCATGTGAAGCTGTACCCTCTGCATTAGAGTGAAGCCCCTCTGCATGTGCATAACGTCCCCCTTTTTTTACTTTTGTATTTTCAGGTGTAGGAGTTTGAATTATGATCGTTTTTTCTGTTTGTATATCATTGGATGGTGCTAATGCTTCTCTTATTTTTTTCACTTGATTTATAATAGCAGCTGGAATTTCTGATTCTGCTTTTTTATTTATTGCTACAGGGATGTCTTCTTCTGTATTTTTCTCTGTTTGCTCAGAAGGCACAATCTGTTCAGTGTGAGTAGAAAGAGGTTTATTTTTTTGCTGCATCTTTGTTTTTCTATTATCGATTATGCGGCTCATTACAGCATTTTCTAAAGAGACATATTTTGGTTTAGCTTTGTTTTTGGGGGAAGCCCCTTGTCCGTCCGGTTCTTCTAAAGCTGCAGCTCGAATGCTGCACCAGTTGTTAATTCCGTACATGGGCAGATAAAAAGGCGGGCATTTTCTTTTTTGTTTAGAAGATTTTTTCTTCATTCTGTCACCTCCTGCGACAGTATATGCCGTGTAATTAAAAAAAGATGCACTTTATTGCATCTTTTTTTAATTACTTTACCTAGTTTTTATAGGAGAGCCGCCTAAATGATACGGTAATCCTCGTAATTTGTGAATGATATCTAAATAAGGATCGTTATGAAATTGGGCGAAATTTCTCAGGGACAAAAGACAGGGAGGAAGGGACGGAAACGGTCTCCATCTCAGGATAACGTAGTCCGGTTAGTTTGCCACCAAATACAGCGCCAGTGTCAATATTGACTGTATGATTTACGAAGCGAGGTTCTTTAACGGGTGTATGTCCATATACAATCCAAGCTTTTCCTTTATATTCTTGTGCCCAGTCGCGACGGACAGGAGAGCCGTCAGCATGTTTTTCTCCTGTAATATCGCCATATAATACAAAGGTTTGTACTTTTTTATCTTGTCTTCCTATGTAATCTTGCCGAATTCCAGCGTGACATACAATTAACCTTTTCTCATCGAGTACGTGATAAAAAGGAGAGTGCTCGTAAAGGGTGATAAATTTTTCTTTTATAATGTTTTGTTTATGAGAAGGCAGTGCTTCATATTCGGCAACAGTTGTTTCGAGTCCATGAGCGATTGTCACATTACGCCCAAGGAAAAAACGGTATAGTTTATTACAGTGATTTCCCGGAGCGTAATAAGCTACTTTTTTATTTATGACAAGTTCCCATACAATTTCAATCATACGTAATGAATGAGGGCCGCGATCTGTAATATCACCAACAAATGCAAGCTTACGTTGGTCAGGGTGAAACGGCAGGTCACTATTCCAGTTGTATCCGAGTTTCGTCGTTAAATCTTGAAACTCTTGAAAGCATCCATGAATATCCCCTATAATGTCAAATTTCATATTTAAACCTCCACCATATTTTTCATTAGTATATCTAAAAAAGGATAGAGATAAAAATATACTGTTTTTGCTCGTCATTTAAACATAAAGATTTTCGTTCTTGAGCGAACGTTTAAAACGAATCCAATCGCTATCATGTATGTGAGTAAGGAACTTCCTCCGTAGCTCATAAGGGGTAATGTAATTCCTGTAATAGGTAGTAATCCGATGGTCATCCCGATATTTTGAAATACTTGAAAAGTAAACATTCCGATTGTACCAGCACAGATGTAACTACCGAAAGGGTCATTACTTTCTAAAGCGATATGAATCATGCGGAAAATAAGTAGGAAAAAAAGTGAAATAATGACACTTGCGCCTAAAAAGCCGAATTGCTCAGCGACATTGGTGAAAATAAAATCTGTATGTGGTTCTGGAAAGTATACTTGTCCATTTTCCCAACCTTTTCCTTGCATTTCCCCTGATCCAGTAGCTAAGAAAGCTTGTCTTAATTGATAGCCTTGCGCATCATATTTGTATGGCGCTAACCAGCCGTAGAAGCGATTTAGTTGATATTCTTGTAAAATGTGTGCTTTAAAGAATTTTGTATGAGTAAAAAAAATATACGTTAATGTAACGCCAGCTGCAAAAATACCGGAAACTAATCCGAAAATAAACCGCCAACGTATACCAGAAACTAGTATCATTGCTGCGAGCATAGCTGAAATTACCATTGTGTTTCCTAAATCAGGTTCCTTTGCAATAAGTAGTAGGGGTGGCAAACTTGTTGCACATATTTTTCCGAGTAATAAAAAATCGCCGTGTATTGTTCGGAAAAAATGTTTCTCATTGTGATTTGCTATAATTCGTCCGGTGACGATAATTAAAAACAATTTCATAATTTCAGAAGGCTGGAAATTTCCGAAGCCTGGAAGCCTGTACCAAGCGGTCGCACCTTTTATTGTAACGGCACCTGGTACTTGAAGTTCTAGTCCAATTAGTAGTACCAATGCAAAGCTATATAAATACCAAGCAATTTTTTGATAACGATCGAAATCAATAATCATAATCATACCAATGGCTATAAATCCAATGAAGTACCATTGGATTTGCTTTAATACAAAATTTACGCTTTGCAAAAATGGTGGTAAAGAGGCTTGTGCACTTGCAATTGCAAAGCAACTAACAGTCCCAATGGCAAATAAGATGAATAGTAATACGTAGTCTATTTGATATTGAGAATTTGGATCTTTCAATGTATGTATTCCTTTCTATCGCCTAGTAAGTATATGGATCATGTCATGATAAAAATAATATACAAGCAGACTATGCATACATTTATTCCACTATTTGTGGGAAGTCATACATCACGAGGAAGGAATAGCTCCTCCCTTGTGATGGACTATATTGCACGGAGCTCTTTTGTAATGATATTTAAACAATAAGAAAGTCGTGCATGTGTATTTTTATCTGGAATGAGGTTTGGAAATAGATCGTAAAATTTGACCGCATTTTTATACCATCCGTAAGCTCTTATCAAACCTTTTTTATAATATTTAGTGTCTTGTAAGAAACCATACTTTTTCGAAGCTAAAACGAGCTGAGAAAAATCTTCACAGCCCTCAAGGAATTTGTGACGTACTTGCTGTCCAGTATGAAGACGGAATGAACTTAAGGGCTCAGTTATATACATCGCATCACCTTTTGAAAGTAAACTTAGCCAAGAGGCCATATCAACACTACAACCATATTTTCTGCCATGTAAAGTGCCGAAAGGTTCCGTTAATAGGCTTTTTCTAAAGAGTACGATTGTAGGCTCACCGATAATATTTTGTCCTGACATAAGCATACGGTTTCCAAAATCTTTCCCATTTAGTAGAGTATCTTCATCATATAATTTTTTCATGGAGGGATGTTGTTCAATTATATCTCCATTATCATCAATCCAAGCGCGATAGGATGTGATAAGTGCGAGATTTTTATTGAGGTCTTGTTGAAAATAAAACATCATTTTTTCGATTTTATTATTATAAAATGTATCATCGTCCATTAAGAAATTTATGTACTCTCCATTTGACTGTTCTAAGAGCATAAGGGCGTTATTAAATTGTCCTAGAGTAGAGGCATTTCGAATGTATGTTATATGTTTATGCTTATGTAAATAATGTCTGTATATTAATTTTTCTGTTTCATTATTTGTACTATCGTCCCCTATAATAATTTCAATATTTGAATACGTTTGCGCTAATGCACTTTCTAAAGCAATTTTAAAATAATGTGGTCGATTATAGGTGGGAATAAGGATGGAAACGAGAGGCGGATTTTTTATATTATTCATATACAACTACCTTTCAGAAGTTTTTTGTGTAAGAATAATATCTTGATAACTTGTGTGTTCAGTTCTGCTACACCATGAACCATAGTGAGGAGGGGACTGTATTTCTAACCCATATTTATTTAATAGGGTACGAATATCGTCCTCAGGATAGGCAACTGCGAAATTAGGGATATCTTTATTTAGAACATAACAATTGTCAATTTGATGATAAAAACCTAACGTACTTAGTCCTGCATTTAAATAATAGGATGATTCAGGGTTAATTAAAAAGAAAGTAATAAAACATCTCCCATCTTTTTTCAGAACTCGTGCGATCTCGCATACGTAATGTTCTAATTCTTTCGGAAGGAGATGGGTAAATACAGACGTTAAAAAAATAAAATCGAATGATTCATCTTCATATGGAAACTTGTATTGGGAAGCATCTTCTTTTCCATCGGGATTGTAGAATTGATTATATATATCGACATGTTCAAAATGGAAATTGTTACGGCGTGTAGAAATGTTATTTTTGCACCATGTAATCCCCGCATTGAATAAGTCAAATCCATAATAAGTACCTTCATCGCTTAAATAGTTCATTAATGGAACCGCCATTCGGCCAATGCCGCAGCCTACATCTAACACTGTTTCATTTGATTTTAAATTGCCAATTTCAATAAAATACTGCATAAACTCTTTTCCAACTTCTTCAAAATTACCACCTACATATTGAACGAGTTCTGGTGGTGGAATTAATGTGATTTTTTTCTCGTTTTCGTTCATACATTCACTCCGTCCTTGTAGTAAAGTAGGGGATTTCTATTGTATATATAAGTTAATCATTTATAGTGAGGGGAACTTTACACAATTAGTTTTTATGAATAAGTAGTGTAATAGGACCCCTCAAAAAATAAAGTTATATTCTATTCTTTTCGCCAATAAATACCGAAATCATCAATTTTAGTAATAGGAGCTTGTAAGTTTCTTTCCTTTCTGAAATCAATTACAGCCTCTGCACATGTTACCAATCCGTAATCATCAATAATAATATAGCCACCTGTTGAAACTTTATCGTATAAGTTTACAAGACTATCCATCGTTGATTCGTACATATCACCATCAAGGCGAGCAATTGCAATTTTTTCTACCGGTGCTGAAGGCAATGTATCTTTAAACCAACCCTTTAAAAATTTCACCTGATCATTTAATAAATCGTATTTTCTAAAGTTTTCTTGCACTGTTTCTAAAGAAACTCGTAAGTAATCGAATGTGTGCAAATAATCACCATAATCTTTCGGATATTGTTCTAAGTTAGGTGCTGGCAGACCTTCAAACGAATCGGCAACCCACACAGTACGATCCGTAATGTTGTTTGCTTGTAAAAAACCATTCATAAAAATGCATGATCCTCCGCGCCATACACCAGTTTCAATAAAATCACCTTCTATATTTTCCCTTACAACAGTTTCCATAGCCTCATGTAATTGATTCATACGTTTTCGGCCAACCATACTGTGTGCTGCTCTTGGCCAATCCTTGCCACCTTGACGCGCATTTTTTGAAACGTTAGGATCAACGATTTTTAAATTGTGATTTTCTACGTATTGCTTAAGAAATAAAGGAAGTGGAACTGTAACTGGTTCATATGATAGCTCTTTAGATATATGTAACGAAGCAGGTAAGTATGGTTCGTATTCTAACCATATTTCAAATAAAATTGTTTTCTTTAATAACTCGAGATAAAGCTGGACAGCTGATTTATTTTCCATATAAGTGCCTCCTGCGGAATGTCATACAACATTATGACTATGTAGAAAAGAAAGATTTAATGATTGAATTTAATAATGAAAAAGCAGTAAAACTGATATCAGTTTTACTGCTAAGTACAAAATTAAGCGATTTTTTCAATAATAATTGATGCACTTGTACCAAGAGCTAGTGATAATCCAATTCCTGTAACAATTGCTTCAACGAGTGATGGTGTTGTAGTAATTTGTGTAATGGCTTGGATAACGATAGGAGCTCCAAGTGAAATCAAGCTTGTGCCCGCACCTGGTACATTAACTCCATTAACTTGAATTCCAAGACTTCCTAATAAACTTACTGCCGCTGTATAAGCAATAACAGTAATTTTATAGAAACCAGTTTCACTAATTACGAAAGTATCGGCATCCATTTGAGAAATTGCTGTACCAAACTGAGATCCAACGGTATTAAATGGTACTGGATCATTAATTCCAAGAGCTAAAGAAACTGTAGCTGAGTTAAAGGCATATAATCCTGCTGGCAGTCCTAATCCAGATGGCCCAGTTGGTCCAGTTGGTCCAGTCGGTCCGGTAGCGCCAGTCGGTCCAGTAGCACCAGTAGCACCAGTAGCACCAGTAGCACCAGTTGGCCCAGTCGGCCCAGTCGGCCCAGTTGGTCCAGTCGGTCCAGTCGGTCCAGTTAGCCCAGTCGGTCCAGTAGCACCAGTAGCACCAGTTAGCCCAGTCGGCCCAGTCGGTCCAGTCGGTCCAGTTAGCCCAGTCGGTCCAGTTAGCCCAGTCGGTCCAGTCGGTCCAGTCGGCCCAGTCGGTCCAGTCGGCCCAGTTGGTCCAGTCGGTCCAGAAGGTCCAGTTGGTACAGTTGGCCCAGTCGGCCCAGTTGGTCCAGTCGGTCCAGTCGGCCCGGTAGGAAGGGTAAACGGTGGTATTGGTGGTAATGTTGGTCCTACAAGATTAGGGTCAAATGCACTAGCTGATAAAGATTCATCGGGATTTAATCCATCTGAATAATTATTATTTGACATAAATTCACCTCCATAAAGCGTTCATTATATAGTAGATGCAAAACCGGAAGAAAATGACACGGACATTTGAATTATTGAAAAGAAATCTTAAACTGCTTGTGCAAGTTAAAAAAGTGGAAAGTTTATTGTATGTATAACATATGATTGATTTGGAAGAGGGTGATTATGTTGAACAAGCAAGGAATTACAATTAGTTTATGTATGATTGTTCGAGATGAGGAAGATACAATCGGTCGATGTTTAGACGCAGTAGAAAAAATCGTTGATGAAATTATTATAGTTGATACAGGTTCCATTGATCGAACGAAAGAAATTGTAGCTCAATATACCTCTAACATATATGACTTTCCATGGATTAATGATTTTGCGGCAGCTAGAAATTTTTCTTTTTCAAAAGCAACGCAAGAATATATATTATGGCTAGATGCTGATGATGTGTTATTAGAAGATGCTCAAGAGGCATTGAAGCTATTAAAAAAAGAATTAGATTCTAATGTGGATGCTGTTTCGATGCCTTATCATCTTGTAATGGATTCTAATGGGAAACCTTTATATTGTACAAAAAGATATCGGCTTGTAAAGCGTGAAAAAGAATTTCAATGGTTTGGAAAGGTGCATGAGTATTTAGCTATTTTTGGTGAGATTTTTAATAGTAATGTTGCGGTTACGCATAAAAAAGAAAAGAAAGTAACGAACCGCAATTTGAAAATTTTTCAGGATGCTGTAGCAGCTGGAGAAGAATTGAGTCCGAGAGATTTGTTTTATTACGCGAATGAATCTATGGATAATCAAAAATATGATGATGCAGTTTTACTTTATAAAACATTTCTTAATCAAGATGAAGGTTGGTATGAAGAGAAAATTTATGCATGTGGTAAATTAGGAGATTGCTATGCAAAGCTTGGAATGTGGGAGAAGGCAGTTGAATCTTGTGTAAAGTCATTTCGGTATGATGTCCCTAGAGGAGAGAATTGTACAAGAATAGGATATATATATATGGATCAACAAAAATACAATGAAGCAATTTTTTGGTTTAAACTTGCAACAGAAGTGACAATGGCAACAGAGAGTCCTTTTCACAGTCCAGCTAGCTACACATGGATTCCCTATTTACAAATGTGTATTTGTTATAGCAAGTTAGGCGAGCAAGATAAAGCTTATTATTACAATGAATTAGCAGCTTCTTATGTTCCAAATAATGCTGCAATTGAATATAACCGCAAATATTTTCGGAGTGTTTTTGATAAACAATATAAATCGTTATAGGTTGCGTTTTTCTAGAAATGATGTAGCACGATTCTAACTCTAATAGATTGGCTATATAGTAAAGTATCGGCAATGTAACCAGTACTGGTTATATCTATAGACTTTAGATGAGATTTATATTTCAAATTCAATTTGCATAAGGAGTGTGTAAAATGAATTCCCCAAAAAATTCTTTATACGAAGAAAAGTCCGGGCATTATTATAATGCAGTGAATCCGAATTTATTAAAGCATATAAAAAAGGAATGGAAAGAAGTTCTTGATATCGGTTGCTCGAGTGGTGCATTGGGAGCTGCCATAAAAGAAAATGGCACACGTGTATCAGGAATTGAGGCATTCCAAGAGGCGGCAGAACAAGCAAAAGAAAAACTAGATCATGTTGTTTTAGGTGATATAGAAACAATGGATATGCCGTATGAGGAGGAGCAATTTGATTGCGTTATATTTGGTGACGTACTAGAGCATTTATTTGATCCGTGGGCTGTAATAGAAAAAGTAAAACCATATATAAAGCAAAATGGTGTAATTTTGGCTAG
The DNA here is from genome assembly GCF_007680225.1 of Bacillus sp. DE0042. NCBI lineage: Bacteria > Bacillati > Bacillota > Bacilli > Caryophanales > Bacillaceae > Bacillus > Bacillus sp. DE0042. Next base: position 1,555,835 of record NZ_VEJP01000001.1, on the reverse strand, counting down.
TATCCCGAACGTTTCTCACATTTCAGTATTAGCGCCCCTACTCGCTGGAAATTGGACGTATACAGAATATGGTTTATTAGATAAAACACATATTCGTTTCTTTACATTTAATGAAATGCTACGAATGTTTTTAAAAGCAGGCTATTCAATTAGTAAAGTAGATCGTGTATATGTTGATCATAAAATGTATGAACCGCTTATTGAGGAATTATATGGAATTTGTAAAAAATATCGTCTTGGAAGTGGCTTCATGGCTGAGACGGTTGTATTTCAATATATTATTGAAGCAGAAAAATCACAATTATGAGTGCGGCAGATAAAACAATATTATTTGTTACGTGTATAAATGATCGGAAAATGTATGCACAATGTGCGCGACATATATTACAATTGCCAGTTCCTCCAGGATATACGATACAATTTATGCCGATTCGAAACGCAGAAAGTATGACGAGTGGATATAATAAAGCAATTTCGCATCCAGCAAAATATAAAGTGTATATACATCAAGATGTTTTCATTGTAAATGTAGGATTTTTATATGGATTACTTCAATTGTTTCAGGAACATGAACATCTTGGAATGATTGGTATGGTTGGAGCCCAATATGTTCCTCCAAATGGAATATGGAATGTAGGCAGAGGAGTTGTTGGAAAAGTCATTGGTTATATGAATGATTTATTTTATATGGCGAGTCAAGAAAAGCCGTATCATGACTCAAAAACATTTATGCCAGTTGAATGTATTGACGGATTATTAATGGCAACGCAATACGATATTCCGTGGCGGGAAGACTTGTTTGATGGATTTGACTATTATGATGTGTCTCAATCATTTGAATTTAGAAAAGCAGGCTATACAGTTGGGGTTCCTGTACAGCGTGATGCGTGGTGCATTCATTATCATATTGATGTGAATATGACAAACTATGAAAAGTATAGAAAAATATTTGTGGAGCACTATATGTCAGATGTAAATCAAGACGAATAGAGGGGCTACAAAATGAAAGATCATACAATATTAGTCGTTGTTTGTATAAATAATGAAGAGCTATTTGAACAATGTGAGAGACAAATAAGAAACCTTTTTGTTCCCCCTGGTTATGTCGTACAAATTTTTCCGATACGAGATGCGAAAAGTATGGCAAGTGCATATAACCGAGCACTTTCATATCCCGCGAAGTATAAGGTTTATATACATCAAGATACTTATCTTATTAATCGTGAGATGTTTTATACACTCATTTCACTTTTTAAAGATAACGAAAAACTTGGTTTAATTGGCGTAGCTGGTGCTCAGTTTTTACCGAGTAACGGGATATGGTGGGAAGGGAAAAATTTGGTCGGGAAAGTGATTGAGTACAGAAGACAGAATTATCAATTATTAAATTTAGATCAGCTGTTTTATGGGAATCAATCATTTATGTCAGTTCAAGCAATTGATGGATTATTAATGGCCACACAATATGATATTCCGTGGCGAGAAGACTTGTTTCAAGGATTCCACTTTTATGATGTGTCGCAGTCTTTAGAATTTCAAAAGGCGGGTTATTTAATTGGTATCCCTAATCAAGCAAATTTATGGTGTATTCACTACAACGGGGATGAGTTTGATGCGGATACATATGAGAAGGATCGGAAAGTGTTTGTAGAACATTACAAAGATATACTATCTCCATCATAAGGGAGAGATGCAGGATGAAAGGAATTATTTTAGCAGGTGGAACTGGATCGAGATTATATCCTATAACGAAAGTAACGAATAAACACTTGCTTCCTGTTGGACGTTATCCAATGATATATCATGCGGTATATAAGCTAAAACAATGCGAAATTACAGATATTATGATTATTACAGGTAAAGAACATATGGGAGATGTTGTTAGTTTTTTAGGAAGCGGTCAAGAGTTTGGTGTGTCTTTTACGTATCGTGTGCAAGATAAGGCTGGCGGAATTGCACAAGCATTAGGGCTCTGTGAGAGTTTCGTCGGGAACGATCGTATGGTAGTTATATTAGGCGATAATATCTTTTCTGATGATATTCGTCCGTATGTTGAAGAGTTTGCAAGTCAAAAAGAGGGTGCGAAAGTACTGCTACAATCTGTAGATGATCCGGAGAGATTTGGTGTAGCAAATATTCAAAACCGAAAAATAATTGAAATTGAAGAAAAACCGAAAGAGCCGAAAAGTTCCTATGCAGTTACAGGGATTTATTTGTATGATTCGAAAGTTTTTTCTTATATAAAAGAATTAAAACCTTCCGCAAGGGGAGAACTTGAAATTACAGATATTAATAATTGGTATTTAAAACGAGGGGTACTTACTTATAATGAAATGAGCGGTTGGTGGACAGATGCGGGAACTCATGTTTCTCTTCAAAAGGCGAATACGTTAGCGAGGGATATAAACTTTGGGAAACAGTTTAACGGAGAATAGGTGAGAATATGAAAGTTGTAGAAACAAACTTTACCGACGCAAAATTGTTAGAACCGAGGTTATTTGGAGATGAGCGTGGCTTTTTTACAGAAAGTTATAATAAGAAGGTGCTAGAAACATTAGGGATTACGTATTCGTTTGTACAGGATAATGTCTCTTATTCAGCTAGGTCGGGAACGATTCGGGGATTACACTTTCAAAAGAATCCGAAAGCACAAACGAAACTTATTCAAGTTATGCAAGGAGCAATTTATGACGTTATCGTTGATTTGCGAAAAGATTCATCAACGTTTAAACAGTGGAGAGGATATATTTTAAGCGCGGATAATCACCGGCAACTATTAGTGCCAAAAGGATTTGCACATGGTTTTTGTACACTTGTTCCGCATACGATTGTTATGTATAAAGTAGATGAATATTATAGCGCCGAGCATGACTCAGGGTTACTTTGGAGCGATAAAGAATTAGCAATTCCATGGCCGGTAACAAGTCCTATTTTGTCTGATAAAGATCGAATATTACCGTTACTTCAGGAATGCGAAGATAGCTTTTGAGTAGGAGAGTTGTTATATGAATATATTAGTAACAGGTGGGGCCGGATTTATTGGAAGTAACTTTGTTCATTACATGTTACAAAGATATGAAACATATAAAATTATTAATTTCGATGCATTAACATATAGCGGGAATTTAAATAACGTGAAGCCTCTTCAAGGGCATCCTAATTACTCTTTTGTAAAAGGGGAAATTCAAAATGGAGAGCTGCTAGAGCATGTCATAAAAGAGCGAGACGTCCATGTGATTGTAAATTTCGCAGCTGAATCACATGTGGACCGTAGTATTGCAAATCCGATCCCTTTTTATGATACAAATATAATCGGGACTGTCACCTTATTAGAATTAGTAAAAAAATACCCGCATATTAAACTTGTGCAAGTATCAACTGATGAGGTGTACGGTTCTTTAGGGAAAACAGGTCGATTTACCGAGGAAACTCCATTAGCTCCAAATAGTCCGTATTCTTCAAGCAAAGCAAGCGCCGACATGATAGTTTTATCTTATTATAAAACATATCAATTACCAGTTATAGTAACGCGTTGCTCCAATAACTATGGGCCGTATCAATATCCTGAAAAATTAATTCCATTAATGGTTACGAATGCGCTTGAAGGAAAAAAACTACCGTTATATGGCGATGGATTAAATGTAAGAGATTGGTTACATGTAACGGATCATTGTAGTGCGATTGACGTTGTTCTGCATAAGGGACGTATAGGAGAAGTATATAATATAGGTGGAAATAATGAAAAAACAAATATAGATGTTGTGGAACAAATTATTTCTCTCTTAGGAAAAACGAAAGAAGATATTGCGTATGTTACAGACCGTTTAGGTCATGATCGTCGTTATGCGATTGATGCACAAAAGATGAAGAATGAACTCGGGTGGGAACCGCAGTATACGTTTGAACAGGGACTAAAAGAAACTGTGGAATGGTATGAACATCATATAGAATGGTGGACACCACTAAAAGAAAAGTAAGGGGCATAGAAATGAAAGAACGGCTTATCATAACGGGAGCAAACGGTCAATTAGGAAAGCAACTACAAGAAGAGTTAAATCCTGAAGAATATGACATATATCCATTTGATAAAAAGTTACTAGATATAACAAATATATCCCAAATGCAGCAAGTGGTACAAGAAGTAAGGCCACATATAATTATTCATTGTGCAGCGTATACGAAGGTTGATCATGCTGAGAAAGAACAAGATCTTGCTTATGTAATAAATGCAATAGGAGCTCGAAATGTAGCGGTTGCTTCACAATTAGTAGGGGCAAAGTTAGTTTATATTAGTACCGATTATGTATTTCAGGGCGACAGACCGGAAGGGTATGATGAATTTCAGAATCCGTCGCCAATAAATATATACGGAGCTTCTAAGTATGCAGGAGAGCAGTTCGTCAAAGAGTTACATAATAAATATTTTATCGTTCGCACATCGTGGTTATATGGTAAGCATGGAAATAATTTTGTGAAAACGATGATGCGATTAGGGAAAGACAGGACAGAAGTGTCTGTTGTAGCGGATCAAATCGGCTCTCCTACTTATGTGGCGGATTTAAATGTGATGATTAATAAGCTCATTCATACTTCTTTATATGGTACGTATCATGTATCAAATAGAGGCTCATGTTCTTGGTTTGAATTTGCAAAAAAAATATTTGCGTATGCAAATATGAAAGTGAATGTATTACCAGTTTCAACTGAAGAATTTGGAGCAGCGGCAGCGAGACCAAAATATTCTGTTTTTCAACATAACATGCTACGATTAAATGGTTTTTCACAAATGCCTTCTTGGGAAGAAGGATTAGAGCGGTTTTTTATAGAAACAAAAAGTCATTAACAAAATTTAAGTTAATGACTTTTTTGTTTGCCTTTAAGAGGTTTTATGGTACTATAATTATAGTATCAGGTACTAATAACAAGTATAAGCAATTCTGGGAGGATATATCATGGAACTATTACAAGGGAAAACATTTGTTGTTATGGGCGTTGCGAACCAAAGAAGTATTGCGTGGGGAATTGCTCGCTCTTTGCATAATGCAGGTGCAAAATTAATATTCACATATGCAGGAGAACGTTTAGAAAGAAACGTTCGTGAATTAGCGGACACATTAGAAGGACAAGAATCACTTGTATTACCTTGTGATGTAACAAATGATGAAGAACTTACAGCTTGCTTTGAAACAATTAAGCAAGAGGTTGGTACAATTCACGGTGTTGCACACTGTATTGCTTTTGCAAATCGTGATGATTTAAAAGGTGAATTTGTAGATACTTCTCGCGATGGATTTTTACTTGCACAAAATATTAGTGCATTCTCTTTAACAGCTGTAGCAAGAGAAGCGAAGAAAGTAATGACAGAAGGCGGAAATATTTTAACGTTAACATACCTTGGCGGCGAGCGCGTTGTGAAAAACTATAACGTTATGGGTGTTGCGAAAGCTTCATTAGAGGCGAGTGTAAAATATTTAGCTAACGATTTAGGCCAACATGGCATTCGCGTTAACGCTATTTCTGCAGGACCAATTCGTACGTTATCTGCAAAAGGTGTAGGCGACTTTAACTCAATCTTAAGAGAAATTGAGGAGCGCGCACCACTTCGTCGTACAACAACTCCAGAAGAAGTTGGGGATACAGCAGTATTCTTATTCAGTGATTTAGCACGCGGCGTAACAGGAGAAAACATTCACGTTGATTCAGGGTATCATATCCTAGGATAAATATAATTTTAATTTTTAAAGGACAATCTCTAAATGTTGAGATTGTCCTTTTTATTTGTTCTTAGAAAGAATGATTTTTAACGAAAGTTCTTACCACGTTATGAATATAACTATAATAGTACACGATTTATTCAGCTACGTATGGAAGTGGGAGGGACGAGTGTGAAGAATAAAAATAAAAGTTCAACAGTTGGAAAACCGTTGTTATATATTGCGCAAGTAAGTATGGAACTTGCTGCACCGAAAATAAAAAGGATTATCTTAACAAACTTTGAAAATGAGGATCGAAAAGAGCGAAGTAATAGAAACGAAAATGCTGTAAGTAGTGCTGTGGAAGAAGTAATAGAACAACAAGAAGAGCAACAAGAAGAACAAGTAGAAGAAAAAATAGAAGAAGAGGAACAAGTACAAGAACAGCAAGAGCCAGTTAGAACTGTTCCGTATAATAAATCATTTAAGGATATGAATAATGATGAGAAAATTCATTTCTTATTAAACCGTCCTCATTACATTCCGAAAGTAAGGTGCAGAATAAAAACGGCTACAGTTTCTTATATTGGATCAATCATATCGTATCGTAATGGCATTGTATCCATTATGCCGCAAAATAGTATGAGAGATATTAAGTTGTCTATAGATGATATCCAATCGATTAGTATGGCCGGCTTTTAAATATGTAAAGGTGGTAGAAATCTTCTACCACCCCAATAGTTTTTTAGTTTACTTCACTTATTAGATAGAAACGTCGCGTAAGCACTGAATCGCACAGAAGCAGCTTAAATCAACAGTAAGACAAGTGTTAGTCGATACTAATCTTGCATTTGGTACAGCTAAAAACGTACAAATTGGATCATTATCAGGTGGTACAGGAGAAGTATCACCTAATACTACAGTTAATACACGTAATACAGCACAGCTATCATCATCTACACTTTCCACACGGAAAATTGGAGATCGGCAGTTTGAAAGGCTTGCAGTTGGTGCAAATGCTTCAAAAGGTTCTCCAGTTTTTGTGTATAAAATAAAAGGGCGTGTATTTGCTACTGAAGCACTATTGTGTGCTCCTAAAAATGGAATTTCACAACCAGATCCACACGTTGTTGTAGAACAATCTTGTAATTCATTGATGAATTTTACAACGTCAACTACACAATGAGAAGAGCCATGGTGTTTATTTTCGTTACAACTCATTAATGTCACTCCTTATCTTCTTGTTTGTATTTACATTAATAAGATATTGGAGTCGAGGAGATTTGGTCACAATCTCAAGAGCTTTTTTTTTAAATAGGCGAAAGAAGATAAGGGAAGGTGGAATCATGCTGTTTACAAGTTGGCTTTTATTTTTCATTTTCGCGTTAGCTGCTTTTAGGCTCACCCGTTTAATTGTTTATGATAAAATTACAGCTTTTTTGCGAAGACCGTTTATTGATGAATTAGAGATTACAGAGCCGGATGGAAGTGTATCAACTTTTACAAAAGTAAAAGGTAAAGGATTAAGAAAATGGATTGGAGAATTATTAAGCTGTTATTGGTGTACAGGTGTATGGGTTAGTGCTTTTTTATTAGTTTTATATAATTGGATTCCTATCGTTGCAGAGCCGTTACTTGCATTATTAGCTATTGCAGGAGCAGCAGCAATCATTGAAACGATTACAGGATACTTTATAGGAGAATAATATATTTTCATAATACGAGAAAAAGCGGAGTTTAAAAGAATGAGGGAACGGAAATAAAAAGTTGTTCATATAGTAAATAGACAGAATTGACAGTAGAGGAGATGTTTGCTGTGAGTAATAGTCCAAGGCAAAATTCATATGACCTGCAGCAATGGTATCATATACAGCAACAACACCAAGCACAACAACAGGCATACCAAGAACAATTACAACAACAAGGATTTGTGAAGAAAAAGGGATGTAATTGCGGGAAAAAGAAGAACACAATAAAACATTATGAAGAATGAAACACTCATATTACTGTGAGTGTTTTTTATTATAAATATAAAAAGCGGTATTTCTAAGGAAGAAATACCGCTTTTTACTAGCTAATTTGTGCAACTGTTAATGCTGCAGCACGGATGTCTACAGTTCCAATTAACTCAACTGGTACAATTTGAATTAAATCGCCAGGGTTTAAGTTAATCAGAATAACACCACTGGATACGTCTACTTCACCAGTACCAATAACGTTAGAACGAACTGCTGTACCTGATCCAGGAATAATGTTAGCTGGCGTACCTAATGATAAGAAGAAACGACCAGCTTCTGGTGCAACAGGTGAGTTATCAAGACTAATTGTTAATGTATAACTGATTTGATAAATACCAGCTCGTAGAATTCGAATGCCATCTCCGACACTTACTGTATCATTTATTACAGGAACAGTAATATTTGGGTTTGGACTTACGCTAGGTAATAGTAATGGTGTGAATAATGAAGCGAACTGAGGGGCAGAAGCGTTGAAAGCAAAACCGAAGGCAGGTAGTGTACTAGCTGGTTTCGCCTCACAATCGATTTTAGTAAATTCGCAATCAGAAGAGAACATGTTTTTCACTCCTTTATCTGTTTCTACTTTCAGTTAATGAAAAGGACAGGTTCTATGTTCTAGACAAGTTCCCAATTTTATAAAAAATACATAATAATACCTTTTAAGCATGGATTGGGTGGCAGAAAATTCTGCCACCCAATCCATGCTTAACTCATTATTTAGTTTTAAATCGTAACATCACGTAAGCATTGAATAGCGCAGAAGCAACTTAAATCAACAGTAAGACAAGTGTTGGTCGATATTAATCTTGCATTTGGTACAGCTAAAAACGTACAAATTGGATCATTATCAGGTGGTACAGGAGAAGTATCACCTAATACTACAGTTAATACACGCAATACAGCACAGTCGTCATCATCTATACTCTCGACACGGAAAATTGGAGATCGGCAGCTAGAAAGGCTTGCAGTTGGTGCAAATGCTTCAAAAGGTTCTCCAGTTTTTGTGTATAAAATAAAAGGGCGTGTATTTGCTACAGATGCACTATTATGTGCTCCTAAAAATGGAACTTCGCAACCAGATCCACAGGTTGTGGTTGCACATTCCTGTAATTCATGTATAAAACGAACGACATTTGATACACAGTTGAAATCACAATCGTGATGATGATGATGGTCTTCGTTACAATTGCAGCTCATTATGTTCACTCCTTATCGTGAGTTCTGACATACACTATTACAATATGAATGAGATATGGTTGATATTACGTTAATTATCATGACGAAAACAGGTAATTTATATTAGGAGGGATGTACATAATGCAATACAAAAAAAGACATCCTTATTTAGTGGATGTCTTTTCAGATAAATCTTTTCGCGCAGTATATAAAAAACGAGAGATATCTAATTTTTTACCTCTAAAAAATTGAGGAGAGGAAATGTAAAGTTCTTCTTTCGCACGTGTAATTGCGACATAAAGTAGTCGGCGTTCTTCCTCTAAAGCTTCAGAAGTCTCTGTAACACGATCATTTGCATCTTTTAAAGAAGAAGTATGGGGGAGAATACCATCGCTCGCTCCAAGTAAAAAGACGCATGGAAATTCAAGGCCTTTTGCGTTATGAATAGACATAAGCGAAACAGCATTTTTTTCCGGCATTGTTTTTAATGCTTCCATTTCTTTTTGACCTTGAATTGCTTCATCAATAAATTGTAAGTATGCTGGAATATCGGTGAAACGAGTTGCTGACTCCATTAATTCTTCTAACATTTCTTCTTGTATATCTTTATGCATCGTAAAGGAAGAACGATCGTTACTTTGTAAGTACTCTAAATATTTTCCTTTACCATGAATAATTTCTTTTAATGCTTTTTTCGGTTCTAATTCTTTTATAAATTTAATAAAATCGATACGCTCATTTACCTTTTTCACTTGAAAAGGTTTTAAGCTAGGATTTAATAATAAGAAATGAAGAAGAGAAGGGAACCGCCCCTCACCATATTTCCATTGTTCACGTTCAATAAATGAAATACAATCATCACGCCCGATATACATCGTTGGCAATATATTTGAAAGTGATTCTAGTCGAAACGGTTCAATCACCAGTCTTAAATGATCTAATACAGGTTTAATTAAAGAATGTTCATAAAATGATTGACTCGCCCCGTGCTTAATAAACGGGATTTTGTGAATTGTAAGCTGATCAAGTAACGAACGGCTTACAGAATGTGTGCGATACAGTAAACAAAAATCTTTAAAGTTGCGTTCGCCGCTATCTACTTTTTCTTGAATGAGCTGCAAAATTTGATTTGCTTCATCAAGAGTCGTAGCAGGTCTTGCGTAAAAAGGTTGTACACCTTCTTCACGCACAGAATATAGCTCTTTATCAAACCGCTCCTGATTTAGTTTGATAACTTCATTTCCAAGTCCGACGATAAAAGGATTGGATCGATAATTCGTATTAAGTGCGATAATCGTAGTGTTATCAAATTCTTTTGGAAAAGATAAAATAATTTGGTGACTTGCTCCTCGCCAGCCATATATCGCCTGATCGTCATCACCTGCGATAAATAAATTATTTCTTGGCGTGGCTAACAATTTTACAATTTCATATTGTGCATACGATGTATCTTGGAACTCATCTACTTCAATATAGTGGAACCGTTGTTGTAATTGGGTAAGCAAAGGAACGTTATTTTCTAACATATAATATGTTTCTAATAAGATGTCATCGAAATCAATATAATTATATCGTTGTTTTACTTCTTCAAAACGCTCGTATACTTCTTTAAACTCTTGTTCAACGGGTGTTTTTGCTTTTACATCTTTCGGACGATTCAATTTGTTTTTCTCAAGTGAAATCATAGCGAGCATTGTTTCAGCATCATAATCGTCTTTTAGACGCAATTCTTTCAAGATTTTCTTTATCATAATTTGTTTATGTTTTTCGTTTGCTAAAATTTGCTGATTATATCCTTGACTACGAAGCAATTTTAAAAAGACAGAGTGGAATGTACCAGCAACAACGTAGCTACTTGCAGCACGATTCATACCTGGTAAATTTGCTACACGGTTTCGGATTTCTTCAGCTGCTTTTTGTGTAAATGTAAGCAATAAAATATTTCGTGGATGAACTTGTTTTACATTTACTAAATAACCTACGCGGGTTGTTAAAACAGATGTTTTCCCGCTTCCGGCACCAGCTAATGTAAGAACAGGGCCTTCTGTCGTACGTACGGCCTCTAATTGTTTTTCATTTAAAAAAACATTTTGTTGTTCGAGAGCGCGAAAATACGCCGCATCTGCATCTTCTTCCATAATTAAATGGGTAGATGTTTTTGGAATATGGTATGTTGCACGCGGAATATCAGCGTGCGTTAATGATTTTTGTGAAAATTTTTCTTGTGTCATATATTCACCTTCAAAACTATAGCATCAACATTTAACTTTAGCGGAAGAAAAAGAAAATAGCAATGTAAAAAACAGGAGGGGATACCTCCTGTTTTCAAATTACAATTCTTTTATCATAACGATGTGAGGAATATTTGCTTCCATGAATACATCAGAATTCGTTACATATCCAAGTTTCTTATAGAAATCTTCAGCATGTGTTTGGGCATGCAACTTTAATTTTGGTAGCGAGTTTTCATTCGCATACGCTTCAAGTGCATCCATAACAATTTTTCCAATGCCTTTTTTACGATGGGAAGCTAGTACGCAAATACGTTCCATTTTTCCTATTCCATCCAGTATGCGAAAACGACCAGCACCAACTGGAACATCATTATCATATATAACAACGTGTGTTGAAGTTTCTTCAAACTCATCATACTCTTCGTCAGCAGAAACTTGTTGTTCATTTACAAATACTTGTTTACGTACAGAGAATGCATCTCTTAGTTGTTCGTCCGTTTGTACGATCTGTGCGTGCAAATTAGTTGTTCCCCTTTCCAAGGTGGAATGTTTCGTATACAGTCCACGTTCCGTTTTCTAATTGATATAGAAGATGGAAGCGATCAATTGGTTGTTCATAATAGAAATCTTTCATACGTAATCGACCTAATACATCAGCATGCTCTGCATCTGATAAGCCTTGTCCGATTGTTAAATGAGGTACGAAAGCGTACTCGCGTTCTTGTATAAAGAATTCGCTATGCATTTCCTCATTTAAGAAAGTAAGTTCAGGTGTTTTTTCTACTTTAAAATAAAGAACATTATTAACAGGTGCGAATGAACCAACTTTTCCGACATGAAGGGTGAAAGAGTTCGTTTTACTTGCGATTGTATGTAACTCTTTTACAATCGATTCTAATTGTTCATCTTGCGTCTCAAAGGGTGTTTTCAATGTAATATGTGGCGGAACTAATGCGTAGTGCGGATCATAACGTTTACGCAATCCGTTCGCTTTATCTTGAATCATTTTAGATGGAAAAATTACAATGCCTAATTTCATGTTCCAATTCCTCCCTTTGTAAGTCTAGTTAGATTTTGAGAAAATAAATCTCTTAATCTATTATATCAAATTATTCTGAATACTGCTCTCTATTATTTCATTGATAGAATATGAGAGAAAGCTTTCGGTAAATCAGTTTGCCAATATTTCCACGTGTGGTTACCTTCAAACTCCTCGTAATGCGTGATGAAATTTCTATCTGTCAGAAGCGTATTGAGCTCACGGTTCGGTTGTACAAAATCAGAAACTTGTCCATCAGTGCGTTTTACAGCTGTTTCTTCTGTCCCAATGACATGATAAAGGTCTAGCGCCTCCGGATTTTTGAAGTCTTTTGCTAAGCTCATCACTGTTTCATCCACAAATGGTGATTGCATAACGACTTTACCGAATGTATGCGGATACATAAGTGCAGTCATGAAGGAAACTGTCCCGCCAAGAGAATCACCAATTAACACACGACCTTTTCCCATTTGGTAAGTTGGATAATTTTCATCGATATATGGTGCAAGTTCATGAGCAAGGAAACGAATATAAGCAGCGTTTTTCACTTCATTTGGGAAATATTTTTCTTTACGATCGTGTACATTTTTATATGGAATACCGACAATAATTGTACGGTCAATTTCTTCAGTTTCACGAAGGCGCTCAAGTACACGGTGCGCTTTACCAAGCTGAAAATAATCTCTACCATCTTGTGCAATTACAACTGTATGTTTGTGCAGTGGTGTGTAATTTACCGGTAAGTAAACGAGAAGTGTAACATCTTCTTGAAGTGATGCGCTATAAAATGAAATTTCTTCAATTCTCCCTATTGTTTGATTCATGTGGATCCCCCTAAATAAAAATTTACTGTAATGATTGTAAGAGCGACGCTTGTAGTGAAAAAGAAAGAAATATTCACTAATAGGTGCTTTCGTTTCTATTTTACCATAATGGTACGAAGAATCTAAAAAATTAGTATTTAAGTTGTGAAAGAAAACGGATATAATGAAGTGGGATTTTTGACAGGTGAGAGGGGAGACTGAATTTGAAACAAGAAAGATCAATCGCACTACCATTAGCAATTTCCATTATAGCCATTTCATTCGCAGCAGTTTTTGTAAAGATGTCCTCAGCACCATCTTCAATATTAAGTATGTATCGATTATGGATTATCGTGCTTATTATGCTGCCTATCGTTTGGAAAAAACGGAAAGAGTTTAGTAAGATTCAAATAAAAGATTGGGGATTTTTAATTGGATCTGGTTTTTTTTTAGCGCTTCATTTTCTTTTATGGTTTGAATCTTTAAAGCATACGACAGTTGCTAGTTCGACGATTATTTTAGCGCTTCAACCAATCGTATCTTTAGTTGGAGGTTTTTTCTTATTTAAAGAAAGAACAACATACTCAGCCATTGCTACAATGGGAATAGCGATACTAGGCGTAATGTGTATTGGGTGGGGAGATTTAGGGTTAAGTGAACAAGCAATTTATGGAGATATATTATCCTTTTTAAGTGTAATAGCGGTTGTTGGTTATTTATTTATCGGGCAAACGACAGTAAAGAAAGTATCACACTGGATTTACAGCTTTACAGTCTTTGCATTCGCAGGTATTTTTATGGGGATTTATAATATAGTATTGCAAGTGCCTTTTACAGGTTATACGAAGTGGGACTGGACCGTTTTTCTTTTACTTGCAGTTGTGCCAACAGTGTCACACGTCATTAATAATTGGTTATTAAACTACGTAAATGCAACAACAATTTCAATGAGTATTTTAGGAGAACCAGTTGGAGCATCTATATTAGCGTTCTTTTTACTAGGTGAAAGACTAAATGCCATGCAAATTATCGGTAGCATGCTCGTATTGTTTGGTGTATCTGTTTTCTTACTACAGCAACAAAAACGAACAGCAAAAAATGTAGTGAACGAACCGGCTTATACACAGGAAATATAATGTTAGAGGAGAAAAGAGAAGTTGTGATACTTCTCTTTTTGTTTTATAGAAATTTAGTTGAAGGAGGGGGAGTTTAGTGGAATTTCCATCAAAAAAAGATGTATGGTTATACCCGATTTTTTTCGTTGTCATTGGAGCGTGTTTTGCCCCCATATTTGTAGGAAGAGAATATTTTCTTTTATTTTTTACACTTCCGTTAGCAATATTATTTATGTGGAGTTGGTTTTCGACAAAATACATCGTCGGAGAAGAAACAATTACAATTAGATCAGGTCTCGTTAAAAAACGCATATTTATACAAGATATAAAACAAATTTCAAATACGAAAAATCCAATAGCTGCTCATGCATTGTCATTGGATCGACTTGAAATTGTTTACCGCGCACATAAAACAGAAGTTATTTCTCCTAAAGATAAAGACCAATTCATCAATCTTGTTACAAGTAAAAATTCACACATTGAAATTAAGTAAAAGAGTGGCTAGACAGCCACTCTTTTACTTTGGATTTGTCATATAAGGTTGTACATGAATAATACATAAGTCACGGAACTTTCCTTCAGCAGTTGTGACAATTATGACTGCTCTTCCGGCACTTTTTCCAGTAATCGTTACTGTATCACCTTTTGGATACATTGTGATAACATCAGCATTCATATTTGTCCAAATAAGTTCTTTATTCGTTGCTTGCACTGGCAAAACGGAAGCTGATAAATCAGTGCTTTGTCCAGTTCTTACTTTCAACTTATTTTTTTCCATATGAACACCAATGACTGAAATAACAGAAGGAGCGATTGAAATTTTAGGTGGATTAGGTTGTACGTTCAAACAAGACGCAGAAGTATTTGTAATAGGTGAAAATTTTCGTGTTTGTTGTTGCTGGAAAGCTGCTAACATGTTGGAGTCCCCTTTCTGTATAAGTGCTGATAGTACTACTATAAAGGAGTAGTGTTATGTTTAATTTAACGAAACATAAAGAAATTGTTAAATTCGAGTAGAAGATTGTCGAACTTTCATAAAAAGAAAGCTCTGCTGATATGATAACAGCAGAGCTTTCTTTTATAGATTATGACTATGTTGTTTTTCGAAATCCTCAAATTGCTCTTCAATTTCTTTTGAAGCTTGTGTTAGTAAACTAACAATTACGATTACTAGTAAACTAATAGTGAAACCAGGAATCATTTCATATAAGAATTCTTTTAAGAATTTAAACTGAGTCCATATAATAACAGTAGCGGCACCAGAAATCATGCCAGCAAGTGCGCCCCACTTCGTCATACGTTTCCAATATAAGCTTAATAAAATAGCAGGTCCGAATGAAGAACCAAATCCAGCCCAAGCGTATCCAACAAGAGCTAAAATCGTATCATTTTGTTTAAACGCTAATGCGCACCCAACTAATGCAATAACAAGTACAGCCATACGACCGACAAATACAAGTTCTTTATCAGAAGCAGAACGTTTAAAGAATGTACGATATAAATCTTCTGTTATAGCACTAGAAGTAACGAGTAACTGAGATGAAATTGTACTCATAACCGCTGCTAAAATAGCTGCTAATAAAAATCCAGTAATAAGTGGATGGAATAAAATAGTGCCAAGTTCAACGAAAATCGTTTCTGGATCAGAAAGTTTTAAACCTGCTTTTGAATAGTATGCAATACCGATAAGGCCAGTAAACATAGCTCCGACAACAGAGAAAATCATCCAGCTCATACCAATACGTCGTGCGCTTTTAATTTCTTTTACAGAAGAAATCGCCATAAAGCGTACGATAATATGTGGTTGTCCAACATAACCAAGGCCCCATGCGAATAATGAAATAATTCCTAATACAGAAGTACCTTTAAAAATATCTAATAATGCTGGATCGATAGATTTAATTGTTTCAAATGCTGGACCAAGTCCATTTACGTGCATAATTGTTACGACTGGAACAAGAATAAGAGCGACTACCATAATGATTCCTTGCACGAAGTCTGTCCAACTTACAGCTAAAAATCCACCAAATAATGTGTAAGCTACGACAACTCCACCAACGATAAGAAGACCAACATGGTAATTGAGTCCAAATGAATTTTCAAATAATACAGCGCCAGAGACAAATCCTGAAGCTACATAAAACGTGAAAAATATCATAATAACAAGTCCAGATACTAGGCGTAGCATATGGGATTTGTCGTGGAAACGGTGTTCCAAAAATTCTGGGATAGTAATAGAGTTGTTTGCAATTTCAGAGTAGGTACGTAAGCGAGGAGCGACATAGATCCAGTTTGCGTATGCGCCTAATGTTAGGCCGATCGCAATCCAACTACTACTTAATCCAACGCTAAACATTGCACCGGGTAAGCCCATTAAAAGCCAACCACTCATATCAGCTGCTCCAGCACTTAATGCTGTTACTGCGGGGCCTAGTGTACGCCCGCCAAGCATATAATCTGTTAAGTTGGACGTTCGTTTATAGGCGAAATAGCCAATTACTAACATCCCGAGCATGTAAATAGAGATAGAAGTTAAAGTTAACATCTGCGTACTCATGTAGTTCCCCTTCCTTTTGTCATGTCTTTTGATGCGTTATGCATATTTATAATCTATCATGATTATTCTGAAAAATCCATACAGAAATACGAATTTTCAGAAATGTAAGCGTTTTTTGACATCATTTTATTTTTTTAATATATAATATTCATACAAAAAACCTTATTTTTAATAGAGTATTTATTATATTTACATAAAAAGAGGTTGTTTTGTCAATATAATATTGAAAGGAAAGAAAAATATTTTTTTTTGAAAAGTATTGACTTGTGAAAAAAGTCAGGTCTATAATGAGTGCAACTTAAAAAAATGCAAGCGTTGATGAAGAAGAGTACACATGATGAACATGTCAGAGAGCTGATGGTTGGTGCGAATCAGTATGGGATTGATGTGGAATGGGCTTCGGAGCTTCCAAACCGAAACGAAAGAAGTAGGCTTTGGCGACATGATCTCATCGATACAAGAGACACGTATTGTTTTTGATACGGTAAAGTGCGTTACATTCGTAACGAATTAAGGTGGCACCACGGGAGTACCCGTCCTTTCTATAGGATGAGTACTCCCTTTTTGTGTACAAAAAATTAAATAAATGAAATCGTTGAAGTAAGAAGAGTACGTATATTGGAGACGTTACAGAGAGCCGGGGATAGGTGGGAGCCCGGTGCGGTGCTATATACGGAATGGGCTTACGAGAGGTATGCTGAACAATTATTTTCAGTAGGCAACCCGGGTTCCGCCGTTACAAGGATAAGGTATATATTTTGTACCTGAACAAAGCGGGATGCTTTTGCGTCCAACATGAGGTGGTACCACGGTAAATTTATCGTCCTCTACATATTTTCGATATGTAGGGGACTTTTTTATTTTTCAGATTGAGGTGAAAGGCATGATGACAAAAGAGGAATTTATGAAGAAAAAAGAACAGGGAAGAGCATTTTTAGTAATCGCTGAAGAAGAAGGAGATAGCATTACGCCAATTTCTTTATATAGACGTATGAAAGGAAAGAAAAAGTTTTTATTAGAAAGTTCGCAGCTTCATCAAGATAAAGGACGCTATTCTTACTTAGGATGTAATCCATATGGTGAAGTGAAAAGTGTTGGTACGGAAGTAGAACGAACGATTTACGGCCAAACAGAAAAGCTGCAAGGTAACGTACTACAAGTGTTAGAAGAAGAAATCGCGTCAGCTCAAGTAGACAATCCATTCCCGTTTTGCGGAGGAGCAGTTGGTTATATTGGTTATGACGTCATTCGGCAATATGAAAACATTGGAGAAGATTTACACGATCCATTGAATATTCCGGAAGTACACCTTTTACTGTACCGTGAGTTTATCGTGTATGACCACTTACGCCAAAAATTATCATTTGTATATGTATGCAGGGAAGATGATGCAGCTTCTTATGAAGAAGTATATGAAAGATTGCAAGTATACAAAGAGGAAGTGTTACAAGGAGAAGAAGCAGAAGTAACTGAAATAAGATCAACATTATCATTCACTTCTTCTATAACAGAAAAAGAATTTTGCACGATGGTAGAAACGGCGAAAGAATACATTGGGGCCGGGGACATATTCCAAGTCGTATTATCTCAGCGTTTGCAAAGTGAATGTATCGGTGATCCATTCGCGTTATACCGAAAACTTCGAATTGCCAATCCGTCACCATATATGTTCTATATCGATTTTCAAGATTATGTTGTACTCGGTTCTTCGCCGGAAAGCTTGTTATCAGTTAGAGAAGATAAGGTGATGACGAATCCAATTGCGGGTACGAGGCCGAGAGGGAAAACGAAGGAGCAAGATACGGAAATTGAAAAAGAACTGTTAGAAGATGAGAAAGAACGAGCGGAGCACATGATGCTTGTAGATCTTGGGCGAAATGATATTGGCAGAGTAAGTGAAATTGGATCTGTGACGATAGATAAATATATGAAAGTAGAAAAATACTCCCACGTTATGCACATTGTATCTGAAGTTTACGGAACATTGCGAAAACAAATGAGTGGATTTGATGCATTAGCGTATTGCCTACCAGCAGGAACAGTGTCGGGAGCTCCGAAAATTAGAGCGATGGAAATTATAAATGAGCTAGAGAATGAAAAAAGAAATGTATACGCCGGTGCAGTTGGGTATGTTAGTTTTTCTGGAAATCTTGATATGGCACTCGCCATTCGAACGATGGTCGTAAAGGATGAAAAAGCATATGTTCAGGCAGGAGCGGGAATTGTTTATGATTCAGACCCAGTAGCTGAATATGAAGAAACGTTAAATAAAGCGAGAGCACTATTGGAGGTAATGAAATGATTGTACTAATTGATAATTATGATTCATTCACATATAACTTGTATCAACTGTTAGGTGAATACG
Organism: Bacillus sp. DE0042; assembly: GCF_007680225.1. Lineage (NCBI taxonomy): Bacteria > Bacillati > Bacillota > Bacilli > Caryophanales > Bacillaceae > Bacillus > Bacillus sp. DE0042. The sequence continues at coordinate 1,536,835 of NZ_VEJP01000001.1, read as the reverse complement.
AAGAAGATATTGTAGTCGTAAGAAATGATCAAATAACGATAGAACAGCTAGAAGGGATGGATCCTACAGGAATTGTGCTTTCACCAGGACCAGGAAAACCAGAGGATGCTGGCATTTGTATCGAAGTGATTCGTCATTTTTATAAGAACGTTCCCATATTAGGTATTTGCCTTGGTCATCAAGCAATTATATCAGCATTTGGAGGAGAAATTGTAAGAGCTGAACGCATTAAACACGGTAAAACATCACGTGTAAAACATAATGGAACTTCAATCTTTTCATATGTAACACAGCCATTAACGGCGATGCGCTACCATTCTCTTGTTGCAGCACAAACGAGTTTGCCAGAGTGTTTTGACATACTTGCGACAGCGATGGACGATGGAGAAATTATGGCAGTTCGTCACAATTATTATTCGCTATTCGGACTACAGTTTCATCCGGAATCAATTGCAACAGAAGAAGGCGGAAAGTTAATACGTGCCTTTTTAACAGAAGTGAAGGAGGAGGAAAGAGTATGAATAACTATCTTCGTAAATTAGTGGAGGGACAACATTTAACAGAAGAGGAAATGTATAGAGCAGGGCTTCTTTTATTAAATGAAAACATATTGGAAAGTGAAATTGCAGCCTTCTTAGTCTTACTGAAAGCGAAAGGTGAAACGGCAGAAGAAATATACGGCCTTGTTCGAGCTCTTCGTGAAAAGGCATTACCGTTTTCGAACCATATACAAGGAGCAATGGATAATTGCGGGACAGGTGGTGACGGTGCCCAAACGTTTAATATTAGTACAACATCGGCATTTGTACTCGCAGGAGCTGGCGTAAAGGTTGCAAAACACGGTAACCGTGCTGTTTCTAGTAAAACAGGAAGTGCAGATTTATTAGAAGAACTCGGTGTAAATATTAGCAGTACGCCAAACGAAATTGATTATTTATTAGAGCATGTCGGCATCGCATTTTTATTCGCGCCAGCGATGCATCCAGCATTAAGACGCATTATGAAAATAAGAAAAGAATTGAATGTGCCGACGATTTTTAATTTAATTGGTCCTTTAACAAATCCGGTAAATTTAGAAACACAATTTGTCGGCATTTATAAACGAGATATGTTACTACCAGTTGCGCAAGTATTACAGAAGCTGGGAAGAAAACAAGCGCTTGTCGTAAACGGAAGTGGATTTTTAGATGAAGCATCATTACAAGGAGAGAATCATGTTGTCATTTTAAAAGATAATGAAATAGTAGAAACGAGTATTGATCCTGAGAAATATGGTTTCTCAATAGTGAAAAACGAAGAGATTAGAGGTGGGGATTCGAAAGAAAATGCAAAGATTACGCTTGGCGTATTAAGTGGAGAAAAGAGTGTTTACCGTGATACTGTTTTATTAAATGCAGGTCTAGCTCTTTTCGCAAATGGAAAAGCAGAAACGATTGAAGAAGGAATTACACTAGCGGTGCATAGTATTGACTCAGGAAAAGCATTAGCCAAACTAAACTTATTAATTGCAGCAAGTAATGAAAAATTAGAAAGGGTGAATTAAAGTGGGGACGATTTTAGATAAAATTGTAGACCAAAAGAAAAAGGAAGTTGCGGCATTATATGAAACATATACACCATTAAAAGAAAATAGAAAGACACATTCACTTGTAGAAGCATTACAGCAGTTTACTGTCATTGCAGAAGTAAAGCGAGCATCACCATCAAAAGGAGATATCAATTTACACGTTGATGTACGAAAACAAGTGAAGACATATGAAGAATGCGGCGCAGGAGCAGTTTCTGTTTTAACAGACGGTCAATTTTTTAAAGGATCGTTTCATGATTTACAAACGGCAAGAAGAGAAAGTAACATTCCGCTTTTATGTAAAGATTTCATAATCGATAAGATTCAAATTGATAGGGCGTATGAAGCTGGCGCAGATATTATTTTACTAATCGTAGCGGCGTTAACGAAAGAGAAGTTAAAAGAACTGTATAGCTACGTACTAGAAAAAGGATTAGAAGCAATTGTTGAAGTTCATGATGAACAGGAATTAGAAATTGCGATCCAATTAAATCCGCACGTTATCGGTATTAACAACCGTAATTTAAAAACATTCGAAGTTGATTTAAGCCAAACAGAACAGCTTGGAAAACGATTAAACGAGGAGAATTTACTTTGGATTAGTGAAAGCGGGATTCATTCAAAAGAAGATATTATTCGCGTCAAACGAGCTGGGTCGAAAGGTGTATTAGTTGGAGAAGCACTTATGACATCATCTTCTATTCTTACCTTTTTTGAAGATTGTAAGGTGAACATATGAAAGTGAAAATTTGCGGTATTACTGATGTTGAAACGGCAAAACGTGCTTGCGAATACGGAGCTGATGCACTCGGATTTGTTTTTGCAGAAAGTAAGCGAAAAATTACTCCAAGGCTAGCGAAAGAAATCATTCAGGAGATTCCAGCAAACGTGTTAAAGATCGGTGTTTTCGTAAATGAATCAGTAGAAGTGATCCAGGAAATTGCAGATGAGTGTGGGTTAACGCATGTGCAACTACATGGGGATGAAGATAATCATCAAATCAAAAGATTGAATATTCCGTCTATAAAGGCGCTCGGAGTGACTTCGGAGGAAGATATGAAAAACGCTCAAACATATGAAGCGGATTATATATTGTTTGATAGTCCGAAAGAAAAGTTTCACGGGGGAAATGGAAAGAAATTTTCATGGGAGTTACTCGCACATATGTCAAAAGAGTCGCGAGAGAAAACGATATTAGCTGGTGGATTAAACGCTCTTAATATAGAAGAAGCGATTCGAACTATTCAGCCATACATGGTCGATGTAAGTAGCGGAGTGGAGACAGAAGGAAAGAAAGATGTAGAGAAAATAAAACAATTTATTATAAAAGCGAAGGAGTGTTCCAAATGAATTACGCATATCCAGATGAAAAAGGTCACTACGGTATATACGGAGGACGATACGTTCCAGAAACGTTAATGCAATCTGTATTAGAACTAGAAGAAGCATATAAAGAAGCGATGCAAGATGAAGCGTTTCAAAAGGAATTAAATCATTATTTAAAAACATACATCGGAAGAGAAACACCGCTTTATTTCGCTGAAAATATGACGAAGTATTGCGGCGGTGCAAAGATTTATTTAAAACGTGAAGATTTGAACCATACAGGAGCTCATAAAATTAACAATACAATCGGTCAGGCACTTCTTGCAGTACGAATGGGCAAGAAAAAAGTTGTCGCTGAAACAGGGGCAGGACAACACGGAGTGGCAACGGCTACTGTATGTGCCCTACTCGGATTAGAATGCGTCATCTTTATGGGAGAAGAAGATGTGAGACGTCAAAAATTAAATGTGTTCCGAATGGAATTACTCGGAGCGAAAGTAGAAAGCGTAGCCGCAGGTAGCGGTACATTAAAAGATGCGGTAAACGAGGCGCTTCGCTACTGGGTTTCACATGTACACGATACACACTACATTATGGGATCCGTTCTTGGACCACATCCATTCCCGCAAATAGTTCGTGATTTCCAAAGTGTAATTGGGAAAGAAACGAAAAAACAATATGAAGCGTTAGAAGGGAAATTACCAGAGGCAGTCGTTGCATGTATTGGTGGTGGTAGTAATGCGATGGGCATGTTTTATCCGTTCGTACACGATGAAGAAGTCGCTCTTTACGGTGTAGAAGCAGCTGGGAAAGGTGTTCATACAGAAAAGCACGCAGCTACTTTAACGAAAGGAAGCGTTGGCGTTTTACACGGATCGATGATGTACCTTCTGCAAAATGAAGAAGGACAAATTCAAGAAGCGCATTCTATTTCAGCAGGACTCGATTACCCGGGTGTGGGGCCAGAACATAGCTTGCTAAAAGACATCGGCCGTGTTTCTTACCACTCAATTACGGATGAAGAAGCGTTAGAAGCATTTCAATTATTAACGAAAAAAGAAGGGATTATTCCGGCATTAGAAAGTTCACATGCTGTCGCATATGCATTAAAATTAGCGCCGCAAATGAAGAAAGAAGAAGGACTTGTCATTTGTTTATCTGGCCGTGGTGATAAAGATGTAGAGAGTATAAAACGTTATATGGAAGAGGTGTAAAAAATGGGAGTAGAAAAAATTCAAGCAGCGTTTGAAAATGGTAAGAAAGCATTTATTCCGTACGTAATGGGCGGAGATGGTGGCCTTGAAAAATTAAAAGAAAGAATTCGTTTTCTAGACGAAGCAGGAGCAAGCATCGTTGAAATTGGTATCCCGTTTTCAGATCCAGTCGCAGATGGCCCAACGATTCAAAGAGCAGGGAAACGAGCGCTAGATAGCGGTGTAACAGTAAAAGGCATTTTTCAAGCATTAATAGAGGTAAGGAAAGAGGTACAAATTCCATTTGTACTCATGACATATTTAAATCCAGTACTCGCATTCGGAAAAGAACGATTCATCGAAAACTGTATCGAAGCAGGGGTAGACGGTATGATCGTTCCGGATTTACCGTATGAAGAACAAAATATTATTGCCCCGTTACTTCGAGAGGCAAACATTGCGCTAATTCCACTCGTTACAGTAACGAGCCCAATTGAGCGAATCGAAAAAATTACGAGTGAATCAGAAGGATTTGTCTACGCCGTTACAGTAGCGGGCGTAACAGGAGTACGTCAAAACTTTAAAGGTGAGATTCATAGTTACTTAGAAAAAGTAAAATCACATACGCAATTACCCGTAGTGGCAGGGTTCGGTATTTCAACAAAGGAACATGTAGAAGAAATGATTACAATATGTGATGGAGTAGTCGTTGGAAGTAAAATCATTGAGCTTTTAGAAAATGAAAAGCGAGAAGAAATATGTGAATTAATACAGGCAACAAAACAAAAAGAAGAGGCGTGAGTCTCTTCTTTTTGTTTTGTGTAATAAATGTTAAAATATACAGAAAATACATATAAATTAGAGGGTGAAAAAGCATGCTAAGACGAAAACTACTATATCTTCTTTTAACCGTACCACTATACGCTTGGCTCATTAGCATGACGAAAATAGAGTTGATGGCTCTATTTTTAGGATATGTATTCATCTTTTCCAACTTAACTCGTATTCAAGAGCAATCTATTTTAGAAATATGTATATTTTCGATTAGTATAGAACTATTTAGTATCGTTTCAATTGTATTATTAAATGAATTATTCCGATGGATCCATGCATTTGAATTAATGAAATTTGGTAACGTTGTATTGCAAGTAATATGTGCTTATCTTGTGCTTGTTGTGTTAGACAAAATAGTCGGACAGCAGACGGTTTTTCAGGATAATAGAAAATAGGAGTGAAAAGGAGCCGTTTGGCTTCTTTTTTACAACTGTTGTAAAAACAATTGAAAAATATGACATCTGTTATATAATAGTTAAAAATTGTATTTTTAATGAAAAGAGATGATAACATGGCCATATTGTTGGCACTTATCCCAATTATGATGATTTTCATTTGTTTATTTTTATTTAAACAAACGTCATTAAGGTCCTCTTTAATTGCTTACGTTGTGTCTGTTGGAATCGTTTTACTCTCGCCAACGTTTCAACTAGGGATAAGTGAAATTGTGCACGCAACGATTAAAGGTTGGTTAATTTGTTTTATTGTCGGGTACGTTTTGTTTTTCGGTATTTTTTTATTTCACCTCATGAACAAAATGGGGTACATCGATCAAGTAGCACGTTTTCTAGAAGAAGTGACGCACGATCGTTTATTACAAATGCTCCTTATGTGTTTTGGTATTTGTCCGCTAATCGAATCAGTAAGTGGATTCGGAATTGGCTTCATGGTTGCAGCACCTATTTTTCTTTCATTAGGTTATAAACCGTTTCAAGCTGTACTGCTCTCATTTATTGGCTTACTAGCTAGTTCATGGGGGGCAATGGCAACTGGTACGATTATCGGCTCGCAACTAATAAATATGCCTCTTACAACACTCGGTACAAATACAGCGCTATTAAGTATCCCGATGTTTGCTTATTTCGTCATTCTTTCTTTACACGTTGTTGGTGGCTGGCGGGCCGTAATTGAAAAGTGGAAAGAAGGATGCGGTTTCTTTCTATTATTTTCTCTCGGAATCTATCTTTCTAACGCATATGTAAGTGTTGAACTAGCAGGTATATTAAGTTCTATCATTACAATTACATTTGGCTTTCTTATCATTAAATTAAAAGGAAAAAATAAACAAAATCTTATAACAGAACATGCTGCGGCAACGGAGAGAGAAGTATCTATTATAAAAATAATTAGCCCTTATATATTCTTAACTGTTTGTATTTTGCTTTCTCGCCTCGTACCAGCATTACATGATGTATTCAGATCATATGCAGTCCTTGATTTAAAATCATACTCTTACAAACTAGAGCTACTATATTCGCCAGGTTTTTGGCTCGGTATGACTTGCTTATTTACTATTATTTTCTTCCGCATTCCATCTCATATTATGAAACAATCACTCTCGCAAACGATAAAACAATGGATTCCATTTGCAATTACGACGACAATGTTTATCGCTATTTCAGAACTAATGGGTGCATCTGGTATGCATGCATTGCTTGCAAAAACAGCTGGTGAAACATTTGGAACGTTTTTCGTTTTCGTTGCTCCGTTTATCGGCGGAATCGGTGGCTTTTTAACAGGGAGTAACGCAGGATCAAATGCGATGTTCATAAAACTACAAATGCAAACTGCGCAAAACGTAGCCCTCCCGTGGCAATACGTCACAACACTGCAAAACACCGCATCATCAGTAGCGACAATCGCTTGTCCATCGCGAATTACACTCGGTGCTTACTTATGTAATATCCCGTATCGTGAAAATGAACTATTAAAGAAGACGACCTTAATGATCCTTGGCGCGGTTTTGCTTGTAGTGGTAGAGGTTATTGTTTGGTATATGTTGAGAAATTAAAAATCCTCCTGACATAGGAGGATTTTTAATTTGATTGGATAATGTTTTAAAGATGAAAAGCTTCTACTAAATGAATAGGAGATGAAATGTATGCCCCTAAAAAACTACGGCGTGTTAAAAGGTACAGTTATACAATCAAAGATTGGAAAAGGGAAAACGCCTCATTATCAAGTTCATTTACAAGGTGAAGCAGAAGTAAATTATCGTATTGCAATTAACGTGAAATCGCAAAGTTATCCGTCAGAAGTTTTATATTTTGCGAGTGATAATATTAGGTCAGAGGCGATTCATATTTTACCGACTTTACCGTTCGGTTTTACAGAAGTAAAAAACAATGAACCGAAAGTTGCTTTAGACTACGTAAGAGGTAATGTATTTGATTCGAAACAAATGATTCCTTTACCTGCTGAAAAAGCAGGAGTGGATAATGATTTAAATGAAAAAATTGAACGTTATATAAAACGAGCGATAGAGGAAAAAGCGATTATTTACGCGTTTGGTGAAAGATGGGGACCAGAAGAAAATACACCGGATTCTTATTTTCATTTTGAACCAGGAAACGGTATACATGATATTCATATGAATCAAGGAAATGTAGAGAAATGGAAAGGTGATAATGGTATATGGCAAGACGGAGGCATACTCATTCACTTTGAAAAGGAAGAAGAATGGATCGGTATCTTTCTAGCCTTCCAGTCGCAGTCATGGTGTACCGATGAAGAAGGACATGCTCGCGTTCCGGTTGAGCATTGTGATTATAAGGGAAATAATTGAGTAGAAGAGGGCGTTCAAACTGAACGCCCTCTTCTTATTTTATAAAACCCAAAACTAACAAGTGTAGAAATACAAGAGAACAGCAGTGCCACACTAGAAAATGCAATGACGTACATATTATACTTCATCATTTTGCCAATGAGCTGGTTACTGTCGTACTGAAACAGGCCTGCGATTATGTTGAATAAAAATAATACGATAAACATGACGATAACACCGTCTATTGATCCTTTAATATCTGGCTTGCTTAAAGCGATATGTGCAGAAATACAAATGGCGATAAATAAAAATAGCCAAAAGGAAGGATTCAATAAATTACTTATTGTAAATAAACTTTTCAATAATACAAACGTCGACAAGAGCATGTTTTGAACCATCTCTACATTAATAGAAGTAGAAGCGATTGTTTTTTCGAGAGTTGTATTAAATAAGAAATATGAATTTGGTACGAAATAGCGCATTAAAAGGATTAACGCAGTAATGCCGGAAATAATAGGACCGATCCCAATGAAGAAGTTCCCAATTCGTTGATATACACTTTTTTGATTGTATTGATGTTGTACGTAGCCTAAAGCACCTTGACTTGTATCTGTTGGGAAAAACTGCGTTGCTACAATTTTATGACGGAATAGTACACACATAATTGCATGTCCAAGTTCATGAATCGGAACACCAATCCACGCTGTTAAAAGGAATCCTTTTCTTCCGAAAGCTCTCGACCAATACATTCGTGTGAGAGATTCTAAATAGCCTAATAGAAATCCAATTACAACGATAACGCCAATTAAAGAAAATAATTGGATTATGCTTGTAAGGAGTATTTGAAAAATTGAGTTTACCAATTCCATTGTCTTTCATCCAATCTGTTAAAAATGTTATTTGTTCTGTTTCATAATAGCATTATTTTTCAAGATTGCTAGCACATATATTTTCTTTTGAAAGAAGGATTTCATAATCTTTTTCTTGTAGTCATGTTTTATGTCCAAAGTCATATATTGAATTTGTAACACCCTATATGGTATATGCTCAGGGAGGGATGAGAGAATGAAATGTCCGGCGTGTCAGACGGAAAATGCAGCAGAGGCAAAGTTTTGCGGGAATTGTGGACATTCGTTGACGGAGGAAGTAGTGGCAAGTAGTGGCCAAGAAGAAGGGCCGGAACAAGCGCGCGCGGCACAAGCGAAGGAAACTCGCCCAAATGAAACGGTAGAGCAAGCGAAGCGATTTGCGAGTGGGTATTTTCAGTTTTTTAAACATGCTTTCAAAGCACCGACAGCGATTATGAAAAACGGCAAGGTTGAAGTACGAAATGGAATTGTAAGTCTCATTCTCATTTGTTTTTTAGCTGCATGTATTTTTTATAGAATGATGAGTGCTGCAGCAGCTGTTACGAGAACATTTGCACCCGAGATATCTACTCCTACATTCTTTTTGGACACTGTAACGGTCTTTTTATTTTTACTAATTTTAACTTTATTTATCGGATTTATTATTTGTGTAAGTGGTAAGATGATGAAATCATCTTTTTCGTTTCTTGAAGTATTCGGTATATGGGGAACGATAGCGACGCCAGCTATTGCTATATTAGTGCTTTCTTTTCTGTTTAGCTTTTTATTAATCTTTTTCTTACCAATTTTATTAGGCCTGGCTACAACGTATATGGCAATTAGTATAATTGTAGCTATAGTAAAACTAGATAACGGTGGATTAGATCTTGTCTACACACTTTTTATCGCAAATGTTTTAATCGGAATTGCAACATTCATTGTACTTTGGTCTTACATTAGCACGATAATTCAAACCATTACTCAGGGATTAACTGGCTTCTAACGAAAAGGTGGTTGAATGGATGAATATATGTACAAATTGTGGGACTCATTTTGAGGATGGGGTACAATTTTGTCAAAACTGCGGGATGAAGAGGGGAAATCTTGTAGTAAAGAAGAACATGAGCAGCGGTGCAAAAGTTGGCATTACACTTTTAGTACTACTTATTATAGCAATTGTTGGATTGTATTTGTACGGATCATCGTATTATAAGCAGACGGCACAAGTAGACCGGATGATTACCATTGTACAAGAGAGGGACGGGGACAAATTAGCTGAAATCGTCACGGCAGATGATCCATCAGTTATTGTAACGAGAGAGAGTTTAATGCCACTATTTTCGTATATAAAAGAAAATCCATCTTACGTGAATGAATTGAAAGAATATTTGAGGCAAGGTGAAAAACGAGGGGATGGAATCGAAAGAGCAGATTTTTCGTTAACGAAAGACGGGAAGTATTTCTTTTTATTTGATCGGTATAAATTGAAAGCGAAGACGTACTATACGACTTTACTTTCAAATGAAAAAGGTACATCTTTAAAAATGAACGGAAAAGAAATTGATAAAACAGATGACAAAAAGTTTGAGAAGCAATATGGACCGTTTCTTCCAGGAGCTCAAGTGTTTCAATCAGAATATAAAAATGACTATGTAAAACTATCACGTGAAGAAAAGGTTGTACTTATGAAACAAGGTCAAAATAACGTAACGATAGATTTAACGTTGCAAGGGCAATATATTACAGTACAAACGAACGCGCCTGGTGCAACATTGTATGTGAATCAAAAACCAGTTATAGCGCTGGCTGGAGAAGAAATTACGTGGGGACCGGTAGCAACTGATGGAAGTACGACGATTTATTTAGAACGAAATGGAGAAAGTGGACGGGAAACGACAAAGGTAGAAACGGTAACGGCACTTTCGTCTTATACTCTTCCATTCCAGAAGAAAAGTACAGAAAAAACAGTTGTTTACAATGTTACTCCGCCTACGAATCGGTATGTATATAATGGTTTCATCTTCCCTGATAGTGATGTTCGAAAATTAACGAGTTCAGATTTAACGTATTTATCGAAAGAACAATTGAAAATAGCGAGAAACGAAATATACGCAAGACATGGACATATGTTTCAAACGAAAGATATGCAAGCGTATTTTTCAAAACAGTCTTGGTATAGAGAAAATCCATATTTTACAGGAAAGCTAACAGATATTGAAACTTATAATGTTGAACTCATCAAATCAAGAGAATAAACACGTGAAAAAGGTACAGTGCATAACTGTACCTTTTTTATGGTTATTTATCTGAACCAGGATCCCTTGAGAAAAAGATGTGAAAGAGAAATGTGACTTTACTTGATCCTCCTGATGTACTAGCTTGTATATGGGATAAAGGACCAGAAGTTAGAGCTGCCTCGGAATGGGGTGGTACGACTATTTTGAGCGCATGATCTGATTCTGGTGAAGCAGTAACAGTTATTGTATCGTCAGAAAAATTCAAAATTTTAACAGAACCGACTGGAAAGATGGACTTGCCAGCATGTGATGCTGAAGCGAATTGGGTAGCTTTCCAAATATCTTGCGCAAACGTATCATCTTTAGATAACCAAGCACGAGCGCTGTATATTGTTGCATTAATGGAAAATTCTTGGTCAAGTGAGACGGCGGGTTTCGGTTCTTTCGGTTCATCTCGGAGCTGGGCGAGAAGGCCGGCGCACATGTATGTTTCACCTACTTTCAATTGTTACTGTTATAGCATATTAAACATGTTGTTTATAAGACACGACGGTTACCTATTAAAGTATAGGTTTGTGCACCAAATTTGAAGATGAAATTATCTTTCTTTAAAATGGAAGTAGGTGTTATTTCTATAAAATATGGAAAGCGTAAAGAGTATGTAAAAAAAGAAGGAGTGGTAAAGTGAACTATGTCATTATTGGCGGAGATGCAGCTGGTATGAGTGCAGCTATGCAAATTGTTAGAAACGATGAAAATGCAAATGTTGTGACGTTAGAAAAAGGTGAAATTTATTCGTACGCTCAGTGTGGATTACCGTATGTCATTAGTGGTGCTATCGCTTCAACAGAAAAATTAATCGCGCGCAATGTAAAGGCGTTTCGTGATAAATACGGAATTGATGCGAAAGTGCGTCATGAAGTAACGAAAGTCGATACGGAAAAGAAAATGGTGTACGCAGAGCATACAGAGACGAAAGATATTTTTCAATTTCCATATGACCGTTTACTAGTTGCAACTGGAGTACGCCCTGTTATGCCGGAATGGGAAGGACGAGATTTACAAGGCGTTCATCTTTTAAAAACAATTCCGGATGCTGAGCGCATATTAAAAACGTTAGAGACGAATAAAGTTGAAGATGTAACGATTATTGGCGGCGGTGCAATTGGACTTGAGATGGCAGAAACATTCGTCGAACTTGGTAAGAAAGTAAGAATGATTGAGAGAAATGATCATATCGGTACAATTTATGATGCAGATATGGCGGAGTATATACATAAAGAAGCAGATAAACATCATATTGAAATTTTAACAAATGAAAATGTAAAAGCGTTTAAAGGAAACGAAAGAGTGGAACAAATTGAAACGGATAAAGGTACGTATAAAGCGGATCTTGTTTTAGTATCTGTTGGAGTGAAGCCGAATACTGATTTTCTTGAAGGAACAAATATACGTACAAATCATAAAGGGGCAATCGAAGTAAATACATATATGCAAACGAATGTGCAGGACGTATATGCAGCTGGTGATTGCGCAACACATTACCACGTTATAAAGGAAATTCATGATCATATTCCGCTCGGAACGACTGCCAATAAACAAGGGCGACTTGCTGGACTGAATATGCTTAATAAACGAAGAGCCTTTAAAGGTACGTTAGGTACAGGGATTATTAAATTTATGGATTTGACGCTCGCAAGAACAGGCTTAAATGAAAAAGAAGCAAAAGGGCTACATATTCCGTATAAAACGGTCAAAGTAGATTCCACAAATATGGCGGGCTATTATCCAAATGCGAAACCACTTTATTTGAAATTACTATATCGTTCTGACACGAAACAATTATTAGGTGGACAAGTAATTGGAGAAGAAGGTGTAGATAAACGGATTGATGTGATTGCAATGGCGCTTTTCAATAAAATGAGCATTCACGATTTAGAAGATGTCGACTTAAGTTACGCACCACCATATAACAGCGTTTGGGATCCAATTCAGCAAGCGGCAAGACGAGCGGAATAGCACTTTTTAAGTGCTATTTTTTTCGTTAAAGGGGAATAATCCTTTTTGCCGAATAAAAAAGGGGGAAATAGTTACATATAGGGAAGGGGATTTTTAAAATGGTTGTAACACTTCAAACAGTTCAAGAATTAGAAAAAGAAATATTGCGTAATTTGTACGCACTATATCTTCATGACCTCTCTACATTCACTCCTAATATAACGATTGGGGAAAATGGATTTTTTGAATACGAAGATTTGCACATGTTTTGGGAAAATGACGGAATCACTCCGTATTTTATTAAAAGTGATAATGATATTGTAGGATTTTTATTACTACTGGAACGTCCTTTTTTGAAGAAGGAAAACGACTTTGGTATAAATGACATTTTCATATTGAATCAGTACAAGGGGAAAGGAATCGGTAAACAAGTTATTGAGAATGTACTAAAAGAGAAACGAGGACAATATTTCGTTATCGAACTTGTGAAAAATGTACCAGCTGTTTCTTTTTGGAAGAAAGTATATAGGGAGCTAAACATCGAATTTGATGAGAAGACACAGTTAATTGATGATGAAGAATGTCTCGTTCAAACGTTTAAAATATAATGAAATCGATGCTCCTAGTATATTACTTTGAAATTTAACTTTATCCCGCATTAACGGGCAGTAAGACCCCCACCTCAAAATTCAGCGAAAGCAAAGAAGTTAGGTGGGGGGCGGGCTGCCCGTAAAAGCCCGATTGGTTCAACTAATAATCAGTGGGGGATGAAGAAAACCCCCACTAATTAAAGTTTCACTTTATTTCGAATATACCGTTCGCCCTTGAAAACATAGTGCTTATCGCTTATATTTTCATATAGTATTTATTTTTTAATAAAGCATTGAACGAACCAGGGGGCACAGTATGGCAATTAATATGAAAACAATCGAAGAATGGATTGCGGAATCAAACGCAAGACAAGAAGAAGACTTTGGACACGTTGTGGAAGAGATGAAAGAAGTATGCGTCGGACTTGATAATGCGACATTAATTTATACGAAAAATGTATTTTGTTTCGGTAAGAAAGTAGAAGTATTGTTCTTCTTCCAAGATCATGTCGTGATTGGGCAAGAAAAAGATGAATATGTTGAAATCGAAAAATTAAAGTATGAAGCAATTACACATAGCAACTTAAAAACAAATGACAAAAATACAACGTTAGAATTAAAGTTTGCTAACGGACAATCTATTAATTTAGATAGTTTAAATGATAACTACGGTACGAAAAATTGGTTATTTGCAAGACAAATTAAGAGTATCTTTAAATTAATCTAATAAAAAGCAGGCCTCAAAGGGTCTGCTTTTTACTTAATTCCTATTACACAAAGGCATCCTCTTTCTTCATAACATTTCACATTTGTAAATCCTGTCTTATAAAATAGGTTTATTAATTCTTCATTCGTTTTACATTTCTTCATATGATATTGAACTTTGAAAGTTTCAGCCACTAATAAAAAAGATCCGTTCGGTTGTAGGACGCGAAATCCTTCTTTTATATCTTGTTCCACATCAGGCCAAAAGTAGTGTGTTTGAAAAGCAGTAATGAGATCGAAGAAGTTTGTATGATAGGGAATAGAAGAAACGCTTGCTTGTTGAACAATGACTTTTTGTTTTTGAACATTTTTTATATTCGTCTGTATAGAATTTTTTACAGCTTGATTGGAGTAATCAATACCATATATTTTCCCAAGTGGAGTTCGTTTTGAAAGAGTGTGTATCGTTTTACCGCCGCCACAACCGATATCTAATATGATTGCATCTGTCTTTATATGTACTTTCTGTAATGCCCAATTTGTTAGTCTTGTATGTGCACTGTTCATAATACAAAGCATGGAAGAACCAATTGTCCCGCGAGGATTTTTTGCTTGCTGAATTAATCGTTGTAAAATGCTCAAGTCAAACTCTCCTTTTATGTAAGAATATATACTCATTTCGCTTTTTATAAATTAAGTCCTTTAAAAAAAGCACGCCGTCTACCGGCGTACTTCTAATTACGCAACTCTCCTTTTAACCAATTCCGCGCCCGATACGCCCCAACAGGAATTTGAATAAGTGATGTTTCATTTCCAGCATCTATCCCGTACAATTGGTCACATGAATTTGTATCAAAACTAAGTAAAGGATGCCCGCCCATCCCCATCGCGGTCGCAGCAAAAACAAGTTTATGAACGAGGATACCTGCTTCCATTTGGTGAATACGGTATCCTCTATAGCCTAATGCACTTGTATAGTAATTTTTCTTTCCGACTACATGTAGGCAAAGCGGTACTTGAAAAAGATTCACGTTATCCATCGTCATACTAGATTGAAGGGGATAACGAAGGTCTCCATATCGAAGTGGTTGTATGGAATGCGTTTTACTGTTATAAGAATAAGCGCCGTTCTCTATATCTTTTACGTTATAAAAACATCCATATAAGGAGACACGCGCATTTTCATTTACATACTGACCGTCAAGGTCGTTGTAATAAGGAAAGGCGAGGCTCGCTTCTTGTAGTAAAGTAGCGAGCTCGGCTGCATCCCATTTCGTTAAAGTAAAGTCAGCATCAGGAGAATACCGTTCTTTACAAAGTTGTAAGAAATCATACGATAACCGTTCTACTTTCGGTAGCTGTACAGCATGCGCATGATGTTGATAGTGCTCTTCATGATGTAGTGTTTGGAAGTGTGCTGTCGATTCAATCATAGAAGATTCATTTATTTTGGTTATCATAGGATGTTTATCTACTTGCTTTGATTGAACGAAATGCTCATGTGCTAATGGCGGAATTTGCTGCAATAACTCATGAGAAGTTACTGTTTTATTTTCACGGTGATCAGTGTGAAACCAATTAGTTTGCGGTTCTGTACTTAAAGGAACAACAGCATACACACTTTCTTCGCTTTCTGATAGTCCGAGTAAATGATTGATTGCACGGTCTAGAAACTGAAAATATACGCCATTTGTGTAACCGAATTGTTTGGCACATTCAAGTAATTGACCGATGAGAACACCACTATCTAATCCTTGAAGACGATACGAAAAGTTATTGTATTTAAAGAAGTTTTTCCAAAACATAGTAGATACGAATGCAGCACCAAAACAAGACTGTATGTTACAACGATTGCCAAGTGCTTCCGAAAGATAAGAATCGAAATTACCGTCGCGAAGTAAAACAAGCCGGTGATGCGCGGCATCGTAATGGTAAATGCCGTCTGGATAATCGTCAATCTTTAAATATATATACAATTCATTTGGATATAAAGCGCCGCCTGAAGGGATAGATCTTCGGAATAAAATTTTCTCGCTATTTAGCCGACATAATTGGGTTAAACCAAATGAGCACCAAAGGTAATGACCAATTTCCTTCAAAGTAAGTTTAGTAGAAGCATTAGGTAAAGATAATGGGATTTCTAAAGAGAGAGGAATGATAGGTACATTTCGATATAATTTATAAGGAAGCGGTGCATCTTCCCAGTCCACTTCATGATTCGGCATAATTTCATCGATAGAAAAATGGAGATGATGTAAAAAAGTATCCAGCTGCATAAAATCCCCTCCTTTACTATGGAAACGGATGCGGATGTGGATTTAATTGTTCATTCGTTAAGGGCTCAGCGCTATATCCAAGCGTCATCGGTACGGTATACACTCTATCCAGCCCTGTAATCCGAGTGAGATGGTGACCGAACGTCATCGGTAGCATACCTGGAATAATGACTTTTACACAATGTAATCCGTTTTTTTCTATAAGAGGTACTGTTTGATCTACAACGATTACGTCAAGTCCAGATTGCTGCAGACGGTTTAAAAGTTGATGAAGATCGGATGTTAAATCAAGGTTAAATGATTGTAACCCGTTCATTTCTTGGAACGATTGCATCGGTGCATCGTCACGTAAAAGAAAATGAAGACGTTCTTCTGCTTCTTTCAATCCGTACAGCATACTATGGTCTTCCATTTTATTAACGAGATAAGGATCGTGTAAGCAGTTTTCGTAATGCTCTCTTTTTTGTTCGAGTTCATCGTCTGCTATTAGTAACATGCCTGCTATTTCATGGATGGCACTCTTTAAAGCGCGGACAGGGTCTAAATGAGAGCCTCCCGCACAAACAACGTTCATTCCATTTTCACGCGTATTTTTCGCAATTACCCATAAGCTTGGGGTACCGTGTTCCATCGTTGCGTTAAAAGCATGTAACTCATACCCAGTAATCGTGTACAGCCGCTGAATCATTAATTGTAATTCTGTATCATTTGCTGAACTAAGATCAAGGCGGGGGAGAGGTAATTCGGCATACCAAGTGAGCAAAAAGGCGTCACGCTCTACAATTTCTAAAATGCCATGAAAAATTGCTTCTTCTAAACTACCACCAATTGCACATCCATTTGATGTTTCATACACGAAAGCATCTCGATGACCGAGGCTATAATAAGCAATTGATTCAGGAACTAAAATCGGCCGGTTTTGTAATAAAGAATATCCCCATACCCAGTTTTGTTCGTAGTCAGGATCAAATGGCTTAAACGGAAAACTATCACGATTATAATGTTCATTTGTATGTACACCGAGAGAGAGGGGATTCAGTGCATGATCCTCTAACTCACGAAAACTGCCGTGTACATTCGTCTTTTTTCCTCGAGGTGACATACCACAATATCGTTCTAAACCTTCTAAAATAGCAGTTGCTTCACTCATTGCAAATGAATGAGTTCGGCCTGCAACACCTTCATTTCCAAACATTAATGGCATGTTTATAATAACGTCAGCAAATGGTAATAAAGAATGCTGCATTTTTCCGTTCAACATACCGACCCGATAATCTAAATAATCTCTCGTTAAAAATGTGTTTAGTTCATGAATGGAACGACAGCGATACGTTGCATCACTTGTTTTTAAGCTCGGTTGTAATGAAATCGTTGCTGCATCTGCCGTATCATCAGGCAAATTGCTACATACAGGGCAGAGCGGATCTGGAAGAAAAGAATGCCGCGTACATTGCAGTGTTTGTAAGTTTAGTAAAATGAGTTCATTTTCTAAAGAGGAATGGTTATGAGTTAATATTTTCTCTGTTTCTGCACGAATAAGATGGCACATTTGTAACATGCCATTTTGGGTGGCACGTACATCACGCCTCGTTACATTATCTGTCTTTAATGCATATTTCCGCTGTAGTTCCCACATTTCTTGTTGATCAAAGCCAGCGATAAACCGGCGCCCATCAGAGCAGTGGGAACAACCAGTTGCAGGGGGATGAATGTAAGGACCGATAACACCTTCACCAAATGAAGTAAACCCGCGTAACCATGGAATATGATTCGACCGATAAATTAGCTCGGCATCATGATGAATAGCAGAAGGAGAGCCATCATGTAATACGAGAGCGAGATGAATATTTTCAGGGAGTTCTTCTGTAAGGCTATGTTGGCGAATGATAGAATATTGATTGCATAGTTGATCATGTACATAGTTTGCCAGAAGGCCATCTCCTATAAGCAATATATTTTGAGTCATAGACTGTCCTCCTTTGCAATTAATACACCGTACACACCATCTAAGTTTTCTTTCAAAAATGATTCAATGGCTAAATCAAACACGAATGGATAAAAATTATGTTCTTCTAAATGTTGCAAGGCAAGCTGCACAGATTGCACACCTGGAACTTCTTCTTCCGCTTGTATTTCCACTCTAAAAGAATCCGTGTCATATAAAATAATAGAGGATTCAGGCAAGATATTAGCTCTGTAAGGAGTCTCTTCATTTTGAATATGAAGAAGTGATAGTTGTAGTGCGTTTCGTAAGGCTAACGTCATATTAATATTAGATGCACCGTACCAGCGATCATTTATACCGACCCAAACGACAGGGAAGCTGAGAATCTCTTCGCTTACTGCTATTTTAGGTGTTTCATGAATTGTAGAGAGAGCATCGTAATAAAATCTACAATGTTTATCATGAATTTCAGTTAAATCAATCGTCGTAATTTCTTCCAGCATATGTGACTGCCGCTCATACAATTTATTATTTAAATGTTGTTGTAGCGCCCGGTATACACCTTCTGTCATCGTTTCTCCAGCGCCAATACCGATATCATTATGTTCAGGAATAAGGCGGTGCATAATTTCCGCTACATATGTTTCAATTCCTGTTAAACCAGCTTCTCGGCGCGCTTCATTATGAGTTAAACCACCACAAGTCATAAGAGGCAGGAGGGAAGCAGGACCATCTGATAGTGGAGTAGCTACTTGAATATGGCATTGTGATAACGGTAATTGATATGAATCTTGTTCATCCCATACATGGAATAAACCAGCTTCTTTAGAAGTTAATGAGTCGAAAAAGCGGAATAAATCAGTTGAGGTATGTTGGTTGGATCGATGCTCAAGTTGTTCAGAAAGATTTTCTATCGTATCAATTGTAAAACTTTCATCAGTTACGAGAGGATGTTTTATAAAAGGATGCCATGCTCCTTCGAGTGTTTCGTAATTTAATAAAAAGAATTGTGGTTCTTTTTCTCGGTAAGAATCATCAGCGACATACTTAAGTAATTCAAATACGATTATATTTGCTAACATTGCAGATGGAAGTGGTGAAAATGATGCTGATGAATGTTCATTTTGTAAAGTTGTTTCATGTAGCCGATGCCATACGGATTCCCAGCATTCTTCACGATTAGCTGTTACGATAGGGCCGGCTATACCAAGTGCTGATAAACAGACGGCAGGTATGAAGTTCTTTCCTACTTCTCTACAAATCGTGTGAACTGCTCTTAGGCCTTCAATATCTCCATTTTGAGAAACATACAAAATCCAGTCGAAAGGCTCGAAAACTTCATGCAGGGGACGATCAATTGTCGTATCTATTTCCTGAACAAGGACATGATCATCCACTTCATGTGCAAGTTCTATTAGCTCATGAATGCGATCGTAATTTGTTTCCTCATAATCTGTAACAAGGTAATGAAAGGTAGGTAATCCTGATTCTAATAAAGAAGAAACTAAGGAAGTAAGCATATCTCCAGAACCAATTATAAGGACGTTTGCCGCGCGATACGTTTCGAATTTTAGAGCGCCTGAATGAGAATCAGCTTCTAAAAATTCAATTTGTGAAGCGTATCTATCAAGTAATGCGCTATTTAATTCATGAGGTGCATCCTGACTTACATCCCGAACGAAACCATTTTCATATAAAATCTCTCCAATTTCAAATACACGATTTTGATAGGGGAGAGGGAGACCATCGGTTATTTCTGCTAAAGAATAATTCCCGTTAAACATTGGCATTAATTTTTCAATCCAGTTGTAAATTCCATCACCGTCCATACGAAATGAACTGGCATTATTTCGAAAATAGACACCCCCGTTTGAGTCGGGGAGGAAAAAAGTATCCTTATTTGCTTTAAGTTTTGCATCAATTGGAAGGTTATTCATTTTAATCCTCCTTACGTTTTAGGCATACATTATTAGCTTATGTTATGAAATTTGTCCCGTATGAATGCAATAAAAAAAGGCTGTAGAATAATTTATTCTACAGCCTTTAATAGATTATTAATCTATCAACCTTCTAATAATAATGATTTTGGATCTTCAAGCATATCTTTAACAGCAACAAGGAAGCTAACTGCTTCTTTACCATCAACAATACGGTGATCGTAAGATAAAGCGATGTACATCATTGGACGGTTTTCCATACGTTCTGCATCAATTGCAACTGGACGTACTTGGATTTTGTGCATTCCTAAAATACCAACTTGTGGGCTGTTTAGGATCGGTGTTGACATTAGAGAACCGAACACACCCCCGTTTGTAATTGTGAATGTACCACCTTGTAGTTCTTTTAATGAAAGTTTGTTGTCACGTGCTTTCATACCTAAATTACGAATTTCACTTTCGATTTCAGCGAAGTTTAATTGGTTAGCATCGCGTACAACTGGAACAACTAATCCATCTGGAGCTGCTACTGCAATACCGATATCATAGAATTTTTTAATGATAAGCTCGTCGCCTTGAATTTCAGCATTTAATAATGGGAATTGTTTTAATGCTGCAACAACTGCTTTTGTGAAGAATGACATGAAACCAAGACGTACATCATGTTTTTTCTCGAAAGCATCTTTACGCTCTTTACGTAATTCCATGATTGCAGTCATATCAACTTCGTTAAATGTTGTTAACATTGCAGATGTTTGTTGAACTTCTACAAGGCGTTTTGCAATTGTTTGACGGCGGCGGGACATTTTCACGCGCTCAACTGGTTTTTCGAATTCCGTTTTTGCAACTGGAGCAGGAGCTGGACTTTTTGGAGCAGCTGGTGCTTCTTTTGGTGCGGCAGCATGAGCTTGTACATCGTGTGGTCTCACACGTCCAAGTGGATCTGTGCTACGTACGTCGTTTAAGTCGATACCTAATTCACGAGCCATTTTTCTAGCAGCTGGTGATGCGATAGGACGGTTCGTATTCGGTAAACCTTGTAAAGTTGTAGTTTGCTCAGCATTTGGTGCCGCAGCTTTCGGTGCTTCAGTTGTTTCTTGTTTTGGCTGTTCAGCAGCCGGTGCAGGTGTACTTACTGCAACTGGTGCTCCGTTTGCATCTAAAATTGCGATAGTTGCACCAACTTCAACTGTATCCCCAGGTTCGCCTAGTAACTTCGATACAATACCTGAATCTTCTGCAATGATTTCTACATTGACTTTATCAGTTTCAAGCTCAACAACGCTGCCACCTTTCTCAACTTTGTCGCCTACGTTGATAAGCCATTGTGAGATAGTTCCTTCAGTAATAGATTCTGCAAGCTCAGGTACTTTAATTTCGATCATTTTAAATGTCCTCCCCTTATTTGCCTAACGGTGTGTTTTTTCTTCTTTTGTCTTCGGTAATCTCCATTTGTTAGCCTGCCCCCGGGCAAAATATCTGTCCGGGGAGCAAGCTAGAAACCTTCATTGTTACTTTCAGTTGCTGAAAACTTCAATTTCTTGTTTATCTTGACGGAAGTTATACTTTACATCTAAAGCGTGTGCAACAATTAGTTCTTGCTCAGCTTTGTGAGCGAATGGATCGCCACCAGATGGGCTAGAGCGATCTGGGCGTCCAATGTAACCTGTTTTCACTTTATCTCCAGCAAGTTCGAACAGAATTGGAGCCATGTAATGCCATGCACCCATATTACGAGGTTCTTCTTGAACCCAAATAATTTCTTCTAAGTTTTTAAAGCGTTTAATAATAGATTGAACTTTCTCAGCAGGGAATGGGTACAGCTGCTCAATACGAACGACATGAACTTCATCTAAGTTATACTCATGTTTACCAGACTCAATTTCTGCTGCTAAGTCAATCGCCATTTTACCTGTGCTTAAAACAAGACGTTTTACTTTAGTTGGTTTTGTACCAAGGTTTTCTTGTTCTAGAGCAGGTTGGAAACGTCCTTCGCTTAACTGACTAGCAGTTGAAAGCGTAAGTGGGTGACGTAATAAACTCTTTGGCGTCATCAATACTAATGGTCGAACAGCTTCTGTTCCTAAGATAGATGCTTGACGACGTAAAATATGGAAGTATTGTGCCGCGCTCGTTAAGTTTGCAACTGTCCAGTTATTCTCAGCAGCTAACTGTAAGAATCGCTCTGGACGTGCACTAGAATGCTCTGGTCCTTGACCTTCATAACCGTGCGGTAATAGAAGAACTAAACCAGATTTTTGACCCCATTTTGCTCTTCCTGCTGAAACATATTGATCAAATAATGCTTGCGCAGTATTTGAGAAGTCACCATATTGCGCTTCCCACATAACAAGAGTTTCTGGAGCGAATACGTTATAACCATACTCGTAACCAACAACAGCAGCTTCTGATAACGGACTGTTATGAACAGAGAAGGATGCATTAATGTTTGGTAAGCGATGTAATGGTGAATATGTTTCATTTGTATCAGTATCGTGTAATACGATATGACGGTGCGCGAATGTACCACGCTGTGAATCTTGACCAGTTAAACGAATTGGCGTACCTTCTTGTAAAATAGAAGCGAATGCTAATGACTCAGCAAGTGCCCATTCAATTTTACCGTTCTCTTCAAGAGCGTCTTTACGGCGTTCAAGAATTTTCTTCACTTTCGGATATACGTTAAAGCCTTCTGGCCAAGATAGTAGACCTTCATTAATTGCACGAAGTGAGTCAATCTCAACACCAGTATCAATTGGCTGAATGCCTTTTGCAACAACATCTGGCACTTTAACGTGAATTGTTGCAGCGCTCGTATCAGCTGGCGGTACTTGTGCATAGTCAGATTTTAATTGCTCTTGTATAAACTGAGTCATTGTTTCAACCTCATCTGCATTTAGAACACCAGCAGCTTGTAATTGATCTGCATAAATCGCTCTTACAGTTGGGTGATTTTTAATCTTTTTGTACACTTGTGGTTGCGTAACTGCTGGGTCATCCATTTCGTTATGACCGTAGCGGCGGTAACCAATTAAATCGATTAAGAAGTCTTTTTTGAACAATGTACGATATTGAATCGCAAGGTTAGCAGCAGCAAGACAAGCTTCTGGATCATCAGCGTTCACGTGAACAATCGGAATATCGAAACCTTTTGCAAGGTCACTTGAATATTTCGTAGAACGAGAATCATAGCTATCAGTCGTAAAACCAACTGCATTGTTTGCGATAACATGAATTGTTCCGCCTGTTTGGTACGCGTTCAATCTGCTTAAGTTCAACGTTTCAGATACAATACCTTGACCAGGGAATGCAGCATCACCATGAACTAAAATTACGAATGATTTTGAAGTATCTTGTTCTGGAAGACCAGATTTTTTACGATTCTCTTGAGCCGCACGTGCAAAACCTTCTACAACAGGGTTAACGAACTCAAGGTGACTTGGGTTATTTGCTAATGTAACGCGAGTGCTAACTTCTTCGTTACTAACGACTTGTTCTCTACCTAAATGGTATTTCACGTCGCCAGTCCAGCCAGAATTTGCCACTGCGCCTTCTATTTTTGCATGTTTGAACTCAGCAAACATGTGACTATATGGTTTTTCTAATACGTGTGCAAGTACGCTTAGACGACCGCGGTGAGCCATACCAATCATGACATCTTCTACGCCGCCCTTTGCACCTTCTAGAACAATTTCATCTAGAACAGGTACAAGCATATCAACGCCCTCGATAGAGAAACGCTTTTGCCCAACGAATGTTTTATGCAAGAATTGCTCGAAACCTTCAACAGCTGTTAAACGTTTTAAAAGAGCAGTTCGTTTTTTATTTGATAGTGGTTGACGCAATGAATTTGATTCCACCATTTGATGCAACCACGCGCGTTCTTCACTATCTTGTATATGAGAAAATTCATAAGCTAAAGATTTTGTATAAACGTCTTTTAATCTATGAATTACATCAAGTGCAGTGTGAATACCTTCTGGTGCATCTTGCCATACTGTTTTTGCTGGAATCGCTTTCAAGTCAGCATCGCTCAGTTCGTTCATTGCTTTCTCAAGAAGAGATTGTCCATTAGCAGCATCTTCCATCGGATTGATGTGAGCCAACGTATGCCCGAATGAACGAATTTGTTCAACAAGCTGAACGACTTTAAGAATTTTTTCAATGTTCCCTGTGTTTTGAGGAGAAAAATGTGTTGCTGTGTTGTCCCCTGTTACGACATCATCTTGAAACGAAGGAGCTCCAAAAATTTCAAAAAGCTCTTGTAATTCCGGATCAACAGAACCTGCTCCAGTTACGTAAAGATCATACTGCTCAATAACATAACCAAGGTTCGGACCATGGAACTTGGTCCAAGGGTTTGTCGTTGTATTCTTCCTCGTCATTTGTTTAAACCTCCCAATGCATATAATCCTTTTCCTTACAAAAGGTGCATTTTGCTCTTTTCAATAATTGATGAATCAATAATCAATGTAAATGTTTTCTTTACTCTTATGTTATTACAATAATTTACATAATACCAAACACTATTACTTATCTGTTTTGTAAAAAAACATTCACAATAACTTATCACCCAAGTTAATCTTTCATGTTATAAAGTAATTTTACAGAAAAATGGGGTGGATATATTTGGTATACCTACACGAATAACTAAAATTGTTGCATGTAAATATAAGTATAATAATTAGAATGTTTTGATAAAAATGAGTTCGAATTATGTATATTGAAATAATAAGCGCTTTCATTGATATTATACAACAATATAACGGAATATAGTATAAAAAATAAAAAATTATGAATTTATCGTAAACTTTATTTAGATAGTGTTAAATATTGAAAGGAAAGTGAAGGATTTCTACAAAAAAAGTTGCTAAACATAAAAAATGCTTCATAAACAGTTAGTTTCTATAAATATGACGAAAAACACCGTAAAACCAATAACGCATTTCGTGGAATAAAGAGATGAATGAAATATTTTAAAAGGATAAAACAAATAGGGAGATATTAAATTTTAAAAATAGAGAGGAGGAGATATAGTAACGGTTCATTACAGTGTTCCATGTTTCATTTCAAAATAGACGTGCTGAAAATGAAAAAGTTTCTTCTATATAAATAGAACGAAAAATAAACAAAATAAATGTAAAGGAAACTTGACGTAAAGTTTGCTTTACATTTATACTCGATATAAGGGAGGAGGGAGAAATTTCCTTGGAAAATAAAATGGTCGAATACCGAAAAAATTTTGGACTATCTCAAGAAAAATTGGCTGAGAAACTTGGAGTTTCCAGACAAACCATCATTTCAATTGAAAAGGGAAAATACGATCCATCACTTCCGTTAGCATTTGAAATAGCAAAAACATTTCAGACAACGATAGAACATGTATTTATTTATGAAGGAAAAGAAGAGGGGGAATAGGGATGAATTATTCACAAAAGTACTTTGTAATCATGGGAATTATTTTTCTATTCATGAGTGGATTTATGATATTAACAGGTATAATGACGCATTCTGCACCACCAGAAATAACTTATCCATTGCTTGGGATGATGATTATGAGTTTCTGCCTAAGTTACTTACATCCGCAATTTAAAGAAAAAGATGAGCGAATGAAACTCATTCGTTATAAAGGAATGTTCTTCAGCTTTTTTGCGCTAACGGCATATTACCTTCTTTTTTCTATCGGTTTAAACTTAAAAATACTTACACTATCTGCTACTGAATTATTGAATATACTAATGGCACTTACGATGAGTACAGTTTTTATCTCATTTGTTGTTTTATCGAAAAGATATTAAGATGGAAGAGAGAAAGGAAGATTAACATATGCAAATGATGTATGCTTTTGGCATTGGACTTGTATTATTTTTAGCCGTATTCTTATTTATTCGGAAAGACGTTCAAGGTGGGACGTTAACGAAAAGAGGCTTTTATAAAATGATCGGCTGTTTAGTCGTTATGTTTATAGCGATCATCGTAATGATCGTTTTAATAAATCAGTCACTATAGAATGAACCTTACTTGAGTAAGGTTTTTCTTTTTGGTATAAAATCAGAAAATTCCCAAGATATCCATTTACTACATATAATGGATATTATATAATTTAATAAAATGATAGATAGGGAGCATACTATATGAACAAAAAAACTATCTTCTTTTTATTAACATGCCTACTACTTATAGCTAGTATTACTTATATAATATGTAACAAACGAGAACCAGTGCCACCTATGTTAGTATGGGAGGGCCAGGAATACTACGTTACGAATGAACCTGCTAAAGCTGAAGAAGTCGGGCAAAGGCTCGGAGAAGTAACGAAGAAAATCGAAATAAGTAAAAAACCTACTAAAAACAGTGAATCCAACACATTACAAGAAAAAACAGAAGTATTCACAATGATAGAAGAAGAAAAAAATCCTCACTCACCTTTAATCATAAAGGAGCATGATAGTGACGAATATAGAGTAGTAAGACCGATGTTACATGTACTATAAAGTGAAAAGGAGACTCATATGCAGACAGTAACTTCATATCCATGGTCGTTAAGAAAAATGTTTGTTTTTTTCCTTTGCTACATCCTTCCGCCAATCGGTGCAATTTATATTTTGATGAATAGAGAGGCGCTACAAAAGAGAGACGTCATTTTATATGTATTATTTGCTGCTATTAATATATCGCTTTGGTTATCGCTTATGATCTTTGATCGGAGTATGTGGATGGTAGCAGGGCATTATGTACTTGGAGCAATTGTTATTGTTTTTTCGAATATGAATAATAGATAAGCCAGCAACCTTAGAGTTGCTGGTTTTTATTTTGCTATTTATAATGAAGAAACAAATTTTTAATAGAGAGTAGTGAGCGTTATGAGATGGAAAGAGGGGACGTTTGAAAAAATAGAAACGAATGACTCATCTGTTGAGCAACTTATAAACACGTTTAAGGAACAAAACGTAATTGGTGGAGCGGTTATAAGCTGTTTTAAAGTACATAACGAAAATTTTTTCAAAGAAATACCACATTCGAAAGAGGGACATGAACACTTCTTTAGAAGAATCGTTAACTCTTTAGATATAATACATAGCTTAGAAGAGTTAAAAATACATACGTCAGAAAAATATAAGTTTTATTTTAAAGAGCAGCTGGCAGTCATGCTTGATGGTAGCATTGCCGCTCAAATTTTGTGGGGCGGCGCATATGAAGGGTTTAAGGAGCGACCAGTTAGCGCAAAGCAATTAGCAGTCAATGTATGTCAATATATGTTCCAAGATCGATACGAAGATATTAAAGTGTTCGAAAGCTATCGCCCTTGGACAGATTGGTTTTACGATGTTGCGTGGGATTTTACTTGGATGGTGTTAGATAGTAAGGAGCAGAAAATGTGGTTAGTTTGTGCTACGGATACGGATTGATAGAAGAGGGCCTTGTAGGAATGCTGCAAGGCTCTTTATCTTTTGGGAATGAATAGAAAATGAATCATATAAATGCTATACTCAAAAATGTTTGTAATGTCAGTTTCATACTATTATATAGTGATGACTTACTAGAAAAGATAAGAGGAGAATGAACGTGAAAAAGATACAAAAATTATTGCTGTTAATGATGGTAATAGGATTAACAGTAGGAGTTTTAGCAGGATGTGCAAATCCGAAAGATACGACAGAAGAATTTTTAACAGCGATACAAAAAGGTGATGTTGAAAAGGCTCGTACATTTGTTGAGAGTGACAAGGAATTTAATAAACTAAATGAAAAAACAGATGATGCTGAGGCAAAAGCAATGCTGAGTGCAATTACGAAAAACTTTAAATTTGAAAAGCCAGAAGAAGTATCGAAAAAAGATGACAAAGCAGAAGTGAAAGTGAAAATTACATCTGCAGATCTATCCGTTGCTGTAACAAAAGCAGTGGGAGAAGTTATGCCAATGGCCTTCGCTAGCGCTTTTAGCGAAGACAAAGAGCAATCTGAAAAAGCAATCGAAAAAACAATGACATCAACTATCGTCAAAAACTTAGCAGATAAAGATGCAGCAATGGTAACTCGCGAAGTTACATTGAACTTAAAGAAAAACAAAGATGGCGACTATAAAATCGTTGCAGATGATAACTTGAAAGAAGTATTGTTTGCTAATGCGAAGTCTTTGGAGAAGATGTTTGGCGGGAAGTGATTAGCTTAGATAAAAAAGAGAAACCATATCACGTAGAAGGTTGATATGGTTTCTCTTTTTGTTATGACCCCGGAGAGGCTCGAACTCACGACCTCCACCCTGTCAAGGTGGCGCTCTCCCTGCTGAGCTACGGGACCTTCAAAAATGCGTATGTAATAGCATCTTTAATCGTTATGCTAAAGCAATTATATATAATTAACTGAAATTTTTCAATATTTTTATATTATATTTTTGAAGGGAAAGTAGTTGGAATGGCGCTAGTCGTGTATTAAGGAATACATAAGAAGATAATGTAATGAAAAGTGAGTTCGAATAAAGTGGTTATATTATTTTTTTCGATACCAATCTAAAGGACCTTCATCACTTAAATCAACAAGAAAAGGGAATAAGAAGTGTAAAGGTAAGCTAATAAGTTCTGGCATAGCGTTCAATGTTTTCTTTGATAGATACTGCTTCCCAAAACAATACGGACAATCTTTTTCAAATGTCACGAGTATCGACCATACATCTTTTATTGTCCACTTCGTTTTACAATATGTACAACGCGCCATAGAGTTCCTCCTCATGTTAAGGTTTCTTCTAGTATATACCATTCTATTGTACGAAAGTCATTTGTATTTGGTGTCATAAAATGTAAGTTGTTTTGTTTTTATGTGGATTTATTTAGTCATTTATGATCAATTACATATCGTTTCATGTTTTTGCAGGATGATAGATTTTCAGCTTCAATATGCAAATTGGCCAATATATCCTTTTTACAATTTACTTAAAATCATGTATAACAGAGATACAAGATTATTTTATAATTATTCAAGAGTAGAGGGAGAATTATTGTAATGGTAAGGAAAACGTTCAAGATGCGTGTATCTAGAAATAGAACGATTTCGATTAATGGCTCAATTCTTGATGTGGATGTTACACATGATGAGTTTTTACAAGAGTTTGTTGAGTGGGTCGATTCTAAAGGCTGGTCGTTTATGGGGATGACAGATGAGATTACACCCGAGGAAGCTAGTCAAAATTTAATAGATTCATTGATTGATGAGAAGGATAAGAAAGAGTAATTCCTTCTTATTTTTTATTGTATATTTATGTTCTTTATCGTAAAAGTATGATATAGTAAAAAACAGTGAATATTCTTCCAATTTAATACAATTTACATATAGATTGGTAGATTCAGTTTTTAAGCTGTGAGAGTATAGTGAAAAGGGAGAGTCATATGGTAAACTTTAAGAAAATTTTGGCTTTTGTTACCGTTATTTGTTTATTTTTTTTGACACCTATGACGTTACGTGCTGAGACGAATGTTGGAGTGAATCCAGAACAAGTGGCACCACCACCTGCGGAAGGACCAAATGTTTTTAGTCAGTTTGCAGCTACGATTGATGGGAAAACTGGAGATGTTTTGTATAACAAAAACGCACATCATCGTGCATTTCCGGCTAGTATGACGAAAGTGTTAACAGCGATTTTACTTATGGAGCATACGAAGCCAGAGGATCAATTTACGTTTTCACAATTAGCATTAGATCAAGAGAAGAGTAATTATCAAATTGAATTTCAACCTGGTGAGACGATTAATAGAAATACTGCGCTTATGATTTTAATGGTGCTGAGTGCAAATG
Source organism: Bacillus sp. DE0042 (assembly GCF_007680225.1). NCBI lineage: Bacteria > Bacillati > Bacillota > Bacilli > Caryophanales > Bacillaceae > Bacillus > Bacillus sp. DE0042. The sequence goes on along the minus strand of NZ_VEJP01000001.1, from coordinate 1,506,827 downwards.
ATGTGTCTTACGCGATTGCGGAGCGTATTGGCGGAAATGTTGAGAATTTCGCTCATATGATGAATGAGAAAGCAAAGCAATTAGGGGCTACAGATAGTCACTTTGTAACGCCAAATGGATTGCATGATCCAAACCATTATACGACGCCGTATGATATGGCTATGATTACGAGAGGTGTGCAAAAATATCCTGAAATTTTGCAAGCGATGAATACGAAAAGAACGACAGTTACGACATCTAGACAGACGGTGTCTATTTTTAATAAGTCTACTTATTTTGAAAATCCATATAGCATTGGCGGGAAGACGGGTTTTACAAATGAAGCGCGTAATACACTCGTTCTATTAAATGAGAAGGATGGCAATCGCATTATAAATGTAGTAATGGCTTCCCAAAGACCTGAAATTTATGAAGATTTGAAGCAGATGGCGGACTATTCTTTCGGTCAATTTGTGAAGCAAACTGTATTAGATAAACATAGCTGGCATCAAAAGGCAACGTATTTAAATAAAGATATTGATAGCGAGCTTGAAAAAAGTGCAGAGCTTATGCTTAAGAAAGATGAAGGTAAAAATGTGAGGACGATTTTCCGTGCGGCTTCATTAGATAAAGATTCTTTGTACCATAAAGGAATTCATCGTGGTGAGGTAGTTGGTGCAGTTGACATCACGAAAAATAATCAAACAATTGCGACGATAAATGTTCTTTCAAAAGAAGATGTTACTTTTGCGATGCCTAAAAAAGATACGGATACGCCTGAAGTAAATGAATCAAATGTGAAAATAATAAGCATTGGGATAGGTGCCGCTGTACTATTTGGAGCCATTTTATTTGTAGTGCTACGCCGAAATACAACAGGAATGAAATCAGAAGAAAAATAAATTACTAGTAAAAAGACTGTGAAGAGACTTTGTCACAGTCTTTTTTGTATATATAAAATAACTAATAATTGTAAATTTTCTTATTGCATTTATTTATCGTTCGTTATATTATTTAGTTGTGTTCTTGTTAGAGAACAAGTTGAGTATTATATACTCCAAATAATATAAAACAACGGAGAGGGAGAGAGACGATGAAATTAATTTGGAAAGCGATTAGCAACGTTATCTCATTTGTTTTATTTGCATTAATGGTTTTTTTAGCTTTTGTAGTTATTTCGTCAAAAGCGAGTGGCGGAGATCCAACAGTGATGGGATATCAATTTAAATCAGTGCTATCAGGATCAATGGAACCGACATTTTTAACAGGATCAATCATTGCGATAGAACCGACGAAAGATGGTTCTAAATATCAAAAAGGTGATGTTATTACCTTTAAAGAGAAAGATGAAAAAATTATCACTCACCGTATTATCGGTGTGAAAGATACAAATGGAAAAGTAATGTATGAAACAAAAGGTGATAACAACAACGGTCCTGATTTAGAACCAGTACGTGCGGAGAATGTAATTGGGAAATATGCAGATATTACAGTTCCTTATGCAGGATATGCATTAAATTATGCTAGTTCAAAGGCTGGAGCTGCATTGCTTCTTATTATTCCAGGAGTCTTTTTATTAGGCTATTCCGCGATTTCTATTTTTGGTGCGATTCGTAGCATTGACGGAGAAAAGAAAGAGAAAAAAGTAGAACAATCCGTCTAGTTCGTTTGGTTATACTTTCCGTTTAGGAAGTTAACAAATATATAGATTAAGGGGATATGGACATGACTTTAAAGAAAAAATTAGGAATGGGTATCGCATCAGCTGTATTAGGAGCTGCATTAGTTGGCGGAGGAACATTTGCATTTTTCAGTGATAAAGAAGTGTCAAACAATACATTTGCGGCTGGTACACTGGATTTAGCATTAAATCCATCAACAGTTGTTAATGTATCGAATTTAAAGCCTGGCGATACAATTAAAAGAGATTTTAAACTAGAAAATAAAGGATCTTTAGATATTAAAAAGGTTCTATTGAAAACAGATTATAAGGTAGAAGATACGAAGGGCGACAATAAAGATGATTTTGGTAAACATATTAAAGTAACATTCTTAAAAAATGTAGACAAGCATGAAACAATCGTAAAAGAAACAACGCTAGATAAATTGAAGGGTGACACACTTACAGCGGTAGATAATGATTTAGCTGCTTGGTTCTGGGATGAAAAAGGTATTTCTGCAGGTAAGTCTGATAAATTCACAGTGAAATTCGAGTTTGTTGATAATAAAAAAGACCAAAATGAATTCCAAGGCGATAAACTAAATTTAACTTGGACGTTTGATGCACAACAAACAGAAGGTGAAGCAAAATAATATTAAAAAGGGCTATCAAATGGATAGTCCTTTTTCTATTTTTCTAGTATATAGCTATCATTTTGTATCGTTCTTTATTATAATAAAGTTAATGTTCTGTATAGAGAACATTTTGTTCGATGGGAGAGATTAAGATGCTGAAAAAACCTTGCAAATTAAAAAAGATGCTTATATTGCCTTGTATATGCTCCATTACGTTTTATTTAGGCTCTCAAATAATGACGTATACAGAAGCTGCATTTATTCATGAAACGAAAGTGGAAGCCGCTCTTTCTACAGCAATTATATTTCCAAAAACAGTTGATACGTTAAAAGAGGAAGCTGAGCAACATAAACAGTTTATTGAGCATCAGTATGGAGAAATGAAGGGGAAGTTGGCAGTAACTTCTATAGAAGAAATTGAACAGGCAATTGTAGTGTGGCAACAAGGACGTGAGAAAATTGCTTCTGAGGAGGAAGCGTTGCAAAATGTATATACTGCAATAGAAGCTCCTTATAATCAAATACAAGAAGAATTAAAAGTGAATAAAAGTGAATCGATTCAACAAGTGGCCGTATATGTGAATGAAGGTTTTCATAGTATAAAAGAGAAGCACGATTATATTGCGAAAGAAGTTAGTTTGCAAGCGATTGATGAACAAATTCAGATTCTTCACCAACAATTAAATGATGCGATAGAGGCGGAAGTTCAAATGAAGGCAGAAGAGGAGAAGAAAGTAGAAGAGCAGAAGAAAGTAGAAGAGCAGAAGAAAGTAGAAGAGCAGAAGAAAGTAGAAGAGGAGAAGAAAGTAGAAGAGCAGAAGAAAGTAGAAGAACAGAAGAAGGTAGAAGAGCAGAAGAAAGTAGAAGAGCAGAAACAAGTAGAGACAGCTAAAAAACTTGAGCAAGGAACTCATGAAAAGGCTACTACCACAGATCATAATGAGAAATCATCAGAATAAACTGACGACCGATATAAAAAATGATGTATATGAGTGTGAGGGAGTATTTGCCCTCGCACTTATTGTATTTCTTAAAGTATAAACATAAAAATTCAGAAAAAACAAAATAATATTGAGAAATAAAAATAATTGAAAATACTAATAAATATTTGTTGTATTTATAGAGTGATGTTCGTTATAATGAACATAAGGTTTTTAAAAGAGAACGAACATTAGCTAAGCTAATATAGTTTTCTTTATATCTCTTATTAAAAAATAAGAGACAAAAATATAAAAAACAGCTAGGGGGAATTGATTGTGAGTCTGAAAAAGAAATTAGGTATGGGAGTTGCATCAGCAGCATTGGGGTTATCTTTAATTGGTGGAGGAACGTTTGCATTCTTTAGCGATAAAGAAGTATCAAATAATACATTTGCAGCTGGGACGTTAGATCTTACATTAGACCCTAAAACGCTTGTAGATATTAAAGATTTAAAACCAGGGGATTCTGTTAAGAAAGAATTCTTATTAAAGAATAGCGGTTCATTAACAATTAAAGACGTTAAACTAGCAACAAAGTATACTGTGAAAGATGCAAAAGGCGATAATGCTGGTGAAGACTTTGGTAAGCACGTTAAAGTGAAATTCCTTTGGAACTGGGATAAACAAAGTGAGCCTGTATATGAAACAACTTTAGCAGACTTACAAAAAACTGATCCAGATCTTTTAGCTAAAGACATCTTTGCTCCTGAGTGGGGAGAAAAGGGTGGATTAGAAGCTGGTACAGAGGATTATTTATGGGTACAGTTTGAATTCGTAGATAATGGACAAGACCAAAATATTTTCCAAGGTGATTCATTGAATTTAGAATGGACATTCAATGCTAACCAAGAAGAAGGCACTGAAAGATAATAAAAAAGCGGGGACTCCCCGCTTTTTTTTATAAAGAAAAAAGAAGTGCTGGTTGTAAGCACTTCTTTCTATTTATTATTTTTGATCGTGCTTCCATTTGGTAAATTCAAGAAATTCACGAAATTGTTCTTTGGAGACGCCGGAGCTCATCGCATCTTTAACGAGTTGTGTCCATTCGGAGTCTAAGTGATTTTCCTTTGCTGTTTCATCATGAAGTAGAGTATCAACTGGAATTTGTAGAACTGCTGCGATTTTTTCAAGAAATTGAATGGAAGGGTTTTTTTGTAAATTACGTTCTATAGAACTAATGTAAGATTTAGCAACACCAGCTTTTTCGGCAAGTTCAGTTAATGAAATACCTTTTTGTAAGCGAAGGCGTTTTATACGTTCTCCAATCATATTTGCGCACCTTTCTATCAATATGTAGTCGTCTTATGATGTCATTATTATAACATAAACTTCGTTAAAAAGAACAAGCCTATTGAGCCTGACTGGATGGCTTCATACGTTGGAAAAAATGTTCGATATCTTGCAGGGCGATACCAGCGTCTAGAGCTTCAAGTATTAAATCAATCCATTCTTGGTCCAGTGCGTCAGTCTTATCTTTGTACAAATGTAATTCCTCCCTAATTATCGGTCATAACTGCTGCTACAGAATATATGATAATGCAATCGCATTTTGTGTTTTATATAGTGAATTATCAAATATTTTGTAGATAAAACAAAGATAAAATCCCCATTAAATTCCCTCTATGGCGATTATAAAGTTTCTGACAAATATTTTCAATATTTTCAGAAAACATTGTTGAATTGTGATATATTCGTATGCTAACTATGGAATTTTTACAAATATGTTAAAAAAATTACATAATATAACTAAATATTGAAAAAATATTGAATTTTTAATAAAATTCAATTTGTAATACATATTTTTTATTAGGGGAGGAAATAAGGGATGAACAAGAAACCGTTCAAAGTTTTGTCATCAATCGCTTTGACAGCTGTGTTAGGTCTTTCATTCGGAGCGGGTGGCCAGTCTGCATATGCTGAAACACCTGTGAATAAGACAGCTACGAGCCCAGTCGATGATCATTTAATTCCAGAAGAACGTTTAGCAAATGCGCTAAAAAACCGTGGGGTAATTGATTCGAAGGCTTCAGAGACAGAAACAAAGAAAGCCGTCGAAAAATACGTAGAGAACAAAAAGGGTGAAAATCCTGGGAAAGAAGTATCAAATGGGGACCCACTTACGAAAGAAGCATCTGACTTTTTAAAGAAAGTGAAAGATGCGAAAGCTGATACGAAAGAAAAGTTAGACAAACCAGCAACAGGAACACCTGCAGCGACAGGCCCAGTTAAGGGTGGTCTAAATGGTAAAGTACCAACTTCTCCAGCAAAGGGAAAAGAATATAACGGTGAAGTTCGTAAAGATAAAGTACTCGTTTTACTTGTAGAGTACGCTGACTTTAAACATAACAATATTGATAAAGAACCTGGTTATATGTATACTGACGATTTTAACAAAGAACATTATGAAAAAATGTTATTCGGTAATGAGCCATTCGCATTAGAGGATGGTAGCAAAATCGAAACGTTTAAACAATATTACGAAGAGCAATCTGGCGGTAGTTATACAGTAGACGGAACAGTTACAAAATGGTTAACAGTTCCTGGTAAAGCTGCTGATTACGGTGCAGATGGTGCGACAGGTCATGATAATAAAGGACCAAAAGGACCACGTGATTTAGTAAAAGATGCATTAAAAGCAGCTGTAGATAGCGGTATTGATTTATCAGAGTTTGACCAATTCGATCAATATGATGTAAATGGCGATGGAAATCAAAAACAACCGGACGGTTTAATCGATCACTTAATGATTATCCATGCGGGTGTTGGACAAGAAGCAGGCGGCGGTAAATTAGGTGACGATGCAATTTGGTCACATCGCTGGACTGTTGGACCAAAACCATTCCCAATTGAAGGCACACAAGCGAAAGTTCCATATTGGGGCGGAAAGATCGCAGCATTCGACTACACAATTGAACCAGAAGATGGCGCAGTTGGTGTATTCGCACATGAATATGGTCATGATTTAGGTCTTCCAGATGAGTATGATACAGACTATACTGGTGACGGTGAACCAATTCAAGCTTGGTCTGTTATGAGTGGCGGAAGCTGGGCTGGTAACATTGCAGGAACAACGCCAACGAGTTTCTCACCACAAAATAAAGAGTTTTTCCAAAAAACAATCGGTGGTAACTGGGCAAATATCGTAGAAGTAGATTACGAGAAATTAAATAAAGGTATCGGTCTAGCAACATATTTAGACCAAAGTGTTACGAAATCTAACCGCCCAGGTATGATTCGTGTTAACTTGCCAGATAAAGATATAAAAACAATTGCTCCAGCATTTGGTAAGCAGTATTACTACAGCACAAAAGGTGACAATCTTCACACAAAAATGGAGACGCCACTGTTCGATTTAACAAATGCAACGACTGCGAAATTTGATTTCAAGTCATTGTATGAAATTGAAGCAGAGTATGATTTCCTTGAAGTACATGCTGTAACAGAAGATGGTCAGCAAACATTAATCGAAAAACTTGGTGAGAAAGCAAATAGTGGAAATGCACATTCAACAAATGGAAAATGGATTGACAAATCATACGATTTAAGCCAATTCAAAGGTAAGAAAGTAAAATTAACATTTGAGTACATTACAGATGGTGGTTTAGCATTAAACGGTTTCCTACTTGATAATGCATCACTAAATGTAGACGGTAAAGTAGTATTCTCTGATGATGCAGAAGGTACACCGCAGTTCAAATTAGATGGATTCGCTGTATCTAATGGAACAGAGAAGAAAAAACATAACTATTATGTAGAGTGGAGAAACTATGCTGGTTCAGATAACGCATTGAAATATGCTCGCGGTCCAGAATACAACACAGGTATGGTTGTATGGTATGCAGACTCAGCTTATACAGATAACTGGGTTGGTTTACATCCAGGACATGGTTTCCTTGGCGTAGTTGATTCTCATCCAGAAGCAATTGTTGGAACTTTAAATGGTAAACCAACAGTAGCAAGTAGTACACGATTCCAAATCGCTGATGCGGCGTTCTCATTTGATAAAACGCCAGCTTGGAAAGTTGTATCTCCAACGCGCGGAACGTATACGTATAATGGCTTAGCAGGCGTACCGAAGTTTGATGATTCGAAAACGTATATTAATAAACAGATTCCAGATGCAGGACGTATTTTACCGAATCTTGGCCTGAAGTTTGAAGTAGTAGGACAAGCTGATGATAATTCTGCAGGTGCTGTTCGTTTATATCGTTAATACAGTAAAACTACCGAAAGATTTTCTTTCGGTAGTTTTTTTGTGAGCAATGAATTTTATATGCAAGAAGAAATTATATATAATGTAACTTTACGAATAGAAATTTATTATATATGAAGTCTATATAAATAATGAAAGAATTGGATAAAAATAGTGGGAGAAGGTGAATGAATGAGTGTTTCTTCTATTGTAAATAAACAAAAGGCATATTTTTATAATGGTCATACGAGAAGTATAGAAGTGAGAAAGAATAATTTGAAGAAGCTTTATAAAGGCATTCAGCGCTTTGAAGAAGAGATATTTCAGGCATTGAAATTAGATTTAAATAAGTCAGTTCATGAGTCGTTTACAACGGAAGTTGGATATGTATTAAAAGAAATTTCCTTTCAATTGAAGCATATTTCATCGTGGAGTAAACCGAAGCGGGTTCGAACAGCACTCACTCACTTTGGATCAAAGGGGAAAGTAGTGCCTGAACCGTACGGTGTGACACTTATTATTGCACCGTGGAACTATCCGTTTCAATTAGCAATTGCACCACTAGTAGGAGCGTTGGCGGCTGGAAATACAATTGTTTTAAAGCCGTCAGAGCTAACGCCAAACGTTTCCGAAGTGCTTACGAGGATGTTAGAGGAATTATTCCAAGAAGAGCTTGTAGCGGTAGTAGAAGGCGGTGTAGAAAAGAGTACGGAATTGTTAAAGGAGCCGTTTGATTATATTTTCTTTACAGGTAGTGTCGGTGTTGGAAAAGTTGTGATGGAAGCAGCAGCGAAACGGTTGACGCCACTCACGTTAGAGCTTGGGGGAAAAAGCCCATGTATTGTACATAAAGATGCAAAAATAGATGTAACAGCAAGACGAATTGTTTGGGGTAAGTTTTTAAATGCGGGGCAAACGTGTGTAGCGCCTGATTATATGTATGTGCATACTTCGGTGAAAGAACAGTTAATCGAGGCATTAAGACACGAAATTGCGGAGCAGTATGGAAAAGATCCACTAAACAATGACAATTATGTACGAATTGTGACTGAACGTCATTTTGAACGTTTATGTGCATTTTTGAAAGATGGTAAAACGGTAATCGGTGGGAACTATAAAAAAGAAACTTTACATATAGAACCAACAGTGTTAACGAATGTTACATGGCAAAGTACTGTTATGGAAGATGAAATTTTTGGTCCGATTTTACCAATTGTAGAATACGACAACATAGAAGAGGTAATTGGCACAATTCAGCAACATCCGAAGCCGTTAGCGTTATATGTATTTTCTGAAGATAAAGAAATACAAAAGAAAGTGACAAGTAATATTTCATATGGCGGAGGCTGTATTAATGATGTTGTCTATCATCTTGCAACGCCATATTTACCTTTTGGTGGTGTTGGAAGTAGTGGATTAGGTAGTTATCATGGGGAAGAAAGTTTTCGGACTTTTTCACATTATAAAAGCATTTTAGCCCAATCTACGGCATTCGATATGAAAATTCGTTACTCTTCTACAAAAAGTGCTTTAAAATTCATACGAAAGTTGTTAAAATGATGATGGTGTTTATCAGTAGGCGTAGCCGTATGATAATAGCCCCTTCGCAATGGAAGGGGTTTTTCTGTTCGACATATGTATCATGCAAAAATGAATCAAACATACTACATAAAGAATAGAAGAGAACGCTGCTAAACAACCATTTTTGTTTGGATCGAAACAAAAAATAGTCTATAGAACATAAATATTTATTCATGAATATAAAAATTAAAATTTAAGGTAGATAGGACGGGAAAATGAAAAAGATTATTAAAGTTGAAGCAGTAGAAAAACATTTTGGAAATCAAGTGATTATCCCACCTCTTTCTTTAGACATTAAAGAAGGGGAATTTTTAACGATTTTAGGGCCGAGTGGTTGCGGGAAAACAACGTTACTTCGCATGATCGCAGGTTTTGAAACGCCAACTAAAGGGAATCTTTTATTAGATGATGAAAAGATTAACGACTTGCCACCATATAAGCGTCATATGAACTTAGTGTTCCAACATTATGCGCTATTCCCACATATGAATGTGGAGAAAAATATTTGTTTCGGTATGAAAATGCAGAAAGTACCGGCAGCAGAGCAGAAAGAGCGTGCTGAAGAGGCAATGCGTTTAACGCAGTTACTTGAGTTCCGTAATCGTAAACCTGCAAAGCTTTCTGGTGGACAGCAGCAGCGTGTAGCAATTGCGAGAGCGATTGTAAATAACCCGCGTGTATTATTACTAGATGAGCCACTTGGGGCATTAGACTTTAAGTTAAGAAAAGATTTGCAACGTGAATTGAAAAACTTACAACGTAATTTAGGAATTACATTCATATACGTAACGCACGATCAAGAAGAAGCGATGAGCATGAGTGATCGTATTGTCGTTATGAATAAAGGACATATTGAGCAAATTGGAACGCCGAAAGAAATTTACAATAAGCCGAAAACAATGTTCGTTGCGACATTTATCGGTGAAAATAATATTGTGAAAAATGGGGAAGGCTATGTAGCAATTCGCCCTGAAAACGTAAAGGTACGTTCGGTTGAAGAGCCGATTTTAAAAGAATACCATCTTGGACATATTGAAGACGTTGAGTTTGTTGGAAATATGGAAAAGCTGTATGTACGTGACGAGAAAACATCAGAATTACTAATGGCATATCAAACTGCTGAAGAAGCAGCGCAGTGGAGCATTGGAGATAATGTATACGTAGGCTGGGAGCAAGAGGACGAGGTGACCTTAAATTGAAAAAAGGGAAATTACTCGCACTACCGACAGTCGCGTGGCTGTTAATCTTCTTCCTAATTCCCCTTCTGTTTGTATTGGCATTTGCCTTTATGCAGCGCGGGGCATATGGGACAGTGGAAATGCAATTTACGTTAGAGAATATAGCTCGTGTGTTTGATCCACTATACATGGGAACGTTATGGGAAACTGTTAAGATTGCAGTTATTACAACAGTAATCTGTTTAGTAATTGGTTATCCATTTGCTTATACAATTACAATTGTTGATCGCAAATACCGTTCAATTCTTTTATTATTGGCAACGATCCCGTTTTGGATTAACTTCCTTGTTCGTTCATACGCATGGATTGTTATTTTACGTTCACAAGGTCTTGTAAACACATTGCTATTGAAACTAGGTATTATAAGTGAACCTTTAAATTTACTATATAACACACCTTCTGTAATACTCGGAATGGTCTATTCTTTATTACCATTTATGATTTTACCGGTGTATGCAGCGATTGAGCAGCTTGATAAGCGTAAGCTAGAAGCAGCTTATGATTTAGGAGCAACACCAGCAAAGGCATTTTGGAATGTAACAGTACCAATGACGATGTCAGGGATTGCTACTGGTTCTATTTTAGTGTTTGTTTCTTCTATCGGAATGTTTGTTGTATCAGACGTTATGGGTGGATCGAAAGTAGCATTAATCGGAAACGTAATTCAAAATCAATTCTTAGGAGCGCGTGACTGGCCGTTTGGATCTGCGTTATCTATGATTGTTGTTCTATTCTCTGTTCTGTTAATTTACTTATATTATCGTGCAACGAAAGTATATAAATATGATGGAAACGGAGGGGAATAGGCAAAGATGAAGAAGTTTTTAGTTTCTTATTCTTGGTTAATTTTATTGTTCTTGTATTTTCCAATGATGGTTTTAATGGTATATTCCTTCAATGATTCTCGCATTAATGCGGAATGGGAAGGTTTTACATTCCATTGGTATACAGATTTATTTCAAAAGCAAGATGTTATTGATGCGTTTGTAAATAGTATGACGATTGCGATCGTAACGACGGTTGTAACGACAGTTCTTGGTGTGATTTTCGCGATTGCATTACATCGTTATAAATATCGTTATGAAGGGGCTATTAACGGTCTTGTGTATTTACCAATTTTAATTCCTGATATTTTAATGGGATTATCTTTACTTATCTTATTTAGTCAATTAGGTATGGAACTTGGCAAAACAACAATTATTATTGCGCACATTACATTTAGTATTTCATTTGTTGTCGTTATTTTAGCAGCACGTCTTTCTGGTATGGGACGTGATTTAGAAGAGGCTGCGAATGATTTAGGAGCAACGCCGTGGCAAACGTTTCGTTATGTAACGTTCCCAGCAATTGCACCAGGAGTTATTTCAGCCGCATTATTAACATTCACATTATCAATTGATGATTTTGTAATTAGTTTCTTCGTATCAGGACCAGGATCAACAACATTGCCATTATACATTTACAGTATGGTTAAGCGCGGAGTATCACCAGAAATTAATGCACTTTCTACAATTTTAATTGTGGCTATCGTAGGATTAATGGTTCTATCTGAAATCTTCCGTAACAAAGGTGCAGATGGTGAAGAAAACTCTGGAGGACACCTTCCTTTATAATACGAACGATATAGAAAGTACGAGGAGGTAATAAACCGATGAAATTAATGAAAAGATTAGCCGGCGCAGCAATTAGCTTTAGCCTTGTTGCTGGTGTACTTGCTGGTTGTGGTGAAAAGAAAGAAGAGTTAAACATTTATAGCTGGGCTGACAATTTTGATGAGCAAGTGCTAAGAGATTTTGAAAAGAAATATAACGTGAAAATTAACTATGATAAGTATGCAAGTAATGAAGAAATGCTTGCGAAATTACAAGCAGGTGGCGCGAAGTATGATTTAATTCAGCCGTCTGATTACATGGTTAAAACAATGGCGAAAATGGATTTATTAGCGCCGTTAGACAAAAAGAATATCCCGAATATCGAAAATATGGTTTCTAACTTCAAAACACCGGCGTTTGATCCAGAGAATAAATATTCTTTAGTATATACTTGGGGCGTAACAGGTATTGCATACAATAAAAAGTATGTGAAAGAAGCTCCTACAAGCTGGGCTGACCTATGGAATGAAAAATATAAAGGGCATGTAACTTTATTAAATGATTCTCGTGAAGTGTTAGGAATGGGTCTTAAAAAGCATGGATTCTCAAACAGCACGAAAGACGATACACAGTTAAAGACAGCAGCAGATGATTTAAAGAAGCTGCTTCCAAACTTATTAGCATTTGATACAGATAATATTAAACAAAAATTCATTACAGAAGATGCTTGGATCGGAACAGTTTGGTCTGGAGATGCAGCGTTTATCGCAAAAGATAATAAAGATGTAGAGTACGTTGTACCAAAAGAAGGCGGCACAATTTGGGCTGATACGTTAGCAATTCCAAAAGGTGCGAAAAACAAAGAGCTTGCAGAGAAGTTTATGAACTACTTATTAGATGAAAAAGTAAGTGTGAAAAACTACGAGTCAATTGGATACAGTAATCCTAATGAAAAAGCTCATCCTCTTCATAGTAAAGAATATCGTGATAATCATATGATCTTCTTAACGAAAGAAGAATTAGATCGTACAGAATGGCTTGTTGATGTAGACGATAAGCTAAAAGACTATGATCGTTACTGGACAGAGTTAAAAACAAAAGGTAAATAAGTAAGGAAATGCGGTTTCTAAAGTAGAAATCGCATTTTTTCATAGTAGGAGGAAATCGTTTGAACAAGAAGTTACATCAATATGAGGTAGTATGTATCGTTTTATTACTTGCTGTATTTGGCATTGTTGCTTGGCGCGTACATGCGGGTGGCGTTACAGTGATGGATACATATGTCCGAGCATTAGTAAAAGGATTACAAACAGAAGGTTCGCTTACATTTTTTTCACACTATACAAAATTAGGTTCTGCTATCGGGATCGTAACTACGCTGGCTATAAGTTTACTTGTTTTTTGGAGAAAACGTTATTATGCTGCGATGATCGTGTATCCAATGGGCATTTTAATAACACATCTTGTTAATAAAGGGATAAAAGAAATTGTGAAAAGGGAGCGCCCATCGTTAAATGAAGCGTTGGATGCGCTTGGGTATAGCTTCCCTAGTGGACATGCAATGTTATCTATTATGACATTCGGATTTCTTGCTTATATCATTGGGGCAAATTTGAAGAGTGTAACGGGGAAATATGTTATAACGATTTTAATGGGAATAGTAATTGTATTGATTGGATTAAGTAGAGTTATTTTAAATGTACATTATCCAACTGATATTTTAGCTGGTTATTGCGTAGGTGGTATTTTGTTAATTATGGCGATTTACTGCCATCGTTTACTTACGGAGAGATTGGGACTTAATAAAGAGAGATAAAAAAACGTCTGGAAAAACTATTAATATAGTGTTTCCAGACGTTTTTTGTTTGTACGAAGATGTGATACAGTATAAATGACAATTGAATTATTTAAAGTAGGTGAAAATGTGTGAAAACAAATGTAAATAAAGTAGATAAGTGGGGGAAATTAGGAGCTTTTTTGTATCAGTTTCGTTATACAGTAATTGTAGCATTACTATTGGTTGCGATCGCACTCGGTATTTTCGCTCCAAAGCTGCCGGGAGTATTAGGTGGTGATGGTTTCCAAACGGAAGGGGACTATCAAAAAACGAAAGAAATTTTAGATAAAGATTTTAAGAGGTCTCAAGACACACTTTTACTCGTTTTTGAAAAAAACAAGGGGGCTTCACATGAGGAATTTCAAAAGCAAGTAGAGGGAATTGTAAAGAATGTACAAGAGAAAGAGACATATGAATCTTTCCATCCCCCAGTGCAAAATAAAGAAATGTTACAAGATGATATCGGCTATGCGACAATTTTATTTTCCGGGAAAACAAATAAAGAACGAATGGAAAAGACATTGCAATTTGCTGATAAAATCGAAAAGGAAAGTAATGCAGCATTAAAAGTAACGCCTACAGGGTTTCCAAAAATTAATCAAGAGATTAATGAAAGAACGCAAAATGATTTAAAAGTAGCAGAGATGATTGGATTACCAATTGCATTTCTCGTATTACTATTTTCATTTGGTAGTCTTTTGGCATCTATTTTACCAATTGTAAATGGGGCACTTAGTGTTATTAGTACGATGGGCATATTATACTTTATAGGTAGCGATAAGGAACTATCTATCTTTGTGTTAAATGTTGCACCCATGATTGGACTTGCGCTATCTATTGATTTTGCACTATTATTTGTAAATCGCTTTCGAGAGGAAGTTGCAAAGCGAACGGTAAAAGAAGCGATCGCAATTACATATCAAACAGCAGGGCGCGCTATCGTATTTTCAGGATTATGTGTATTTGTTGGATTATCCGGCTTATTTTTCTTTAAAATCGATTATATTCAGTCTGTCGCAATTAGCGGAATGATTGTTGTGATTATGAGTATTTTATTCTCACTCACACTTCTTCCAGCGCTATTATCATTAATTGGGAAACGAATATTAAAAAAGAATCAAGTAGCGCATACGCCGGCAAAGGCGTGGCGTAAGTTTGCACAATTTGTAATGAAACATCCAATCGCAATGATTATTGTTGTTACAACATTTATTGTGATTTGCTTATTACCGTTACGTACAGCTAATTTGCAGTTCCCTGACGTAGAAGCTCTACCTAAACAAAGTGATACAAGAATTGCATATGAGAAGTACGAAGAGGCATTTAATAAAACTGCAAAAAAACATGCTGATGTTACGTTAGTAGTAGAGACGAAAAAAGATATGAAAGAAAAAGAAAGTTTACAAAAGATAGAAGAAGTCCTTCAAAAGTTAAAAGATGATAAGAAAGTATATGAAGTGAGAAGCTTATACGACGAGTTAACTGGTATGAAAGCAGATCAAGTTGCTGGAATGTTAGAGTCGCCAGAAGCAGCGAAACTAGCTCCTATATTTGAAGCATATACGAAAGGAAATAAGACGACGATAGAAATCTTTTTGAAAACAAAACCACGTACTGAAACTGCTAAACAGTGGGTTCGTGATTTTAAACAAAATTATAAAGAAACAGATGTTACGTATTATTTAGGCGGGATGACGACGTTCCAACAAGAGTTAGAAGATGAAATTAAAGATAAAGTTGCAATTGGTATGTCTGTTATATTTGGATCGACCTTTGTTATATTATTATTTGCATTCCGATCTATACTCATTCCGATTAAGGCGATTATTATGAATATACTTAGTTTAAGTGCAACAATCGGAATTGTTGTTTGGTTATTTGAAGGTGGGCATTTTGGTTTAGAAGCGAGTCCTGTTCTATTTGTCTTACCCATCTTCATTTTCGGTCTCGTATTTGGGCTTAGCATGGATTATGAAGTCTTTCTTATTTCACGTATTCATGAACTGTATGAAGAAACAGGAGATAACGATCAAGCGACGTTAGAAGGACTTGTGTCAACAAGTAGAATCATTACATCGGCTGCGTTAATTATGATTGTTGTAACTGGTGCGTTCGCCTTTACTGATATTTTACCAGTACGGCAAATGGGGCTTGGTGTTGCATTAGCGATATTCCTTGATGCAACAATTATTCGTCTTATGCTTGTACCAAGTTTAATGAAACTGTTTGGAGATTGGAACTGGTGGTTACCATTTCGAAAGAAAAGAGAAAAATCATCGTAAAAAATACTCATCTTATAGATGAGTATTTTTTTATGAATAGCAAGACCTACATTTTGCAAATAGTATGTGATAAGAACATTACATATAAGTAGGTGAAGGCAATGTTTCGTTATTTTAAGTTTAAGCTAAATGATACAGTACAGTTTGCAGAAAACGATGGGCATATGTATCGCATTGTCGGTTATCGGTTAGAAAAAGGATATTATCCAAAAGATGAATGGACTCATATCATTTATGAATTGCTTAGAGATTTTGATGGGTATACGATGGATGCGGAAGAGGAGGAACTTGTAAAGGTCATTCAAGTAGAGAATGAGTATTACAAAATACAAGAAGTATCAGGCTATCGTTATCCAGTAAAAATGAAGCAAAAACAACAAGTGATGAAAGTAGAAAAAATTGATGACTTATTAGATACGTATAATGATTATAAAAGATTGGCGGATTTCTTTAAAGATTTATCGTATGAGCAAAAAGCGGAAGAAGTATTGCAGGAAATGAAACGGCGTAGAGCGTGAGGGGGACAGTCTACTATAAGACTGTCCTCTATTTTTGACGGTGCATCAAATTGTGTTTTCCGTTACAATGAGAGAATCAATAGAAATAAGGTGATACAGTATGGAAACGAAGAAGAAGGGCGAATGGTGCGAAATTACTGTTCCAGCGAAATGGAATGGCATAAGTATTGATTCGTTATTAAAAATAGAATGGGAAATACCGAAAAAGTTGTTACATCAGCTTCGTATGGAAAAAGGTATTACCGTTAACGGAGAACAGAGAAGATGGAATGAGCTTTTAAAAGAAGGCGATAAGTTACAAGTGCATATGTTTATGGAAGAAGAATACGATGTAGAGCCTGAATATGGTGAATTAGATGTAGTATATGAAGACGATCACGTACTCATCGTAAATAAGCCTGAGAAGATGGATACGCATCCTGCGGAAAAAGGTGGAACGGGAACACTTGCAAACCTTGTTGCTTTTCATTTTCAAATGCAAGGTTTAGAGACGAAGGTTCGTCATATTCATCGGTTAGATAAAGATACGACAGGTGGTGTCGTGTTTGCTAAGCATAGAATTGCTGGTGCAATTATGGATCATTTATTAATGGAACGAAAAATTAAAAGAACATATGCGGCGCTTGTGGAAGGGAAAGTAAAAGGTAAGCAAGGAACAATTGACGCAGCTATTGGAAGAGATCGCCATCATGCGACGAGACGACGTGTTTCTCCAAAGGGGGACCAAGCAATCACATATTATAAAGTAGAGAAGTATTTTAAAAAACAAAATGCTACGTTCGTAACGTTACAATTAGAAACAGGTAGAACACATCAAATTCGTGTTCATATGAGCTATCATGGTAATCCATTAGTTGGAGATGTATTATACGGTGGACAAACGAAATATATGTCCAGGCAAGCATTACATGCGATGAAGATTCATTTCTTGCATCCAATTACGAAAGAAGAGATCGAAGTGGATGTACCATTTCCAATAAAATTAAATAATACAATGAAAGAATTTCAAAGAATGAATGCATAAAGTGTAAGTTTAAATCTGAGAAAAGTAGATTCTTGCAGGAATTTCTCTAAAAGAAGCGAAGCCGTTAAGAGAAAAGAGAGGTGAGAATTACTTGGTCAAATATAAATATATACTAGGAATATTTTTCGCTTGTCTTTTAGTTACTCTATGCCTCTATCCATACTTACCAAACCTTATGGCAGTACATTGGAATGAAAAGGGTGAGCCAAACGAGTTTATGAGTAAACAAGTTGTTATAGCATTTATTCCTTGTCTTATTATTTTTTTACATGGATTCGTGTATATTATTTCACATTATGTATATAAGCTTAATGAAGGCGAGCATGTCATTATAAGTGGATTTCTAAAGACGATTACTTTATTTATGTTGTTTATCCATATGCTCATTCTCTTTATTAATTTTGGAAGCATGATATCCTTTCAGACAGGACTAACAATTGGAATTAGTATGTTTCTTTTTATGCTTAGTAAAGGATTTAAAAAAGTTAAGAGTACGGAAAAGGACCCAGTCAAATTACAAAAAATTCGTTTAGTGAGTAGGCGGATTTTTCAAGTGATGGCATGTAGTATATTGTTTTCCTTGTTTTTGAACTTGAAATGGGGATTTTATGTGTTACTTAGTGTAATAAGTTGTGGCTCTATTTTGTTTATGTTCTACATATTGTACTCATACATAATAGAAAGTTATGAAACGTAAAAAAGAGTCTTCTCATTATGAGAAGACTCTTTTAATCTATTTACTTCGTAATAAATTGTTGTGTCCAGTAGTTGCCGCTTTCTACATAGCCAACACCGATGTGAGTGAAGCCGTTATTTAAGATGTTTGCACGGTGTCCAGCACTGTTCATCCAAGCTTGTACTACTTCTTCAGGTGTACGTTGGCCTTGAGCGATGTTTTCACCTGCAGATGTATAAGAAATACCAAATTTCTTCATCATGTCAAATGGAGACCCATATGTAGGGCTGTTATGATCAAAGTAGTTATTCTTCTGCATATCTTCAGATTTAACACGTGCTACTTTGCTTAATTCAGTATCGATTTTTAGTGCTGGTAAGCCTTGTTTTGCACGTTCAGCGTTTGTTAATTCAACAACACGTTGTTCGAATTCGCTTAAAGATTTTGCTTCTTCAGCAGGCTTTTGCTCAGCAGGTTTTTGTTCAGCAGGTTTTTGAGTATTGTTGTTTTCAGCTGGTTTTTGAGCTTCTGGTTTTTGAACTTCTTCAGCAGGCTTTTGCTCAACTGGTTTTTGCTCAGCAGGCTTTTGAGTTTCTGGCTTAGCTGTTGGTTGCTCAGTTACAACATTTTCAGTTGGTTGTTGACCAGGAATGAAGCAGTTTGGTTGGAAATTTCCTTGTTGCCATTGTGCTAATGACTCAACGCCCATAGATTGTAAGAATGCTTGTAATTCTTGTTGGCTCATTTGCTTCATCATCACTTTTGAATGCTGAATATTTTGAACATTTATGTTAGATGGTTGTACAGTTGCAGCTTGTGCATCTAAAGATGATACTCCTAAAGTAAGAGCTGTTGCAGCAGCTACAGATAATAAAACACGCTTTTTCATGATGTGTGTCCCCCTATATAAAGTTTTAATTTGTTTTCACACGATTTGTTTTGACAGCCTGTCTGACTGACAAATTCATCGTAGCATACAATTTGCGAGAAAAAAGATGGAAAAAAATTCATAGACTTTAAAATTACCTAATTTATCCTAAGTGAAGAAAAGGGAAAAAATAAGAGAAACATAGAGTATAAAAGGAATTTTTAGCATTTTTATACTTCGTTTTAAGAGGGGGTTTTTGGATAAATGTACCTATATTGAAAATGAAGAATCCTATTGTATCAATGATTTGAGCGTTTTTTTGAGGAATATACTGGATTGATTTTTACAAAACTGTAATGTTTCTGTTGTTCTTTTTTATAATAAAGTAACATATTCTTAATCTTGTAGCGGACAAAAAAGCGGCTATCTCTTTACATAGACGAAGGAGATAGCCGTTTTCCTATTATTACGTATGTTACGAGTTATTACGAGTTGGTTTCAATTGCTTCTAATAATAAATCTACAATGTGAATTCCTCTCATTTTATGAGAAAGTCCTTCTCGTTCGATGCCTAATTTCATTTGTAGTAGACAACCTGGATTTGCAGTAACAATAGTTGCTGCTTCTGTTTCATGTACACGGTCCATTTTATAATCTAGAAATTCCATGGATAGTTCTGAATGAACAATATTGTAAATACCAGCAGAACCACAGCAGCGATCCGCATCTTTCATTTCACGGTATGTTGCGCCTTGAATTGCTTCTAGTAACATACGAGGTTCTGAAGATGTTCGCATAACATTGCGTAAATGACAAGAGTCTTGATACGTAATAATTTGCGGTGTGAGTCGTAAGTCATTTCGTTTATGGAAATCTAGTTCTACTAGAATAGCGGTAATATCTTTAATTTTAGAAACAAACTGCTTTGCACGTTCTGCCCACTGTGGATCATCTTTTAAAAGATAATCGTAGTCTACGAGGTAAGCTCCGCAACCACCTGCATTCGTAATAATATAGTCGAGGTTTAAATCTTCGAATGCTTTTATATTTCGTTTCGCTAATTCCTTCGCTCCGCTCTTTTCACCAGCATGCCCATGTAATGCACCGCAGCAACTTTGTGTTTTCGGAATAACGATATCACAACCAGCTAACTGAAGAAGTTTCATCGTTGCGTTATTTGTTTCTAAAAACATCGTATCCATTAAACAGCCTGTGAAGAATGCAACTTGTTTCTTTTTTGTACTTTCAGCAGGTAAAAATTCAGGACGATCTTTCATTGCTTTCATTTTAGGGACTTTTGGTAAAACGAGATCCATCGTTGCAAGTGTTTCAGGTAATAACTTCATAATCCCTGTTTTATGTGTTAGCGTTTGTAATCCAGAACGCTGATAAAATCCGATTAGTCCTGTTAATGTTCTCATTCGATTTTGATGGGGGAATAGTCCTTCAAAAACGACTTTACGAACGGCTCTCACTGGCACCGAGAACTTTTTGTTTTGATTGATAATATCACGAGCTTCTTCTAATAAATGTCCGTAATTTACACCTGATGGACAAACAGGTTCACAAGCACGGCAGCCAAGGCAAACATTCAATGTATTTTCAACATCTTCATCTGGTTCAATTAAACCGTCAACGACCGCTTTCATTAATGCAATACGTCCTCGTGGTGAATGTGATTCTTTATATCCAGATTGAATGTAAGTAGGACAAGTAGGTAAACAGAAACCGCATCGCATACAGTTTAGTAGTTCATCTTCACTTAATCTTTCTTTAAATTCTTTTTGAATGTTTTCTTTATTTAATGTTGTCATCGTTCAACCACCACTCTTTTGCGAGTGTCTTTCGCGAACATCTTGCCAGGGTTCATAATGTTATTTGGATCGAAGGCTTGTTTAATTCCTTGCATGGCAGCAATACCTTCTTTACCTAATTTCATTTCTAAATAAGGAGCTTTCATCGCACCAACACCATGTTCACCAGTAATTGTGCCACCAAGTTCAATTGCTTTCGCAAATATTTCAGCAAAAGCTTGTTCAGCTCGGTGCATTTCTTCTTCATTACGAGCATCTGTCATACAAGTTGGGTGTAGGTTGCCGTCGCCAGCATGCCCAAATGTACAAATAGGAATATTATATTTTTTTGCAATGGCATTAATAGCTTCAACCATCGGAGCTATTTGTGAGCGTGGTACCGTTGCATCTTCTAATATTGTAGTAGGTTTTAATCTTGCAAGTGCTGATAGTGCACTACGGCGAGCTGTCCGAAGCGCATCTGCTTCCGCTTCATCTTTTGCAATGCGAACATCGACTGCATTCATAGAGCGGCAAACGTTAGCCATTTTTTCAATATCTCGATTGACAACTTCAGGCGGACCGTCTTGTTCGATTAATAAAATTGCTTTTACATCAGTTGGTAAACCGATTTGTGCAAACTCTTCTACTACTTCAATTGTCGGCTGGTCTAAAAACTCAAGTGTCGCTGGAATGATTTTATTTGCAATAATAGAAGAAACAGCACGTGCAGCTTCATTAATATCTTCATATAGTGCAAGCATCGTTTTCTTCGTTTCAGGCATAGGAACAAGTTTTAATATAGCTTCTGTTACGACGCCAAGTGTGCCTTCAGAACCGATAAATAACCGAGTTAAATCGTAACCAGCTACATCTTTTGCTAATTTACCGCCAGTACGAATAATATCGCCATTTGGTAAGACAAGTTCAAGACCCATCACATAATCACGTGTTACGCCATATTTTAATCCGCGTAATCCACCTGAGTTTTCATTAATGTTACCGCCGATTGTAGAAATTTTCATCGAGCTTGGATCTGGTGGATAAAATAAACCTTTTTCTTCTACCGCTTTAATAATATCAAGCGTAATTACACCAGCTTGTACAGTAATTGTTAAATTCTCTTCATCAATTTCTAAAATGTTATTCATATGGCGGAAGATAAGGACGATACCGCCTTCAAGTGGACATGTCCCCGCGCAAAGGTTTGTTCCAGAACCACGGACATATACAGGGATTTTGTGAGTGTTACATATTTTTAACACTTCAGCTACTTCATTTGTATTACGAGGAGCAATGACTGCATCAGGCATTGCTTGGAAGTTTGGAGTGGCATCATAACTATACGTTAAACGCCCCATATTGGATGTATCTACATTATCTTCGCCAACAATGGATACGAATGAATGAATAATTTGCTTTTCTAACATTGGAAATCCCCCTCAAACTGTTAACGTATTTAGTCATCATAAAAAACGTTGTAACAGTGCTTTCATTATAATGATAAAAAAGTTGGGGGATTCTTTCTATGTATAATCATCTAAAGATTAATCTTTTTTATCATTCTTTTTTGTATGATTATCTAATAAGAGGAGCGAGAAGTATAAAATGTTTAAGTCTTTGAATTGTTTCGGGTCAAGCCCTGTATGCTCCTCAATCTTTTTAAGTCTGTAATGCAATGTGTTAATGTGTATATGTAATTGTTCAGCTGTTTGTTTATAGGATTGGTTATAATCAATAAATAAGCGTAAAGTGTGCATAAGCTCAGGAGATGATAGTAAGTTTTCGATGGTGCGCCTTAGAAACTGTTCCCGCGTTTCAGCAGAAATATCTTGTAAGCACATTTCTAAACGTAAATCTTCATTAAATACAATTTTTTTCGTTTCAAGTGATACGGAAAGAGCTTGTAATGCTTGTTCGTACGATAAGTTCATATTGCTTGGTGTAACGGATTGTCCAATCCCAATATATAAAGCAATAGAAAACAAAGTTTCACAGTCTTGTTTTAATCTTTTTAAAAATTGATACGTTTGCTCTTTGGAGTTTGTGGCTGTAAATAAAATGAATCGATCATTTCCCCAACGAACAAATAGATGCTCCTTTGTTAATAGATTGCGTACGTGTTGCCAAATCTTACGCTGAAGCATCGTGTCATTTTGATCGATAGAGAACAAAATAAGTTGTTTCTTCTTATATAAATCAATACCAAGTGTTTTTGCGCGATCGAGAAAGCTTGGAGACCAGTCTGTATTTTGAAGCCAATCAAAGACAAATGCTTCATAAGAACGGTGTTCAAGTTCTAGTTGTTCTAAAAAGTAGTTTTCGTGAATGAGTAGTTCGGTCATTTTACGTAATATTTCTCCGTATTGTGAAATGTTTTCAGGTTCGCCTGTAATTCCAATGACACCAATTACTTCGTCATGAAATAGTAAGGGGAGGTTCATACCCGCCTTTACGCCTTGCAAACGTCGTTCATCTTCTTTTGTAATAATGACAGTTTTCTTTTGTTTTGCACAACGGAGTGCGCCTTCATGAAATTGACCGATTCTTTCTACATCTGTACTTGCGATAATAACGCCTTGTATATTAATGATAATAATATTTTCTTTAATTAATCTGCGTACTTCTCGTACAATTTTATTCGCTAAATCAGGAAAAAGCATAATTTGCACACCTCAAATTCTATTTGTTGTACATTATATATGTAAATGAAGTAAGAAAGGGAGATTTCACACTTTCCACACATTTATTTGTTATTTTACAATTATAACGAAATCATCCGAAGATGGAGGGAATCTTTTGAGAAAGTATGTTTTTCTTCTCTGTTTTTTATTTCTATTAGTAGGGTGTCAAGGAAGTTCATATACACCGATTGCTAAAGATAAAAGTGTTATTATAACAACGAATATAAAAGAAGGTAGTATCAGTTTTGTTGATGAAAAAACTAAAAAGTTAATTACGACATGGGAACTTAATGAACCAGTGGCAGGAGTTGCACTACTTCCAAACGGTGAGGACATACTTGTATATGGCAAGCAGTTAGAGTACATGTATGTATATTCACTAGCAGAAGGAAGGCAAGTGGACAAATATAAAACTGGAAAAGGCATTGTAAATGTGATTGTATCCGAGGATAAAAAACAATTATTTGCTGCCGATCAAACTGCTCAAAAGGTAAGGTTCTTTACGATAAAAGGGAGAGAGACAGGGAGTGTGTCAACCGGAAAAGGACCAATAACGATGGTAGAGCACGATAACCAGTTATCGGTATTAAATTTTTATGATACGAAGCTAACGACCATTGATACAAAGAAAAAAGAAGTGATACAATCCTTTATGATTCCCCCAGCATCAACGGGAGCGACAATTAGCCCAGATGGGAAAGAAATATGGATTGGCGGACATGGTGATGGAAATCAAGTCAATGAGAAAGTATTAGTGTATTCATTGCAGAGCGGAGAAATGGTACGTTCTTTACATGCTCCTTTTATGCCTGTGAATATAACGAAGGATAATAAGTATGTATATGCATTAAGTCACGGTTCGAATACGCTTAGAAAGTTTGATGTTAGCACGTATAAAGAGGTGGCTTCTGTAGAAGTAGGATCGAATCCATTTGCATTTTTGAAGAGCGGAGCAGAAGGATACGTAGCAAGCTATGATAGTGATGAATTGTGCATCATGGATATGAAGAGTTTGAAAATAAAACAAACAATTAAAGTCGGAAAAGGGCCGTTTCAACTCATAGAGAGGGAAGGGAAGGACAATGAGTAAATATAGGGTGCTAGTTGTAGATGATGAAAGTGATATGAGGCAGCTTGTTGGAATGTACTTAGATAATTTCGGATACGAGTGGGGAGAAGCTGAAAATGGAAAAGAGGCACTAAAAAAATTAGAGACGGATCATTATGATTTCGTTGTATTAGATATTATGATGCCAGAGATGGATGGACTTTCAGTTTGTAAAGAAATTAGAAAAACGTCGGATGTACCAATTATATTTTTAACAGCAAAAGGTGAAGAGTGGAATAGGGTGAACGGCTTACGTATGGGAGCAGATGATTATATTGTAAAGCCATTTAGTCCTGGAGAATTAATTGCTCGTATGGAAGCTGTGTTAAGACGTTATACAAAGCAAGAGCAACAAGAGGAGATTCAGTTTGGACCGATCCTTATTAATGAAAAAAGTAGGAAGATTGAGGCTGATGGTGAGCCAATTTCTCTTACAGTAAAAGAGTTTGATTTACTCTATTTTCTTTGCCAACATACGGGACAAGTATTTAGCCGGGAACAATTGCTGGAAAAGGTATGGGGATATGATTATGCCGGAAGTACAAGAACAGTGGATACGCACGTGAAAACGATGCGTTTGAAGCTTGGAGAAAGTGGAAACTACATTCAAACGGTTTGGGGTGTAGGCTATAAATTTGAGGTGTAACGTATGTTTACGATGGTACAGAAGCTTTGGCTTACAGTAGTATGTGCAGTATGTGTAACAGTTTCCTTTCTTTATTTTGTATCTTTATACTCGTATGAAAAACTATACGTTGATAATTTAAAAGATTCATTAGTAATGGAAGGGAAGCGTCTTGCTGCGCAATATGATAAGCGTGAAGGAATAGCAACTTTTGAAGAGAAAGTAAGAGCATTTGATCAAATATCTAGTTCAGATGTTCTTTTCGTATCTAATCCGCGTGATTTAAGCGCGTGTTTACCTTTTGATGTGCATCATCATTCTTTTATAAGTGAAGGGGACAGACAAGCATTATTAGATGGAAAAACTGTGACAAAGATAGGGTATGAGGAACATTTTGACCGAAATATTATGGGGGTTGTCATCCCTGTTTTAGAAAATAAAAAGTTAGTTGGCATTGTATATTCTTATATTCCTTTAAAAAGTATAAAAGACTTAATATATGATATGGGCCTTATTTTAGCACCGTTAGCACTTGCTATGACTTTACTGACAATATGGATTGGTAGAAAGATTATTATTGCTATTACGAGACCGCTTTCGCAAATGGAACGAGTTGCCAATCATTTGGCTACGGGAGATTTCTCAGAACGGATTACAATTTCTTCCGAAGATGAAATTGGACGATTAGGAAAAGCATTCAATAAAATGGCAAATTCTTTAGAGACAGAAGACGTAAAGCGTAAGGAATTTTTAGCTAACGTTTCGCATGAACTAAGAACACCGCTTAGTTATATAAAAGGATATAGTGAAGCTATTTTAGATGGTGTAGCGAAGGGACCACAGCAGGAAAAAGTAACACAGCTCATTCATAAAGAAGCGGGTCGTATGCAGCGTCTCGTTCATGATTTATTAGATTTAGCACAATTAGAAGGTGAACATTTTCCGTTAAAGAAACAACCTATTGTTTTTTCACAACTGATTGAAGATGTGTTAGATACGTATGAGATTAAGTTTATAGAAAAGAAAATTCGTATTTCAACAAATTTAAATCCAGAAATCATTGTAATGATTGATGAGGATCGTATGCAACAAGTGCTTCATAACGTGTTAGATAATGCGATACGGTATACAAATCAAAATGGGGATATTGTGATAACACTCAGGCAGATAGATGATTACTGTGAATTAAACATAAAAGATACAGGAATCGGTATTGAAACAGAGCATTTAGAAAATCTTGGTGAACGTTTTTACCGCGTTGATAAAGCGAGAAGTCGTCAACATGGTGGAACAGGTTTAGGCCTTGCCATTGTTAGACAAATTGTTCATATACATGATGGACAGTGGCGAATTGAAAGTGAAAAAGGGCATGGAACGACGGTTAGTATTAAATTGAAAATACAAGTTGAAGAAAGCATGTTCTAACGTGAAGGACATGCTTTTCTTCATGAGTGCAAACGAATAGAGGAATACATATAAATTAATATCGAATAAATATTAAAAATTTGACGATTTTATGAACAAAACATTTGTACTTCTTACCAATTCGTTCTAAAATAGTTATGATGCAAAGTTCTTATAAATCGTTTCAATTGTTGTTTGGAAGATACTGAGGTGATTTAACTGGAGTACAAATCTATTAAACCGAAAAAGATTTACGAAGAAGTATCTGAAGCTATTTTAACAATGATTAAAAATGGTACGTTAAAACCTGGTGACAAACTACTTCCTGTACATCAATTAGCTGAGCAGTTTCAAGTTGGTAGATCTGCTGTTCGTGAAGCGCTAAGTGCGCTAAGAGCAATGGGCTTAATTGAGATGAAACAAGGAGAAGGTACATATGTGAAGAATTTCGATTCTTCTTCATTAACAAAATCATTAAACAATAAATTATTAATGAAGAAAGAAGATATTTTGAACTTATTAGAAGTACGAAAGGTGCTTGAAGTGGGGGCAGTTCGAGCAGCTGCGGCAAAACGTACGGAAGATAATTTGCAAAATATGAAGCATTGGTTAGATGAAATGGCAAAGAGCATTGGAGATGAAAAGGCTGGCGAAAAAGCAGATTTTCAGTTCCATATGGGAATTGCAGAGTCTTCGCATAACAACATTTTGCTTGAACTCATGAATCACGTTTCAGAGATGATTGCTGAAACGATTGGTGAATCAAGACGCATTATTTTATATGGTGAACAAACAACATCAGAACGACTTATAGAAGAGCATCAAGTTATATATGATGCAGTGTTAAAGCAAGATGTAGAATTAGCGCAGCAAGCAATGCTAGATCATTTAACAAATGTAGAACATATTGTCACAGGTAAAAACGATATAAATTCGTAATTTAATCTTTTAAAAATCAAATTTTTTGATAAAATAGAGAAAGATTAAGTAAGCGTTTTCTTTAGAAGAGGGAGAGGATAGGCCATGGTTGAGCCTACTTCTTCTTTTCTTAGTCATCTGATGACCATATGTTTGTTGGTGGAGTTGTAAAAAGGGGGAGTAATAATTATGAAAGTTACTTTATTTGTTACTTGTTTAGTCGATATGTTTGAAACAAACGTCGGCAAAGCAACAGTTGAAGTGTTGGAGCGTTTAGGTTGTGAAATTGAATTTCCAGAAGCACAAGTTTGTTGTGGTCAGCCTGCTTATAATAGCGGCCATGTAGAAGCAGCAAAAGAAGCGATGAAACATATGATTGAAACTTTTGAAGATGCAGAATATATCGTTACACCATCTGGTTCTTGTGCGACAATGTTTCATGAGTATCCGCATGTTTTTAAAGATGATCCGAAGTGGGCTAAACGTGCACAAAAGGTTGCTGATAAAACATATGAATTTACACAATTTATTGTAGATGTTTTAAAAGTGACAGATGTTGGTGCAAGCTTACCAGGAATAGCTACTATTCATAAATCTTGTCATATGACACGGCTGCTTGGAGTAAAAGAGGCACCAGGAATTTTATTATCAAACGTAAAAGGATTAACTGTGAGAGAACTGCCAAACGAACAAAATTGTTGTGGGTTTGGGGGAACGTTTTCAGTGAAGATGACTCCAATTTCTGAGCAAATGGTAGATGAAAAGGTAGATAGTGCAATGGAAACAGGTGCTGATTATTTAATCGGTGCAGATTGTGGGTGTTTGTTAAACATTGGCGGACGTATTGAGCGTTTAGGAAAAGAAATAAAAGTAATGCATATTGCTGAGGTACTAAATAGTCGCTCATGAAGGGGGAACATAAGCTATGTCTATGAAAATCAGTGAGAAAAAATTTAATGATCGCGTTGGCGATGGAATTCAAGACTCTTTTATGCGCGGAGCAGTATCTTCTGCGCAAACGCGCTTATATACGAATCGCTTAAAAGCAGCGGACGAATTAGGAAACTGGGAAGAGTGGCGTGAACTAGGTGAACAAATTCGCCAACATACGTTAGAAAATCTTGATTATTACTTAATGCAGTTAAGTGAAAATGTATCAAAAAGAGGCGGACATGTGTACTTTGCGAAAACGAAAGAGGAAGCAGCAAAGTATATTCAAGACGTTGCAAAAAAGAAACAAGCGAAGAAAGTTGTAAAATCAAAATCAATGGTAACTGAAGAAATTAGTATGAATCATGCCCTTCAAGAGATTGGTTGTGAAGTGTTAGAAAGTGACTTAGGAGAGTATATCTTGCAAGTAGATAATGATCCACCTTCACATATTATTGCGCCCGCACTTCATAAAAACAGAACGCAAATTCGTGATGTATTTAAAGAAAAGCTTGGCTATGAAAATTCTGATGATCCATATGAAATGACAAAGTTTGTTCGTAAACAACTTCGTGAGAAATTTATGGATGCAGAAATTGGTGTGACAGGTTGTAACTTTGCAGTTGCAAATACTGGCTCTCTTTGTTTAGTAACGAACGAAGGTAATGCCGATCTTGTTATGTCGATTCCGAAAACTCAAATTGCAGTAATGGGTATGGAACGTATGGTTCCGACAATGGAAGAATTAGATGTTTTAGTTGGTTTACTATGTCGTAGTGCAGTAGGGCAAAAATTAACAAGTTATGTAACTGTAGCGGGACCAATTCAAGAAGAGGAAGTAGATGGACCAGAAGAATTTCACTTAGTTGTTGTTGATAATGGCCGCTCTCAAATTCTTGGATCTGAATTCCGCTCAGTATTGCAATGTATTCGTTGTGCTGCTTGTGTTAACGTATGTCCTGTATATCGTCACGTTGGTGGACATTCGTATGGTTCTATATACTCAGGACCAATCGGTGCGGTATTAACACCACTTTTAGGCGGATATGATGATTACAAAGAGCTTCCATATGCCTCTAGTTTATGCGGAGCGTGTACAGAAGCTTGTCCAGTAAAAATACCATTGCATGATTTATTATTAAAACATCGTCAAGTAATTGTTGAGCAAGAAGGACGTGCACCACTTGCAGAAAAATTAGCAATGAAAATGTTTAGTATGGGTGCATCTTCAGCAGCTTTATATAAAATGGGATCAAAAATGGCGCCAGCAGCAATGAGTCCATTTACATCTGGCAACCGTGTATCAAAAGGTGTTGGGCCACTTAAAAACTGGACAGATATTCGTGAATTCCCGGCTCCAAGTAAAGAACGATTCCGTGATTGGTATAAAGATCATAAGAAAGGCGGGGACAAATAATGACAGGATTAATTCAAAACCGTGAGTCCTTTCTAGATAATATTGCAAAAGAACTTGGACGTGAGCGGAAAACGGAAGGCGTAAAGCGCCCAGCATGGAAAAGTAATGTGAATGTAGAAACGCTAAAAGATTATTCACAAGAAGAATTGTTAGAAGTATTTAAAAATCAATGTACAAACATTCATACAACTGTAGTGGAAACGACAAACGACCGTTTACGTGAAGATATTCAAAAAGTAATCGTGGAAAACGGCGGGGGACCTATTATGTTATCGGCAGATGAACGTTTTGATTCTTATGGATTGACTTCTTTATTTAAAGAAGAGCTTCCAAAGCAAAATGTTGAAGTGAATGTATGGGATCCTGAGAAAAAAGAAGAGAATATGCGTATCGCAGAAAGAGCGAATATTGGAATCGCATTTAGTGATTATACTTTAGCTGAATCTGGTACGATTGTTGTACAAAGTCATAAAGGTCAAGGTCGTTCTTTACACTTTTTACCAACTGTTTACTTTGCTATTATTCCACGTGAAACACTTGTGCCTCGTATTACACAAGCAGTTCAGGATATGAACACACGTGTAGAAAATGGCGAGGCAGTAGCATCTTGTATTAACTTTATTACAGGACCTAGTAACTCGGCAGATATTGAAATGAATCTTGTTGTCGGAGTACACGGACCATTAAAAGCAGTATATTTCATCGTATAAAAGAGGGGAAAGCAGGCCAGAAAATGGCCTGCTTTTTTAATAGAATAGAAATAATATGAAGTAGAATTTCTCTCCTTTTTTTGCTATGTTCTTCTGGAAAGGAGAGGAAGGGATGTTCACTTATTTATATGCATTGTTAGTGGGGATGGTGTTTGGTTCTTTTTTTATGTTAATTGCGATGAGAGTGCCGCTAGGTGAGTCTATCATTACCCCTCGTTCACATTGTCATTATTGTAAGTATGTGCTAAAGCCAAAAGAATTGATCCCAATCATTTCATTTTGTATACAACGGGGACGTTGTACGAATTGTAAGAGGAAAATTTCAATTTTGTACGTAGTATTTGAACTTGTAACCGGAATGATATTTTTTCTTACTGTATATATGATTGGGGTGGAACGAGAGCTTATCATCATTTTATCGCTATTTTCGCTACTTCTTATTATTTCAGTTACAGATTACATATATATGTTAATCCCAAATCGTATTTTAGCTTGGTTTGCCTGTTTACTCATTTTAGAATGTATTTTTGTACCGTTAGTGACTTGGACAGATAGTATAGTTGGTAGTGGCGTTATATTCATTTTGTTATATTGCATGCAAAAGATATATCCAGAAGGGCTTGGTGGAGGGGATATAAAATTACTTTCGTTACTTGGATTTATAGTGGGACTGAAAGGGATTTTTATGATTTTATTTTTAGCATCTTGCTTTAGTCTTTGTTTCTTTGGAGTTGGTATAGTATTAAAACGTATGAAAATGAGGAGCCAAATTCCGTTCGGTCCTTTTATTAGTCTTGGAGCAATATGTTACATGTTGGTCACGTATATAAAATAGAGAGGGGATAGAAAATGAATGTATATATGGATGATCAAAGAAGTTGTCCGTACGGGTATGTGCCCGCCACTACAGTAGAATGTGCTTTGCACATGGTTCGGGATTATGATGTGAATATTCTTTCCCTTAATTTTAATATGGGATGGGGGGAAAGAAATGGATTAGATTTTCTAGAGGCTTTTTGTAAAGAGGGTTTATATGTAAATGAAAATCACCTTCATACGAATGATGTCATCGGTATGCACAAGATGAAACAGAGAATTAATAAGGGAAAGGAAGAAGGAGAAATTAATCCGCACCTTGTTGTTAAATATGTGGGGAGCTAAAAACTCCAAAGTAAAACTTTGGAGTTTTTAATGTTTCATATGTGCTTGTAACGGAATGATTTCTTCTTGTTGAGCTGCTACTAATTCAGTTTCTTCTTGTTTCACGTCAGGTACTTTCTTTGTTAAGTAATGGTATACCATACCGACAAAGACGGACCCGCCAATAATGTTACCGATTGTAACTGGAATTAAGTTATGAATAGCACCTGCAAAAGAAATTGTCTCCGGATGCGGTGAAACTAAAGATAGAGCAAACAGTGATAAGTTTGCAATGCTATGCTCGTAACCAGATAAGAAGAATGTGAAAACGAGTAGCATCATCATCATAATTTTTGCTGTATCACCTTTAACTTGAGAAGGTAAGAAACACGCAAGACATACAAGCCAGTTACATAAAATTGCTTTAAAGAATAATTGCATTGTAGGTGTATTCATTTTTCCTTCTACTACTTTATTCATGAAATGGCCGTGATCAATTGCTTCGAAAATTCCAGTTGCATAAAATAGTAAGGCAAAGAATAAAGCTCCAGCTAAATTCCCTGCATAACAAGCGAACCAGTTACGAAGTGTATCAGAAATCGTTGTTTCTTTTCTTAAAGTTGCTACAGTGAAGTACATTGTGTTTCCAGTAAACAATTCAGCACCGCCATATATAATAAGAACGAGAGCAATTCCGAAAAACATAGAAGCAGCTAAATAAGTTGCTGGTGAATCTGCAATGTGAAAAAAGTTGCCTAATTTAAAACATAGTACAATAATAAAACCGATATAAATACCCGCAAGTGCGGCACGAATGAAATATTGCATCGGGTTTGTATCTAGCATTTGTTTTTTGCTCTTAGCCAGTTTGACAACATAATCTAATCCTTGTTCTAGCATGAGTAATACGCTCCTTTAGTACATCATCTATAAATACTCCTTATATGAATAAAGTACATGGAATTATTCTTAGTTTCAATAAGTTTGTGCAATGTTTCACAAAAAGGACATACATACATTAAGAAAACGTTTACAAAAGATAGTATAATGGAAATTTTTCTGGACATTGAGAGGGGGAAGGAAAAAAGAAAAAGCGCTGTAATTACAGCGCTTTTTCGTCTAAATTCTTTTCTACTTTTACTTCTACTTCTTTCGAGAAGAACCAGCCACCAACTGCGATTCCAACTAATACAATCCAGAATGTAAGTTTCCATGGTGTAGATTCTGGGAATGAATGCGGAATTACATTTAATGCAGGGTGTGCTAATGTATAAACTGCTAACTTCACACCAACCCAACCTACAATTAAAAATGCTGCAGTTTCAAGTCCTGGTTTACGTTTTAATATTTGTACGAAAGCAGTTGCTGCAAATCGCATAATGATTAATCCGATAAGTCCACCTACAAAGATAACAACGAATTGTCCAGTATCAAGACTACCAATTGTACCTAAGCCTGTTTTTGGTAAAGTCATTGCTAATGCAACAGCAGCTAAAATTGAATCAACTGCAAAGGCGATATCAGCAACCTCAACTTTAAATACAGTCCACCAAAAGTTCTCTTGTTTTTTCTTTGCTTCTTTTTCTTCTGTGTCTTCATCCGAATTCTTTTTAACATACGTTTTAAATAAGTGATTACCAGCGATAAACATAAGATAAATTGCACCGATTGCTTGCACTTGCCATACGTCGACTAGGAACGAAATCATAAATAACGATCCGAAACGGAAAACAAATGCCCCCGCTAATCCGTAAAATAGTGCTTTCTTTCGTTTTTCTTCTGGTAAATGTTTTACCATAATTGCAAGAACGAGAGCGTTATCAGCCGCTAAAATCCCCTCTAGTGCAATTAGGATGAGTAATACCCAACCATACTCCAATAATAATGATACATCCATGTACATTCTCCTCTCATTTCTATAAGTACTAAATAAGTGAAGAATTTCCCCACTATTTAGTTTCCCCATACTCCTGCCTATTAACTTTGGAAGAATTTGGAAATTAATACAAAAAAGACCTCTGCCGTTAATAGGCAAAGGTCTTGCTAGACATATGTAATGAAAATGCCAACAAAGCCGGAAGAACTAAGTTCTACGTAATGACGACTTTGTTTCCAAGAAATATTCTTGGACGCTACTCCCCTTTGGAGATATGCTATTGTACTCTCATTATATGGATAATTTATACGGTTGTCAACCTGTTAAAATATCTTCATTCGGATATTTTATTTTTCGGTTCTTTTTACGTGCAAATGAAAAAGCCAATGTTAAAGGTCCCATTTTCCCAAAAAACATCATAAAGATGATAATAGCTTTTCCGATCATAGTTAAGTGTGGTGTGAAATTCATACTGAGACCCACAGTCCCAAATGCTGAAAATACTTCGAAAGCACTCATCAATAGAGGAACTCGCTCAGTAATACTTAAAATTAAAATAGCAAAAAAGATAAATGAAATGGAAATAATAGTGATGGTCAATGCTTTGACAATGAGAGTATCTTTAATAGATTTTTTAAAAACGACAATATCATCTTGTTCTTGTAAAAATTTAAATACCCCAAAAAACATGATTAAAAATGTTGTTAACTTAATTCCACCACCGGTTGAAGCACTACCAGCGCCAATAAACATAAGGAGCATCATTAATAGTAGGGAAGGCTTTGATAATGCAGAAATATCAACTGTATTAAACCCGGCAGTACGAGTTGAAACTGCCTGGAAATAAGCGGCCATTCCTTCTTCAAATGGGGTAAATCCTCTCATAGAAAGGGAATTGTGGAACTCGAATATAAAAATAAAAACAGTCGCAATAATATTGACGATTAGAGTAGAAGAGAGCATAAGTTTTGAGTGTAATGTAAGGTTTTTAAAATTTTTCTTTCTTTTTATATCTACGATTACTGTAAAACCAATTCCACCTAAAATAATGAGGGAGGAAATAACGAGATTGACAAGAATACTATGAGAATGGGACATTAAATTATCGCTCCACACAGAAAAACCAGCATTGTTAAAAGCAGAGATCGAATGAAAAAAGCTATAATAGATCCCTTTAGCAATCCCGTATTTTGGTACCCATTCAAAAGAAAGAATTAAAGTAGCGATACATTCGACTGTAAAAGAGAATAAAAATAATGCTTTGGCAAGATGAATGACGCCACCAATGTTCGTTTGATTTAACGCTTGTTGTAACAAAATTCGGTTTTGAAGACCAATTTTTCTGCCGAGCATAATCGCAATTAAAACGGCAAAGCTCATAATGCCAAGTCCGCCCACTTGTATAAGCGTTAAAATGACACATTGGCCAAATAAGGTAAATACTTTTCCTGTGTCTACAACACCAAGCCCTGTAACCGTACAAGCAGAAACGGTTGTAAATAAAGCATCGAGCCATGAAATAGACGTTGTTGTAGCAATTGGTAGCTTTAATAAGCATGTACCGATAATTGATAACATAATAAAAGACAAAGTAAGAACACGGGGAGGACTCATGCTAATATTAATCCGTTTCATGTTACATATCGTTCCTTTCAGTTTGCTCTTACTAGTATGTGAAAAAGCACGATTATGTATGTTAAAAATAGAAAGAGGCAGAGAAATCTGCCTCTAAGCCATATGGTATAGTATTATCCACGTAATTGTTGTTGAGCTAAAGCAACAAGTCGTTTCGTTACTTCACCGCCAACTGAACCGTTAGAACGAGATGCTGTATTAGAACCTAAGCTAACACCGAATTCTTGTGCGATTTCATATTTAAATTGTTCAAGCGCTTGTTCTGCACCTGGAACTAGTAATTTGTTTGTTTTTACCATGTTGATACACATCCTTATAAGTAGTCCAGTTCAGCTAAGTACCTATCTAAACTGGTAACGTTATTTTATGTGGAAACGACGTACTCATACGCGGAAGTAATCGGTGTGATTAGAAGTTATTGGATAGAAAAAAGAGTAGCAAATTTGCTACTCTTTTTTCAGTATTGTCGCTGTACCTTCCACGACAATATCACCGGATTGATTATATATGTTTGTTTGCAACGTAATGATTTTTTTATCGTCTCGTTTTTTAATGACTTCTGCCACAACGCGAAGT
Source organism: Bacillus sp. DE0042 (assembly GCF_007680225.1). Classification (NCBI taxonomy): domain Bacteria; kingdom Bacillati; phylum Bacillota; class Bacilli; order Caryophanales; family Bacillaceae; genus Bacillus; species Bacillus sp. DE0042. The sequence goes on along the minus strand of NZ_VEJP01000001.1, from coordinate 1,470,949 downwards.
GTATCACCAATTTTGACAGGAGCACGGAATGAAACGTTTTGAGATAAATAAATCGTGTTTTTGCCAGGGAGTTTCGTTCCAAGAATCGTCGAAATGAAACTGGAAACGAGCATGCCATGAGCAATACGTTCTTTAAACATTGTCGTTTTTGCAAAAGAATCTAAAATATGAATAGGATTCACATCTCCAGTCAATTTTGCAAAATTAATAACGTCCTCATCCGTAATAGTTTTTGTAAGGGATGCTTGATCACCGACTTGAATCTCATCATAACGAAGCTCCGGAACAGTTTGTGCTTCTTGAAATGGATTCATTTTGGCCTCCTTCTTTTCCATATCGAAAAATGCCAGCCATCTTGATGTAGTAGGAGGAAGAAAGAGTTTTGTTTGTGCTGCAGTTAGCTCCCACATCTTTCTTACTTGATGGAAGTAAATAAATTTTTTGAGTTTTCCTCGAACTGCTTTGCGAGTTCTAGTTGTTTGGACTTGAACTCTCCCAAAAAAACATCTAACTGTTTTTGAACCTCGTCACGTTGTAATTGTTGTTGTTCGATAAATTGTTTTGTTGTTTCTTCAAATTGACCGCTAGTTTGAGTAAGAATAGACAAAGATGTTTTCGTAGGAGAAACAGTAAGTTGGTGCATTTGAGTAGAAAGTTCATTCCATTTTCCTTGCCACTCGTTAATTTGATCATTTAAGGAGTTTCCAGTTAATTGCTTGACGTAATCTGTATATTGGTTATTGAACTGAGCAGTGAATTGTTGTAGTTCTTTTTCTAGTTCATCTACTCCTGATGTTAATTTATGCAAAGCGTCTTGTTGTTGTTTTAAAGTTTCTAAAGTAAGTTGCTCTAATTGTTTCCCAGCTGAAGAGAAGAGGGAAAGAGATTGAGACCAGTTTTTCCAAAATGCATCGACTAATTCGTATGGCTTAGTTTCCATTGTTTGACCTCCAAATGTTTTTTTGCATATTGTGAACGCAGATTACTCTGCTGTACCACCAGGTGAAGATGAAGAATCCTTTTCATCCTTTTCTGGAGAAGTAGAAAATGGAAAGAATGCATTGGTGTATAACGTAAAAAACGTCCGCAACATATTTTGATAATGTTCAAAAGAAGTCGCACATGTTGTTAAATATTGCTCTCCATATTCTGTTAAAGAATAAATTCGTTTCGCTGGCCCGCCTTCGCTTGTATCCCAAGTAGAAGAAATAAGGTTTTCTTTTTCTAATTTGCGTAGTGTTCTATACACATTACCTTGGTCAACAGAAGAAAAGCCGATGTCCATTAGCATTTGAATGAGTTTGTAACCATGAAGACTCCAGTCTTTTAGACAGAGAAGTAAGAAAGGAACTAAGAAGTTTTTTGGCATGGAGTTTGGTTGTTTCGCTTGGTTTTTTTCCAAACTTTCTGGGTGTTCTGGTTCATTATGTAGCATGATTGTGCATCACCTCATGAATCAGTTAGATGGAATTTTTTGCTTATAAGTGCAATTTACACCTATCTGTTTTTAATGTCAACATATTTATTGGAAAATAAAGAAAAATAAAATATAGACTTGAAGTTTTATTCAGAATATTAGAAAATAGTGAATAGGTTGAATTGTTTCAAAAACGAAAAAGGGAGTGTAGGCGAAGTGATTGATCAAAAATTCGATCCATTGCAAGCATGGAAAAATGCTTATGAACAAACCGAAACATTTTGGGGGAAAGCGCTCAATGAAACAATTAAAACAGAAGAATATTCTGCTTGGATGGGCAGCGTTCTAGATTTGAATTTGTTTTATCAAAAAGCATTAAATGATACGACAAAAAATTATTTAGAACAGGTGAATGTGCCGACGAGAGAGGATATCGCTAGAGTAGCTACGCTTGTTATCAATTTAGAAAATAAAGTTGATAACATTGAGGAAATTCTAGAAGAGAAAGTGGATTCATTAGGACAAGCTCCTACATTAAAGCGTGATGTTACGAAAGTAAAACAAGATATTCGCACGCTAGAAACGAAAGTTGATCAAATTTTAGAGTTACTAGAAAAGCAAAATGCAGTACTAGAGAAACTACAAGTACCTGCAAAAGAAGAAGTAAAACCTGCGAATAAGCCGGAAAATAAAAAATGATAATAGCGTTTGTTTATAACGTGCAAAAGGGAAAGGGAGAATCTCTTTTTCATATATAAACAACGAAACATAATTAATATATGGACTCTATTCATATGAGTACCAAAATGATTCATAACAATCGTTCACAAATTCATTTAAGGGGGAAAAGAAATGGTTCAATTAAATGGCAAAGTAGCAATCGTAACAGGTGGGGCAAAAGGAATTGGAAAAGCAATTACAGTAGCATTAGCACAAGAGGGAGCAAAAGTAGTTATTAACTATAACAGCAGTAAAGAAGCAGCTGAAAACTTAGTAAATGAATTAGGAAAAGAAGGACATGACGTTTATGCAGTTCAAGCGGATGTTTCTAAAGTAGAAGATGCAAACAGACTTGTAGAAGAAGCTGTGAATCATTTTGGTAAAGTTGATATTCTTGTTAATAATGCTGGTATTACAAGAGATCGTACATTCAAAAAATTAAATCGTGAAGATTGGGAGCGCGTAATTGACGTGAACTTGAGCAGTGTATTTAATACAACAAGCGCGGTACTTCCATACATATCGGAAGCAGAAGAAGGAAGAATCATTAGTATTTCTTCTATTATTGGCCAAGCTGGTGGATTTGGACAAACAAACTACTCTGCAGCAAAAGCAGGTATGTTAGGATTTACAAAATCATTAGCATTAGAGCTTGCAAAAACAAATGTAACTGTAAACGCAATTTGCCCAGGATTTATTGATACTGAAATGGTAGCAGAAGTACCAGAAGAAGTGCGTCAAAAAATCGTTGCGAAAATCCCGAAAAAACGTTTTGGTCAAGCTGATGAAATTGCAAAAGGTGTAGTATATCTATGCCGTGACGGTGCATATATCACAGGTCAGCAATTAAACATTAACGGCGGATTATACATGTAATGAAGTAAGAAAAAAGTGCATATCCATAGCAGGAATGCACTTCTTTTTTTAGAAATAAATCGACCGAAAAGGAGATAGAAAAATGACTACATTCGTAACGGAATGGGAAAAGCAATTGGAGTTGTACCCAGAAGAATATCGTAAAGCATATCGCCGTGTGAAAAGAGCGAGCGAAGTTTTATTACGCGAACCAGAACCACAAGTTGGTTTAACACCGAAAGAAGTTATTTGGACGAAGAATAAAACGAAGCTGTATCGTTACATTCCAAAACAAGAAAAAACACAGAGAGTTCCAATCCTATTAATATACGCGCTTATTAATAAACCGTATATTATGGATTTAACTCCAGGAAATAGTTTAGTGGAATATTTAGTAGATCGTGGTTTTGATGTGTATATGCTTGATTGGGGCACATTTGGTTTAGAAGATAGTCATTTGAAATTTGATGATTTCGTGTTTGATTATATTGCAAAAGCAGTGAAGAAAGTAATGAGAACTGCGAAATCGGACGAGATTTCTTTACTTGGTTATTGCATGGGTGGAACGCTAACTTCTATTTATGCAGCACTTCATCCGCACATGCCAATTCGCAACTTAATCTTTATGACAAGTCCTTTTGATTTCTCTGAAACAGGATTATACGGTCCTTTATTAGATGAGAAATACTTCAATTTAGATAAAGCGGTTGATACATTCGGAAATATTCCGCCAGAAATGATTGATTTCGGAAATAAGATGTTAAAACCAATTACAAACTTTGTAGGTCCATATGTTGCTTTACTCGATCGTTCAGAAAATGAGCGCTTCGTCGAAAGCTGGAAATTAGTTCAAAAGTGGGTTGGTGACGGTATTCCATTCCCAGGTGAATCGTATAGACAATGGATTCGTGATTTTTATCAAAATAATAAATTAGTGAAAGGTGAACTCGTTATTCGCGGACAAAAGGTAGACCTTGCAAATATTAAGGCGAATGTCTTAAATATTTCTGCGAAACGTGATCATATCGCCCTGCCCTGCCAAGTAGAAGCTTTGCTAGATCATATTTCTAGCACAGATAAACAATATGTATGTTTACCAACGGGACATATGTCGATCGTTTACGGTGGAACAGCGGTAAAACAAACATATCCGACGGTTGGAAATTGGCTGGAGGAGCGTTCTAATTAAAAATAAAAAATCCAACTAGCGTATGTTAGTTGGATTTTTTTATGGGAAATAACAAAAGATAGAAAGGAGAAATTTATATTTTAGGAGTATAATTATGAAACTTATGACTGGTAAGTTGTTTTGGAATACAGGAGTTTCTATACCTTGTTATCCATCATTAGAAAATGATATGATATGTGATGTGCTTGTAGTCGGAAGCGGAGAAGCAGGTGCTCATATAGCTTATTCGTTAGCGAAAATTGGAATGCGTGTTACGCTCATTGAAAAACGAGCAATCGCATGTGGTAGCACAGCTGCTAATACAGGTTTACTACAATTTCTTCATGATAAACCGCTAACCTCACTTATCCATACATTTGGTGAAAAAAAAGGGGTACGAGCATATAAGCTATGTTACGAAGCGTTACGAACAATGGAGCAAGTTGTACCGACTCTCGATATTGATCCCCAGTTTATTCCGCGAAGTAGTTTGTATTATGCAAGTAGAAATGAGGATGTATCGTTTTTACAAGAAGAATATAATACGTTACGCCATTATGGATTCCCGGTTGAATATTTTACCGATTCACATATGAAGAAGAAGTATTCATTTATAAAACAAGCAGCGTTATATACGCATGGTGATGCCGAAGTGAATCCGTATTTATTAGCGCATAGCCTTTTGCATAAAGCAAATCAAATGGGAGCTACTATACTTGAGCATACAGAGGCCATACATATAAAAAAACGCCAAAATGATTTAATTTGTTACACGAAAACAGGAAATCAAATTGTAGCAAAGAATATTATTATGGCGACAGGATATGAAGCACTTTTCGGAAAGAAAGAAAAAAATACAACAGTGGAAACATCATATGCAGTGGTGACAAATAAGGTAGATTCATTTGAAGGCTGGCATGAACAATCATTAATTTGGGAAACAGCACGGCCTTACTTATATTTTCGAACGTATCAAAACCGTATTATTGTAGGCGGATTAGATGAAGCGATGAAAATTCAAACAATCGGTGATACGAAATTATTGCATAAGCGTGATATCCTTATTAACATTGTAAAAGAGATGTTCCCGCAGTATAAGAATATACAGGCAGAGTACTATTGGGCGGCAGCATTTGGCGGTAGTCATGATGGTCTCCCTATTTTAAAAGAAGACAAAGAGATACATAATTTATTTTACGCATTGCCGTATGGAGGTAATGGAACTGTGTATGGAATGGTATTTGCCAAATTATTTGAGCAGTTATTTACAAATAAAGAAAGTGAAGATTTTTCTTTATTTAATCGATAGAAAAAAAGGTAGCGAAGTGATGGAATGAGAGATATAAAAAAGTTTTTACAAAAATTACGTCCTGTACAACTTATTGTTTTGTTTTATTTATTAGCAGTAGTTGTATCGGTGATATTGCTTAGTTTCCCGTTTGTTACGAAGGCTGGTGTGAAATGGACATTTATCGATGCCCTCTTTACATCTGTTAGTGCGGTAAGTGTTACGGGACTGTCTGTTGTTACAATTTCAGATACATTTACTACGGCAGGAATTATTATGTTAGCCCTTATTTTACAATTAGGCGGCTTAGGAATTATGGCACTTGGTACATTTGTTTGGATTATAACGGGGAAAAAAATCGGTTTGCAGAGAAGAAGACTCATTATGGCAGACCATAATCAAGGGAATTTATCAGGCCTTGTAGAATTGATGCGTTCTATTTTAATTGTAATTATTTCGATAGAACTTATTGGAGCAATACTATTAGGTACAAGATTTCTACTTTATTTTCCAACTTGGCAAGAAGCTTATTTCCACGGTTTCTTTGCCGCTGTTAGTGCAACTACGAACGGAGGATTTGATTTAACTGGACAATCACTAATTCCGTACAAAAAAGATTATATTGTGCAAATGATTCATATGTTACTTATTATTTTAGGAGCGATTGGCTTCCCGGTGTTAATGGAAGTAAAGCAATTCTTTAGTAAAAGGAGACAGCAACTATTCCGCTTTTCGTTGTTTACAAAATTGACGACAACGACATTTTTTGCACTCGTTATCGTTGGAACAATTATGATTTTTCTACTAGAGCGAAATCAGTTTTTAGCAGGAAAGTCATGGCATGAAACAGTTTTTTATACATTATTCCAATCTGTGACGACGCGAAGTGGTGGACTGGCTACAATGGATATACGTGAATTGTCACAACCGACGCTTTTATTTATGAGTATATTAATGTTTATAGGGGCATCTCCAAGTTCGGTTGGGGGCGGAATACGTACAACAACATTTGCTGTTAGTATATTATCGTTATACACTTTTGCAAGAGGCGGGAGAACAGTTAGAGTCTTCAAACGTCAGCTACATGAAGAGGACGTGCTGAAAGCATCTGTCGTTATGACGATGGGGATTTTATTATGTGCCACAGCACTCTTTATTTTATCTATTACGGAAAATGTACCGCTTATGAGTTTAATTGTTGAAGTGTGTTCTGCTTTCGGGACGACAGGGCTATCGACAGGTATTACGCCAGATTTAACAACTGTTGGTAAACTTGTACTCATTGTACTTATGTTTATTGGGCGTGTCGGTATTTTAACATTTATACTGGCTAGTGGGGGAAGAGAACAGCCACCTCGCTATAAATACCCGAAAGAGAGAATTATTATTGGATAGTATGAAACCATTCTACCTATGTTAGGTAGAATGGTTTTTTAGTCGTTAATGCCAAATTGCGGATGCATAAAAGCGTCATTCTTATTATCCACTTCTTTTTTTAGCAACTCTTGATTTTCTTCTGAAATCCACCCAATATCATTTGTAGGATGAATCCATTCTTCTCCAGCCATAATGGCAGGGTCTACTTCATCACTCCAATTGTGAAGTGGACTATTCTCGGAATCATATTTACTGTCTCCGATTACGACGTCATATTGATTTATGAAAGGTTGTTGCATCTTCTTTCCTGTTCCTTTAAAAGATGGGAAATTCATTTGATGCGGGAGCGTTTCATCTAAAATTGGTGACTGAACTTTATCTTTCTTCTTCAAAATAATCGCTCCTTTTATAATACTTTCTTCATAGGTAGTATTTCCATCTAGTGGCTCTTATGTACTTGTTAACACTTGCCAGTAATAATTATTTAATGTTGCTTCAAACTAGAGTAGAAAGTGAATTCTTGAAAGCAGGTGAATGTATTGGTAAAAAGAAAAGTGAAACAAAATGCGGCAATCAACAATAATAAAACTCCGAAAGAAAGCTTACCAGATGCAGAATTTGCATTAGAGTATGAAGGAGAAAATAGCGCGAAGTATGCAAATCGTAATTCAAAAAAAGGTAAACAAAAATGAGGCGTTTTTTACAAACGCCTCATTTTTTTGTGGGATTATAAAGGTTTTTTTAATTATTTGTAAATTTAGTGTTCATTATTGGCAGAAAAATGCGAAAAAACATAGAAGTAGCAACGTATTACACAAAAACAAACAACAAACAAAAGATTAATGTTGGTTTAATACTGCTTTTACACTAGTTGTTTATATTGGAGTTGTACATAAGATTTATAAAAGGAGAGAGAGACAGTGAAAAAAACAATCTTTAAAGCTGTAGCAACTGGAATGGTATTTTCGTTATTAATGGGTTGTGGTGCAAAGAAAGAAGAAAGTGCTGGGGCAAAAGTAAAGGATGATAAATTATCTGGATCATTAACTGTTTACACAGCGATTGAAGAAGAACTTGTACCAATTTATCTTGATTCTTTTAAACAGAAGTATCCAGATGTGAAACTGAACATTGTTCGTGATTCAACTGGAGTTATTACAGCGAAATTGCTAGCTGAAGGAAAAAATACACAAGCAGATGTTGTATGGGGAACAGCAGCGTCTAGTCTATTAGCTTTAGATAAAAAAGATATGTTAAAAGGTTACTCTCCAAAAGGAGCAGATCGTGTTCTTACGCAATTTAAAGATGATAAGCAACCAGAAAAATGGGTAGGTAATACGGCATTTATGACGGGGATTGCTATAAATAAAGAAGAATTAAAGAAGAAAAATTTACCGATGCCAGAATCATACGAAGACTTAACGAAACCAGAATATAAAGGAACGCTTATTATGCCACATCCAGCTTCTTCTGGAACAGGATTTTTAACAGTTTCTGCATGGTTACAAATTATGGGTGAAGATAAAGGCTGGGATTACATGAAAAAACTTCATGATAATATGGCAACTTATACTCATTCAGGTTCAAAACCGGCGAAATTAGCAGGCGCAGGTGAATATCCAGTTGGCGTATCAATGGTTTATAGTGCTTTGAAAGAGAAACAAAAAGGTGCACCAGTTGAAGTTGTATTGCCGAAAGAAGGATTAGGTTGGGAAGTAGAAGCGAACGCACTTATTAAAAAAGATAATGCAAAAAATGAAAAATTAGCGCAAGCATTTTTAGATTGGGCAATTACTGATGATGTAATGAAGTTATACTTTGAGAAAAATGGATTCGCGACAATAAAAAATGATTATAAACTTCCAGATGGATTCCCTAAAGATGTGACAGAAAAGTTATACAAAAAGAATGACTTTAAATGGGCAGCAGAAAATCGCGACAAAATTTTAGAAAAATGGGAAAAAGAGTTTGGCCAAAAAGCAGAACCGAAAAAGTAAGTGAGTGGGAGAGAGAAAAAATGAGCGAATATTTATCAATTCAACACATTCAAAAACAGTTTGATGCATTTACAGCGTTAAAAGATATTTCTTTTACTGTGAAAAAAAATGAGTTTGTATGTTTATTAGGCCCAAGTGGTTGTGGGAAAACAACATTGCTTCGAATTTTAGCAGGGCTAGAAGAGGCAACAACAGGTAGTATAGCTGTGGATGGAAAAGATATTACAGCATTACCTCCTGGAAAGAGGAATTTCGGAATGGTGTTTCAATCGTATGCGTTATTTCCGAATTTAACAGCACTTGAAAACATTGAATACGGCTTAAAGACAAAAAAATATGGAAAAGCAGAAGTAAAAGAGAAAGCGCTAGAGGCGTTAGAACTTGTAGATTTGCTGAATGTAAAAGATAAATATCCTGCTCAAATGTCTGGTGGACAACAGCAGCGAGTAGCACTTGCACGTGCGCTCGCTCTGTCTCCGGATATTTTGTTACTCGATGAGCCATTATCTGCTTTAGATGCAAAAGTGCGTGAAAAGTTACGTAGAGAAATGCGTGATTTGCAAGAAAAAGTAGGAGTAACAACTATTATGGTTACGCATGATCAAGAAGAGGCATTAACGATGGCCGATAAAATTGTTGTAATGAATCATGCGGAAATTATGCAGATTGGCACACCAGAGGAGATTTATCAAAGACCAGCCAATCCATTTGTGGCAGATTTTATTGGTTCTATTAATTTCTTTTCGAAAAACAATGAAGAACATGCAATTCGTCCTGAGCATGTAACAGTTGTACAAAAGGATGGTATTAAAACGGTTGTGGAAAGCATGGAATTTCGCGGATCTGTATATCGGACGGAAGTGCGGGTCGTAGAAGAAAAAACACATCTTTATAACGAGAAAATTGTAGTGGATATATTGGCATCAGAAGTAGAAGCAACCGCAATTAGAAAAGGAAAGCCGATTCAAATCTCTTTCTCAGAAAATCATATGTTGTCATATGGAAAGAAGGTCATTGTATAGATGGAGATGTTAGAAGATTTCAAGGTAGAAAGTACGAAAAAAAAGATTAAGAGACGTATCGGTAAAGAAGAGTGGATACAAAGACTATTAATTATTGGTATGCTTCTCGCGTTTTTGATCATGCTTGTATTACCTTTATTACAATTGTTTACACAAGCTTTTTATGATAAAGATGGAGCTTTCATTGGTGTTGCGAATTTCAGTAAATATTTCACAACACCAACGCTAGTTCAATCATTACAAAATACGATATGGATTTCGGGCGCGACAACAATTATTGCAGTGACACTCGCTTTCGCTTACGCCTATGCGATCGCTCGTACGAATGTGTTTGGAAAGCGTGTATTCCAATATATTGCGTTGTTACCATTATTCGCACCAACGATGATGCATGGTATCGCACTTACATATTTATTTGGTAATCAAGGGTTAGTAACGAAAGGAATGTTTGGTTTGTTTGAAGGGATACAAATCCCTTTATATGGACCAGTAGGAATTGTAATGGCTGAAGTCATGTATACATTTCCGCAAGCATTTCTTATATTATTAATTGCTTTTCAAGGCTCTGATTATCGTTTATATGAAGCTTCTAATATGTTAGGAGCGAGTAAAACAAAGCAATTTTTCACTGTTACTTTACCTAGTGTAAAGTACGGATTAATTAGTGCGATGTTCGTTGTGTTTACACTTAGTTTCACTGATTTTGGGGCACCAAAAATTGTTGGTGGGCAATATAATGTACTTGCTACGGACGTATATAAGCAAGTAATTGGGCAGCAAAATATGCCGATGGGTGCAACTGTCGGAATGATTTTATTAATCCCAGCTATATTTGCCTTTGCAGTTGATCGCATTACGCAAAGAAAGCAGGCGAATCTCTTATCTTCCAAATCAGTACCTTACAGAATAATAAATAATAAGAAACGAGATGTTATTTCATTCGTATATTGTAGCGTAGTAACGCTTATGATCATTCTATTATTTGTGGCAGTTGGTATTGCTGCAAGTGTGAAAGTATGGCCATATAATATGGGCTTTACATTTGAGCATTTTAATTTTTCCAGTTTAACAGGAGATGGACTGGAAGCATTTAAAAATAGCGTAATTGTTTCAGCAATTACTGCGGTTATTGGAGCGGTTTTAACATTTATGTTCGCTTATGCGATTGAGAAAATAGATCAGCTACAATTTTTCCGAAAAGCAGGTTACTTTTTCTCTATCGTCCCTTTAGCGATACCAGGTTTAGTACTTGGGTTAGGCTACGTCTTCTTCTTTAGTCAACCAACAATACAAATCTTTGGACTTTCCGTAACGAACCCGTTCCATTCTCTATACGGAACAATTGCTGTGCTAGTACTAGTCAATATCATTCATTTTTATTCGGTAACATTTGTTACGGCAACGACAGCTTTAAAGAAATTAGATCGAGAGTTTGAACTTGTTTCACAGTCGATGGGGATACCGTTTTATAAAACATTCTTTCGAGTTACGGTACCGATGTGTTTACCAGCCATTTTAGAAATGGTAATGTACTACTTCGTAAATTCAATGGTAACCGTCTCAGCAGTTGTATTCCTGTATGCAGCTGATTTTAAACTAGCTGCCGTATCAATTGTAAATATGGATGATGCAGGAAATGTAGCACCAGCAGCTGCAATGAGTGTACTTATTGTTGTTACAAATATTGTAGTGAGAGTTGTATATGAATGGGGAACGAAAGCACTTCGTAACCGAACGTCACAATGGCAAAAAAGATAAATAAGAAGGGTGATGGATTGAATGAAAGTAGAAGCAGTTATTTTTGATTGGGCAGGTACAACAGTTGATTACGGATGTTTTGCACCACTGGAAGTATTTATGGAGATTTTCCATAAACGCGGTGTTGCAATTACTGCAGAAGAAGCCCGTAAGCCAATGGGATTATTGAAAATTGATCATGTTAGGGCATTAACAGAGATGCCTCGTATTGCGAGTGAGTGGAATCGTATTTTCGGACAATTACCAACAGAAGCAGACATTCAGGAGATGTATGAAGAATTCGAAAAGATTCTCTTCGCTATTTTACCGCGCTATGCGTCGCCGATTAATGGAGTAAAAGAAGTGATTGCTTCTTTACGTGAAAGAGGAATTAAAATTGGTTCAACGACTGGTTATACGAGAGAAATGATGGACATTGTAGCAAAAGAAGCAGCACTACAAGGGTATAAACCTGATTTTCTTGTAACACCAGATGATGTTCCAGCAGGTCGTCCGTATCCGTGGATGTGCTATAAAAATGCGATGGAGCTTGGTGTATATCCAATGAATCATATGATAAAAGTTGGAGACACGGTATCAGATATGAAAGAGGGAAGAAATGCTGGTATGTGGACAGTAGGTGTAATTCTCGGCAGTAGCGAACTCGGCTTAACTGAAGAGGAAGTGGAGAATATGGATCCGGTAGAACTTCGTGAAAAAATAGAAGTAGTTCGCAATCGTTTCGTTGAAAATGGGGCGCACTTTACGATAGAAACGATGCAGGAACTCGAAACCGTAATGGAACATATCGAGAAACAAGAACTTATTATTTCATAAAAGGGGAATAGGATCATGACTGAAAATCACTATTTATTATTAACGCCTGGACCATTAACAACAACCAAAACAGTAAAAGAAGTTATGTTATACGATTGGTGTACGTGGGATGATGAATATAACACAATGGTACAAGAGGTAAGAGCTAAGCTTGTATCGTTAGCAACGAAGGAAGAAGAGACATATACAACTGTTCTCATGCAAGGAAGCGGTACGTTTTCAGTTGAAGCAGTGATTGGATCTGTCGTTCCTAAAGATGGAAAGCTGCTCGTATGTACAAATGGTGCGTATGGTAAGCGAATTGTACAAATGGCAGAGATGTTACATATAGATGTGGTGGTCAGTCAAACAGAAGAGTGGGAGCCTACTAATATTGCAGAAGTAGAAAAGATATTGCAACGAGATAAAGAGATTACACATATTGCAGTTGTTCATTGTGAAACAACAACAGGTATTATCAATCCAATTGTAGATGTATGTAAATTAGGGAAGCAATACGGAAAAGTAACACTGGTTGATGCAATGAGTAGTTTTGGTGGTATTGAAATAGATATCGCTGAGTTGCAAATTGACTTTCTAATTAGTAGTGCGAATAAATGTATTCAAGGGGTTCCTGGATTCGGCTTTGTTATTGCAAAGCGCGATGAATTGGTGAAATGTAAAGGGCAGGCACGTTCATTATCATTAGACTTATTTGATCAGTGGGAAACGATGGAAAATCAAAATGGGAAATGGCGTTTTACGTCACCTACACATGTTGTACACGCTTTTTATCAAGCACTACTTGAATTAGAAAAAGAGGGCGGAGTAGAAGCGCGTTACAATCGATATTATAACAATCAAAAAATATTAGTGAATAGAATGAGAGAAATCGGATTTAAGCCACTAGTAGATGAAAAATATCAATCGCCTATTATTACATCCTTCATTTATCCAGAAGAGGGGTTCGATTTTGGGCAGTTATATAATGAATTAAAGTGTGATGGGTTTGTTATTTATCCAGGTAAAATTTCAAAAGTAGATACATTCCGCATTGGAAATATCGGTGATGTACATGAGGCAGATATCAATCGCTTAGTTTATAGTATCGCTAAAGGAGTTGTTATAGGTTGAAAGTATTTTGTTTAGGTGGAGCAGGTAAAATTTGTCGTGAAGCAATTTTAGATTTAGTGCAATTTTCATCTTTTGAGGTGATTACAGTAGCTGATTTTAATGAAGAAGAGGGCCTGAAAGTAGTAGAATGGCTCAACGATCCTCGTGTTGATTTTGTGAAAGTAGATGTAACGAATCACGAGGATACGGTTGCAAAAATGAAAGGTTATGACATTGTAATGGATGGTACGACAATTAAGTTAAATGGATTGTCTACTCGATGTATTGCAGAAGCAGGTTGTCACGGTGTGAATTTGAATGGGTTTGGTGAAGAAAATGAATCTCATTCTATATTTGCTCAAAATGAAAAAACATGTTTACCTGGTTTTGGTATGACGCCAGGTGTAACGCAAATGATGGCAATGCATGCAGCAAATCAGCTAGATACTGTAGAGTTAGTACGTGTAAGTCATGGCTCGTACCGTCCAATTGCTTTTTCTGCATCCATTACAGAAACAACGACATATGAATATGATCCACATTTACCATCGCGTACAGTATATGAAGATGGTGAATTTAAGCAAGTACCTCCTTTTGCGCGTCCAAGAGAAATTGAATTACCGGCGCCTTATGGTAAGGCAACGCAGTATATAATACCGCATTCTGAAACGATTACGTTAGCAAAAGCACTAGAACATAAAGGCGTCAAACTGATAGAGACGAGAGGAACTTGGCCAAAGAAAAATATGCAGCTCGTACGTGCTTTATATGATTATGGTATATTGCGTAATGATCGGGTTGACATAAATGGGAAAGAAATTGGCATTATGGATTGTATTTCGAAGTATTTATTGCAATCAAAAGAAGGACAAGAAACAGAAATTTACGGTTATGCACTTCATGTAGAAGTAATAGGTATGAAAAATAATGAGAAACAAAGGCACGTATTATATCATACACACCCGTTATCTGATGGTTCTGTTGTAGGATGGGAAAAATTAAGAGCTTATACGAGAAACGTCGGTATTCCATTTGGGATTGCTACAGAGTTAATCGCAAAAGGGAATGTAAATAAAGTTGGTGTTGTGACACCTGAGGAAGCTTTTGTAAATCCACAAATTATTTTTGATGAACTAAAAAAGCGTGGTATTCATATTCATGAAAAAGTTTTCACTGAAAAAGAAAGTTATAACTTTGTATAAGTAAGGCAGTTTATGAGGTAGAAATCAATGGGGTGAAGCTATGTCTGTAGTAGGTGAAGAAAGAAAGCGAACCATTCTTGAGAAGGTAGAGTTTAAAGGGAAAGTAAAAGTTTCAGAGTTAGCAAGAGAGTTTGCTGTATCAACAGAGACGATTCGTCGTTATTTAGAAGAATTGGATCGTGAAAAGAAGTTGAAGAAAGTGTATGGTGGAGCAGTCCAACTTCCGGGAGCTGGAATAGAGGCACCAATGTTAGAACGAGAGATGCTGCATATAGAAGAGAAGAAGAGAATTGGGTATAAAGCAGCAACGTTTGTGGAAGATGGAGATGTGATTGCGATTGATGATGGAAGTACACCACTTCAAATGGTGCCATATCTTGTTCATCGTAAAAATTTAACGATTGTAACAAGTTCATTTCCAGTAGCTACACAATTAATTTCTTCTATTAATAAAAAGATGTTTCACGGTGAAGTTTTATTTATTGGTGGAAAAGTATCTCCAAAGCATTCACGTGTGTCAGGTTCTATTTCGCAGCAAGTAATCCAGCAATTTCATTTTCATAAAGCATTCGTTTCGATTGATGGATTGTTACCTGGTTTTGGGGTTTCTAGTTTTGAATTAGAAAAGGCGAAACTGTCAGAAGCGATGCTGAAATTAGCGGAGAAAACATATATTTTATGTGATCATACAAAAGTAGGGGTAAAAGGAAATTACCGAATAGCAGCATTTTCCCGTATTCAACATGTAATTTGTGATAAGAAAATGCCCTATAGTTTTGAAGAGGAAGTTAAAAATCATAATATTCAATGGACAATTTGCTAAATAAATTGAACTCCCACCTATTTTTGAGGTGGGAGTTTTACTGTCCGCAAATAGCGGGATAAAAGATTTGTATGTATGCAAAAAGTGGACACATTTTCTCATCTCTTTCATATAATTTACCAATACAAAAAAAGTTGGTCGAAGGAAAGAAGGGAGAAGCATGTCAGAACGGATATATAATAAACTTGTATTGTATGCAAATATTTTGCAAAAAATTGGTTTTATTAATGAAAAAGAAAAAAGTGAAATTCTTCATACGCTAGGTAAAAAGGCCCTTTGATTAAAGGGTTTTTTATTTTTTATCTTTGGAAATATAAACTTAATGTAATATTACCATTGACAATGATAATGATATTCATTATCATTTTTGTAGACAATTGATAACGTTTATCAATTGTGAAAATTATATATGATAGGGGATATTATTTTGAAAAAAAGTTATATTAAGGCGCTAGTAGTAGCCACAACATTAGCAATTCCATTTGCTACATACTCTACTCCAGCATTAGCAGCACTAAAAGCTGAAGCAAACCAGTCGGTGGCAGCAGCTAGTGAACGTACATACGATACTGAGATTAAAATATATAAGGATCAAAAAGATGAGCCATCTATGGTTTCTCAGTACATAAAAAATCCTAAAGTAGCAATTGAAGATGGGAAAAAAATCGTTACTGTAACAATACAAGATAGCGATTATTTTCAATATCTTAGAATAGAGGATAAAAACCAACCTGGTGTATTTCAAGATGTGAAAGTTTTATCAGAAGATAAGAGGAAAAATGGAACGAAAGTAGTCCAATTTGAAATTGGCGAATTTGAGAAGAAGCATAATATGCAAATGCATATACTTATTCCGGCCATCGGATATGATCACAAATATCAAGTTCAATTTGAAATTAAAGATCCAACTGTAGGTGACAAAGAAACAGAGAGACCAGATGATAACTCTAATTCAGGCAATACGGAAACGGATCATCCAGTTGATAGTCAAAATATGATAACAGATAACAAATTAAGAGAACTTGTTAATAAAAAAGTATTTAATAGAAAAGATTTAAATACACCAATTACGAAAGAGGAGTTATTACAAGTAAAGGACTTGTTTTTAAACACGAATGAGATTCTTGATTATAGTGCATTAAAATATATGCCAAATTTAAAATCTTTAACAGTTGCGAATGCGAAGATAACAGATCCATCGTTCTTTGCGAATTTAAAGCAATTAAATCATTTAGCTTTGCGTGGTAATGAATTTTCAGATGTAACACCACTTGTTAAGATGGATAATTTAGCATCTCTTGATCTGAGTAATAATAAAATTACAAACGTTGCACCACTCATTGAAATGAAAAATGTAAAAAGTTTATATCTATCAGGCAACCAAATAGAAGACGTAACAGCATTAGCGAAAATGGAACAACTAGATTACTTGAATTTAGCAAATAATAAAATTACGAATGTTGCTCCATTAAGCGCGTTGAAAAATGTAACATACTTAACTTTAGCAGGTAATCAAATTGAAGATATTAAACCGTTATATTCATTACCTTTAAAAGATTTAGTACTAACACGTAATAAAGTTAAAAATTTATCGGGTATTGATCAAATGAATCAATTAAATAAATTATTTATCGGTAAAAATCAAATTGAAGATGTGACACCACTTGCTAAAATGACTCAGCTTACAGAATTAGATTTACCTAATAATGAGTTAAAGGATATTACTCCATTATCAAATCTAGTAAACTTACAAAAACTTGATTTAGAAGCAAATTATATTTCAGACTTATCGCCAGTTAGTAAGTTGAATAAGTTAGTATATTTAAGTTTTGTTGCAAATGAAATCCGCGATGTTAGACCAGTAATAGAACTAAGTAAGAAGGCTTATATCAATGTTCAAAATCAAAAAGTCTTTTTAGAGGATACAGAAGTAAATAAAGAAGTGAAAGTACCTATATACGAAAAAGACGGTGAAGTATCTACAAAAATCCGTCTGAAGAGTGAAGGTGGTACGTATAGTAATGGTGTAGTGAAATGGAGTACACCAGGTGAGAAAGTATATGAATTTGGAGTGAAAGATCCATTTGCAGATACAGGTATTTTCTTCACTGGTTCTGTGATTCAAAAGGTTGTAAATGAAAAAGTAGCTGAAGAAGTAATAGAGTTTAAAGATGTACCAAAGGGCCATTGGTCAGAGAAAGCAATTAATCATTTAGCGAAAGAAAAATTATTTGTAGGTTATGGAAATGGGGAATTTGGATTTGGTGACAATATTACGCGTGGTCAAGTAGCAGTTTTAATACAAAAGTACTTGAAGTTGGAGCGTAATCTGGAAGAAAAAATTAAGTTTATAGATACGAAAGGAAATGCGTATGAAGGGGCTATTGAGTCAGTTGCACAAGCCGGTATTATGACTGGATACGATAATGGTCAGTTCCGTCCAGATGGAGTATTAACTCGATATGAAATGTCAGTAGTATTACAAAAAGTATTTCAGTTAAAGGGAAATGAAAAGAGTGTAGAGAGCTTTACTGATGTGCCAAAAGGTCATTGGGCAGAAGGATATGTGAAAGCTTTAGCGGATAATAATATATCAAAAGGTGATGGAAAAGGAAACTTTTTAGGTGATGATTTCGTAACACGTGAACAATATGCACAGTTTTTATATAATGCAATAAAGAAATAAAAGATGAGAAAATACGTTATTCTTTGATTTAAAAAGAATAACGTATTTTTTATGTACAAAATGAAATAGGGAATAGACAGAATTATAGATATATGAAGGGCCCATTTTAAAGAAGAGCTGTGAAACTATATTGACAAAAAGGCGTTCTCATGTGATAATTCAATTAAATTTTTAGAATAATCAAAAAATACTCCTTTTACATAGAAAGGATTCGAACATTATATAAATATTATGCCGGGGGTGACGAAATGTTATTTTTTCTAAAGAAATGGAATGAATTAAAAGATGTGAAATCTGAATTGGCACTTCGTGATTGGTTTTATGGTACAAAAATTAGTTTATCACTCTGTACGTCAAAAGAGCCGTTAACTTTTTTAGTAAACGTTGAGGGAAGAGATAAAGGGTTATTTTCAGAAGAAGACTTTATTGTTGTTAATTGTATGTGTGAGCCAGTATTTGAAAATGAAGAAAAACCAGCTGTAGAATCGTTTATGCATGCGGATATTTATAAAAAAAGTAGTGCAGAATGTATTTTACAAGTGCAGACTGTAGATAGCCATTTAATATCAGAGTTATATGGAGAAGAAGGGGACGTAACATTCGATAAACGTAGCGTGGAACGTGTTTTTGGAAAAGAAGGTATAACAGAAATGACAATTCCCATTGTAGAAGATGAGAAAAAATTCGCTGATTTATTAGAAAATAATGTACCGAATTTTATTGAAGGTGGAGGAGTAGTTCTTGTTCATAATTATGGCATGATTGTGTGGGGGAAAACTCCAGAAGAAGCGAAAAAATGGCTAGAGGGTATAGAATATTTAATGAATTACCATGTAAAGTTGTTAATGATAAAAGGTGCAAAGAGCTCTGTTATATAAAATGTTTGTGACGTCGTTACAAGTCAATAAAAAAATGAAAGCGTTTTAAAAATAATTTCACTCATAAAATATAGGTCTCCTTATTATATATAGATTACATGTTGACATGTAAGGAGGAACATATTTTGCGAGTTAAATATCATTTTCTGCCAAAACAGCAAGTAACATTTTGCAAAATGAACGATTCAGGTGAAGAGGCTTTGCGCATTATGAATGAAACGGGATTTCGAGCAATCCCTGTATTAGCAGAAGATGAAAAGAAATTTATAGGGATTATTTATAAAGTAGATCTTTTAGAAAAGAAGTGTAATAGCGGATTAGAGAAATTAAGTACGGAACATATGCTGGGAGATTCCTCTGCATTTATTTTTGAAAAGGATTCTTTTTTTAGAGCATTTTATGTTATTCGTCGACTTCCATTTTTAGCTGTGCTAAATGACTATAATGAATTTGTCGGTATCTTAACGCATTCCAATATATTTGATGTTATTGAAGATTCATTCGGTATGCGGACGGGTGGTTATATATTAACAATTGCAACACAAGATTGTAAGGGAACGATTAAAGAACTTGGGACATTGTTGAAAGCATTTAATATCGGTGGATTATTTACGCTAGATAACGGTGATCAATATATTCGCCGCGTTATCGTAAATATAGCAGATGAGTTAAATGAAAAAAGATTAAAGCAATTAATCGAAAAAATAGAGAAAAAAGGATTCAGGGTGAGTCATGTAGATTATATTTAAGGTGAAAAGGAAAGGGACCAATTTGCTATATGCAGATTGGTCCCTTTTTTAGTGTGAGTAATGAATCTTATTTTGAAACAGGAGGCGGAGATAACGCTAAATCAGATAAAAAAATAAAATCTGCATGTTCGCGAATTTTAGGAATAGAAGTTTCTATAACACGTGATGTAATTTCACCTGGAGGTCCAACGTGTCCAATAGCAACCATAATCGGTTTTTCTTGAAGTTTTTTAATGAGTAATTGGGCTTGTTTTGAAATATGGGCCGCTGTATACACATCATCAAAAAATAATTGATTTTCAATAATGGGCACTCCTAATTCTTTCCCGATTTTTGGGACAACACTCTTAGGATTTGTTTTGCTATCTAAATAAAATAAACCGTGTTTTTTACAAGCTGCAAGTATAAGTCGTACAATTCTTTCGTCCGCGGTCACTTTTGATCCCATATGATTGTTCATGCCAATTGCATGTGGCACTTCTTGAATCGCTTGTTCGAGTCGGTTAGTTATTTCTTCGTCGCTTAAATCAGTTGTAATTGCTTTTGGTCCAAGCCATTCTTTTTTACCTTTAATAGGTTCCATTGGCATATGTATAATAACTTCGTGCCCTTTCTTATGAGCAGCTATCGCATC
The DNA here is from genome assembly GCF_007680225.1 of Bacillus sp. DE0042. NCBI lineage: Bacteria > Bacillati > Bacillota > Bacilli > Caryophanales > Bacillaceae > Bacillus > Bacillus sp. DE0042. The sequence goes on along the minus strand of NZ_VEJP01000001.1, from coordinate 1,450,467 downwards.
TTCCTTTGTGGAAGGGAGAAAAGGCATAACGGCAACAGTCAGTGGAATAGGAAGTGATAACATTTTATCAGTCCCCTTCATATTATTGCCGAAGTCATCAATGACAATAGCGACTTTGTTTGTATGTGCCTTTGCTTGAACAGGAAACAAGAAGGATGGTAAGAACATAGTAAATATAAGCAATGCAATCGTATATTTGCGCATATAAATATTTCCTTTCTATTTTATCCCGCTATTTGCGAGCAGTGAGGAAATAGCGGGATAAAATCCCCAATGATTAAATTTCACTTTATCAATCATCATTATGTTTTGCGTTTTTATATAAATTAAACAAAAAATGTCGAAGAAAAGTATATGGAAAATAGAAAATCCGCTATTTAATTGGTATTTGTAAAAAAAGAAGATGAAAAAAATGTCTATTATTGCGAATGTATTTACAAAGATAGAATAATTTGTAATAATTCTCAAAGTGAGGGTAAAGATTTGTAAATTACAGGGAGAAAATGTTAAATTTTCTGATTCTTCAAATTCAAATATGATTAAGTAGTTAAAAGGCCAATGGAGAAGTAAAGTTGAGAGCATGGAAGTATAATAAGGGGGATATGAATGTTTACTGTAAAAAGGAAGTACACATTAGAAAAGCTTTCACGTGATATTCATATGAAACGTGAAGAAATGATTCAATTAGGTTTAACAAGTGGGTTAAATAGTATGGAGACAATTCAAGTGAGTCAAGAATTGGACAAGCTTATTTTACAGTACCAGCGTTATAAAGAAAAACAAACACCAAAATGGTTATCAATTATAAAGGTACCTATTTTTCAAATTGGATATGAAGGGAAATCAAGTAATTTTTGGCGAATGCTTGTGGCTGGTTTTATGAAATAAGTATAATTACCCTTTTGGGATAAGGATAATTATACTAGGTGTAACGGAATTTCGATATGAACTGTCGTTCCTTCGTTTTCTATACTATCAATAAAAATATGCCCATTGTACATCTCTACAATTCGTTTACATATGACAAGTCCAAGACCGGTTCCAGTATCTTTATTAGTAAAGAACGGATGAAAGAGGTGTTTTTGAATATGTTTTGGAATCCCTTTTCCAGTATCTGTAATTTTCAATTGTGCGTGTGTTTCATTGTTTGTTACGGAAATGGTCAGTGTGTCACCAGAATTCATGGCTTCAATTGCATTTTTTGTAATGTTTAAAACCACTTGTTTCATATGGTCTTTTGAGCAACGGATATGAACAGGATGGTCTGGCAAATGTAAATGGAACACAATGTTATGTAGATTCGCCTCAGATTGAATAATTAATGCTACCTCATTTAGAATGGTTCTCACATCATATGTTTGTTCAATGATAGCAGTTGGCTTTCCAAGAATAAGAAATTCGCTTACAATTTCATTAATCCGTTCTATTTCTTGTTCGATGACGGAAAAATAAAACTGATCTTGTTCATCTTTATATTTCTCTTTTAATAGAGCGACGAGCCCTTTAATTCCGGTAAGAGGATTACGGATTTCGTGGGCTGTACTAGCTGCAAAAGTTCCAACCAATTCAATTTTTTGTAGTTCATTTTGTTGTCTTTCCAGTTTTGTTTGACGTTTTAACAACATATATTGAGCAAGTAAAAATAAAATAGACATTAAAAATAAAGTAGCTATACACTCTATTGCAACCCACTGATATAAAGTTTTTTGATGGATAGGCAATGGAGAAACAGAGACCTTCCAATTTAATCTTTTGAGTGGGGTAGTAAGCATATTAGAATGCGCATCACTTGTTTCGTTATTATCATCGGTGAGAAAAACTACATCATGTTTATCAGTTACTTCAAAATGGTATTGTGGCTTAATGGCATTTAAAGATGATGAAATGTAGTCAAAGCGTAAACTTGCTAACAATAAGCCTGAGATTTCCTTCTGTTTATTGAAAATGGGAGAAGCAATCATAATAGCTTGATGTCCAAGAACACGATCTGTAATGACTGATGATACAGTTGTTTTCTTCGTTTGCAATACGTCTTGAATATATTTACGATCTGAGACATCAACAGGTGGTCGGTCGCCTTCGGATGCGATTGTAATGATGCCTTCTGGTGTAGCGTAATATAAACCAGAAAAACGTGCATCGTTTCCATCTGTATCATGTACAATTTGTTTAACTCCATTTATATTTCCAGTCTCGGTTCCTATGACCTTTGAGAGCATTTCTAATGCGGAAATTGCTTCACCAAGGTGATGATCTAAATAGTCTCTATATAAAAAGAGAACCGTGTGAGCAGATAGTTTGTTTTCCTGTTTCATTTTATACGAATGATATGAATAAAATGTAGCACCAATTCCTATTGTTGGTAGGATAACAAGTAATATATATAAAACTATGCTGTGGAATTTGACTTTCAAATTTGGTACTCCTTCTTTTTTATTATCATTATATATAAACTATGTTAAAATTGTCATGTTTTTATTCAAGAATCATTCATAATATATTTGGGGAGAGGAAATGAATGAGTGAATACTCATTCGGAATTTACATGAAGTACTAAGTTGTTTTTTCTTTTTATTACTGAGAATTTAAGTGAAGGGTTGAAAGTTGTATGACATCAAATAATGAACGAGAAGATATTTCTCAATCTTTAAAAGTATTTATTGCATTATCTCGTGTACATCGATCTGTTATGGATACTACAAATAAATCTATACAAAGTAACGGGTTAAATCCAACTGAATTTGCTGTATTAGAACTGCTATATCATAAAGGCGGTCAACCACTTCAGCAAATTGGTGAGCGTATTTTAATAGCTAGTGGCAGCATTACATATGTTGTAGATAAGCTAGAGAAAAAGGGACTAGTAAAGAGAATTCCGTGCCCGAATGACAGACGTGTTATTTATGCACAACTAACTGAATCTGGAGAGAGCTTTATTGCTTCTATTTTTCCAGGGCATGAGCAAGTTATACATCAGTCTTTTGAAATGTTAACGAAAGAGGAAAAGGATGAATTACTTGATCTATTAAAAAAGATTGGAAAATATGAAAAATAATAGTATGTTCCAAAAGAGCTTTGGATAAAGAAATCCAAGGCTCTTTTGTTTACATGTAATTATGACAGCATCTGCCGTATTTTGTTGAAGAATAAGAGGAGATTTGTACGTAAGCATTGAATTATATAAGGATGCACATAATGGAGAGGAGGCTCGTTCATGTCATTTAAAGACTATGAATATAAACGGCCAAATATTGAAGAATTAAAAGAAAAGTTTACTGTTGCTTTAGAGAAGTTTGATAACGTAAAAACGGTAGAAGAACAAAAACAAGTCATCAATTCAATTAATGAAATTCGCAACGACTTCGGTACAATGGGGAATCTTTGTTACATTCGTCATTCTGTTGATACGACAGATGCTTTTTATAAGGAAGAGCAAGATTTCTTTGATGAATTCTCTCCAGTTGTACAAGGATATGGTACAAAGTATTATAATGCGTTAATTAATTCTCCATTCCGTGAAGAATTAGAAGCGTATTATGGAAAGCAATTATTTGCTTTAGCGGAGTGTGATTTAAAAACATACTCTGATGAAGTTGTGAAAGATTTACAATTAGAGAATAAATTGTCTTCACAATATACGCAGTTATTGGCATCTGCAAAAATTGACTTTGCAGGAGAAGAAAGAACGTTATCACAGCTTATTCCATTTATGCAAGGGAAAGAAAGAAGTGAACGTAAAGTAGCAAGTGAAGCATATTACGGATTTTTAGCTGAGAATGAGAAAGAGTTAGATCGTATTTATGATGAGCTTGTTAAAGTGAGAACGAAAATCGCCAAATCTTTAGGTTTCAAAAACTTTGTTGAACTTGGATATGCAAGAATGTACCGTACAGATTATAATGCGGAAATGGTCGCGAATTATCGTCAGCAAGTACTTGATTATATCGTTCCCGTTACAACGGAATTAAGAAAACGACAACAAGCACGTATCGGTGTAGAGAAGTTAGCATATTACGACGAAAACTTTGAGTTTGCTACTGGTAATCCAACTCCAAAAGGAGATGCGGATTGGATTGTTAATCATGGGAAAACGATGTATAAAGAGTTATCGGCTGAAACGGATGAATTTTTCAATTTCATGCTAGATAATGATTTATTAGATTTAGTTGCGAAAAAAGGAAAAGCTGGTGGCGGATATTGTACATATATTGAGAATTATAAAGCGCCATTTATTTTCTCAAACTTCAACGGAACATCTGGCGACATTGATGTCTTAACACATGAAGCTGGTCATGCTTTCCAAGTATATGAAAGTCGTAAGTTTGAAATTCCAGAATACAATTGGCCAACGTATGAAGCATGTGAAATTCATTCTATGAGTATGGAATTCTTTACATGGCCATGGATGAAGTCATTCTTTGAAGAAGATGCAGATAAATATTATTTCTCTCACTTAAGTTCAGCACTTCTGTTTTTACCGTATGGTGTATCTGTTGACGAATATCAACATTATGTATATGAAAATCCAGAAGCATCACCAGAAGAGCGTAAGACAGCATGGCGTAATATAGAGAAAAAGTATTTGCCGCATCGTGATTATGAAGATAATGATTATTTAGAGCGCGGTGGATTCTGGCAACGTCAAGGTCATATTTATAGCTCGCCGTTCTATTATATCGACTACACATTAGCACAAATTTGCGCACTGCAATTTTGGAAACGTGCAAGAGATAATAGACAAGAGGCATGGGAAGATTATGTGAATCTGTGTCAACAAGGTGGAAGTAAATCATTCTTGGAATTAGTAGAAGTTGCAAATTTAACATCACCATTTGCTGAAGGTTGTGTGAAAAGTGTCATTACAGAAATTGAAGCGTGGCTACATGCGATTGACGACACAAAATTGTAAAAAACATGCGCTTTTTTTCACATGTTTAACATCGACATAACGAGAAAATGATGAGATAATAAAAGAAAATTCAGAATAATAAAGAGGTGTTTCTAATAAGGAGCACCTCTTTTCACCAACAAAAAGGGGGGAAAGAAGTATGCTTCAATCTAATATGGATGTGAGTTTAGAAAGTTTGGTGAACTCATTACAGTCTACTCGAAGCACGCTATTATCAGAAATTGAAATGTTAAATGATACAGAAGTGAATGTAAAGCCACGCCGTGATAAATGGAGTATTATTCAAATTTTGCATCACTTGCATTTAGTTGAACAATCAGTTACATCTGCCCTTGTATATGCTTTACAAAAAAATGAAAGAAACACGACTCCATTTAAAGACCTCCAACTTACGCTTGATCGCACACATAAACGAGAAGCTCCTCAGCAAATGGAACCAACAGAAACTTTAATGAAAAAACAGCAAGGAATTCAATTACTAGAGCATTCACGACAAGAACTATTACACGCGCTTCATAGTGTGATAGATGAAAAAGATTTATTTGAAAATGGATTAAAGCATCCTATTTTTAATGATTTGAATTTGTATCAGTGGGTTCAATTTCTTGATTTGCATGAACAAAGACATCTTACGCAGTTAAAAGAGGCGAAACACGCAATTTTGCAACGATAATCAGAAGGAAGTGGGAGACCACTTCTTTTTTGATGCGTGCATAGTTTTCTTTCTTATTTTGGAATACTACATGGAGAAAGAACAGAAGGAGTTGAAAAGTATGTCCAAGAAAAAGAAAGAAGAAGAGCGCGCGTGGAAAGCACGTAAAGAAAATCAAAAACCACATGGTAAAGTGAAAGCCTTTGCTGAATTAGTTGAAGGAACAGAAAAAACGTGATGAGTATTTCATCACGTTTTTTGTATGAGTGGAAAAGTTAATAAGAAGGTTGTACCTGTACCTTTTTCGCTTATAATATCAATTTTTCCGTTCATAGCTTGAATAACACTGAATACGACCATCATTCCAAGACCAGTTCCTTTTTCTTTCGTTGAGTAGAAAGGGGATCCAAGGCGTTTTACTTGTTCTTGATCCATACCAACTCCTGTATCCTTTATATATAACTGAATATGCTTATGATCAGGAACTAATGAGAAATAAAGATCACCGCCTTTTGGCATGGCCTCAATGCAGTTTTTTAAAATATTTAACAAGCATTGATTTAGTTTTTGTTTTTCTCCCGCGATAAAAAAAGAAGTGCTTTGCTTTATATAATGAGTACGCACATTTGCTAAATTAGCAAGAGGTGTAATTAACGCTAATGCGTGTAGTAGTTCTTCTTCTAACTGTAATGTTTGTTCTTTTTCAATACTTGGTTTTGCAAAGGTTAAATAATCTGTAAGAACGTGATTTGCTTGTTCGATTCCGTTAATGGCTATGTCGATATATAATTTTCGCTCTTGCTCAGTGCATGTATCTGACTGCAAAAGTTGTAAAAATCCTTTTGTTGAAGTTAATGGATTACGAATCTCATGAGAAATGGACGCTGCCATTTCTCCAATTAAATGAAACTTTTCAGCATTCATAAGTTCGTTTTGAAGACGAACTTGAGTTTGTAATATGTGTAGTAAATATAAAATAAGTATCGTACCAAGTATCGTACATAACTCATACACAATAATATGTGGTATATAATCAGTCTTATTTGTAACCTTTGAAAGGAAGAAAGGTATCCAACTAAATCCGTATGTGAGACTGTAGATAATGGCAAGTGCTACTTTTATACGATTAGAAGTTCGATTGAAAACTTTATATGTAAATAGTAGGACAATAAATAGAAGGATAGAACCGATAAGCGATGGGAAAACACCTATTCCCCCTAATAAGAAGCGGTATATGTTTAATACAGTTAAGATGGAAGCACCAGCAATAGGGCCTCCTGTTAATGTACCGACAATTAATACGATATGGCGCATATCAAATTGAAATCCATAATTTGTTTTTGCTCCGAAAGTAATACATAGTATGGTAGCGAGGCAACATAATGCAATAAATATAGCTGAATTTAATTTAGGAGAACGTTTCCCTTTTTGATTCCAAAATAGATGGTATACGAGCATTGTAACAAGGATGAATAATATATTTAGAAAGAGATAAATAATAAAGGGTTTCAGTGGTGTGCCTCCTCTCTTCTCGCATTAAATTAATCATACTATAAAATGAGAGAAATGAAATGAAAAATAGCGGAAAAATCAGAAATTTTTATGGTAGTATACAATATGTTACAATAAGCTTTGTCAATGAAAGAAGGAATTCCGTGCATTGCACGGGAGAGGTTCGCGAACTCCCTCTATAAAAAACTATGGAAACAACAATATCTTTAGGTATTGTTTTGTTTTTTTATTGTGACAGTTCAAGAACGTTCTTTCTTCTTATTCGTAGTAGAGAAGGAGAATGAGTGAAATGAAAAAAGAAAAGGCAGTTGTTGTTTTTAGTGGAGGACAAGATAGTACGACATGTTTATTTTGGGCAATAGAGCAGTTTGCAGAAGTAGAAGCTGTAACGTTTAATTACAATCAACGTCATAAGCTAGAAATTGATTGTGCAGCGGAAATTGCAAAAGAGCTAGGAATTAAACATACGGTACTAGATATGAGTCTATTAAATCAACTTGCTCCAAATGCGTTAACTAGAACGGATATGGAGATTACACATGAAGAAGGTGAATTGCCATCGACGTTTGTAGATGGACGAAATTTACTATTCCTATCATTTGCTGCTGTATTAGCAAAACAAGTTGGGGCACGTCATATTGTAACCGGTGTATGTGAAACTGATTTTAGTGGTTATCCAGATTGCCGTGACGTGTTTGTGAAATCGTTAAACGTTACTTTAAATTTATCCATGGATTATCCGTTCGTAATTCATACACCACTTATGTGGATTGATAAAGCGGAAACATGGAAATTATCAGATGAACTTGGAGCATTCGAATTTGTTCGAGAAAAAACATTAACATGTTATAACGGAATCATTGGTGATGGTTGCGGTGAATGTCCAGCATGTCAGCTTCGTAAAGCAGGATTAGATACGTACCTACAAGAACGCGAAGGAGCAAATAACTAATGGATAATTTCTTTGGATTTCGCATCGTAGAAAATTTGCAAAAAATGGACAAGGATATTCAGCGTAAACAGCTCAAATATCATAATAAAAGAGTAATGGTCAGCAAGGAATTTACATTTGATGCAGCACACCATTTACACTGTTATGAGGGGAAATGTAAAAACTTACATGGTCACACATATAAAGTTGTATTTGGGATTAGTGGATATGTAAATGAAATAGGTCTTGCGATTGACTTTGGAGATATAAAAGAAATTTGGAAGAATGAAATAGAAATTTATTTAGACCATCGTTATTTAAACGAAACGTTACCAGCAATGAATACGACTGCTGAAAACATGGTCGTTTGGATTTATGAAAAGATGGCAGAAGCATTACTAAAAGATAATCGTGCGAACGAATATAAAGGAGCTCGTGTTGAATTTGTTCGTCTTTTCGAGACGCCAACTAGTTATGCGGAAGTAAGACGGGAGTGGATGCTCGATGAGTAAAATTCCTGTCTTAGAAATATTTGGTCCGACTATTCAAGGCGAAGGAATGGTTGTGGGACAAAAGACGATGTTTATCCGTACAGCTGGCTGTGATTATAGTTGCGCATGGTGTGATTCTGCTTTTACGTGGGATGGATCGGCTAAGGAACAAATTAGACAGATGACAGCAGAGGACGTTTGGAACGAGCTTGTAGAAATTGGTGGCGAAAATTTTTCTCATGTTACGATTTCAGGTGGAAATCCAGCATTGTTGAAAAATATTGAGTTTCTTCTTTCTATATTAAAAGAGAATGGAATGCGGACGGCAATCGAAACGCAAGGGAGTAAATGGCAAGATTGGTTACTTCAAATTGATGAGATAACGATTTCTCCAAAACCACCAAGTTCGACGATGAATACTGATTTTCAGAAGTTAGATGCTGTTATTCAGAAACTAGCAGGAAAAGATATTAGTTTAAAGGTAGTAGTATTTGACGATTATGACTTTGAGTATGCAGTTAAGATGCACGAACGTTATCCAGATGTTCCATTCTTCTTACAAGTAGGGAATGATGATACAAAAACTGTGGATGATGCGATGTTGATTAAAAAATTATTAGATAAATATGAGTGGCTTATTGAAAAAGCGGTTAACTGTAAAGAAATGAATAATGCAAAAGTATTGCCACAGCTTCATGCGTTAGTATGGGGAAATAAACGCGGAGTATAATGAGAAGGGATGTTTAAAATGGCAGGAAGATTAGATGAAGATTTAAAAGATGTAACATTATTAGGAAATCAAAATACAAAATATTTATTTGAATATAGCCCAGAAATTTTAGAGGTATTTGATAACAATCATCCAAACCGTGATTATTTTGTGAAATTTAATTGCCCTGAATTTACAAGCTTATGTCCGAAAACAGGTCAACCAGATTTTGCAACAATTTATATTAGCTACATTCCAGAACAAAGAATGGTAGAGAGTAAATCTTTAAAGCTATATTTATTTAGTTTCCGCAATCATGGTGACTTCCACGAAGATTGCATGAACGTTATTATGAATGATTTAATTAAATTAATGGATCCGCGTTACATTGAGGTATGGGGGAAATTCACACCACGTGGAGGGATTTCAATTGATCCTTACTGCAACTACGGTCGCCCAGGCACGAAGTATGAACAAATGGCAGACTACCGCATGATGAACCATGATCTATATCCAGAAACAATTGATAATCGTTAATATATAATAGAAAGAAAGGATCTGTATGTTATACAGATCCTTTCTTTCTATTATATTATGCATTTTGATTAATGACAGTATAGTTTTTATGACTTACAACTGTAAGAGGTTCCATATCTAGTTCTCTAAAATTTTCCATAATTGTTATATCTACAATAACGGAGTTTTGATTTACTTTTTGAACACGGCCTTGCATTCCACCTTTAAATTCAATGATATCTCCAGTTTCTGCGATCTGCATAAGCAACTCTCCTTGTTACAGTTTTCCAAAAAAAGAATAATTTTGGTTTTTTTTTATTTCCTCTTATTTTGAACCATATTGTCTAGTTTGTAAATGTTTCCAAAGTAAAAATTCGAAAAATATTCACATTTTGTAAGAAAATATGCAAGAACTCCAAGTTATTAGAAAAAAAGAACGGTTTAAATGCGTGCATCTTTATATAGGGGTATAATGAAAAATATACAATAACCTACTAAAGTGGGAGAAATTAGAGGCGGTAAAATGATGTTTGAATTTGTGGGGAGTGTTATAGCATTAACTTTATTTGTATTTTCTTATATAAATTTAAAAAAGATTCGTCATCATGAAACGACTACATATTTTGATGGGATGGATGGTATATATGCTTCAATCACACATGAGAGTGGCGGGGATATGTAAAGGTGTATAACTTTCTTTTTTTGCGTGGTATGATATTTAAAAATAGTACATAATAGAGTTCGTAAGTGATGAATGGAGAGTGGAAAGAATGAAGATTTCTTTTATTCGTCATGGCCGCTTAGATCGTACTATAGAACCAATGACGGTTACATCCTTTCATGAATGGATGAAAGGATATGACTTACATACTATAACAGAAAAAGCACCTATACCAATGGAAACAATGGAAGCGGTTGAAGAAGCAAAGTTGATTGTAACGAGTGATCAAAGGTGTGCTATACAGTCAGCAGCTGAATTAATGAATTCTTTATCTTTTATGCAAAATTTTCTTTTTAGGGAAGCTGAAATTCCGACGAGTTTTTATGCTCCAACATGGTTGAAATGTAAACCTAACGTATGGATGTTTATCGGGCGAACATTATGGATACTTGGTTACCATAAAGGTGTTGAGTCTTATAAGGAAGTAAGAGAGAGGGCAAGGCAAGCAGCTTACTTATTACACCGTTATGCTCTCGTACATGGAAGTATTGCTCTTGTAGGTCATAATTACATTAATGCAATGGTTGGTGCGGAGCTGAGAGCGATGGGATGGTCTGGTTCTCCTATTTTACATAGGAAGCCATGGGGATGTACAACCTATACATTCCACGAAGCGATGGATGGAAATGTATTAAATACAAAATTAACATAAAAGCACACGATTTATATATAAATCGTGTGCTTTCTTTTTAAGATATAGAAATTTTGATGTTTAATGTTTTTACGAGATGTGCATAAGGTTCGCCTACAAGCATAACGATTTGATCTTTTTTATAACCTAGTTTTTCATATAGTGAATAGGCACGTTTGTTTTCTAAATTAACAAGTAATGCGATTTTTTCATACTCCTTTTCAGTTGCATGGATTTCAGCAGCTTCAATTAATTTAGAACCAATTCCTTTTCCGCCATATGCACTTGAAACTGATAATGTATCAATGTAATATTCATCAAGCTCAGCTTCTTTTTCTAACGTAATCGACTCATTTTTATGTAATTCTCTTAAGTGACGAACAATTGGCGCATCAAGCATTGTTGCTTCACTACCGTGATAAGCGACAATAATTCCGACCGCAATTCCGTCTTGTTCATATACAAAACAGTTTTCGTAGCTCAGTCGATTTCTCTCTTTTGAGAACCATGTTTCAAGTCCTAGTAATACTTCTGTTTCAACAGTGCTACCTGTGATTTTTTCAGCAATTTCGTGCAGAGCGTTATACAATAAAGGCGCAATTGCCTTCGCATCTGTCTTTTTTGCTTTCCGAATCATAGTATCCCTCCTAGTTCTATTTATATATTGTAGCATAGTGGTATGGAACTTTGCATAATTGAATGTCGAAATGTTTGATATAGAGAAGTAGCTATGTTAGTATATGATATTTAGCGGACATATAGTAAAGTAATATCGTTTGTGAATAATGAAAATGAAATGAAGGTATAGCACCTGGATAATTTTACAGTTGTTGACCTATAGAATATACGATAAAATAAAATATTGCATAGAGGTGAAATACATGGATGAACAATTAGCAAATACAATTTTGGATCAGCTGAAAAATGGCGAAATAAAGGAGTATGTTGCAACGAAAGATGTATTTTATACGTTTAGGAAAGTTGTAGTAGGGCGTGAAGATTTTAAACATATTATTGGAAACGCGCAGCGCGGCGGACAAGTAATTTATACATATTCAGAAACGCCACGTTCGTAACTAGAAGAATATAGGGGAGGAGAATTATGGGCGATTTTAAACAAGGCATATTACCGCATTGGGATTATATGTGGAAAGATAGAGCCGGCAATAGGTTTATGGGGATGGTCATGTACCCAGAGAAACGAAAGTGTTCGGCAAAAATGCTTCAGAAAATAAAAAGAGCATATGAAGAGGCTGTAGAAATTAAAGTAACTGTACAAGTTCAACATACATTTCAGTACGTAGAAGGAATGATTGTGTACTTTGATGAAGAAGCTCCTGTATGTACAATGATTGATAAAGATGAAAATCCACATCATATATTTGTAAAAGATATTTTGCGTATTGAGCACTCTGAATAATCTTTTCATAAATAAATTGAATTTCCATAATAATAATCTTTTTCTATAATAGTTATCTTTTAGTATGTAACGCGAACCGAAAGTATATGTATAATATTTAATAAAGTAAAATTGATAAATGTAATCGTTTTTTAGAACAGATTATCGTTTCATGTCTGTTCTTTTTTTCGTGATGCTGGAGAAATATATTCCTCCAGCATTTGCCGTTTTATGACAAAATATATTGGTAACTTTTTTAAAAATAAGGTTAAATTCGTTGACAACTTTTTTGAAAAGCACTTTATTGACATGAGTTTTAGAATGTTGTTTCATAGTCATTGTATTGAAAAAAATCGACTGTCTTGTCGAAAAGTAAAATTTAAAAAAAGAAAGAATTTATACATATATCTTGTGTCTTATTTTGAAACGTAATACAATATATAGAGAAATCAAGAAACAACATACAGAGAGTATAGATTGGAGAGGGAGGGTCGGAAATGATAGTTGCATATGATTCTATGACAGGAAACGTGAAGCGTTTCATTCACAAATTAAATATGCCGGCCGTTCAAATTGGTGAAGATCTAGTAATAGATGAAGACTTTGTTTTAATTACGTATACAACAGGTTTTGGCAATGTACCAGAACGTGTTTTAGAATTTTTAGAGCGCAATAATGAAAAATTAAAAGGCGTATCTGCAAGCGGCAATCGTAACTGGGGAGACATGTTCGGTGCAAGTGCTGACAAAATTTCTGCTAAATATGAAGTGCCTATTGTATCAAAATTTGAGTTATCAGGAACAAATAACGATGTAGAATATTTTAAGGAAAGGGTGCGGGAGATTGCGACACATTGAACTGAATAATGAAATCACGCAAATGCAGGACGGTTTTTATCAGCTTCATAAAGATAAAGAGGCATTAGAAGTCTTTATGGAAGAAGCTAGAGAGAATACCGTTCATTTTAATAGCGTGGCAGAGCGAATGGAGTATATGAAAGAACATGATTACTATTACAACGTTCTGGACGAGTATAGCTTGGAGGAAGTAGAAGAGGTATATAACATCGCTTATGGTGAAAACTTCGAGTTCCAATCTTATATGGCAGCATCTAAGTTCTACAAAGATTATGCGTTAAAAACAAATGATCAAAAACAATACTTAGAAAGCTATGAAGATCGTGTAGCAATTGTTTCATTATACTTAGGACGCGGTGATGTTGCGAAGGCAAAACACTTCGCAAGCATGATTGTAAAACAAAACTACCAACCAGCGACACCAACCTTTTTAAATGCGGGACGAAGCAGAAGAGGAGAAATGGTGTCTTGTTTCTTGTTAGAGATGGATGATAGCTTAAATTCAATCGGCTTTAACATTAATACTGCAATGCAATTATCAAAAATCGGCGGTGGAGTAGCTTTAAACTTATCTAAGCTACGTGCACGCGGTGAGCAAATTAAAGGTATCGATAATGCTGCAAGTGGTGTAGTACCTGTTATGAAATTACTTGAAGATTCGTTTTCATATGCGAATCAGCTTGGGCAACGAAAAGGAGCCGGCGCAGTATACTTAAACATTTTCCATTGGGATATTATTGAATTCCTTGATACAAAAAAAATAAATGCCGATGAGAAGAGCCGTATTCAGTCTCTATCAATCGGAATTATCGTTCCAAGTAAGTTCTTCGAGCTTGCTGAGAAAAACGAACCTTTCCATGTTTTCGCGCCTTATACGGTGTATAAAGAATACGGAAAGCATTTAGATGATATTGATATTGATGAAATGTACGATGAATTAATGAGCAATCCGAAAGTGAAGAAGAAGCCGCTAGATATTAGTGCACGTGATATGCTTATTAAAATTGCTATGATTCAGCTTGAGTCTGGTTACCCATACTTAATGTTTAAATCAAATGCAAATAACCAACATCCACTGAAGGATATTGGAACTGTGAAGATGTCGAACTTGTGTTAAATATGTAGCACCTTCTAGTAGAAATGCTAGTCGAAAACTCCGTTAAACGGGGAAAGCCTCAAATTTGAGGTAACCTACCGTGCTAAATCTTATCTTAGAATGAACATATAAAAGTTCAGAATGTATCTTATTATTTTGTATAGCAGAGTTATGGGACAACATAAAGTAATAGGAGACTTTCTGAAAGATTAAGATAAGTAAAAGCCTAACGACTATCCCTTATGGGAGTAGAGCGCAAGCGATTGGCGTTCGAAAAGCGGAGCACCTAATCAGGTAATGCTGTAGGTGATGATATAGTCTGTCCTGTATGGTGACATACAGCAGTTGCATGAGCAACGGACTGAGGAGTAGCGGACTCGGTTGAACATTCGAGACAGAAATCTTCCAGCTTCAAGAAACTTCTGAAATAAATGATTACGGTACAGAGGATATTATCCGTCGTGATATTAACTGTAACTTAGGATCGTTAAATATCGTAAATGTAATGGAAAATAAAGAAATTCGTGAAGCCGTTCATGCGGGAATGGAAGCTTTAACAGCTGTTTCTGATATGACGATCATTCCGAATGCACCAACTGTGAAAAAAGCAAATGATGAGCTTCATTCAGTTGGACTTGGCGCAATGAACTTACACGGATATTTATCAAAAAACAAAATTGCATATGAAAGTGCTGAAGCGAAAGAGTTCGCTCGTACATTCTTTATGATGTTAAATTACTACTCTATTGAGAAAAGTATGGAAATCGCTAAAGAAAAAGGCGAAACATTTAAAGACTTCGATAAGTCTGATTATGCAAATGGCACATACTTTGAAAAATATGAAACGACAGATTACAGCCCAGTAACTGAAAAGGTTCAGCAACTATTTGAAGGAATTCATATTCCAACAAAAGAAGATTGGACAAGTTTAAAAGAGCAAGTGAAGAAGAATGGATTATATAATTCATACCGTCTTGCTATCGCTCCAACACAATCTATCAGTTACGTTCAAAATGCAACTTCAAGCGTAATGCCGATCGTAAGTCAAATCGAATCAAGAACATATGCGAATGCGACAACATATTATCCAATGCCGTATTTATCAAAAGATACGTTCTGGTACTATAAATCTTCTTACGATATGAATCAGTTTAAATTAATTGATTTAATCGCAGAAATCCAAGAACATATTGACCAAGGAATTAGTACAATTCTTTACGTTAACAGTGATATTTCAACACGTGAGTTAGCACGTTACTACATCTATGCACATAAAAAAGGCTTAAAGAGTCTGTATTATACGAGAACACGTAAGTTAAGCGTGGAAGAGTGCGTAGCTTGTACCGTTTAATATAAAAAGTGAGACATCATGAGCAGGGTTTTCTGAACCCTGCTCATGCTTAGTTATCAATTTTTCATGTTTATTTAGAGAAGGGGCGATTGAATGCGTGCGGTAAACTGGAACAAAAAAGAAGATGATTTTAGTTTAATGTTTTGGAAGCAAAACATCGCTCAGTTTTGGACAGAAGAAGAAATCGCGGTATCTTCTGACAAAAATACTTGGGCACAATTATCAAAAGAAGAGCAGGTTGCTTATAAGCGTGTATTAGGTGGTTTAACACTGTTAGATACGAAACAAGGTGGCGAAGGGATGCCACTTGTACTTGTTCATCTTGAAAATTTACAAGCGAAAAGTGTATTAGCTTTCATGGGAGCTATGGAAGAAGTACATGCGAAGAGTTACAGTCATATTTTCACAACGTTAGCTACAGAAGAAGAAATTGATGATATTTTTGAATGGGTAGACAATCATCCATTACTTGAGAAAAAAGCTGGTATTGTTACTAGTTACTATCGTCGTTTATTAAAGCCTGAAGTAACGAAAAAAGAGTTATACATGGCAATGGTAGCAAGTGTATTTTTAGAAAGTTACTTATTCTATAGTGGATTCTTCTACCCACTTTACTTAGCAGGTCAAGGTAAATTGACGGCAAGTGGTGAGATTATTAACCTAATAATTCGTGATGAGTCAATTCACGGCGTATTCGTCGGTATTTTAGCACAACAACTCTTCGCAGAACTTTCTGCAGAAGATCAACAAGAAGTGCAAAAAGAAACACAAGAGTTATTAATGGAACTATATGAAATTGAAATGGCATACACAGAAGAAATTTACACTTCTATCGGTCTTGTAGAGGATGTAAATCGTTTCGTTCGTTACAATGCGAATAAAGGACTTATGAACTTAGGACTTGAGCCGAAGTTTGAAGAAGAAGAAATTAACCCAATCGTTTTAAATGGTTTACGTACAGATACGAAAAACCATGATTTCTTCTCTGTAAAAGGGAATGGTTACGTAAAAGCAACGAACGTTGAAAAGTTATCTGACGATGACTTCGTGTTTGATTTTTAATATACGATCATAAAGAAAAGCTGTCTTATTCATTGATAAGACAGCTTTTCTTTATGGATTTGTTTACATAACACTATTATTTTCGTATAACGATTTTCGTTAAAAAAGTTCTATCCATTAGCTGGATAGAACTTTTTTGTAATTAAATGGGTATTTACAATCCTTTTGTATCGGTGTATTATTTAACTAGTACACCAATACAAAAGGAGGGAAGAAATGAAAATAGAGTTTTCTCCAAATACACCAATTTACATTCAGGTAATGGAATACATAAAAAAAGAAATCGTAACAGGACATTTATTGCCTGGTGATAAAATTCCCTCTGTACGTGAATTAGCGAGTGAATTACAAGTAAATCCAAATACGATTCAGCGTACATTTCAAGAGCTAGAACGGGATGGGGTTGTTGTAACACGTAGAGGAATGGGTCGATATGTAACGAATGAAGGGGAGAAAATTATGGAGCTGCGAAAAGAGATGGCGAAAGAATTACTTCATTCTTTTATAGATGGAATGGACAATTTAGGTTTTTCAGAAGAAGAAATTCTTACAATCCTTCGTTCTTCATTACATGAGAAGAGGGAGGAGAGCGAATGACAGAGTTATTAAAAATAGAAAACTTATGGAAGAGATACGGATTAAAAGCAGTGATCCGTGAATTAAACATAGAGATTACGGAAGGGAAAATTATAGGACTCGTCGGAGATAACGGAAGCGGGAAAACGACGTTATTGAAAATGATTGCCGGTCTGCAGCATCCTTCTGAAGGCAGTATTACAATCGCTGGTAAAAAAGTAGGATTAGAAACGAAAGAAATTGTTTCTTTTATGTCGGATAAACCAGTATTTGATGATTGGATGACGGTAAAAGATTCTTTATTCTTCTATCGAGATTTTTATAAAGACTTCGACATTCAAAAAGCGGTAGATACGATTGCGGAATTTAAAATACCGTTAGAAGAAAAAATTACAGCTTTATCAAAAGGTATGGTTGAAAAGCTACAAATTATTTTAACATTTTCGAGGAAAGCAAAGTTATACGTACTAGATGAACCGCTTGGCGGAATTGATCTTGTTTCTAGAGAACACGTATTAGAACTTATTTTACAGTTTTATCGCGAAGATTGTACGATTTTAATTGCAACACATTTAATTGGAGAAGTGGAAAATATTTTTGACGAAGTAATCTTTTTAAAAGATGGTGAAAGTGTACTGCATGAAAATGTAGAGGAATTACGTTTCCAACGAGGAAAAGCTGTTACGGATTTGTTTAAGGAGGTGTTTAGTAGATGAAGGCCAGTTTAATATATATGTACAATGCGAATAAAAAACAAATTTTCATTTCGTTATTGTCATTCATATTTATTGCAGCTGTCGCTTTTGTAAGTATGGGGAATTATATTAAACAAGAATCAGGAGAAGTAAGGCAAATGATTACAATTGCTTTAGTATTCTTAGTTTATTTAATTTTTGCGGTATTAGTATTTCTGCAGGCGATGTCTGCGTTTGGGAAAATGACTGAAAGTAAATTATTTCGGTTAACACCGATATCTGGTAAAAAAATTGTTTTAGCAATATTGTCATATGCAGCAATTAGCTTAATGTGTTTTGAATTAATAGGTGCTATGTTTTTCTATAGTATCTCGATGAAAGTAATAAAAGGTACAGAACTCCATGAATTGTTATTTACCGAAAGTACACTTACGCTAGATATGGTAAAGCAGTTATTTAGTAGCGTGTTATATGTATTTAATTTATCAAGTATATTGTTAGTCTTACTTTTTATAGTAGCTGGTGTGAAAGTATTTTCTTTGAAAAAGAAAAAAATGGAGTACGTAATTATTTTCTTCCTATTTTTACTAGTAACGAAAGTAATCAATCTGATATATGAAATGCTGGGCCGACTTGCGCCTATACCTACTTTTATTAAAAAATTAGTTTATATAGATGAATCGGCGGATATGAATCTCATATTATATCCAGAAAGACTTATGAATTTATATAGTCTTACTTTTTCAATCGGTATATTTGTTCTACTTGTTTATATAACAGGTCGCATAATCGATAAAAAACTAGAAGTCTAAAGGAGGAATCGACATTGGGAAACGTAGTAGTAAAGTTAGAGAATGTTCGAAAAAAGATTGGTGGAACGGAAATTATCCGCGGTTTATCATTTGAAGTTCGCGAAGGGGAAGTGTACGGGTTTCTTGGACCGAACGGTAGTGGTAAAACGACGACAATTCGTATGATGACAGGTCTTATATCAATGACAGAGGGCGATATTACAATTTGTGGTCATAGTATTCGCACGGAGCGTGAAAAGGCGCTAGAGCAAATTGGAGCGATTGTAGAAAATCCTGAACTATATGATTATATGACTGGAATGCAAAACTTAAAGCATTTTGCGAATATGGCAATTACACCAATTAGTAAAGAGCGCATTGCTGAGATTGTAAAGCTTGTTGAATTAGAGCATGCGATTCATAAAAAGGTGAAAACATATTCACTTGGTATGAAACAACGTTTAGGAATTGCACAGGCATTACTTCATCAGCCAAAAATCTTAATTTTAGATGAGCCGACAAATGGATTAGATCCAGCTGGTATTCGCCAAATTCGTGATTATTTACAACGTTTAGCGAAAGAAGAGAATATTGCTGTAATCGTATCAAGTCACTTATTAAGTGAAATTGAACTCATGTGTGATCGCGTCGTTATTATTAAGCAAGGTGAGTTTGTGCAAGAGTACAACTTACATGAACAAGCGAAACACGATGAGACAGTAGTTGTAGCGTTTGAAGTAGATCAAGTACAGAAAGCAAATGAAATTATTAAAGGTAAGACGCAAGGAAATGTAATTGCAGTATCTGTAATGAAAGAAGAAATCCCACAACTTGTAAAAAAACTTGTAAATGACGATGTGCTTGTATACGGAGTTACTGTTCAAAATAAAACGTTAGAGGATGAGTTCTTAGCGATTACAGGGGGAGTGAAAGCGTAATGTTTAAATTAATTCAAAATGAATTTTTAAAGTTACATGCGAAAAAAGGTATGTATATTTTAATTGGTGTCATTGCAGTATTGGAGATTTTGGGAGTTTTAGCGATGCTGAAATGGGGAGACGGAAGTGAATTTAAAGGATCATATTTAGATTTTGCAAGTTCAGAGATTGGTTTAATTACTTTGTTTGCAACAATTTTTGGGATTACAATTGCTTCTCGTATGATTACTGATGAGTTCCAAAAAGGTACAATTAAGCAGTTATTAATCCGTCCAAGAAAACGAATTACAGTTTTATTCTCTAAATATATTACAGTGCTACTTACTATAGTATTTATCATATTTGCTAGCACTTTAATTGCAATGATTATTGGCGGAATTGTAATGGATGGTAGTAAAACAGAATTAACGTTAGGAATCGTAATGAAATCTACTTTATATCAAGTACTTTCACCGTTCTTCTTTGCGACGCTTGCATTTTTCTTAGCAAACGTATTTAGAAAGTCTGTATTACCATTGATTATTACGATGTTCCTCTTCTTTTTACAAGGACCAATTAATATGATACTAATGATGTTTGCAAAAGGTGTAGCGAAATTTGTAGTGTTTTTCCATTTAAATTTAAGTGTGTACGATAGTAATAAACTAGTAAGTGGCGGAATGGAACCAACATTTACAGAGTTTACATTTACAACTTCATTATTACTTGTAGCTGCATACTTTGTTGTATTACTTGTAGCATCAAGTGCATTATTCCAAAAACGTGACGTATTATAATAAAAGAAATCCCCGCTTGTAAAAACGGGGATTTTTATTACATAACTTTCTCGTAGATTTCAATTGAAAGAAAAGAATGATTACTATATATGTTGTTCAAAAGTGTTTGAGACAAACAGGAAGAATTTCAACTATATTCATATTATAATTTAGTTATCACACCATTTATTTTACTATCTTTGGGGGTGTTCTATATGCACTATGCATTTTCACGTATAAGACTACGTAGCTTTTTTGGATGGATGATTATAGGGGTGTTCCTTACGATGATCCCATTAGGTCTATCAAATGTTTCTGAGAATACGATGGAGGTTATTTCACAAATAACATTATTTTTTGTATTTCCGTTATTTTGGTTATACGTAAAAACAAATAAAAATAACGTTGTATTTAACAGTTTTTTTGATAAGCCAGGACGTTTACCGTGGGGATTAATTGTATTAGCAACGATAATGGGAATGATTTTTTCAGTTGGTATATCTCATATTCAATTTTACATATTAGCACATACGTTACCGAATTTCTTAGTTACTATGTTAGAAGACGGAAATGTTATTAACACGAGTAACGTATATATGACGATATTTACTTTCATTTCAGCATGTGTATTAGCACCTATTATGGAAGAGGTTATTTTTAGGGGATTCTTTTTACAACGAATGGCTTATAAATGGGGAATTAAAAAAGCTGTAATCATATCTTCACTTATTTTTGGTTTAGGACATTTTGATGTTATTGGTGCGTTCATGTTTGGTGTTGTAATGTGTCTTTTATACATAAAGACGAAAAATATATGGACGAATATCGCTGTACACGCTCTAAATAATTTAATTGCAACAAGTATGCAATTTGTCGGTGGAGAAGAGAGTAGCGCAATCTCAATTACTGAATTACAAGCACAAAGTAATTTATGGATCGGTATCGGTCTTACAGTTGTTGGGTTACTTTGGTTAATTCCTTACGTTTGGAAGCAATGGCGTACAGTAAAAGAAGTAGGTGTGCCACCAGTACGCTTTATAAATGAGGAAAAAGTAGTGAGTGCATCACAAGAAAATGAAGTGTATAGTCAAGTAATTGTAACAGATAGACTGATGGCTGTAGAGCTACCAGATGAGGCTGTAAATAAGCTTCGATTAGAAGAAAATGATTATGTAACAGTATCTGTAGAAGAAGATAAAATTGTTATAAAGAAAGCACAGGATAGATAATTAAAAAGTAGCTCCTAAAGAGCTACTTTTTAATTTGTAATAATTTCTACACGAAAATTATTACCGTTCTTTACATATTTAATATCTGTAACGATACGGACTGTTTTTAAAATCTCCACTTTTTCACCAATTCGAGGGATAGTGGGAACATTATCCCAAATGCCAAGCAAGTCGTCTAATTGTGCCGTTTTTTCATAAAACCAGATTTTCAATGTAAAGCCCCTTTCTCGAACTTTATGTATTTTAATACATAATATATTATTTTTATTCTTATTGTAAGGGGTTTTTTTGTGTTTTATGAATAAAAATAAATTAAGCTTCTGGGAAGATATGTTCAATATCAGGAGTAAGAGATACTTCTGATAATACGATATGAGAAACTGTCGTTGCATATGAAGAAACATCATTGATAAAATCTTCAAGTTCAACGAGTGAAGGAACAGAAATTTTTACAATGTAGCATAAGCTTCCTGTTACTCGGTAACAAAAACTTGCAGATGGATAAGACTGAATAAACTGTTGCATACGTGTTGTATCACCGTTTTTTAAAGTGATTTCTAAAATACAATCTAAAACAAGTCCTGCTTTTTTATAATCGATATCGATTGTGTACTTTTGAATCACGCCTTCACTTTCAAGTTTGCGAACACGTTCTGCAGTAGACGGAGCAGATAAGTTTACTCGTTTCGCCAATTCACGCATGGAAAGGCGACTATCATTATATAATTCATTTAAAATCTTTCGATCGACACGGTCTAGTTGCATTTGTAAATATACCTCCAGTAAAATAATAATTTTTGTAAAGAAAAAATATGAATTAAGATTCATATGAAATGTAAAGTGAACTTCATTTATTTTACAATAAAACAGAAGGAAATAGGAGGGAAAATGATGGAGAGAATTTCATTATCAAATGTAGGAGATACAAAGTTTCAAAATTTATTAGGCCATAATCTGGATATATTACATTCGTGGAGTACGTTAGAGGATACACTGTACAATAAAGGAACACTTTCAGCAGAGTTGAAGGAGCAAGTGAGAAGAACATTAGCGTATGGGAATGAATGTCCGTACTGCATGGCAAAGGGAAGACCTGATGATGTGCAAAAGGCAGAGGAGATTAGTGTAGCCGTTACTTTTGCGCATACATTTGTTCATGATCGAAAGGCGATAGATGATAATATGTTTCATGTATTAAAACAATATTGGACGGAAAAAGAAATTGTAGAACTTTGCGCTTATATTTGTTTTATTACTGCGTCGCAGCAACTTGGTTTTGTATTTCAACTACAACCAAATTAAGGAGAAAATGATGACTAATCAAATAGCACTTATCATAATTGATGTACAAAAGGCGTTTCAATTACCATACTGGGGTGAGAGAAATAATCTTTTTGCTGAAGAAAATATGAAAAATTTATTAGAAGAATGGAGAAGAAGGAAGCGACCAGTTTTTCATATTCAACATGTAAATAAAGAAGATGTTCAGTCGATGTTTTATCAACAAGCAGAAACAGTAAACTTTAAAGAAGAAGTGAAACCACTGCCAGATGAAATAATTATCCGGAAATCCGTTAATAGCGCGTTCATTGGGACAAATTTAGAAGAACAATTAAGAGAGCAAAAATGTAATACGGTAGTGATTGTAGGATTAACGACAAATCATTGTGTGGAGACTACAACACGAATGGCAGGTAATTTAGGATTTACAACGTATTTAGTGAGCGATGCGACGGCTACATTCAATCGTAAAGGTCTGGACGGGGCAGAGTATAGTGCAGAGGACATTCACAATATGACACTTGTAAACTTACATGATGAATTTGCTACGATTGTAACGACAAAAGAAGTATTAAAATTATTTTAAGAAAATAATTGCGAATTATGTAGAAAAAAATAAGAATATTTCGTATAATCTAAGTACAATCATTTTGAAATAGGGGTGGCATCATATGGAGCAAATTCCGGTAAAGAGAATAGAAGAAGTACTTGTTGTAGCAGGGGACGATAAACAGAAGCAAAAGGAATTTTATGAATTGCTCTTATCTACTGAGTTTTATGTTGCTGGTTCACTAGAAGCAGAGGACGGGGCAACAGAAGGAATACTTCGCTTGCGTCATTTCCAAGGAGAGGGTAGATGGATCGTTCCGTTCTTTACACAAATGGAATTTGTAAAAGACGTGTTGCCAGAAGGAACGCCCCTTATTACGATACGTGGAAAAGAATTATTTGGTAGCATTGAGAAAGATGCTACAGCAGTATTAAATGTTGGCACTGATATAAGTAAAACATTTATTCCAGAAGAAGTTGCAGATATCGCATCTGGACGAATTTTTAATTATTATAAATAAAAGGAAAAGCGGAATCGCTTTTCCTTTTTAATTTGAATACGGATTGGCTACGCCAGAAGAAATAGAGAGTGTTTTATTATTTGTATTTATTGTCGCTGTAGCTCCAAGAGGAATCCCGATGTTTGGGTTTATATGTCCAATCGGTAAACCGAATAGGACAGGTATATGATATGGTGCGAAATATTCATATAGTATTGTTTGCAATGATTGAGATGGTTTAGAAGGAGTGCAGTCGTGACAACTTGTAAAAATAACACCGCTACATTCATTAAACTTGCCAGATAAAAGTAGCTGATTTAACATGCGGTCAATGCGATACGGTTCTTCCCCAATGTCTTCAAGCAACAAAAGTTTATTAGCCGTATTTATCTCATAGGGTGAGCCAATTATACTCGTTAATACAGTTAAATTCCCTCCCGCCAATGTGCCTGTAACTGTACATGGAGAGGTAGGTACGATACATTCTGAAGCAGATAAGATGTTTGAATACGGATGGAATAGTTGATTGAAAGAAGATAAAGAAAGAGAATCTACACCTTTACCTAATTCTTCAACCATTGGACCATGAAAAGTAACAAGCTTTGCATAACGTGAAAAGGCAGTATGTAAAGCTGTAATATCGCTATATCCCCAAAAGATTTTTGGATTCTGCTGAATGATTTCATATTGAATGTGAGGGAGGAGACGGGCACTTCCATAACCACCTCGTGCACAGAAAATGGCCTTTACTTCATTATTTGTAAATGCTCCATGTATATCATCGAGCCGAACTTGATCACTTCCAGCTAAATATCCATATTTCTCATAAACACTCTTCCCGATTACTACAGATAAACCCATTTCTTGTAATAGGGTTACCCCTTTTAATACATTTTCAATTGTTGGTGGGCCGGACGGTGCAATAATCATTACTGTATCACCTTGTTGTAACGCATTTGGATATATCATTGTTTTCAGCCTCCTTCCCTTTCAATATATTCGCTTCCTATGAAGTTCAACCCTTGTAAAAGAAGGGGAAAGTTTGTCAAATAAAGAAGATATAAGGGGAATAGGAGGAGAAATGATGTTTACAAGTCGCGTAATAGATCTATTACAAATTAAGTATCCCATCATTCAAGCAGGTATGGCAGGTGCGATTACGACGCCTGATCTTGTTGCAGCTGTAAGTAATAGCGGAGGACTAGGAACGCTTGGAGCAGGCTATATGAGCCCTGAGCAAATTCGTGAAGCAATTTATAAAATAAGGGAACGAACTGATAAGCCTTTCGGTGTTAATTTACTGTTAACGAAAGAGATACAGATAGAAGAAGAGAAAGTAAACTTGGCAAAGGTATTACTTAGCGGGATGAATAGAGAATTCGGTATAGGGGAAGAAGAGGCGATAAAGCTCCCCAAAAGCTATAAAGAACAATTACAAGTGTTAATAGAAGAAAACGTACCAGTCGTTAGCTTTGCATTTCAAACGTTAGAAAAAGAAGAAATAGGTGACTTAAAAAGAAGAGGAATAAAAGTTATCGGAACAGCTACTCATGTGACAGAGGCGAGGGTGCTTGCTGAATTAGGAGTAGACATTATTGTCGGTCAAGGTAGTGAGGCAGGAGGGCATAGAGGAACGTTTATTGGGAAAGAACAGGACGCTATGATTGGTACGTTTGCATTAATTCCACAGTTAGTAGCAGCAGTCCCGCATATCCCGATTGTTGCAGCAGGTGGTGTAATGAACGGACAAGGGCTTGTTGCAGCATTTACACTGGGGGCAGAAGCTGTTCAAATGGGATCAGCCTTTTTAACGAGTGAAGAAAGTATTACGCATGATGTGTATAAAGAAGCAGTGTTACATAGTACAGATACGAGTACAACTGTGACCCGTGCGTTTTCCGGGAAATATGCGCGGGGTATTCGTAATGAATTTATAGAGAGACATGAAGGGAAAGAAGAAGGGCTTCCGATGTATCCAGTGCAAAATGTATTAACCTCTAAAATACGCCAAGAAGCAGCAAAACAAAATAAAGGAGAATACATGTCGCTTTGGGCAGGGCAAGCGTCATCATTAGCACGAATAGAATCAGCTCAGCATGTAGTGGAGCGAGTTATGAAAGAAGCAGAGAACGTAATCGAACAATTACAAAATATATATAGAAAAAGACCACTTGAATAATTCAAGTGGTCTTTTCATTAGTTTGCTTTATAAAATTGTTGGATGGCCTCATCGATATAAACCCAGCCTTTCCAACCTAAATGCATATGATCTTTTAAGAAATATTTATCATACTCATGATTCGAGAAGTCGGCAATTGGATAGCCAGCTTTCTCAATTTGCTCATGAACTTTCTTATAGTACAATTCGCGACGTTCTTTCGGGAAGCCAGCGTAATCGTACCAAGGACCTTTTACAGGAACAGAAATGAAGAGTGGTTTTGCACCAGATTGTTTTAATAAATCAAGTACAATTTGTAAATCTTCATATTCTGGCGATTGATCATAAGCATCATTTTTTAAGTAGCCTTCACGTTGCTTTAATTTCTTCTTAATTTTGCTATTGAAGTAATCATCTTCGATACCATATTCGTTAGATCCTGATTCTACAGCACCAGTTTGATCTGCATGTTTACGAGCCTCGTCCCAATTCATTTGTTTTAATGAAGGGTCAAGTTTTTCTTTATGCGGTTTAATATCAAACATTGCTGTAAATAAATCTTTACGATCTAAAATGTTACGATAAATATAAGCGAAAGGTTTAGCAGCAAGTGCTTTTACTTTATGCTTTGTATCATCATAAACGATACCTTCAAGCGAAATTTTTAGTAAAGTTTCTTTCTTAACAATCTCAAAGTTTAATAAACGTTTTGCGATTTGCTTTTTCATTTCAGGCTTTAAGTCATCATTGAAAAGCAAGTGATAGCCTTGTTGTTTTGAGAAGTTAGGTGCAAAGTGTGTTTCATCAATACCTTGTGGTACAAACCATTGCGGAGAAAGAACGAATACCATTTTCTTATCTTTCAATTGATCCATTGTAGATGCAAAGTTTAACACATGTACAAGGTCTTGTGTTCCCCCGCGTCCAAGCAGGAATGGTGTGAACCCTTCAGGCTTTACTTTGAAATAATTTGATGGATGGAAAGCATCCATACGTGCGAATTCCGATGAACCGTACATCGGAAGGTATTTCGGGTCTGCTAACATCTTTTGCTGTAAAATCATACTTTGAATCTTTTCTTCTTTTAAAGAAGTGGCAGCTTGTTCTACTTTTTCATCACTTAAAAGTGGAAGTAGGAAGCGCGTTGGAATAAGTAAGAATACAGCAAAAAGGGCCAATGCTAAAAGCATCGGACCGAATTTTGCTTTGTTCATCGGATTTCTTCCAACTTCTTAATAACCATGTTTGGTGTAGCCCACTCGTCACGGTCAAAATCAGAAATAGAAACTTCAATATCTAAACGCTCTTGGAATTCAACTAATAAAGATACTACAGCGAAAGAATCAAGAATACCTTCTTCAAATAATTGAACATCTAAGTTTTCTTTCACAATATCGTTTTCACATACTTCTTCTAAAATATCTAATACTTGCTCTTTGAATTCTGCCATTTTTAAAATCTCCTTTATATCCGAAATATATTATATGTGCAACTTCTTAGTAGTATAAGAAGGGTGCATTAAAAGTATCTGTTAAGGTGTCCAGAGAAAATTAGGAAACCGAAACATACAACGTGGAACGTAATTACAATCGCAAGGACATGTGTAAATTTATTGTTTGGCCAAAACTTATGCTTCTTGTTTTTTCGTTCGAAAATATCGAATAAAATAAACAGTGCGGCATGATATAGACCATAAATAACATACTGCGCAACAGCGCTTCCTTGGATGTGCCAAATTCCCATGATGAAGAAGTTTAAAAATGCACCGATATACGAAATTGTGTAGCGGTTTTTAATTAACTTTTTCTTCGTTGCAAAAAAGACGAAACGCATGTAAATAAAATCACGGAACCAGAATGATAAACTCATGTGCCAGCGGTTCCAGAAGTCTTTAATGTTACGACTAAGGAATGGCTTATTAAAGTTTTCAGGAGTTTTAATTCCCATCATGTAACTGATACCAATTACGAACGCACTATAACCTGCAAAGTCAAAGAATAATTGCATGCTAGTAGCATACATAAAAATCGTATTAGATAAAAGTGTATCTTGATTGGCGAATACTGCCTTTACAAGATATGTTGTTATCAAGTGCGCGATTATAAATTTATACAGAAAACCTTGAAAAATACGGTTAAGCCCTGTATATAGTAACTTTTGATATTCTTCAGCGCTAGGTGGCTTTTGGATATCTTTTTGGAATCTACGGTAACGATCGATAGGTCCACTTGAAATCGCAGGGAAGAATAAAACAAACTCCCAGAAATTAAAGAAGGAAAGTTCTTTAATTAAATTATCACGAACTTCAAAGACCATTTGTACAGCTCTAAATGTTACGTAAGACATACCTGCGAAAACAATAAAATGTAATTCAGGTACAAATGGTGCGATTTTTGCCAAAATAAGTGGCAAAATCGATAAAATAACAGCTATACAAAACATGAATGTACTATTATTTTGTTTTCTTAAAATTAAATAGCCTTTAATTAGGGCATATTGCCAAATAATAAATGCGGCTAACATAATCGCTTGCTTCGGTTTATCCGAGAAGATAATAGCAATCATGACTAATGTTAAAACGGCATTATATTTACGCAACATTTTACCTTTTAATCCAGCTATGATAGTAGGTATTAATAAAATGCCCACTATAGCGAAAAAATAAAATGATCCATATGCGGTCATGCTGTAACCTCACTCAATAATTTTTTGCGATCTACCTTTCCATTTGGTGTCATTGGAATAGAAGATTGATACATGAATTTACGTGGAATCATGTAGTTTGGTAACCGCTCATTGAGTTCTTTTTTAATTGCAGATGTTAATTTGAATTCTTTTTCAAATGAATGTTCGCCAGGAACAACAACCGCTAATAAATAATCGTATTTCTCACCTTTTTTAATTGGAACGATAACTGCTCCTTCTACGTAAGAACACGCACGAAGGTGATGCTCAATTTCTTCTAATTCCATTCGATAACCATGCAGCTTAATTTGGAAATCAAGACGACCATTATAGAATAGAAGACCATTTTCAACATAGCCAGCATCGCCTGTTTTATAGGCACGCTCACCGTCAATCATAGTAAATGCTTTTTCTGTTAATTCAGGGCTTCCTAAATATCCAACGCTTACGCTTGGACCGACAATTACGATTTCACCTTTTTCACCATCAGGTGCCATGGTGCCATCTTCTTTCATAATAAGAAGGCGGCAGTCTGATTTACAGTAGCCAACTGGAAGTGATTTGTATTGATCAAGCACTTCTTCTGTAACGTGAATACCTGTTACAGCGACAGTAGCTTCTGTTGGACCGTACGTATTCATAATTGTCGCTTTCGGGAAACGCTCAATTAATTTTCTAGCTACTTCATTTGGTAACACTTCACCGCAGAATAAGAATGTTTTCATGTTCGGTAGCATACTCTCAGAGAAAGATGCTTCCATTAAACACATCTCTGCGAAAGATGGTGTTGAAGTCCATACTTGTATATCCGATTGCTCTAAAGAAGCAAACAAGTCTTTTGGACGTGCAATCATATCTTTATCGATTGCCCAAAGTGTACCACCTGTTACTAATGATGGGTAAATATCCATGACAGATAAATCGAATGAGAAAGGTGCTTGGTTTAAGAATACTTGTCCTGTTTGTAAGTTGAAATCTTCTACAGCCCATTTTGTAAAGCTTACAAGGCAGTTATAAGTAATCTGAACCCCTTTCGGATTACCTGTGCTTCCTGATGTGTAAATAATGTAGAAGTTCT
This sequence comes from Bacillus sp. DE0042, assembly GCF_007680225.1. NCBI lineage: Bacteria > Bacillati > Bacillota > Bacilli > Caryophanales > Bacillaceae > Bacillus > Bacillus sp. DE0042. The sequence goes on along the minus strand of NZ_VEJP01000001.1, from coordinate 1,420,395 downwards.
CATCACCTTTTACCGCATGTTCAGGATTTGGAGTGTTCCCTTTATGAGTAAAGAAAATATCTTTTAAGTTGTCTTCACTTACAATGCGAACTGGTAAATCAGTTACAGTTACTTCAGTTCCTGATAAAAGTAGTTTCGCACCAGAATTTTCAGCGATACGTTGTACACGATCAGCTGGGATAGATAAATCTACAGGAATATAAGCGTGTCCAGCTTTTACACATCCTAAAAAGTTAATAATCATTTCAGGTTGCATATGGCCATACACCATAATTGGTGAACGATCATCTGGATACTCAGAAGAAATCCAATGTGCTAACGCATCAGAATCTTCCTTTAATTGTTTGTACGTAATTTTCGCATCTCGCCAAACAAAAGCAGTTTGATCAGGCGTTTCAATAGCCCACTTTTCAATTTGTTCTAATAACTTCATAACGTTCCCACCCTAAAATTCGTTGTAAATAAATGTACTTGTGTTTGTATCATGGAATCCATACAACCAAAGTAATGCAAATAAAATTGCAAGGTAATAAACCGTCTTTGCAACCCATTGTGTGAGTGGTCGAGACCATATCTCTTTTAATCTTTCCATGTCTTTCCCTCTCTTAATGAAATGATAGCTCTTTGTAGGTATCATGTCCTACATTATTGTGAAAAAAACAAAATTCCACATTTTAGGTAAAAATAAGTCAAAAGGCTCTTTTCTGATATTAGCACTAAATACTAAAAAAGAAAATCCCTAACTTAGCAATTATATTACATTCAGTATGAATTTGTAATGGGTTTGACATGTAAATAGGAAGTGGATTGTGTGAATGTATAAAAGTGGTCTGGGAGAATGTATAGAAATGTAATATTTGTTTGAGTTTTTCATAGTTAATGTATGAATTGTTAAAGTTTCATAAGAGGAGGAATTTCTGATGAAGAGGATGTGGAAGGATCTTATTTCAGAAGAAAACATTATAAAATGGAGACAGCATTTTCATAAATATCCGGAATTATCATTTCATGAAAAAGAAACTTCACAATTTATATATGAAACATTATGTTCATTTTCTTCTTTTGAAGTAACGAGACCGACGAAGTATAGTGTACTAGCAATTAAAAGAGGGACGGGACAAGGGAAAGTAGTTGCGATTCGAGCTGATATAGATGCTTTACCAATTCAAGAGGAGACAAGGAAATCTTATACGTCTGTGAATAAAGGAATGATGCATGCATGTGGGCATGATGCTCACGCAGCTATTTTGTTAAGTACAGCAGAGGTGCTATCAAATATAAAGGAAGATTTTGTAGGTGAGATTCGTCTCTTCTTTCAGCACGCAGAAGAGGTGTATCCTGGCGGGGGACAAGAAATGGTTGAGGCAGGCGTGATGGATGGTGTTGATTATGTAATAGGTTTACATGTTATGTCTGGATTGGAGAGCGGGAAAATCGGAATTGCGTATGGGCCGATGATGGCGGCACCGGACGTATTTACAGTTGAAATTCAAGGGAAAGGAGGGCATGCGGCGAGGCCAGAAGAAACGATAGATCCTATTGCTATCGGAGCACAGATTATTACAAATTTACAACATATCGTATCAAGAAATACAAGTGCTTTCATGCAAAGGGTCGTTTCAGTTACACAGTTTCATGGGGGAATAGCTGATAATATTATTCCTAGTGCAGCAACTTTAATGGGAACTGTTCGCTCATTTAATCAAGCATTAAGGGTGGAAGCAGAAGAGAAAATTGAGAAAATCGTGAAAGGAATTACAAAAGCACATGGAGGGAAGTATACATATACGTATCGATATGGATATGATCCGGTTATTAATGATGAATATATTACGAAAGTAGTAGAAGAAAGTGCACTATATTTGTTTGGGAATGAGCGTGTTGTGAAGCTTGAACCTTCTATGGGAGGAGAAGATTTTTCAGCATATTTAAGAAAAGCACCGGGTTGCTTCATTAAATTGGGGACGGGAAATGAAAAGGTAGATACTTGTTATCCACATCATCATCCAAAATTTGATGTAGATGAAGCAGCTTTAATTTATGGAGTGGAATTATTTCTAGAGACAGCGATAAGATTACTAAAATCGTAGAAAAGTATAAAAAAAGGCAACTGCGCTCTATCGCAGTTGCTTTTATTTCTTTCCGTCAGAGAGGGCTGAGAAAGAACTATGCTCATTTATAGTATATGAATAGCTAACGGACAAGCTTGTACATTTTAATCATTTTTTAAAAAATAGTTGTTGACAGTGATAATCAATGTCAATTAATCTAAAGGTAGTTGAAATTGATAATTATTATCAATAGGATGGATGCGACATGTTAATGAGAAAAAAATTTCACCTTCTGCGGAGGGGATTAAAAAATAAAAATAAAGATGTTGATCAGCATATGGAATGGCAACGAAATGTAATTCGATCTGAATATGTAGATGAGAAGAGTACACTTCTAACAGAAAAAGAGATACAAGGTAAAAGGAGAGATTTAGTTGAGTAAGTTAGTAATGATTTTTGCAAGTATGAGTGGAAATACAGAGGAAATGGCTGATCATATTGCGGGTGCAATTCGTGAAACAGAAAATGAAATTGAAGTTGTCGATATTATGGATTCACCAGAAGCTTCTATGTTAGAACAGTATGATGGAATTATTTTAGGTGCTTACACTTGGGGAGACGGTGACCTTCCTGATGATTTCTTAGATTTTTATGACGCAATGGATTCTATTGATTTAACTGGGAAAAAAGCGGCAGTATTCGGGTCATGTGATTCAGCTTATCCGAAGTACGGCGTGGCGGTTGACATTTTAATAGAAAAGCTACAAGAGCGCGGAGCTGCAGTTGTGTTAGAAGGACTAAAAGTAGAATTAACGCCAGAAGATGAAGATGTAGAAAAATGTTTACAGTTTGGAGCTGAATTTGTAAAACACCTTTCTTAATGGCAGAAGGGAGATGAAGAGCAAGTGCACGAGAAAATCGCAATCAAAACGATGACAGATTATCATTTGTATGATTTTATGCGTTGCCCGCATAAATTTTATTTTCGTCATATAAAAAGAAGAGAACCTTCTTCGTTTGAATGGCAACAAATCGCACAAATGATTGTGAATCGAATTATTAACGAATATTACACACTACCTGCGGGCCAACAAACGAGAATCGTACTTTTAATATTAATAGAAAAGTATTGGAAAAAAGTAAGGATTAATATGTTTGCTTCGAAGACGGAGTATTATATTGTGTTAGCGAAGCTAACAGATCACTTATTACAATTTGTTGAAAGAGATGATAGTCAGACACCGCCGTTATTTTTATATGAAAAATTTCAAACATATATGGAAGAGCTAGGTGTCCACATGTCATTGACATTAGAAGTTGGTGAGTGGAGTACTGAGTCGTTTGTAATTAAAAAGTATGTTGTCGATGCGGATGAGGAAATGCTTGCTCTTTGTCAAAAGTTAATGACAGTATTCAATTATAAAGCTTTTGGCATTCTTCCCGGAAAAATTGAAGTTATTAATTTAATAGAAGGAACTAAGTATGAGTACATTCCGAAACAGGAAGATATTATAACTGGAATGGCTGATTTATCTAGAATGAAAGAAATGTTGCAGCAACCTGAGCATTATACAGAGCGTCATTTTCGTTCTGAGTGTATGAGTTGTGCGTTTCGTAGTGAATGCCAAAGGGAAGAAGCAAAGAAAGAAGCGAAACAGAAGAAAAATATCGTACATTAAAGGATGCAATTTTGCATCCTTTTTTGTTATTGACATGAAAAGCTTTTCATCATTTACCGTATATTTGTAGCAGATTTTAATAAAGGGAGGAATAATCAATGGAAGATGAAACGAAAGTATTTCAATGGTTAAAAGAACAGAATGCTCCTTTTGGAATTCAACTGAAAATTTTACAAGCATTTCAACTGTATCAAGTTATTGTTGAAATGGATAAAAAATTAATGATGTATGAGGAGAGAGATTATAGGGAGAGAATGTAATCTCATCCCTGTAGTATTACTTTCAGTTGTTCTATACCTGCTAGAAATTCAAGTTCATTCTTTGTTTCAAAGTTATAAATCATATTATGTAGTAAAGGACTGTATTGATAAAAACTCGTGATGCGGTGAATGAGTAATGGATCATGGTGTGAAATAAGCGTACTGTAATGTTCATATACTGATGTAGTAAATTCATGTCCGAAATCATAATATAGCCCAGCAAAATCAAAGGCGGGATCTCCAATTTGAGCATCACCAAAATCGATAATACCTGAAATGGTTTTATTTTGGTGATCAAATAAAATGTGATGATGTGTAAAGTCAGCGTGAATAATTGTATTTTGAAAAGTGGATGTATCGATACATGTAAAGAAATTTTCAAATAACCGATTTAAAGATGATTTCTGTAACGAAGTAAGACTGTTAGTAACATACTGATTTAACTTAGTTTGTAGCTCTTTCCAGTAGGTCAGTGTTTTTTCTATAGGGAATTTTAATGCCTTCACACGCTTTAAAGGAATACTATGTAGAGCCGCAAGGAAAGTCGCTAATTGTGTAATAATTACTTCAAGTTCTTTTTTTTCTAGCTTGGTAACTATTTCTTTTTTAAACGGTTCACCATGAATGAGAGTATAGTAACTACAAAGTGGAAAAGTATCAGCATCATTTTTATATAATAGGTGATACTTTGGAACCTCGATTTCTTGTAGCAAATGAGAGAGAATTATGCACAGTTCTTTTTCTAAAGGAATTCGCATTGCATATTCTTGTTTTCGCGGGAAACGAAACAGTAGCTCCTCATTTACTATAACCGCTACATTATCCCATCCTTCTTCATTTTGTTTATCCGACATTAACGGGCAGTAAAACTCCCACCTCAAAATTCGGCTGGAGCAAAGAAGTTAGGTGGGAGATCAACTGCCCGTAAATGTCTGATTGGTTTAACTAATAATCAGTGGGGGATGAACAAAAACCCCGCTGATTATAGTTTCACTTTATATGAATGTATAGAAAGATTAGGCAAAGCTTCTTTTATATATTGTTTGTAAGAGTCCATAATTGTTCCTCATTTCTATGTTAACTTATTCCACTTCATGATATCAGAATTTTCTTTCTATATGTTAAAATATACCTATCATTATGAAGAAGGGCGGGAGTATTATGAAGAAAAGACTATTAATCACTTCTTTATGTATCGCTTTTGGATTGTTTTGGTCATATAAAGAGGAGGTTTTTGCTAGCTTTAAACCGATTGATCAGTACGGATTAAATAATGAATTAAAGAACAAAAGTATAGAAACTTTAACTCATAATGAAATGAAAAAGGTAGGAGAACATTTTGTGACAGAGCAATTATCAGTGTTTGAGCTTAATAATAAAGAAGATGTGAAACGAAAAGGTGAAGAACTATTTGTAAATAGAGGATATGAACAATTAATAGGAAATTATTATCCAAATCGGTTTCGGGATTTAGAGTATAAATTTATAAACGAGGACATACGTGAAGTGACGGATGAAAGTTTTCGTTATCAAACTGCAGCGTACGTTGCGGGTACTGAAAATGGTAAGAGAAGCGAAATGAAATTGAATTATGAAATGAAAATTGTAAAGGTTAATAATATATTTAAGGTGTTAGAACAAAAGCAGTATGTACAATAAAGTGAAACATGAATCAGTGCTACAAATAGCGGATAAAAAAATCCCCCAGTTCTTTGAGGGATTCTAAAGGTTTTCATTTTGTTGACCAAGTTCTTTTTGAGCAATATATAAATTTCCTTGCTCGACTTGTTTTTGAGTAAGAACAGAATCACCTGCATATCCTTTTTCTGTTTTTACAGTTCTTTTCGAACGATTGGAATTTTGTTTCTTCATATTAATGACCACCTTCCATCAAAAGTAAACGAAAATGATAAGCACAAGTAGTACTGCAGCGAAAATGGTAATACCCATTAAAAAAGAAGTGTTTTTATTTTTAGGTGGCTTATGTACATCTTGTCGATATCCAGGTGAAATTTCAGGGGCGAATTCTTCATCGAATGATTGCTTTTTTTCTTTTTCGTCCATATGTATCCACCTTTCTTTTTCATTATGTTATACGTTCAAAGAAAAAATATGCATAAAGAAAACCGCCCTCTATCGTGAGCGGCGGTTTTCTGTTGTATATTTTCTTTGAACTTGAAAGAGACGGACAAGAAGGAAAGTGGCACCAAATGCTAGACCGATAATAAGACCGATCCAATATCCTTTTGCTGCCCAGTCAGTATACGTTGCTAATATGTAACCGAGAGGGAGACCTATTACCCAATAAGCGATTAATGTCATAATTAAGGAAACATTTACGTCTTTATAACCACGTAGTGCCCCTTGTACAGGAGTTGCAATTGCATCTGAAATTTGAAATAAAATCGCAAATATAAGAAATTCTTTTGCTAAATGATGAACTTGTATATCTGTCGTATAAATAGAAGCAATTGCATCATCAAAGAAATAGAGAAGAATTGAATATAATAGGGCGAATGCAAGTGCTAAGCCAATCCCGATAAATCCATATTGTTTTGCGTTATTGTATCGCTTTGCTCCAACTTCGAATCCAACAGCGATGGTCATTGCCATTGCTAAACTTAAAGGAGTCATATATAACAAGGAAGCGAAGTTCATAGCTGCTTGATGAGCTGCGATTGTTGTCGTACTAAAATTACTCATCATAAGTGTCACCGCAGCGAAAATACTTGTTTCAAAAAAGATAGCAAATCCGATAGGGACGCCAAGTTTTAAGAATTCAGTCCAACTTGAAAGAGAAGGACGATATAATTGTTTAAAGATATTGAAAGATGCGAAAGGTTCTTTCGTACGAATAATAATAACGGTAATAATTAAAATGCACCAATAGGTTGCTGCAGAAGCAATTGCCGCTCCAACACCACCGAGTTTTGGAAAACCGAAATGACCAAAAATTAATACATAATTTAATACTACGTTAATTGGTAATGATAGTAATGTAATGATCATCGTTGTGCGAGTTTTTCCTAATGCATCAATAAACCCGCGTAAAACAGTGTAAGTAAATAAAGGGATAATTCCAATTGCAATAATACTTAAAAATTGTGCCGCAATACGTTCTACAGGTTCTTCCAGGCGCATGCCGTTTAAAATAGGTGAAACAGCGAAGAAACCGATAAGGATGACCACGAAACTAGCACAAATTGCTAAATATACTGCTTGTATGACAACTTGGGGAACATCCTCTTTTTTCTTTGATCCAACGAGCTGCGCAACAATTGGAGTAGTAGCCATTAAAATTCCTGTTAATCCGGTACTAACGGGAAGCCATATACTTGTTCCGATAGCAACACCCGCTAAATCAATAGGACTTGCGTGCCCTGACATTGTCGTATCGAAAAAACTCATTGAAAATAATGACATTTGCGTTACGAAAATCGGGAAAAATAGTAATACAAATTGCTTTAATTTTTGTGAGAATGAATTAGTTTCTTTCATAAAATCCCCTTTCCGCTAAAAAAACAAACTCTTACTATCATACAATTTAATCAAAAAATAGAAAAGAAATACGCGCATACAACATGTACAATCAATAAAAAAAGGATGCACTTTAAAAGGGGATAAGGTATTATGATAAGGTGTGAAAAATTACATATTCGTTATTAAGGAGGCACTACTCGTGGCTGATTGGTTAATTGGAATAATCATGGGTGCTGTTGAAGGTTTAACAGAGTTTTTACCAGTTTCATCAACAGGACATATGATTTTAACAGGTCATTTACTTGGATTTGACGACGAGAGAGCGAAAGTTTTCGAAGTTGTTATTCAATTGGGATCGATTTTAGCAGTTGTTGTTATATTTTGGAAGCGTCTATGGTCTTTAGTAGGTATAGGGAAAGTAACAGAGGGACCATCGTTAAATTTATTACATATTATTATCGGGATGATTCCTGCCGGCGTACTTGGCGTATTGTTCCATAGTGCGATTAAAGAAGTTTTATTTGGGCCAGGCCCAGTTGTCATCAGTTTAGTGGCTGGTGGTATTTTAATGATTGTTGCTGAGAAGTTTTCGAAACCAAGTACAGCAAGAACATTAGATGAAATCACATATAAGCAAGCTTTTACAATTGGAATGTTCCAATGTTTAGCGCTTTGGCCAGGATTTTCTCGTTCTGGTTCTACAATAAGTGGTGGTTTATTAGCTCGCGTGTCACATACGGCGGCGGCTGAATATACATTTATTTTAGCAGTACCAATGATGGTAGCTGCAAGTGGTTTAGATTTAATTAAAAGCTGGGATATATTAAGTACGGCTGATATCCCATTATTTGCAACAGGATTTATTACAGCATTCGTTGTTGCGATGCTTGCAATTGTTTCATTCTTAAAATTATTAGGTCGTGTAAAACTAACACCGTTCGCTTACTACCGTTTCATTTTAGCTGCGGTATTCTATTTCTTCATTATGTAATAAAAAAACTGCCGAGTTCGGCAGTTTTTTTATTTTACTACTTTTTCCATCATGCTTTCCATTACATGTTCCCAAAGAGAAGTATCATCCGCTAATGTAGCACGGAAATTAGCGTACATTTCTTTTTGTTTTTCTTCGAATGTTGGATCTTCTTTTGCAGGTAATGTAGCGCGCATTGAAGTTACTAACTCTTGTACTTTTGGAGCGCGTGGTCCCCAAACGGATTGTTCATTTCCATCTTTATCAATGAAAATAAAAATTGGAATGGCACGTGCTGTTCCATTTGTTAAATATTGATCCATTAATTCTAAGTTTTCATCGCGAATTAATAATCTCATATCAATATTTGCAACTTCAGAAATTCGTTTCATAACAGGTACGCATAAAAGAGCGTCACCACACCAATCAGCTGTTAATACGATAACACGCCAGCCATCATTTTGGCGTTCTTCTAATACAGGAAGTAATTCATTTGGAATTAAAAAGTTATTGTAAATGTGCAGTAGCTCGTATTGATTTACTTTCATTTCATTCACATATGTATCAAAGGACATACCTTTATCAGCCCATTGTTGTAAGTTCATAAGTAACACCTCTTTAGTATGATTTGTTTTCATTGTACCAATTTTTATATAGAAAAGCTTGTATTCTTACTCCTTCTTGTCACTTAATAATTTATTTAATAGGAAAAGGAATAGTACGACACATAATTCAGCAATGTTGGACAGTTGAACACTCTCTATCCAATCGTCGGCAGTATGAATGACGAACCAATCTAGCGTAATTTCAATGATTGTAAAAAGAGTAATAGCCAGCCAATTTGGCATGTTTTTTGTCATTGGATATAGCAACGCCTTGAGGAAACCGAAGATAAAGAATGTAATACCGTCTAAGAAAGTGATTAATAAAAAAAATAGAAGTAAAGCAGTGCGTGATCTATACTCTATACCTGTAATATGAAAGATTCCTACATATACAAAGAATATAAATGCAAAAATTATAATGAGAAACAGAATAACAAAACCAATAATCAAAGTCTTATCTTTTAGATTGAGATTAGAAAATTTGTCTTCTTCACTCACTATTCCATATCCTTTTTCTGGAAATTTAATTTTGTTGTATCATGAAATGTATATTAAAAAACTACGGATTATGGGGAAATAAGGTGACAAAAAGTAAGATTTCATGTAAAATTATTAATAAGGTTTTTATTTAACTAAATGAAATAAAAGGGGCTGTCAAAATTGTCTCAAAATCGAGAGCAATTAATGGAAGAACTATCGACAAATGTTTTTGCTATGTTTCGCACGTTGCGTAATGATATTGGAAAAATATTTGGTGGTTACATACCGTGGAATGAGTTCATCGTCCTTAGAATATTGAACCGTACGAATAAAGAAATGGTATCACGTGTAGCTAATGAGTTAAATGTGTCGAATAGTCATATTACAGCTGTTACAGAAAAATTAATTAATAAAGGCTTTGTGACCCGTTCACGTTCTACATCAGATCGCAGAGTTGTATATTTAGAGATTACAGAGCAAGGAAAAGATTTAGTTGCAAAAATGGAAGGGGAGAAAAAGAAATATTTACAAGAAAGATTCTCCGCACTTTCAGAAGAAGAAATGAATATAATGATAGCTATTTCTAAAAAACTTATTTAAGTCATTACAAGTAAGAAAACGCTTACGCATTAAAGGAGAAGACCTTCCCTATGTGAGGAAGGTCTTCTTTCGTATGTAAAAGATTATAAAAAAGAAAATATGTAACATACTACTAGTAAAGGAAGGGGGCAAAAATATGACAAATCGAAATGGTAGTAAAGGGAGCGGAAATCAAGGCTCACCAAAATCAGGACAATTTCAGCAGGAGTTTAGTGCGGAATTTGATACTGGTAATGATAACAAAGGAAAAGAATATCGTTCGAAAAAAGGAAGTAAATCAAAAAAGGAGTGAATCATTTCACTCCTTTTTTTTATTTAAGATGCTGCAGATTGATCTGTATTATATTTTTCTTCTGATTTTGCGACGATCATTGCACAAATTGCATCACCGGAAATATTTACAGCTGTTCGTGACATATCTAGAATGCGGTCAATACCGATAATTAAGGCAATACCTTCTACCGGTAGATTTACTTGATTTAAAACCATCGTAAGCATTACAAGTCCAACACCTGGTACACCAGCAGTACCGATACTAGCTAGTACAGCAGTTAATACGACGACAGCTAATTGGGACATAGTAAGCTCAACTCCGTATACTTGAGCGATAAACACAGTTGCTACACCTTGCATAATGGCAGTACCATCCATATTAATCGTTGCACCCAGTGGTTGTACAAAAGAACTTATCGCTTTTGGAACACCAAGTTTTTCTTGTGCTGTTTTCATTGCAAATGGAAGAGATGCATTAGAGCTAGATGTACTAAACCCAATTGCCATTACCGGTCCGAAATGTTTAAAGAAACGGACAATGCTTTCTTTTGCTAATACCTTTAATAATCCGCCATACACGAAGACGCCGTGAATAATAAGTACTAGCATAACGACAATCATATACTTGAACATCGCAGCGACGCCTGCAAGACCCATTTTACCAACGGATGAAGCGAGCAATCCAAATGTTCCGATTGGAGCTAATTTCATAACGAGATTAACAAGATACATCATTAATTCGTTGCCCTGTTCAAGTAATGAATGGATACCTTGGACCCGTTTTCCTAAAATAGCTATACCGAGTCCGATTAATACGGCAAAGGCAATAATTTGTAACATGTTTCCATCAGCCATCGCTTTGCTGGGTTATCTGGTACGATATTTAGCAATGTATCGACGAAAGATGTTTCGGTTTTTGCCCCTTCATATTTAAGCCCTTCTGTTTTAAAGTTACCGCCAGATCCTGGTTGAATAATCAGTGCAAATGTAACTGCAATAGAGATAGCAACGGCTGTAGTTACAAGAAAGAATGAAATTGATTTTAAGCCGATTCTTCCAAGTTGTTTCGGGTCTCCAAGCCCAGCAGCCCCAAGCACGATAGAAATGAATACAACAGGAACAACTAGCATTTTAATGAGGCGAATAAACAATTGACCAAGTGGATTGAACACAAATTGATTTAATGGTTCAAAAATGGATGGTGCAGCTAAATTTAAAGTGAGTCCAACAACTAAACCGAGAAATAATGCAATTAAGATTACTTTTGTTTGTTTCAATAAAACCCCCCTTATTTTTGTGAAATTGCTTTCTACATTAATTGTACCGAAAAACTACCTATTTTGACAGTATTTTCTGAATATTCCGTGTAAAATTTGTATTTAAATATAGATTGCTTTTGCTAAAGTAAGCAAAAAAGTTGAGGAATCTAGTTAGAAAACAAAGTAGACCATCACATAGGATGGTCAAGGAAGGGGACAATTTATGTCAATTTAATTAGGGATGGAAGCCATTCAAAGACACTGGGGAATGTCTTATAAATTAGGGAGGAACAGCTTCGGTACATATACTATAAAAGTTGGATGTGACCAGGGTGTGAATATAGAGTGAAAGAGAGAGGGAGTTTTAAATAAGAGGTAGAGTAAACAAAAAATAAGACCATCACAAAAGAGATGGTCAAGGAAGGGGACAATTTATGTCAATTTAATTAGGGATGGAAGCTATT
>NZ_VEJP01000001.1:1149374-1408177 GCF_007680225.1 Bacillus sp. DE0042 | reverse complement strand
AAAGTTGGATGTGACCTTGGTGTGAACATAGAGTGAAAGAGAGAGGGAGTTTTAAATAAGAGGTAGAGTAAACAAAAAAATAAGACCATCACAAAAGAGATGGTCAAGGAAGGGGACAATTTATGTCAATTTAATTAGGGATGGAAGCTATTCAAAGACACTGGGGAATGTCTTATAAATTAGGGAGGAATAGCTTCGGTACATATACTATAAAAGTTGGATGTGACCTTGGTGTGAACATAGAGTGAAAGAGAGAGGGAGTTTTAAATAAGAGGTAGAGTAAACAAAAAATAAGACCATCACATAAGAGATGGTCAAGGAAGGGGACAATTTATGTCAATTTAATTAGGGATGGAAGTTGTTCAAGACACTGGGGAATGTCTTATAAATTAGGGAGGAACAACTTCGATACATATACTATAAAAGTTGGATGTGACCTTGGTGTGAACATAGAGTGAAAGGTATGAGAATTTGAGAAATGATACATATAAAATGATTGTTGCGAGAGTTGTAGAGTACGAATAAATATAATAGAAAGTTTCTTGTCATAAAATGAAGTGGAGTTCAAGTATAAATAAAAGTTGAAATCTTTAAAAAAAAGGATTATGCTCAACTATATTATAAGAATATAAGGTTTATCCCGCTATGTAAGGTTTCTTATAAGCCTTTAGTTATGAGGGGAAAAGGGAGTTAGTGAATATGGAAGTAACAAAAAGACAAGGGCTGTATAATCGTTTTATACGATTAAATCCACCACAAATATTAGCATTAGGTTTTTTCTGCTTAATTGTGGTTGGCGGTTTGTTATTAAAGTTACCATTCGCAACGAAAGTACATATTAGTTGGGTAGATGCTTTCTTTACGGCAACGTCAGCAGCAACTGTAACGGGATTAGGAGTAGTAGATACTGCAAGTACGTTTACGATGTTTGGCGAGATTGTTATTATGTTTTTAATTCAAACAGGTGGTTTAGGTCTTATGACAATTGCCATTTTAATTGTTTGGGTATTAGGTAAAAAAATCGGGTTACGCCATCGATTATTAATCGGAGAGGCATTTAATCAGACAAATATAGGTGGTCTTGTAAAATTAGTAAAGCGTGTCTTTATATTTTCAATTTGTATTGAGCTTATTGGAGTCATTTTTTTATCGTTTCGCTTTATTCCAGAGTTTGGCTTTGGAAAAGGTGTATACTATAGTATTTTTCACGTTATTGCATCTTATAATAATGCTGGATTTGCTCTATGGCCGGATAATTTAACAAGGTATGTAGGAGATCCTATTGTTAATATTGGGATTTGCTCTTTAATCGTAATAGGTGGTCTCGGTTTTACCGTATTAATTGATATATGGTATAGTCGTAGCTTTCGAAAATTATCACTTCATTCTAAAATCATGATTGTTGGAACGGTAGCGTTAAATGTTATAGCAATGATTGTGATTTTTGTATTGGAATATAATAATGTGAAGACGTTAGGGAATTTACCTTTAAATGAAAAGTTATGGGCTTCTTTCTTCCAAGGTATTACTCCTCGTACTGCTGGATTTAATACAGTTGACTACGGGGGAATGGAAGAATCATCTATATTATTTACGATGGTTTTAATGTTTATTGGTGCAGGAAGTGTATCAACAGGTGGAGGGATTAAATTAACAACGTTTGTTATTTTAGTTACATCCGTCCTTTCTTTCTTTAGAAAAAAAGAGGAAATCGTTTTATTTCAGCGCACAATTAAAATGTCAACAGTAACGAGAGCGTTAGCTATTGCTGTTGCCAGTCAAATACTCATTTTTGCAGCGGTATTTGTATTAATGCTTACAGAAAACTTTAGCTTTATTCAGTTACTATTTGAAACAATTTCAGCGTTTGGTACAGTAGGGTTAACGATGGGAATTACTGCAAAGTTATCAGCGTTTGGAAAATGTATTATTATGTTTGTTATGTTTTGTGGATTAATCGGACCGTTAACACTTGTGTTTTCTTTAGCGCGACCAGCAAAACAAAAAATTAAATATCCATCGGAAGATGTATTTACAGGATAAGGTATCTCGCATAAGCGAGATACCTTTTTCTTTTTAAAAAAGGGAGAACAATAATCCGACAAGTGCTACTCGGAATAAAATTGCAATGAGTGCTGCAATTCCGCCGACAATCGCAGCGATACCACCAGTTACAGTAGCTCCGCGATTATAAGCGTAAATTCCAAGTAATACAGAAACAAGACCAAATAGTGTTGGGAAGGTAAAGAGTGATAAGATAGATAAGGCAAGAGCGATAAAGCCAGCAGTTGATCCAGCGGCAGACGATCTTATATCCTCTTTATTTTCTTTTTCATCGTAATCATAATCAATGCGCTGTGGTGCAACCTCAGCTGCGTATTCTTCTTTATAGTCACTATAATCACTATCTATTCTATCTCTTTTTTTATATTCATCAAATTTCTCAGTCAAAGTCATGACTCCTTTCATAACAAGGTTCAATAGTAGTATGCATCTCTTTTTCTTTTTTATCCCGCTATTTGTGATCCGCAAACGCCCGATTGGTGAGGGTTAATACTTAATAGGTGATGAAGAAAACCTCATTGATTAAAGTTTTACTTTATCCGAGCGTGTACAAGGCATAATTCTACTTAGAAGAGTGGAATTGTTTTTTTGAAATAGGAAAAGTTAGTATGACTTCCTCTATTTTGGAAAGTATAAAAAAGAATAATGAGGAAAGGGTGCAATACATAATGGAACATCCAATTGAAAATTTAATGAAAACAGCAATGACAAATTTAAAAGAGATGGTAGATGTAAATACGATTGTTGGAAGTCCAGTTTCAACGGCTGATGGAAATGTAGTATTAACAGTATCTCAAGTGGCTTTTGGTTTTGGTGCCGGCGGAAGTGACTTTAAAGGTGATTTTATTTCCGAAAAGCATAATAACGGACAAGGGCAGCATAAAGAGAACAAGCAAAGCCATCCATTTGGAGGCGGAAGCGGGGCTGGGGTTTCTATTAGTCCAGTTGCTTTTTTAGTAGTCGGTTCTAACGGTGTGCAAGTATTACACCTCAATAGTAGTACACATTTAATTGAAAAGGCTTTAAATACGGTACCAAGCACTGTAGATAAATTTGTAAATGGTCGCCAAAAGTGAACTTGCATTTTTTAGGAATTGTGATATATTAGAAAAAGTGCGCTTTATGATGATCGGAATAATTGAACTGTAAATATATATGATGTGTGGAATAAGGGAGAGGAATTTATGATTAATATCAAAAACTTAGTAGTTGGCTTATGTATGTTAGTAAGCGGTTTTGTTGTATATGTAATAAAAGAAAAAGCTCCATTTTAAAACAGACAAACCGTTACTGTCTGTTTTAAATTTGTAAAAAATGTTGACAAGTTATTGTATTGGTGTTAAAATTTTAATTCGTGTCTCGGTTACAGCTAGTGTAAAGTAAATAAACCTTATAAATATAATACGAAAAGTTTGCGAAAGATCGGGTAGTCTTACCAACAACTTTTGTGAACAAACCCTATAAATTATTATTGTAGGCTTTATATGTATACTAGTGAATCAAGGAGCGGTCAGTGGAACCGTAATGATGAGAGAGAGGTAGGGCTTTCATCCAGTATATGTTACTTTCCCGTTAGGTGAATATAAAAAAGAGGACTCCTTTTCAAAAGGAGTCCTCTTTCTTTTTTAAGTGCGGCTCTCAACTTGCTGACAAATTTCATCTGTTGTTAAACCATGAGCTGCAATTACCGATCCCTTAATTGATGCATCTGCAATACCCATCATATTAGAATCTTGCCCAGTTACAACACAACAATCGCACCCTTGTGCATCATGTTCGGAGCCCAGGGTAACAACTTCATGTCCCTGTTGCTGAAGAGCTTGTTGAACATCTGTTAATGAGTTTTCAACGCCAATTCTAGCCATAATTCTCACCTCCTACCATCTAGTTGCTAGTATGCTCTAGTACATCGTATATATTTATGCAAAGACGGTAGGAAGCATATATTTATCCTGCTATTTACGGATAGCTTGATTAGAGTATCACTTTATTTAGTCGTTATATACACCAGTAAGCATTTGACTTACGAATTGATCGTTTAAAGTATCTTGGGCAGAAGAAGTATTTGAATGAATGTCAATTGAAGCAATAAAATTATTATGTTCTTTATTATTTGGTTCTACCTCTACATAATTATCGAATTTACAAAAACCTTTCGTATCCATTAGATCAAATAGTTGAAGCATTTCTACTACCTCTTGTCTCGTTCCTTTAATTTGTACACACGCCATATTGATTTCCTCCTTCATTTTGACAAATTGTTTTTTAAAAATAGGATTATGATTACGAAACGAAAAATATGAATGTTATTTTTAGACAGCGTTATTTTTATTATTTTCCCCCTTTTTCAGCAAAAGTCGTTATATATTCCCGAATTTATAAAAACGGACGTCCGTTTATTGAATACAATAGATTCGTATCAATTGATGAAAATCCTTCTTTTAAACAAATATTTTTTTTAGGGGAAATTGACGAAAAAAAAATTTTGACTTTTTGTAAACGTTAACAATGCTGTTAAATCAATATAATCAAAGATGTACGTACGATTAAAAATTATAAATTTTCTAAAAATTCACTTGATTTATTTAGAAAGGAGAGTAAACTAGGAAACAATAAAAAATTCATAGAACATAGGAGGCGCTTTCCAGTGAACGAGCAATGGATTTTCTTAAATGGAGAATTTGTTCCAAAAGACGAGGCAAAAGTTTCAGTATATGATCATGGTTATTTATATGGCGATGGAGTATTTGAAGGAATTAGAGTATATAGCGGTAATGTTTTCCGTTTGAGAGAGCATCTTGTCCGGTTATATGAATCAGCAAAATCCATCATGTTAGAAATTCCATATTCTTTAGATGAAGTAACGGATATTGTTGTTGAGACGATTCGACAAAATAAATTATCTAATGGATACATTCGCCTTGTTGTATCGAGAGGAGCAGGAAATCTTGGATTAGATCCTGATTCTTGTAAGAAACCGAATGTAGTAGTAATTGCAGAACAACTATCTTTATTCCCGCAAGAATATTATGAAAAGGGGATTCCGGTTGTAACAGTTGCAACGCGCCGAAACCGTCCAGATGTTTTGTCGCCTCAAGTAAAATCTTTAAATTACTTAAACAATATTTTAGTTCGTATTGAAGCGAAATTAGCTGGAGTACAAGAAGCACTTATGTTAAATGATCAAGGATACGTAGCTGAAGGCTCAGGAGATAACGTGTTTATTGTAAAAGGAAATAAATTAATTACACCACCAAGTTCTGCTGGAGCGTTAGAAGGCATTACACGAAACGCTATATTAGAAATCGGTGAAAAACTTGGATATGACGTTAGAGAAGAGTTATTTACAAGACATGATGTATATGTAGCTGATGAAGTATTTTTAACAGGAACGGCTGCTGAAGTAATTGCTGTTACGACAGTAGATGGTAGAACGATTGGTTTAGGGCAAACAGGTCCACATACGAATCGTTTATTAGAAGAATTCCGAAAGTTAGTTGTAGAAGATGGAGAGAAGATTTACGAAGAAAATAAAGTTGGATAACAACTCTTTATAACAATAAGAAAGCGTTGAGAGGGAGGAGTAGTTGATTGTGAAGCCTCACAGAGAGTCGGTGGTTGCTGAAAACCGATGGTTCACGTCGACGAACATCGCCCTTGAGTGCTAAGCTGAAGCATTTGTCTAGGCTTAGACGGTAGCTCCGTTATTAGCTAGACTCATTTATGGGTCACTGAGGCAAGAGTATTCTTGCGAAGAAGGGTGGTACCGCGAAATCTTTCGTCCCTTCAGCACATAGCTGGAGTGTGGACGTAGGATTTTTTTTATTGATAAAAGTTTTCAAAAAGGGGGCTTATAAGAACAATGTCTTCAAAAACGGAAGAGAAACTGGCAACTGGTGCACAGCTATTGTTAGAAGCGTTAGAAAAGGAAGGAGTAGAAGTAATTTTCGGTTATCCTGGTGGTGCTGTTTTACCTCTTTATGATGCACTCTATGACTGTGAAATTCCGCATATTTTAACAAGGCATGAGCAAGGAGCTATTCACGCCGCGGAAGGGTATGCCAGAATTACTGGCAATCCAGGGGTTGTCATTGCAACGAGTGGGCCAGGTGCTACAAATGTTATTACGGGTCTAGCAGATGCGATGATTGATTCATTACCACTTGTTGTATTTACAGGGCAAGTAGCAACGACATTAATTGGAAGTGATGCTTTCCAAGAAGCGGATATTATGGGGCTTACGATGCCAGTGACAAAACATAACTATCAAGTGCGAAAGGCTTCAGATTTACCTCGAATTATTAAAGAAGCATTTCATATTGCTAGAACAGGAAGACCAGGCCCAGTCGTTATTGACCTTCCGAAAGATATGGTAGTAGAGCAAGGAGAACGATGTAATGACGTACAAATGGATTTACCAGGATACAATCCTAATTATGAACCGAATTTACTCCAAATAAACAAATTATTACAAGCAATTAGTGCTGCAAACAAGCCGTTAATTTTAGCTGGAGCAGGTGTATTGCATGCGAAGGCTTCGAAAGAGTTAACAAGTTTTGCTCGTAAATATGAAATTCCTGTTGTGCATACATTACTTGGTCTTGGTGGGTTTCCGCCAGATGATGAACTTTTTCTAGGAATGGGAGGAATGCACGGTTCTTACACAGCCAATATGGCGTTATATGAATGCGACTTACTTATTAATATAGGTGCAAGATTTGATGATCGCCTTACAGGAAATTTGGCTTATTTTGCTAAAGAGGCGACTGTTGCGCATATTGATATTGATCCAGCAGAAATCGGAAAAAATGTGCCGACTGAAATTCCAATTGTTGCAAGTGCTAAGCGAGCGCTGGAAGTATTACTTCAACCAGAAGGAAAGAAAGAAAATCATCATAAGTGGCTCTCTTTATTAAAGAGTAGAAAAGAAAAGTATCCACTATCTTATAAAAGGAATTCGGAAAGTATTAAGCCTCAATACGCAATTGATATGTTATATGAAATTACGAAAGGAGAAGCGATTGTAACAACAGATGTTGGGCAACATCAAATGTGGGCAGCCCAATATTATCCGCTCAAAACTCCTGATAAATGGGTAACTTCAGGAGGATTAGGAACGATGGGCTTCGGATTTCCAGCAGCAATTGGTGCGCAAATTGCAAAGCCTGAGGAACTAGTTATTGCAATTGTAGGTGACGCTGGATTTCAAATGACCTTGCAAGAATTAAGTGTGTTAAAAGAACACTCATTGCCTGTTAAAGTATTTATTTTAAATAATGAAGCTTTAGGAATGGTAAGACAATGGCAAGATGAATTTTATAACAAAAGATATTCGCACTCTTTACTGTCGTGTCAACCAGATTTCGTCGCTCTTGCGAATGCGTATGGCATAAAAGGAGTTCGTATAGATGATCCACTTCTTGCAAAGAAGCAAATACAGCAGGCGATTGAATTACAAGAACCAGTCGTAATTGATTGCCGTGTACTTCAATCAGAAAAGGTAATGCCGATGGTTGCGCCAGGGAAAGGTGTTCACCAAATGGAGGGAGTGGAAAAAAGGTGAAGAGAATTGTTACAGCGACAGTTCGAAATCAAAGTGGTGTGTTAAACCGAATTACGGGTGTTATGACACGAAGACATTTTAATATTGAAAGTATTTCAGTAGGTCATACGGAATCATCGGACATATCGCGGATGACGATTGTTGTACACGTTGAAAATGAACAGCAAGTGGAACAGTTAATTAAACAACTTCATAAGCAAATTGATGTTCTGAAAGTATCAGATATTACAGAAGAAGCGATGATCGCAAGAGAACTTGCACTTATTAAAGTAGCAACATCAGTAGCAAGAGCAGAATTATATAGTTTAATTGAACCGTTTCGAGCCGCTGTAATAGATGTTGGGAAGGATTCCATAGTTGTGCAAGTAACTGGTACGCAGGAGAAAGTAGAAGCATTAATTGAATTACTTCGTCCGTATGGTTTGAAAGAAATTGCTAGAACAGGTGTAACAGCGTTTACGCGTAGTATGAAAAAACAAGATAAGCAAGTTATGTTAATTCAATAACCATTTAAATATAGGGGGAAATGAAAATGACAAAAGTTTATTATGAGAAAGATGTAACGGTAAATGTATTAAAAGAAAAGAGAGTAGCAATCATTGGATATGGCTCGCAAGGTCATGCACATGCACAAAACTTACGTGATAACGGATTTGATGTAGTAGTAGGTTTAAGAAAAGGGAACTCTTGGGATAAAGCGAAAGAAGATGGATTTTCTGTATATACAGTAGCAGAAGCAGCGGGAAAAGCTGATGTAGTAATGATTCTACTACCGGATGAACTGCAGCCAGAAGTATATGAAGCGGAAATTGCGCCAAATTTAAAGGCAGGAAATTCTCTCGTTTTTGCTCACGGATTTAATGTTCACTTTGATCAAGTGAAACCGCCAGCTAATGTAGATGTATTTCTAGTAGCACCAAAAGGGCCAGGTCATCTCGTACGCCGTACGTTTACTGAAGGCGGAGCTGTTCCTGCATTATTTGCAGTATACCAAGATGCAACAGGAGTTGCGACTGAAAAGGCACTTTCTTATGCTGATGGAATTGGAGCGACGAGAGCCGGTGTATTAGAAACGACGTTTAAAGAAGAAACAGAAACAGATTTATTTGGAGAGCAAGCTGTGCTTTGCGGCGGAGTAACTGCACTAGTAAAAGCTGGATTTGAAACGTTAGTTGATGCCGGTTATCAACCGGAACTTGCATATTTTGAATGTTTACATGAACTAAAACTAATCGTTGACCTTATGTATGAAGGCGGACTTGAAAATATGAGATATTCAGTTTCAGATACAGCGCAGTGGGGCGACTTCGTATCAGGCCCACGCGTTGTTACGGAAGATACGAAGAAAGCGATGGGTGCAGTGCTAGCAGAAATTCAAGATGGTACATTTGCAAGAGGCTGGATTGCAGAGCATAAAGCAGGAAAACCAAATTTCCATGCGACAAATGAGAAAGAGAATGAACACGAAATCGAAGTAGTTGGACGTAAATTACGTGAAATGATGCCGTTTGTACAGCCGCGAGTAAAGGCAGGGGTTAAATAATATGAAGCAGATTTTGTTCATGGATACGACGCTACGTGATGGCGAACAATCACCAGGAGTGAATTTAAATGAACAAGAGAAATTGCAAATTGCAAGGCAATTAGAGAGACTAGGTATTAATGTCATGGAAGCTGGTTTTGCAGCAGCTTCCGAAGGGGATTTTCAATCGGTAAAACGCATCGCAAATACCATTCAAAATGCTACAGTTATGAGTTTAGCTAGAGCGAAAGAAAGTGATATTCGAAGAGCATATGAAGCGGTGAAAGATGCTGTATCTCCTCGTCTACACGTATTTTTAGCTACAAGTGATATTCATATGAAATATAAACTTTGTATGTCAAAAGAAGATGTATTAGATAGTATTCACCGCTCGGTTACACTCGGGAAATCATTATTTCCGACAGTACAATTTTCAGCAGAAGATGCGACAAGAACAGCAAAAGCTTTTTTAGCTGAAGCAGTTGAAGTTGCGATTCGTGCAGGAGCGAATGTAATTAATATTCCAGATACAGTTGGATATACGAATCCAGAAGAATATTATTCTCTTTTTAAATACTTACAAGAATCCGTTCCTTCATATGAAAAAGCAATTTTCTCTTGTCATTGTCACGATGATCTTGGGATGGCAGTAGCGAATTCATTAGCTGCGGTTGAAGGCGGAGCGTTGCAAGTAGAAGGAACAATTAATGGAATTGGAGAAAGAGCAGGGAATGCGGCGTTAGAAGAAGTCGCAGTTGCTCTTCATATTAGAAAAGATCTCTATAAAGCGGAGTCTTCTATGACGCTAAAAGAGATTAAAGCGACGAGTACATTAGTAAGCAGATTAACCGGTATGGTTGTACCGAAAAATAAAGCGATTGTTGGAGCGAATGCATTTGCTCATGAATCAGGAATTCATCAAGATGGTGTATTAAAAGAAGTGACAACGTATGAGATTATTGAACCAGAGCTAGTAGGCGAATCTCAAAATCTATTCGTACTTGGAAAACATTCTGGACGTCACGCGTTTACAGAAAAAATGAAAGAGCTTGGTTATGAATTTACAAAGGAAGAACGAGATGCGGTGTTTGAAGCCTTTAAAAAATTAGCTGATCGTAAGAAGGAAATTACTGAGGAAGATTTACGTGCACTTATGCTTGGGGAATCAGCATTTGCGGCTCAGCAATATAACATTACGCAACTACAAGTACATTTTGTATCAAATAGTACACAATGCGCGACAGTTGTGCTAAAAGACGAAGAAGGAAATGTATACGAAGATGCAGCCACTGGTTCTGGTAGTATTGAGGCGATTTATAATGCAATCCAAAGAATTTTAGGATTAGAATGTGAATTGGCGGATTATCGCATACAATCTATTACACAAGGTCAAGATGCACTGGCTCATGTTCATGTTGAATTAAAAGAAGGAACGCATCAAGTATCAGGTTTTGGTGTTGCACAAGACGTATTGGAAGCTTCGGCGAGAGCATATGTCCATGCAGCAGGGAAATTGAAATCTTTTATCCAGCTTGTAAAATAAGTGTTTGATAGGTGAGAGAAGCCTTCCTCACCTATCAAATTAAAGTTCTGAAAATTCAGTTAAAAGGAGTGTTGAAATTGGAAAAACGTATCGTTTGTTTAGCTGGTGATGGTGTTGGCCCAGAAGTTATGGAAAGTGCGAAGGAAGTATTGCATATGGTAGAGAGGTTATATGGGCATCATTTTCATTTGCAAGATGAGTATTTTGGCGGGAGTGCTATCGATTTAAATGGGCAACCATTACCGCAACGAACGCTTGCCGCTTGTTTAGCAAGTGATGCGGTTTTACTTGGAGCGGTTGGTGGACCAAGGTGGGATAGCGCGAAGGAAAGACCGGAGAAAGGATTATTAGCTCTAAGAAAAGGGCTTGGAGTATTTGCAAATGTTCGCCCTGTAACGGTAGAAAGCGCAACGGCACATTTATCGCCATTAAAAAACGCTGATGAAATTGATTTCGTTGTCGTTCGTGAATTAACAGGTGGAATTTATTTTTCTTATCCGAAAGAACGAACGGACGAAGTAGCAACAGATACACTTACGTATCATCGTCATGAAATTGAACGGATCGTTTCTTATGCCTTTCAATTAGCGAGTAAGCGGAAGAAAAAAGTAACATCTATTGATAAGGCGAATGTTTTAGAATCTAGTAAACTATGGAGAACTGTTACGGAAGAAGTAGCACTTCGTTATCCAGACGTTGAACTAGAACATATTTTAGTAGATGCAGCTGCGATGGAGTTAATTCGGAATCCAGGACGGTTTGATGTAATTGTAACGGAAAACTTATTTGGGGATATTTTGAGTGACGAAGCTTCAGTATTAGCGGGATCATTAGGAATGCTTCCATCAGCAAGTCATGCAGAAAAGGGACCTTCATTATACGAGCCTATTCACGGATCAGCGCCGGATATTGCCGGAAAAAATAAGGCGAATCCAATTGCAATGATGCGCTCTGTTGCAATGATGCTTGGGCAATCATTTGAATTAACGAGAGAAGGGAATGCAATTGAATCTGCGATATCTGCAGTTCTTAAATTAGGAAAATGTACAGTAGATATCGGAGGAGATGAGACGACAACTTCATTTACGAAGGCAGTTATACAAGAGATGGAAGAGCAAGCGTTAGTAGGGAGAGGGAGATAATGGGAAAAAGGCTGCTAGATAAACTTTGGGAAAGACACGTAGTTACGACAAACGAAAATGGATTAGATTTATTATATATCGATCTTCATCTTGTTCATGAAGTAACGTCACCGCAAGCCTTTGAAGGCTTGCGGCTTACAAATCGAACGGTTCGCAGATCTGATTTAACATTCGCAACGATGGATCATAATATTCCAACGAAAGATGTTTGGAATATTACCGATCGCATTGCGAAACAGCAACTAGATACACTCCGGGAAAATTGTAAACAATTTCAGGTGCCGTTAGCGGATATCGGGGATGAAGAGCAAGGGATTGTTCATGTTATCGGACCAGAACTTGGACTTACACAACCAGGAAAAACAATTGTTTGTGGTGATAGTCATACAGCAACGCATGGTGCGTTTGGCGCGCTAGCATTTGGCATTGGTACGAGTGAAGTGGAGCATGTATTGGCAACGCAAACGTTATGGCAACGAAAGCCGAAAGCGATGGGTATTGAGTTAAAAGGAAAATTACAGAAAGGTGTTTACGCAAAAGATATTATTTTGCATTTCCTTTCAAAGTACGGTGTAGCAGTTGGAACTGGATATGTAATGGAATTTTACGGAGAGACGATTGAGGCTATGGAGATGGAAGAGAGAATGACGCTTTGTAATATGGCAATTGAAGGAGGAGCAAAGGCTGGTATTATAGCACCAGATGAAAAAACATTTGCTTATGTAAAAGGACGTAAATATGCACCGAAAGACTTTGAAACATTCGAGAAGAAATGGTCTGAACTTTATACAGATTCAGATGCAATTTATGATTTATATATTACGATAGATGTGACGGATTTAGCACCGTACGTTACGTGGGGAACCAACCCGAGTATGGGTGTTCGTATTGATGAAAAATTGCCAGAAAAGCAGGATGCAAATGACGAAAGAGCATTTTCTTATATGGGATTAAGCCCTGGACAAAGCACGTATGACATTCCTGTCCAGCATGTTTTCATTGGATCTTGTACAAATTCCAGGCTTTCTGATTTAGAAATTGCTGCATCTGTTGTGAAAGGGAGAAAGGTAAAAGAAGGTGTGCGAGCGCTCGTTGTACCTGGATCGAAAAGAGTAAGGGAAGCTGCGATGCAAAAAGGGCTACATCACATATTTGAAGAAGCTGGATTTGAATGGAGAGAACCTGGATGTTCAATGTGTCTTGGAATGAATCCAGATCAAGTACCTGAAGGAGAACATTGTGCTTCGACTTCAAATCGTAATTTTGAAGGAAGACAAGGAAAAGGGGCACGAACACATTTAGTTAGCCCAGCAATGGCGGCAGCAGCTGCGTTATACGGTCATTTTGTTGATACTAGAAAGGAGAGTTATGATGGAGCCATTTCATATTCATAAAGGTACTGCTGCAGTACTGATGAATGATAACATTGATACAGATCAAATTATTCCGAAGCAATACTTAAAGAGAATTGAAAGGACGGGATTTGGAAAATATTTATTCGATGAATGGCGTTATGATAATAACCGCCATGAAAACCCTAATTTTCCGCTTAATGCACAAAATAGAAAAGGAGCAAGTATATTAATTACAGGTGATAATTTTGGTTGTGGTTCTTCAAGAGAACATGCTCCGTGGGCGCTTGCTGATTATGGTTTTCGCGTTATTATCGCCGGCGGGTTTGCAGATATTTTTTATATGAATTGTATGAAAAACGGTATGTTACCAATTGTAATGGATAAAGAAATGCGAGAACAACTTGCCAAAACGGATGCGAGAGAACAAATAGAAGTAGATTTAGAGAATGAAGTAATTACAACGAGTACGCACAGGTTTCATTTTACAATCGAGAAAATGTGGAAAGAGAAATTATTAAATGGTCTAGACGAAATTAGTATTACGATGCAATATGAACAAGAAATTGTAGAGTATGAAAGGAAAGTAGCTTTATATTAAGAAATAACGGAATGTTCAAAATGTATTTACATTCAGAATTAAGTATTATATACTATGTAAAAATCAGAGGAGAAAGGGAGTAAGTATTATGAATATCATGCAATCTATTAAAATGCTTACACAACTACATCATCATACATAAAGCCCTTGAACCTAGCGTGAAAACGTGTAGGCACAAGGGTTATTCCCGTTGTACCTACACTCTACTAAAGAGCCTTGTAGGTATTTTGTCTACAAGGCTCTTTTTATTTTCGGTTTAGGTGAATGAAATGGGCATACATTAGAAAGAGAAAGGTGTGAGAATTTAGATGACAAAATGGAAACGGGCAAACCCAAATGGAACGAGAGACTATTTATTTGAAGAATGTACGTTAATTGAAGAAGTGGAGCAAAAATTAAGACGTACTTTTTTAGGGCGAGGTTATGAGGAAATAAGGACACCTACAATTGAATTTTATGATGTTTTTGCCTTTCAAAATAGACCGATAGATGAAGAAAAGATGTATAAATTTTTTGATGAAAAGGGACGGATTATCGTGTTACGTCCAGATATGACAATTCCTTTAGCGAGAGTGATGGGAACGCAGAGGTGGGATACGCCGCTTAAACTGACGTATGGCGGGAATGTATTTCGGGCGAATGAGTCCCTTACTGGAAAATATAATGAAATTGTACAAAGTGGTATTGAAATTATAGGGATTGATAACGTAAGAGCTGAAATTGAATGCGTCATAAGCGTCATTCAATCACTTCAAAAGGTGAAGGTGCAATCTTTTACAATAGAGATTGGGCAAGTGCAGTTATATAAATGTATTGTAAAAAAACTCTCCATTCATGAGGAAGAAGAGAGAGTACTTAGGACATACATTGAAAGTAAAAATTATGCGGCTCTATCAAATTTTATTAGAGAAAAGAAATTAGATCGATGTGATGAAACAGTAAGATTACTTGAGAAATTACCAAGGCTATTTGGGAATTTAGAAGTGATTGAGGAAGCAGAAAAACTCGCCTCAAGTAATGAAATGAAAATGGCGATTGCAAGAGTGAAAGAAATATATGAAGCAATTGAAAAACTAGGCTATGGATCTTACATATCAATTGATTTAGGTATGATCCAACATTTAGATTACTATACGGGAGTTATTTTCAAAGGGTATATATATGAAATTGGAGAAGAAATTGTTAGTGGCGGAAGATATGATGAATTAATTGGAAATTTTGGAGAGATGCTGCCGGCTGTTGGACTCGCGGTGCAAGTCAATCAAATTGTGAAGGCGCTGCAAGAGCAGCAAGAACCATATGAAAGAAAGAGAATAGATATTATCATTCATTATAAGTTAAATAGATTAGCAGAAGCGGAAAGATTGCGAAATTTACTTCAAAAGGACGGAAAAAAAGTAGAGCTATCTTTATTCTCTAATATAAATGACACCTTTCAATTTGCAAGAAAAAATAAAGTAGTAACGGTCGTAGAGGCAAAGAACGAATCATTAGTGGAATATGTATGGAAAGAGAAATGGGTAGTCCAGAAAGAAGGAGAAACTTCATGCGTAACATTCAAATTGCGTTAACGAAAGGAAGATTAGAAAAACATGTGATTCCACTCTTTGAGCAGATTGGAATTGATTGTTCAGAGCTCAAAAATAAAGGACGAAAGCTTGTTTTTCAAAGTAAAAATACAGATGTCTCATTTATTTTAGTGAAAGCAGTAGATGCTGCTACTTATGTAGAACATGGAGTAGCTGATATTGGGATCGTTGGAAAAGATATTTTAATGGAAAATGAGAAAGATATTTATGAAATGTTGGATTTAGGAGTAGGCGTATGTAAGTTTTGTGTTGCTTCTATTCCTACTTATAATCCGAAGAGTTACCGGAAGAAGCGTATTGCGACGAAATATCCACATATTACTTCTAACTATTTTCATGATAAAGGAGAGGATGTAGAAATTATAAAAATAGAAGGTTCGGTAGAAATCGCTCCTATTCTTGGATTGGCAGATGCAATTGTTGATATTGTGGAAACAGGAAAAACATTACAAGAAAATGGGCTCATTGTATTTGAGGAAATGTGTTCTATATCTGCTCGAATGATTGTAAATAAGGCTGCATTAAAAACTAAAAAAGACGAAATATTCAGTATTATAAATATGATGGAGCAAGAAATTTTGTCAGGAAAATAGGGGGACTTGTAATGGAGATTGTTTGTGAAGATTTTCAAAAGGCGTTATCGAAAATAAAATTGCTACGAGAAAACGCTAATATAATAGAAGAAACTGTTCAAAGAAGTGTAAGCGAAATTGTTCGTAATGTAAGGGAGAGTAGGGATGAGGCTCTATCTTTTTATACAAAAAAGTTTGATGGTGTGGAGATTAAAGAGTTTCGTGTAAGTGAAGAAGAAATAAAACGAGCGGGTATGTTTGTAGAGAATTCATTTTTAGAAGCGTTACAAGAGGCGAAGAAAAACATTATTTCATATCACGAAAAGCAAAAAAGGCAATCCATATTCGATTGCGCGAGTAATGGCATCATTAGAGGACAAATTATTCGGCCGTTAGAAAATGTAGGAGTATATGTGCCAGGCGGAACTGCTTCGTATCCTTCGTCAGTATTAATGAATGTATTGCCAGCAAAACTTGCTGGTGTGAAAAAGATTGTAATGGTAACACCGCCGAGAGAAGGAGGAATTGATCCACATATTTTAGTTGCTGCAAGCCTTGCAGGAGTAGATGAAATTTATACGATAGGTGGTGCGCAAGCAATTGCTGCTTTAGCATATGGGACGGAATCGATTCCAAAAGTGGATAAAATAGTTGGACCAGGAAATTTGTATGTCGCTCTGGCGAAACGAGAAGTATACGGAATAGTAAATATCGATATGATTGCTGGACCGTCAGAAATTGTAGTTATTGCTGATGAAACCGGTAATGCAAAATATATCGCTGCTGATTTATTATCGCAAGCAGAACATGACGAGAGAGCAACAGCAATTTGTATTACAACGAATATAGAGTTAGCAAAAGAAGTAGAAAGAGAGATAGAAAGACAGTTAGAAACATTACCAAGAAGCGAAATTGCACGTGAATCGATAAATAGAAATGGAGCTATCTTTATCGTTCCTTCTTTAGATGAGGCGCTACAATTATCGAATGAAATCGCTCCAGAACATTTAGAGTTACATATAAAAGAACCGATGAATGCTCTAGCTTATGTGAAACATGCAGGATCTATCTTTCTTGGTCCATATGCACCGGAACCTCTCGGTGATTATTTAGCAGGACCGAATCACGTGTTACCGACAAGTGGAACGGCAAGGTTTTTCTCACCGTTATCAGTCGATGATTTCGTGAAAAAATCAAGCTTTCTGTCTTATACGGAGGACGCGTTAAGAGATGTACAACATCATATTGTAGAACTTGCCAATAAAGAAGGGTTACATGCGCATGCGAGAGCAATTCAAATAAGATTTGAGGAGGAAGAATAATGCGTGAGTGCAGTCAAATACGTGAAACGACAGAAACAAAAATCAAATTAAGTTTGCAGCTTGATGAAGGCAAGAACGTTTCTGTACAAACGGGAGTTGGATTTTTTGATCATATGCTAACTTTATTTGCAAGGCATGGAAGATTCGGTTTACAAGTGGAGGCGGAAGGTGATGTATTCGTTGATGCGCATCATACAGTTGAAGATGTTGGAATTGTACTCGGAAATTGTTTGAAAGAAGCATTGCAAAATAAAGAGGGGATTAACCGTTATGGCTCCGCATATGTACCGATGGATGAATCTTTAGGTTTTGTCGCAATTGATATTAGCGGGCGCTCATATATTGTATTTCAAGGAGAATTAACGAATCCGAAGCTAGGGGATTTTGATACAGAACTAACAGAAGAATTTTTTAGAGCAGTTGCTCATGCTGCCAATATTACATTACACGCTCGCATTTTATACGGAAGCAATACACATCACAAAGTTGAAGCGTTATTTAAAGCGTTTGGTAGAGCGCTTAGAGAAGCAGTCGAAAGAAATGCCAGCATTACTGGTGTAAATTCCACGAAAGGGATGTTGTAATTGATTGCTATTATAGATTATGGAATGGGAAATATTCGCAGTGTGGAACAAGCATTACAATATATTGGAGCAGAGTACATCGTAACGGGTGATAAAGAAAAGATTTTTAGAAGTGATGGAGTAATCTTACCAGGAGTAGGTGCATTTCCGAAAGCGATGGATGTATTGGAAGAAAAAAATTTAGTGCGTGTGTTAAAAGAAGTCGGGAGTTCAGGAAAACCGCTTCTGGGCATTTGCCTAGGGATGCAGCTTTTATTTGAAAAAAGTGAGGAACTACAAGACTGTAACGGATTAAGTTTATTGCCAGGTGTTATTCGAAAGTTAAAGGTTCCTTATAAAATTCCACATATGGGATGGAATGAGTTAAAGAAAGAGGGAGAAATAGCACTTTGGAATGGAGTAGAGGACGGTTCTTTCGTATATTATGTTCACTCTTATTATGCAGATTGTCCAAATGAAATTGTGTATGGGATAAGTGAATATGGAGTGAAAGTACCTGGTTTTGTAGCAAAAGGAAATATATACGGCGCACAGTTTCATCCTGAAAAAAGCGGTGACATTGGAATGCAAATGTTGAAAAATTTCAAAGGGGTGGTAGAGGCATGGAAATCTTCCCAGCTATCGATTTAAAAGAGGGGCGATGCGTTAGACTTTATCAAGGAGAGTTTAGTAAAGAAACAGTAATGAATGAAGATCCGGTTGCGCAAGCGATTATATTCGAAAAATTGGGAGCGAAAAAGTTGCACATTGTTGATTTAGATGGCGCAATTGCTGGTGAGTCAGTAAATTTGCTCGTTATTGAAAGGATTTGCAAGGCAGTACGTATTCCTGTGCAAGTTGGAGGCGGAATTCGATCACTTGTAACGGTAGAGAAGTTATTGTCAGTAGGTGTAGATAAAGTGATTTTAGGAACAGCTGCTCTTTATGATAAGGAATTTTTAGAAGAAGCGGTTCTTCTATATAAAGAGAAAATCATTGTTGGAATTGATGCGAAAAATGGTTTCGTAGCAACGAGAGGTTGGCTTGATGTGTCTGAAATTTCTTACATTTATTTAGCAAAGCAAATGGAGAATGTAGGTGTTCAAACGATTGTGTTTACAGACATTTCGAAAGACGGGACACTTGCAGGGCCGAATTTAGAGCAATTGGAGTTACTACAAAAAAGCGTGAGCATTCGTCTTATTGCTTCTGGAGGAGTGGCATCTATTCAAGATGTGAAAAAATTAAATGATATGAATATATACGGCGTCATAATTGGTAAGGCTCTTTATGAGAAAACGATTGATTTAGAAGAAGTGTTAGAGGTAACAAAGTTATGTTAGCGAAACGCATTATTCCATGTCTAGATGTAAAAGAGGGCCGAGTCGTAAAGGGTGTAAATTTTATAGGGTTACAAGACGTCGGTGATCCTGTTGAAATAGCCGCTTTATATAATAAGGCGGGAGCAGATGAAATTGTATTTTTAGATATTACGGCAACGCATGAAGGACGAAAAACAATTATAGATGTTGTAGAAAAAACAGCTTCGAAAGTATTTATTCCTCTTACAGTTGGCGGGGGGATTTCAAGTGTTAAAGATATGTACAATTTACTAAGAGCTGGAGCGGATAAAGTTTCAATCAACTCAGCGGCAGTGCGAAATCCAAAGCTAATTGAAGAAGGGGCAGAACACTTTGGCTCACAATGTATTGTCGTAGCAATTGATGCTAGAAAAGTAGCAGAAGAAAAGTGGAATGTTTATGTGAACGGCGGAAGAGTTGATACGGGGATGGATGCAATCGGGTGGGCAAAACGCGTTGCGGAGCTAGGAGCAGGCGAAATTTTGTTAACGAGTATGGATGCAGATGGAACGAAAAACGGGTATGATCTTCGTTTAACAGAAGAAATTTCAAAAAGCGTTTCCGTACCAGTCATCGCGTCAGGCGGATGTGGTCATGTTGATCACATTATAGAAGTTTTTCAAAAGACAACAGTTGATGCAGCACTTGCGGCATCCATCTTTCATTATGGTGAGGCGACAGTGCAGGACGTAAAGAGAAAATTAAGAAATGCAAATGTTGAGGTGCGGTTATGAAACCTAACTTTTCAAAAGGATTATTACCAGCGGTTGTAATTGAAGAAGGGACAAAAGAAGTTTTAATGCTAGCTTATATGAATGAAGAAGCATATGAAAAAACGCTAGAAACGAAAAGAACATGGTTTTATTCTCGTTCAAGACAATCGTTATGGAATAAAGGAGAAACATCAGGAAATGTCCAATATGTGCAATCTCTTTATTTAGATTGTGATCAAGATTCAATTGTTGTTGTCGTAAAGCAAGTGGGACCTGCTTGTCATACAGGAGAAAAAACATGTTTTCACTACCAAATTATATAGGGGGATACATATGGAAAATGCCTTTAAATTACTATTTGAAACAATTGAAGAACGAAAGGGAAATCCACTTCCTGAATCGTATACAAATTATTTATTTTCAAAAGGAGAAGATAAAATTTTAAAGAAAATTGGTGAAGAATGCACGGAAGTAATTATCGCATCTAAAAATAATGACAAAGAAGAATTAGTGAAAGAAATGGTTGATGTATTGTATCACTGCTTTGTTTTATTAGCTGAAAAAAATATATCATTAGAAGATGTTATGGAGGAAGTGACAGAAAGAAATGGGAAGCTTTCGCGAGTGGGGGACAGAAGTGAAATAGATACATTATAAGGGGGAAATGTAGATGAAGGTGGATTATCACATTCATTTAGAAGAAGGGCCATATTCAATAGGATGGCTAGCTAAAATAAATGAAGTGTTACAACATTATGAACCACTTAAAGAAGAAAAATATTCTATGGAATGGCTTGTGAAAACACAAGAACGCCTGCAAAGACGTGTGAAAGAAGGGCCATTTACAACGAAATGGATTGATTTATATTTAGAAGAAGCTTTGCGAAAAGGTATAAAAGAAGTTGGTATTGTCGATCATTTATACCGTTTTTATGAAGCGAAAGAATACTATGAAAGATATGTCGATATTAGTGATTCGAGGCTTGGTCGTTTACAGAAGGAATGGTTAGACCAAGTAAGGGTAACATCACTACATGATTTTACAAAGGCAATTGAAGAGGCGAAAGAACGGTGGAGTAAAAGAGGTGTTACGCTTAAACTTGGAATTGAAGCGGATTATTTTATTGGTGGTGAACAAGAATTACAATCTTTACTCGCATTAGGAGATTTTGATTATGTAATTGGTTCTGTTCATTTTTTAAATGGCTGGGGATTTGATAATCCAGATACGAAAGAATATTTTAAGGAACATGACTTATATGCTTTATATGATACGTTTTTCAAAACGGTTGAGTGTGCAGTTCGCTCTAATTTATTTGATATTATAGCTCATCTTGATAACATAAAAGTATTTAATTATCGGTTAGATGAAAATGAACAACTTTCTTATTATAAGGAAATTGCGCGTGTGTTAGTAGAAACAAATACGGCAACGGAAATAAATGCAGGATTGTACTATCGCTATCCTGTACGCGAAATGTGTCCGAGTCCGCTATATTTACAAGTATTAGCTAAGCATGGCGTTCCGGTTACTCTCTCCTCAGATGCTCATTATCCGAGTGATTTAGGAAAATATGTGGCAGAGAATATAAAGACGTTACGTAATCATGATATTTCTCACATAGCTACATTTACGAAACGAGTAAGAACGATGAGATTACTGGAAGAAGAAGTAACAATTTCAAAATGATCACGATTTTTTGATGAAAACCACCCTTTTTGTTCAAAATAAGAAAGAATAAAAAGGAGGGTAAGAAATGGCGAAACAACAAAATAAACAAAATGTACAAGATTTACAAGGTGCACAGCAACAAGCTTATACTTCTGAAACGAATGCTACATCTCAATCAGTTATTGAGGAACAAATTAGCGATACAGTTGCAGAAGGAACGATCGATGCAAAGCTTGGACAAGAATCGCAAGAGAAAGCGTAAGAAAAGGGGAGAGATGGATCTCCTCTTTTCTTATGGGTAAAAAATGTCGATTTTCAAAACTATGATCAAATTCCTTGGTTTTTATAGGTGGATTTCTTACAATGAAAGATAAGAGATATCTTATTTTTTATAGAAGAGGTGTTAGTAGTGGCAAAAATATTAGTAGCAGGGAAAATTCCAGCAATCGGATTAGAACTATTAAAGGATCATGATGTAGAAATGTACGATAAAGATGCGTTAATTTCTTTAGATGAATTAACAGATCGTGTAAAAGATAAAGATGCATTGTTAAGTCTACTTTCTACAAAGGTGACAAAAGAAGTTATTGATGCGGCACCTAATTTGAAGATTGTTGCAAACTACGGTGCTGGTTACGATAATATTGATTACTCGTATGCCGGAGAAAAAGGGATTGCGGTAACGAATACACCGAAAGTATCAACTGAAGCGACAGCAGAATTAACATTTGCACTTCTTTTAGCAGCTGCACGTAGAATTCCTGAAGGTGATACATTATGTCGTACAACTGGATTTAATGGATGGGCACCATTATTTTTCTTAGGCCGTGAAGTACATGGTAAAACAATTGGAATTATTGGCCTTGGAGAAATCGGCAAGGCAGTTGCAAAGCGTGCGAAAGCGTTTGGAATGAATGTTTTATATACAGGACCAAATCGAAAGCCTGAAGCTGAAAGTGAACTGGAAGCAACATATGTAACATTGGAAGAATTATTACAAACAGCAGACTTTATTACAATTAATTGTGCTTATAATCCGAAATTGCATCATATGATTGATGATGAACAGTTTAAAATGATGAAGAAAACAGCGTATATTGTAAATGCTTCACGTGGACCAATTATGAATGAAGCGGCACTTGCTCATGCATTAAAAACGAATGAAATTGAAGGAGCAGCTCTTGACGTATTTGAATTTGAACCGAAAATTACAGAAGAGCTAAAAGGATTAAAGAATGTAGTACTTGCTCCTCACGTAGGGAACGCAACGTTCGAAACGCGTGATGCGATGGCTGAAATGGCAGTAAGAAATATTTTAGCCGTATTAAACGGTGAAGAGCCAGTAACACCTGTAAATCAAAAGGTATTGGTTACAAAATAAAGTGAAGCTTTAATGAGAGTGGGCTTTTACGGCATAAAAAGAAACCTTCCGGAATCGGAAGGTTTTTCTTATTTTTCTTTATTTGCTCTTTTAGATGGTCTTTGTCTAAGAAATTGAGATAGCATATACAAAATATATAGTGGAATAGCAATGAATAAGAAAACAGAAAAATTACCGAACCCTGTTTGGTACATTGTTATAATGATTCCAACTAAAAATAGTGTAATAATGATGCTATATCGTGGAATTGGTACATCTTTTAAACTTGGGATACGAATACGGCTCACCATTAAAAATGCGAACGTTACAAATACTGTAATAAGAACGATTTTTGGAATGGTATGTGAAAATAATGTTAAGAAAGCAACAAGCCCTCCGGCTGCTGTAATCGGTACGCCAGTGAAATATTTCATTGAAGTAGAAGATGGTGTTACATTAAATCGTGCTAAACGGTATGCTCCGAAAAGAGGGAATAGTCCCGCTATGTATAGTCCGATGATCCCGTAATTGGAGAAAGATGTGTAATACATGAGAACAGCAGGTGCTGCACCAAATGTTACGACATCCGCCAGCGAGTCAAGTTCTTTTCCCATTTGTGAATCAACACGTAATAAACGAGCAACACGTCCATCAAGACTATCTAACATCATCCCGATAAGTACTAAAATAGCAGCTGATTTATAATATCCTAAAGATGCATAGCCGATAGATAAGAATCCACTATATAAATTTCCGAGCGTAAATAAGTTTGGAATAGCTGCTCTATACAAAATCTGATCCCTTGCTTTCTGTAATAAATTCTTAATTAGTTTATGAAATTTTACTTATTTTATCATACCATAAATTTCTTCCTCATACGAAAAAAATTCCCAATTTGTGAAAGATTTCATAGCGGAATGATTTGAAAAATAAGTAAAAAAAGAAGCAACTTTTATAAAAGTTGCTTCTGGCGC
The DNA here is from genome assembly GCF_007680225.1 of Bacillus sp. DE0042. Taxonomy (NCBI): domain Bacteria; kingdom Bacillati; phylum Bacillota; class Bacilli; order Caryophanales; family Bacillaceae; genus Bacillus; species Bacillus sp. DE0042. Next base: position 1,384,264 of record NZ_VEJP01000001.1, on the reverse strand, counting down.
TATTCAAATTTCGTTGTCATTGTTCCGGTTTTATAACGATTGTTAGGGTCGAAACGTAATAAGTCTCCATAAATGAGTTTGTCGGAGAGTTTCAATTCAGTTTTTGCTTTTTCAATATTTGGTTGACATAATGAAATATCCGCTTCTTCACCTGTATTTCGTTTATAGCACATGTTTTTTGTATAAACATAGTTTTCCGAAACGAAGCTACCATCACGCATTACCATAAGTGGATCTTCTTCTTTAATAAATAGGTCAGTTCCAAATTCAACTGATTGATTTGTTTTAATACCAAGTAAATGAAGTAGCGTTGGTTTAATATCAATTTGACCAGATACTTTAGAAATGACTTTTCCTTCTTGACCAGGTACATGAATAATGAGAGGGACGCGTTGTAATTGCATAGAATCAAACGGTGTAATAGCGTCTTTCCCAAGGAACTGAGCCATAGCTGCGTTATGGTTTTCAGAAATACCATAATGATCTCCATAAATGACAATAACGGAATTATCATACAGTCCTTCGTCTTTTAATTGTTTAATAAATAATTTCAGAGATTCATCCGTGTAACGAACGGTTGGGAAGTAGCGGTTTACAACACCACTTTCCGAATTAAACTCATCAACATATTGATCTTCTGGATTTAGAAGAAATGGAAAATGGTTTGTTAAAGTAATAAATTTTGTATAGAACGGTTGTGGTAAAGATTTTAGCTTTGGAATCGATTGTTCAAAGAACTCTTTATCTTTTAATCCCCAACCGACAGACATTTGTTCTGTGCCTACGTAATCATTTAAATTAAAGTAACGATCATATCCAAGTGCAGGATACATTACATCACGATTCCAAAACGTTTTATCGTTGGAATGGAAGACAGCAGAAGAATATCCGTATTTTTTTAATTGTTCTGGTGTAGCTGTATATTCATTTGTTGCGTGAGTAAAGAATACAGAACCGCGGTCTAACGGATAAAGTGAATTTTCAACGATAAATTCAGCATCAGAAGTTTTACCTTGTCCTGTTTGATGATAGAAGTTATCGAAATAAAAACTATCTTTAATAAGTTCATTTAAAAATGGAGTAATTTCTTTTCCATTTATTTTTTTATTAATAACAAAACTTTGTGTAGATTCCATTGAAATCAAAATTACATTTTTACCTTTTGCAGCTCCAAATAAGTTTTTATCAACTTGCTTATCTTTTGAGTCTGTATAGTTTTTAATTTCAGAGAACCCGTCACCACTTGCAAATACACGTTCAGCTGAAGATTTAGATTGAAGTGTAATATCAAATAGATGATATGTGTATAAACCTAAATTTTTCACGACAGTTTGACGATCAAATGAGCGTGAGAACATTTGTGGTTTATAAATAACTGAAACAACAATTTGTAGTGCTAATAAAGCTGTTACACCGCTAAAGAAAGTTCGCTTCTCAGTGCGAGAAAGCGGCGTCTTGTCACAAAATGCTGGGAATTTACGCGAAAGAAACATTAAAATAATCGCATCTGCAAATAAAAGTAATGTTTTGTACGTAAAGAGTTCTTTTATACTTGTCCCTAAGTCAGCCATATTATTTGTTTGGAATAAAACTGGGAACGTAACGAAATCGTTATAAAACCCATAAAACATTGCATTTCCAAATAAAATAAAGGACAGTATAAAACTGATTCCAATTATAATGCGGTTTCGGTGCTTAGATGCAAGTAAAGCAAAACCGAAAAATAAAAGTAACGCAGCTAGCGGATTAATAAAAAGCATAAATTCTTCAAAGAAATTATCAATTTTAATATCAAATGCTAGCTTGTACACAATATATGTTTTTATCCATAATAAAACGACTGCAACGAGTGCAAATCGCAGTTTTGGAAACAGACGTTGTAGCATAATATACTCCTCTCCTAAAAAGCATGACAGTTCTTGTGAGCCGGTTTGGTTAGCGCCTCATTTTATATATACGAACAGTCCTTTGTTATTATGTTTATTATACTATGAGTATCATTATACGAAAATAAAAGAGAGTTGTGGGCTTTTTTATAATAATTGAGTAGAAAAAGGGCAGTGGGAGACAATAAAACGGAGTTTCTATGTATGATAATTATCGTGCGCAGAAAGAATCGTGTAATAATACGGAGGTTATAATGCGAAAATTATTATATTTTATAGTATGCAGTAGTGTTATACTTTTTGCTTCACCGAGTGTGTCGGTAGCCCAATATGATGCACCTCTTATGGAAGATGCCCTTTATTCTGTTTTATTTCCGAAAATAAATAAAGCAATTGAAAAGCAATATGGGAGCTTGAAGCCTTATCAATGTCCTAAAATTATTAGTTTAAAAAAAGTGTATAGCGGTACATATTTATTTCAAGCAAGTATTGAAGTAACGAAGTATGAACGAGTTGCTGGGAAAATTGCTCCACCATTTGAGAAGGTAACGATTACATTTAATAATGAAGAAGGCGAATGGGAAGTGTCAAAGATTTCAGTAAAGCGCTTACCAAATGATACGAAATTAAACTGTAAAAAAACAATATAAAAAATTGTTTGACAAATAAAATGGTCCTTTGGTATTGTTAATAGCAACAATTAGATGTTTGAAAATTAAATAGACTTACCTCATCTACTCTCAAAGGTAGAGGCCGCGATAGGAAAGAGTAAGCTATGGGAGATTTAATGGAATCTGTGATCATAGGTTGAAAGGGACTATTGCCGAAATATAAGAATAACCATCTTATTCATATATTGGGACTACATTGAATAAATGTAGTACTGTCATAATATTTCTTTTATGGAGAGCTATTTGGAGATGTTGATGCGGTTTCTTATTTTGAGGAGATAACAACTCGTTTATTTTTTCAATATATATTTTTCCTAATAAGAAACGCGTGTGAACATTGTTCCGCGCGTTTTTTGTCTATCTAAAAGCGTGCTGCAATGAATAGAAGATTGGGGTTATGAGTTTTAGAGGAAATAAGGGAGGAATTCAAATGTATTTACACGGCACAAGCCGAATCAATGGGCAAGGACACTTAGAAATTGGAGGGTGCGATACGACGCAGCTAGCAAAACAATACGGAACACCACTTTATGTATACGATGAAGAGTCTATTCGAGGAAAGTGCCGCGCGTTTCATCGTGCGTTTAAAGAAAGTGGTTTCTCTTATCAAGTAGCATATGCAAGCAAGGCGTTCTTGTGCATGGAGATGTGCCGAGTAGCTCGTGAAGAGAATATGTCATTAGATGTTGTTTCTGGTGGGGAATTATATACTGCGCTTCAAGCGGGATTTCCAGCATCTCGTATTCATTTTCACGGCAATAATAAAACAGAAGAAGAAATCGTGATGGCTCTGCAGGCAAATATTGGTTGTTTTGTCGTAGATAATTTCTTAGAATTAGAAATTTTGCATGATTTAGCAGTGCAACATGGGCAATTTGTGAACATATTAATCCGTGTAACGCCTGGAGTAGAGGCGCACACACATGAATATATTACAACAGGTCAAGATGATTCGAAATTTGGGTTTGGAGTTTCAAATGGTCAAGCGATGCAAGCAATTGAGCTTGCTTTACAAAAATCAAATTATAATGTGTTAGGAATTCATTCACATATCGGATCGCAAATATTTGAAACGGCTGGATTTGTTCGAGCGATTGAAGTTCTTCATCAATTTTTAGAACAGGTGAGAGAACGCGCGAACTATGTAGTAAAAGTATTAAATGTAGGCGGAGGATTCGGAATACGCTACACAGAGTCAGATACGCCATTAACTCTTGAGACATATGTGCGAGCTGTAACAAGTGCAGTGAGGGAACAATTTACAGTATGTAATTATCCCTTTCCAGAAATATGGGTTGAACCAGGCCGTAGTATTGTAGGTGATGCTGGAACGACAATTTATACAGTCGGATCTGTGAAAGACATTCCTGGTATTCGGAAATATGTATCAGTGGATGGTGGGATGACTGATAATTTAAGACCTGCTTTATATAACGCTCGTTATGAAGCGATGTTAGCAAATCGAGGGAATGATGAGAATGAGGAACTTGTTTCGATTGCTGGGAAGTGCTGTGAGAGTGGAGATATGTTAATTTGGGATATTACTCTACCGAAAGTTGCTTCTGCCGATTTACTAGCAATTTCTTGTACAGGGGCATACGGGTACTCGATGGCGAATAATTATAATCGGATTCGTAGACCAGCTGTCGTCTTCGCGAAAGGCGGCACATCACAAATTGTTGTAGAACGCGAAACATATGAAAATATTATTGGGAACGATCGCATACGTATTAAAGAACTTGTTTAAATAGAGAAAAGGAGTTGTTCGGATGGGCAATTCCTTTTTTGTAAAATAAAATAATTAAAATATATCGGAAAACTAGGATTGAAAAAAATCAGAATTGTGATAAAATACAAATACAAAGCTTATCAAGAGAAGCGGAGGGAACTGGCCCGAAGAAGCTCGGCAACCTGCTTATAGAAAGCAAGGTGCTAAATCCAGCAAAATGGAATCCATTTTGAAAGATAAGGTAAAATATATTACCGAACAGTCTTTTCGAAATGGGAAAGATTTTTTTTATGAATAAAAAGGGGGGCTGTTCGCGTGAGTGTACGGGAACATTTTGAGGAAGTATCTGAGAAAATTCAAGCGATGCTTGCTGATATGAAATATGGTTCAATTACAATTGTTGTGCAAGATGGGAAAGTCATTCAATTAGAGAAAAGTGAAAAGGTACGTTTAAAGTAAAAAGCGCTGACTAGAAAAACTAGAGGCGGTTTTAACCTATTATATTAGGTTAAAACCGTCTTTTTGCTTTTACAGGGGGAAAAAACATGTTGACGTATGAAACGTGGGAAGAAAATAATGTTCCATTTTCAGAAGAAGATGAAACGAAAGGCGCGCTATCAGTATTAAGTTGGGCTTATAAAGAATATAAAAGTGAAATTGTATATGCATGTAGCTTCGGAGTGGAAGGGATGGTATTACTGCATCTTATAAACCAAGTAAATCCATCTGCTAAAGTTGTATTTTTAGATACAAATGTTCATTTTCGAGAAACGTATGAATTAATTCAAAAAGTGCGGGAACGATTTCCTTCATTAAATATTATAGAAAAACAGCCGGAACTTGCACTTGATGAACAAGCGAAGTTGCATGGTGAGAAATTATGGGAAAGTAATCCGAACCTTTGTTGTAAAATTAGAAAAATTTTACCGTTAGAAAAATCATTAGCAGCGGAAAAAGCGTGGATTTCGGGCTTAAGGAGGGAACAATCAGAAACACGTAAGCATACAAAGTTTATAAATCAAGATCATCGTTTTCAATCGATTAAAGTTTGTCCACTCATTCATTGGACGTGGAAAGAAGTGTGGCGATATGTATACAAACATAGCTTGCCGTATAACCCGCTGCATGATGTTGGATATCCAAGTATTGGTTGTGAGAAGTGTACGTTACCTGTAGGTGAGGGTGGAGATTCGAGAGATGGTAGGTGGTCTGGAAAAGTGAAAACAGAATGTGGTCTTCATTACCAATAAGATGAATTTGAAAATAAAGCTAAGAGAGGAAATAGAAAATGAGTACAAGAAACGAATTAATAAATCGTATAGACGAGACTTACGACGTATCACAAATCGAAAAAGAAATTGAACTAGACAACATTGCGTTAAGTGATTTAGAGCTATTAGCGACAGGGGGATATAGCCCACTTACTGGTTTTTTAGGAAAGAAAGATTATGATTCGGTCGTAGAAACACTTCGCTTAGCAAACGGGAGTGTATGGAGTATACCGATTACATTACCAGTAACAGAAGAAGTAGCAGAGAGTCTGAAAGCTGGAGAGGAAGTAAAACTTGTTAACGCTGAAAATGTATATGGTGTCATTCAAATAGAAGATATTTTTGTGCCTGACAAGGAAAAAGAAGCGTTACTTGTGTATAAAACGACGGATGAGGCTCATCCAGGAGTGAAAAAATTATATGAACGACCGAACTTTTATGTCGGGGGAGCTATTATTCTTACAAAACGCTTTGAAAATAATCCGTTTCCTTCTTATCATTTAGATCCAATTGAAACGAGAGAAGAATTTAAAAAGCGTGGTTGGAAAACAGTGGTTGGATTTCAAACGAGAAATCCGGTACATCGTGCCCATGAATACATTCAAAAATCTGCCCTGGAAATTGTAGATGGTCTCTTTTTAAATCCGCTCGTTGGGGAAACGAAGTCGGACGATATTCCTGCTGATGTAAGGATGGAAAGCTATGAAGTATTACTTCAAAACTATTATCCGAAAGATCGTGTCTTTTTAGGTGTATTTCCTGCAGCAATGCGTTACGCAGGACCGAGGGAAGCGATATTCCATGCATTAGTCAGAAAGAATTTTGGATGCACTCACTTTATCGTAGGGCGCGATCATGCAGGAGTAGGAGATTATTACGGGACTGATGAAGCACAAGAAATTTTTACAAACTTTACAGTGGAAGAGTTAGGGATTACACCGTTATTTTTTGAACATAGTTTTTACTGCACGAAATGTGAAGCGATGGCTTCGACGAAAACATGCCCACACGGAAAAGAGGATCATGTCATTTTATCAGGTACGAAAGTAAGAGAACTATTAAGAAACGGTGAGGTTCCGCCGAGTACATTTAGTCGTAAAGAAGTAGTGGAAGTGCTAATTAAAGGTTTGAAAAAAGAAGTAGTAACCGAATAGGGAGAGAATGACATGGATACGAATATTACTTGGCATACAGCATCTGTTTCAAAAGATGAGAGAAGAGTAAGAAATGGGCATCATAGTTTTGTAGTTTGGTTTACTGGTCTATCAGCTTCAGGTAAATCTACGGTGGCGAACGCGGTTGCTCGTAAACTATTTGAAAAGAATATTGGAAACTATGTACTAGATGGAGATAATGTACGCCACGGTTTAAATAAAGACTTAGGTTTTTCTGAAAGTGATCGTATGGAAAATATAAGACGGATTGGTGAAGTGGCGAAGCTATTTGTAGATCAAGGTACTGTTGTTCTTACAGCGTTTATTTCACCGTTTCGAGTAGACCGAAAACAAGTTAGAGATCTATTAGCGGCAGATGAGTTTATAGAAGTGTTTGTAAAATGTCCAATTGAAGAGTGTGAAAAACGTGATCCAAAAGGGTTATACAAAAAGGCAAGACAGGGTGATATTAAAGAGTTTACTGGTGTTGATTCACCGTATGAAGAGCCAGAGAAGGCAGAGTTAATTGTAGAAACGCACAAGTATTCTATTGAAGAATGTGCAGAACAAATCGTGAAGTACTTACAAGAGCGTGGTTTTACCCCGCTATTTGCCGGGCAGTAAAACTCCCATCTCGAAATTTGGCTAGGGCAAAGAAGTTAGGTGGGAGATGAACTGCCCGTAAATGCCCGATTGGTTCAACTAATAATCAGTGGGGGATGAACACTTCCCACTGATTAAAGTTTCACTTTATATAGGGGGATTAAAAAATGAGTTATGAAAAAGTATGGGCTAACAATGAAAAATTAAATCAGACTGAGAAAAATAAATTAAAAAAAGATGGATTGGAAATTTTTAATGATATTCCTTACTATGCGGAGAATGGATTCGAATCTATTCCGAAAGAAGAGTGGGACGCATTCAAATGGGCAGGGTTGTATTTACAACGTCCCAAAGAAGCTGGTTATTTTATGATGCGTGTAAATATTCCATCAGGGATTATTACGAACGCGCAGGCAGAAGTGCTTGCTTCTATCGCTGAAGATTATGGGCGTGACGTAATAGATATTACGACAAGACAGGCGATTCAGTTTCATTGGTTAGAAATTCATCAAATTCCAGATATTTTTAAAAGATTAGCAAGAGTTGGGTTATCTTCAGCTGGGGCTTGTGGTGATATAACGCGTAATATTACAGGGAATCCACTTGCTGGCATTGATGCAAATGAACTGTTTGATACAACTGGTATTGTGAAAGAGGTATATGACTATTTCCAACATAATGAAGAGTTTTCTAACTTACCACGTAAATTTAAAATGTCTATTAGTTCTAACATCTATAACTCAGCAAACGCAGAGATTAACTGTGTTGCATTTACACCTGCTACGAAAGAAATAGAAGGCGAGAAAAAAGTTGGTTTTCATATAAAAGTAGGTGGTGGATTATCAGCTCGTCCATATTTAGCTGATGAATTAGATGTATTCGTTTTACCAGAAGAAGTGAAGGGGGTAGCGATTGCAATTGCTACGATATTCCGTGATTTTGGATACCGCGAAAAACGTCATTTAGCTCGTTTGAAATTTCTAGTTGCAGACTGGGGAGCAGAGAAATTTAAAGAGAAACTAATAGAGTATATAGGACCATTGCAAAGTAAAGGAGAAAGTGCTCTCAAAGGATGGAATGCGGGATACTTTTATGGTGTTCAAGATCAAAAACAAGATGGACTAAAATATGTAGGTTTTAATGTGCCGGTAGGACGTCTACATGCAGAAGAAATGTTTGAGATTGCAAGAATTGCTAAGCAGTATGGAAATGGACAGATTCGTACATGTAATTCGCAAAACTTCATTATTCCGAATGTTCCGCCAAAAAATGTAACAGGTTTACTAAATGAGCCGTTGTTTGAAGCGATATCAGCAAGTCCGAAATCATTTATTGGTCATGCGGTTTCTTGTACCGGTATTGAATATTGCAATCTTGCTTTAGTAGAAACGAAAGAAAGATTACGCAAAATCGCAGAGTACTTAGATACACAAATTGCACTCGATGTTCCAGTTCGTATTCATATGGTAGGATGCCCGAATTCATGTGGACAACGTCAAATTGCTGACATTGGATTACAAGGGGTGAAAATGAAAACGAAGGAAAAAGGAATTGTTGAAGCATTTGAAATATACGTAGGTGGAACGTTGTTAGATGGCGGTGCTTACAATCAAAAGTTAAAAGGGAAAATAGATGGCGAGGATCTACCTGAAGTACTTGCATCATTTATAAGTTATTTCAAAGAGAATAAATTACCAGCTGAAACGTTTTATGATTTTGTCGGTCGTGTTGGTATAGAGACATTACAAATAGCGTTAAATACCGTGTTAGAAGAAGTAATAGCGTCTTAGGAGGGACAATATGGATTTATATCGATTTGAAGCTGTGTTAGTAAATAGTATTGTTCCGATTGTTGTCGTTGCTCAAAGTGAAGAACAGGCATTTAAGCTTGCGGAGATGGAGCTTGAAAAGCATTTTTTACCGTTACCAGAAGTAAAGGAGATTTCCCTATTTGAAAAAAAGAAGATTCGAAAAGGTGCGGCATTTGTTATTCATGAGTAGGGAAAAGGTAATACGAAATAATGAAAACTTCCATTCGTATATAAGGATGGAAGTTTCACTTTAATAGTAGAAATGAGGAGAGATGATGGGGAAGGTTTATATCGTTGGTGCAGGTCCTGGTGATCCAGATTTAATTACTGTGAAAGGGTTGAAATGTATTGAGAAGGCAGACGTTATTTTATACGACCGTCTCGTGAATAAAGAGTTACTTTCATACGCAAAGCCTGAAGCTGATTTAATTTATTGCGGAAAACTACCAAATTATCACACGATGAAGCAAGAGACGATTAACACGTTTCTTATTAAATATGCGAAAAAGGGAAAAGTTGTAACGAGGCTTAAGGGCGGCGATCCATTTGTATTTGGTAGAGGAGGAGAAGAAGCTGAAGCGTTAGCAAAGCAAGGTGTACCATTTGAAATCGTTCCTGGTATTTCAGCTGGAATAGCTGCTCCTGCTTATGCTGGCATTCCAGTGACACATCGTGATGCAAGTGCAAGTTTTGCTATTGTGACAGGGCATAGGAAAGAAGGTGTTGAAGAAGAAGTGAAGTGGGAACATTTAGCGAAAGGTGTAGAGACTTTAGCTGTATATATGGGGGTTAGCAATTTACCCTACATATGTGAACAACTGATGAAGCATGGAAAAGACAAAAGTACATCTGCGGCTATTATTGAGCGGGGAACGACATCAATGCAGCGCACAGTTGTTGGGACGTTAGGAACAATTGTAGATGTTGCGAAAAAAGAACAAATTCAAAATCCGAGCATGATTGTAATTGGAGAAGTGGTCCGTTTTAGAGAAAAAATCCATTGGTTTGAGAAACAGACAGAAAGTACGTATCAAGTAAGCGGAGTGTTATAAAATGAAAGCCATCTTATATATATGTCATGGAAGTCGTTTGAAAGCAGCTAAAGAAGAAGCGGTTGCATTTATTACGTCATGCATGAACCGTGTAGAGGCAAGTATTCAAGAAGTTTGTTTTTTAGATTTAGCGAGTCCAACGATTGATGAAGGGTTCCGTACATGTGTGAAGCGTGGTGCTACAGAGATTATTGTTATTCCAGTTTTTTTATTAGCGGCAGGTCATGTGAAAAAAGATATACCGTTTGAATTGGAAAAGTTAAATAATCAATTTTCGAATGTTAAAGTGACCTACGGTAACCCGTTTGGTGTATCAGAAACACTTGTTAAATCGGTGTATAGCGGAAGTGGCATTGAACAGGAAGATAAGGATGAAGTAACGCTACTTCTCGTTGCAAGAGGGAGTAGTGATCCTGACGTATTAAGAGATATAAACTGGATCGCTTCTTTATTTCAACATGAAGAGAAAATTAAAAAAGTAGAGGTTTGTTATTTAGCGGCTGCCGAGCCAAAATTTGAGGAGAAGTTAAAGGAAGTTGTTGAACGAAAAGAAAAGAATATCGTTGTATTGCCTTACTTATTATTTACAGGTTTACTTATGAAACATATTGAAAAAGAAGTGCGCCAATATGAGTCGGATGAGATAAAAATAAGTCCGTATTTAGGAAAAAATGAAGCGTTTCAATATATGTTAATTCAGAAAACGAAGAAATTATTGAAGGGAGATCAATATGTATCCACTTACAGTGCGAGTTGAGAAGAAACGTGTTGTTGTCATTGGTGGAGGAAAAGTCGCGGGATTTAAAATTATTCCTTTACTAAAACAAGGTGCGGATATAATTGTGATAAGTCCTGAATTGGATGCGAATTTAGTGAAACTAGTGGAAGAAAAGCAAATTCGTTGGTATCAAAGGGAGTATGAAAAAAGTGATATTCAAGGTGCTTTTTTAGTTGTTGCAGCGAGTAGTGATGCCGTATTAAATGAACAAATTGCTGAAGATAGCACAGAGAATCAATTAGTAAATGTTATTACGAACCCGGAAAGTGGCAATGTTCATTTTCCGGCGGCGATTCATCGTGGATTACTGAATGTGGCTGTTTCTACTGGAGGAGCAAGTCCGAAACTGGCAAAAAAAATCCGTGATGATATCGCAAATAAATATGATGAGGCGTATGAATCGTATCTTGATTTTTTATACGAAGTTAGAATAAAAGTGAAAGAATTACAAATAGAGAAAAGAGAGAGAAATACATTGTTGCAAGAAGTATTAAAGTCGATATATGTTCAAAATGAACAAAAAAGAAAATTGTTTTTACAAGAATTAGAGAGAAGAGTTCAAATAGGATAATGAATAAATTGTACTTTACAACTATAAAAATATAATTTATAATCACAAGTAACTTCAATAAATGAAATCGATGAGCAAGAAGAGTATGTATATTTGATACGTTCAGAGAGCTGGGGTAAGGTGGGAGCCCGGTACGATAAAATATACAGAATGGGCTTGCGAGAGGTATGTTGAACATTGTAGTAGGCAACCCGGGTTCCGCCGTTAAAAGGATAGAGTATCGGAGTTTTCCTGTACTTGAACAAGTGGGATTTATCAATCCAATTGAGGTGGTACCACGGTATTTACATTACATATATCGTCCTCTACATGCATATTTGCGTGTAGGGGACTTTTTTATTTTCTAAAGGAGGTGTGCGAGTATGAAATGAAAGTGTATAATAAGTAAAAGTTTAAATATTCAGAAAAGGAGAATTTATGATGAAAGAAACACAGCAATGGACGTCGAAAATAGGCTTTGTACTCGCAGCAGCCGGAGCCGCAGTAGGTCTTGGTGCCATATGGAAATTTCCATATGTTGCAGGTAATGGCGGGGGAGGCGCATTCTTCCTTGTATTTTTACTATTAACTTTATTTATAGGTATGCCTTTACTATTAGCGGAGTTTGTTATTGGACGTAGCACTCAAAAAGAGGCGGTTACAGCTTATAAAGTACTAGTACCAAATAGTAAAGTATATCCTTGGATTGGTCGTATGGGAGTTGTAACTTGTTTTAGTGTACTCTCTTTCTATAGTGTTGTAGGTGGATGGATTTTACTGTATTTATACTATAGTGTTACAGGAAGCTTCTGGAATGGTGTTGTTGATTATGGAAAATTATTTGGTGAAACGATTTCAAATCCAGTAAGTGCGATTGGAGCGCAATTTATCTTTATGCTTTGTACTATTTTTGTAGTAAGTAAAGGTGTAGAGAAGGGAATAGAAAAGGCAAGTAAGTATATGATGCCGCTATTATTTATTTTGTTTATTGCAATCATAGTTCGTGCTTTAACACTTGATGGTGCTTTTGCTGGGGTAGAGTTCTTCTTGAAACCAGATTTTTCAAAGCTGACAGCAGATACGATTTTATACGCGATGGGACAATCGTTCTTCTCACTAACAGTAGGTGCCTCAGTAATGGTCACATATAGTTCGTACTTGAAGAAAGAAGAACATTTAGCTAAATCAGCAACATCTATTGTAAGTTTAACGGTTTTTGTTACAGTACTTGCAGGATTAGCAATTTTCCCGGCGATTTTCGCATTAGGCGTTAAGCCGACTGAAGGACCAGGACTACTGTTTATCGTCCTTCCGGCAGTATTTGCGAAAATACCATTGGGACAATTTTTCTTCATTATGTTTTTAGTTTTATTCTTCTTTGCAACGTTAACATCTGCTATTTCCATGCTTGAAATTGTAGTAGCATCTGTTGCGAAAGATAATGAGAAAAAGCGTCCGTCAGCATCATTATTAATTGGTATTCTTATTTTTGCAGTTGGAATCCCGTCAGCATTATCGTTTGGAATTATGAGTGATGTGAAAATATTTGGTAAGACATTCTTTGATTTCGTCGATTTTTCGGTAAGTAATGTATTGCTGCCACTCGGAGTACTAGCCATTTCGCTATTCGTACCAAGTAAAATGAGTAAAGAGATGTTAATGAAAGAATTAGAAGTTACGGAAACGAAAGGGAAAACATTATTTAATATTTGGTTCTTCTTGCTTCGTTATGTTATTCCAGTAACTGTAATTATTGTATTTTTAAATGCGATAGGCGTATTTAAAATGTTTGCATAATAAAAAGACGGAGATTTCTCCGTCTTTTTATTATGTTGTAGGTGTATTTAATAAACGATTATATGCTTTATAGGCTGTGACGACTGCGATAAATGATCCGATTAAAAATAATGCTGAGCCGCCAAATGTAAATAGCCGGCCGATGTAAGTTTCTCTAGCCTCTTCTATTTTTTGTTGTAATTGTGTATTCATATGATTCACCCCGTAAAATATAGGCATTTAGTTGTAGTCTATGTGGAATGCCTATAGTGTGTGAAGGGTATAGAAAAAACTCGGTATGCACCGAGTTTTTTTCTATAATCCGATATAAGGAGATGGATCAACTGCATTTGTCTTGCCGACATTCCATTCTCCAAGGTGAAGTTCGAAGTGTAAATGTTGTCCGTATGATTGGCCAGTGTTCCCCATAAATCCAAGTTGAGTGCCTTGTTTTACGGTTTGTCCATTTGATACAGAACGGCTACTCATATGAGCATATACTGTCGTATATGTTTTTCCGTTTATACGGTGAGATAAATACACAACGTTTCCGTAACTAGATGATAATTCCGAGCGGATAACAACGCCATCAGCAGCGGCAATAATTGGAACGGTTCCTGAAGCTGCGATATCGATTCCTTTATGGTTATCTATAGAGCGCACGCCAAACCCAGAAGTTTTTGATCCAGCTGCTGGCTTAATAAACCCGCCAATATTTGTATCGTGTGGTGTTGGAGCTGCTTGAGCTGTTTGAGCAGATGTAGTAGCTTGTTTACGAGCTTCTTCTGCCTTGCGAGCTTCTTCTGCTTTACGAGCCTCTTCGGCACGTTTTTCTTCTTCAATTGCTTTTTGAACAGCTTGACGCTGATTTTCTAAAATGCCTTTAGATTCTTCTAATCCTTCAATCTCTGAATCTACTTTTGCTACTTTCGTATGTAGATCGCTAATAAAGGTTTGCTGCTGTTGCTGATTCGTTTGCAACTCTTGTTGTTTTTGAACTAATTTCTGTTCGGATTCTTTTAATTGTTGCTCTTTTTTCTCAACAGCCTCTTTTTCAGTTGCTACAGCATTTTGGTCAGTTGTTTGCTTTTTCACAATATCTGTATCATTGTTTAAAATTAAACTTACAGAGTACATATTATCAACAAGATCAGCAATATTTGTAGAATTTGTTAATACCTCTGTAATGATATTTGTACGAGGTTTTTCTTGCATAGATTGTAAACGTTGCTTAATAACTTCCTGACGCGTATCTATGTTTGTTTGTAATTGCTCTATATGTTTCTTTTTTTCAGCGATTACTTGTTGTGTTTTACTAATTTCTTTTTTTGTATCGTTTAATTCAGCTTCGTTTTTATTAATAGAAGTAGTTAGGTCGTCGATTTTCTTTTGTAATTCTTGAATTTCCTTTTCTATTTGTTCTTTCTCGGCTGATTTATTTTGTAAGTCATTTTGTTTTCCTTCTAATTCAGATTGAATATTAGATAATTTATCTTGATTCGTTTCAGCGTATACGGGTGAAAGTAGTGGAGAAACAAAAATCGTTCCTGCTGCTAAAACACTAAACGCTGCAAATTTCTTTTTCATGGTTGTCTGGCTCCTTTCCCTATGAATGTTATATATCATAAGAAGAAGAGTGTCTATCGTTGTAACCATAATGTAAAGAAAATTTTATAAAATTGCTAAGTTTTGTCGGAATTTATCATTTTTTTAATGATAATTGTCATGTTGGATGCGCTTTTTATTCGTTCAACAAGGATGTATTTTTTGGATTTTATTGTAAAATAAAGGAAAAATATATTTGTTTTATATAGTAAAATAGTAGATAGGAATCCAATAAAACACTGATAAGGAATCGTTCTCATGTGAGGTTTTCTGACATGGGTTTTGTTTTTGTCAAGAAAATTATTTGCATTCGGGCAAACTTATTTTGTTGTCAGATTTTAAATTTTGATTTATGATTTTTAACAGGGACAAAATGTAGTGAATTGTCGAATAATATGTAATACTCTTAATTTCAAGTTTTATAAATATAGAATGAGAGATAGAGTGACACATCGAAGAGGG
This sequence comes from Bacillus sp. DE0042, assembly GCF_007680225.1. NCBI lineage: Bacteria > Bacillati > Bacillota > Bacilli > Caryophanales > Bacillaceae > Bacillus > Bacillus sp. DE0042. The sequence continues at coordinate 1,368,916 of NZ_VEJP01000001.1, read as the reverse complement.
GGTTACAACAAATATGAAAAGAATAGGACTTGCATGGCAAATATTAATAGGACTTGCGCTTGGTATTGCAGTTGGGGCGATTTTCTTTGATAATCCAGCGGTTGTGAAATATTTACAACCAATTGGTGATATTTTCATCCGATTAATTAAAATGATCGTTGTACCAATTGTTGTAGCAAGTATTGTTGTTGGGGTTGCTGGTGTTGGTGATGTAAAAAAACTGGGCCGACTAGGCGGAAAAACAATTCTTTATTTTGAAATTATTACAACAATTGCAATTATTGTCGGTCTATTAATTGCGAATATTTTCCAACCAGGAAAAGGCGTAAATATGGATCAGTTAACGAAGACAGATATTTCGAAATATACACATACGACAGAGCAAGTGCAAAGTCATTCATTTGCAGATACATTTGTAAATATTGTTCCAACAAACATTATGAAGTCATTAGCTGACGGAGATATGCTTGCTATTATCTTCTTCTCTGTATTATTTGGTTTAGGTGTAGCAGCAATTGGTGAAAGAGGAAGACCGGTTCTTCAATTTTTCCAAGGTGTAGCTGATGCAATGTTTTATGTAACAAACCAAGTTATGAAATTTGCACCATTTGGTGTGTTTGCACTAATTGGTGTTACAGTTTCTACATTCGGTCTAGCTTCATTAATTCCATTAGGGAAATTACTAATTGTCGTATATGGAGCAATGATCTTCTTCGTCGTAGTTGTCTTAGGACTTACAGCGAAAATATTTGGAATTAACATTTTCCAATTCTTTAAGATTTTAAAAGACGAGCTGATCTTAGCATATTCTACAGCGAGTTCAGAAACAGTTTTACCGAAAATCATGGAGAAAATGGAGAAGTTCGGTTGTCCGAAAGCAATTACATCTTTCGTTATTCCGACAGGTTATTCATTTAACTTAGATGGATCAACTTTATATCAAGCAATTGCGGCTATTTTCCTAGCACAAATGTACGGTATTGATTTATCTATTACACAACAAATTACATTATTACTTGTATTAATGGTTACATCAAAAGGTATCGCAGGTGTACCAGGCGTATCATTCGTTGTATTATTAGCGACACTTGGTACAGTAGGTATTCCACCTGAAGGTTTAGCATTCATCGCTGGTATTGACCGTATTTTAGATATGGCTCGTACAGCAGTTAACGTTGTAGGTAACTCTTTAGCAGCTGTAGTTATGTCTAAGTGGGAAGGTCAGTATGACGCTGAAAAAGGACAAGCTTATTTGAAAGAAATTTCTAATAAGCAAGCAGCTTAATTATAATTTGAACAAGCTCTCACATAATATGTGGGGGCTTTTCTATATAGAAGGGAAGCGGACGTAATGAAACGTAAATATGGTGACGGTTCTTCGTGGAAGCGACTAATAGAGAAGGATTATACGGTTAAGCAAGTAGAAGAAGGAATGCTAGGAATATTAGACATAAAAAAGGTAAGAGAACCTAGTTGTAAAGAATATGATGGTAAAAAACTTTTTATCGCAGAGAATCAATATACGTGGATTCAATATTTCATAGACGGGAAAAACTTTGCGATTACAGCTATGTTAGATGATCAGAAAAAATTAGTGCAATATTACATCGATGTGGCGAAAGAATATAAAATTGATGACCGTGGTTTACCGTATTTTGATGATTTATATTTAGATGTAGTGTTATTACCGAACGGTAAGATGTATGTACTAGATGAAGATGAGCTAGAGGATGCCTATAAAAGTGGCGATGTTACAAAAGAAGAGTACGAGTTAGCTTGGTACACTACGAAATGGATAATAGATGCAATAAAAAATAGTGAATTTTATTGGATTTCAATATTGGAAGAAGAAATCAAAAAGTTAAAATGATTGTTGTATTCAAATTTTTTCATAATTACCAAAAAAATCTATACAAAAAATAATTGACTTTTGTTTTGTAAGCGAGTAAAGTTAGGGAAGAAATTATTATTAAAAAATAAATATGAAACCTTCTTATAAAGAGAGGCGGAGGGACTGGCCCTACGATGCCTCGGCAGCGGACTCGATTTCAGAGTGCTGTGCCAAATCCAGCAAGCATGTGCTTGAAAGATGAGAAGAGTGTTTCTTATAGATGTATAAGACCTCTTCTCATTGGAAGAGGTCTTTTGTTATTCATTAGAAAAAGGTTGAAACTAGGGAGAGATGGTACTTTGAAAGAAACGAGAGGAAATGGTTTGGCTTTATTACCACTTGGGATATTTTTGGCGCTATTTATTGGTTCTGGAATTATTACAGGTGATTTCTATAAATTGCCGATACTTGTAGCAATTTCAATTGCTGTAGGAGTCGCTTTAGCAATGAATCGTAAAGAAAGCTTTAATGTAAAAGTAGAACGATTCGCTAAAGGTGCAGGGAACCCGGATATTATGATTATGGTTCTGATTTTTGTACTTGCAGGAGCGTTTTCTGAAACAGCAAAAGGGATGGGTGGCGTTGATTCTACAGTTAATTTAGCGTTATCCATTTTACCGCAAGGATTTATTGTAGCTGGAATTTTTGTTATAGGGGCATTTATTTCATTAGCGATGGGAACTTCAATGGGAACAATTGCTGCATTAGCACCAATTGCTGTAGGTATTAGTGGGCAAACTGACATCTCAATTGCACTTACGATGGCTACTGTTGTTGGCGGGGCGATGTTTGGTGATAATTTATCATTTATTTCAGATACAACAATCGCAGCTGTACGTTCACAAGGAACGGAAATGAAAGATAAGTTTAAAACGAACTTTTTAATTGTATTACCAGCAGCTATTATTACAATTGTACTATTAGTAATCGTTACTTTAGGAAGCGACACGCAGATTAAAGCGCATAGCTTTGACTGGATAAAGATTTTACCGTATGCAGGAGTACTTATTACAGCATTGCTTGGTTGGAATGTACTTATTGTGTTAACTGGTGGAACTGTACTATCTGGCGTTATCGGTCTTTTAGATGGGAGTTACACATTAGAGAGTTTCTTTAAAAGTGTAACGGCTGGAATGGGCGGTATGATGGAGTTAGTATTACTTGCTATTTTAATTGGCGGTATGGTCGAACTGATTCAATATAATGGTGGCATTCAATATTTAATGAATCTTTTAACGCGTAACATTCGTTCAAAAAAAGGAGCAGAGTTCGGTATTGCTGGCTTAGTGAGTATGACGAATATGTGTACAGCGAATAATACGATTTCTATTATCTTTACAGGTCCGCTTGCGAAAAATATTGCAGATCAATATGAAATTGACCCTCGTAAATCAGCGAGTGTATTAGATCTTTTCTCATGCTGTGTGCAAGGATTAATTCCGTATGGTGCGCAAATGTTAACGGCAGCAGGATTTGCGGCGTTATCTCCGATTGAATTGTTACCATATGCGTTTTATCCGATTTTAGTTGGAGTATGTGGAATTATTTCTATATTAATTGGTTTCCCGAAGTTTTCTAAAGTAGCGGGAAAGAAAGAGTATCACAAAACAGCATAATTTAAAATGAAGTTTATGAATAGTAACGAAAGCCGTACAGAGAATGTTCTCTGTACGGCTTTTTATTTGCGATAAAAGAGTGAATCATCCTATCCTACCGCATATTTTTACAAAAGGCTGAATGCAACTCAGTCTTAAGTCTGAGTCGAAAACGGTTCTTAAGCTCGTTATGGAAAAGTGAAAAAATAGTTAAGATAAGAGTATCAAATCGAAGGGAGGCAAGCACAAGATGAAACAATTTCTAGCGTTTATCGCGGCTGGTATTTTAGCTTTAATTGCTCTTGGCAGTCTTGCTGGTATTATAGGATTCGCAATTGGAGCAGGAGTTGTGTACTGGAGCTATAAATCATTTGTGCGAGCACAATCATTTTTTGGAAAGTTAGCTTGGGGTATTGTTGGTTTGATCGGCTTGTCCATCGCCCTTTCTCATTCCCCAGCATTAATCGGTATCGCAGCATTAGTAGTTTTATACTACGGATACCGTGAGTGGAAAAAAGAAAAAAATGTAGTTGTTGATTCTGCACCAGAAAGTTCTAAACCATATAGCAACTTTGAAGATGAGTGGAACAAGTTAATGAAAAACTAATAAAAAATTAAATCAAATTTATAAAGTAGAAGAGAGGAAGATTATAATGAAACAATCTTTATTCGGACGTGTACGCGATGCAATTTTAGCAGATTTTCATAATGTGTTAGATGAGAAAGAAAGAAAAAATCCAATGGCGATGTTAAACCAATATTTACGCGATAGTGAGCGTGAAATAACAAAAATTGAGAAGTTAATTGAGCGCCATAAAACATTAAAATCTAATTTCGCTCGTGAGCTTGAGCAAGCACGTTATTTCGTTAATAAAAGATCAAAGCAAGCGATCGTCGCTCAAGAAGCAGGCGAATTACAACTACATGAGCGTGCGTTAGAAGAAGTAGCGTATTATGAAGGGCAAGTAACTCGATTAGAAGAAATGTATGCAGGTGTTGTAGAGCAAATTGATGAGTTAGAGCGTCGTCTTACTGAGATGAAAAATAAATTAAAAGAAATGCACGCAAAACGTATGGAATTAATGGCACGTGAAAATATGGCACATGCAAATCGTCGTATGAATACAGCGATGCATAAAATGGATGAAAATAATCCGTTCTTACGCTTTGAAGAAATTGAAAATCATATTTGCGAATTAGAATCTCGTATAAATGAGGACCATGAACGTGACACATTTGATATGAAAATTGCAAAGCTTGAGCGTGAAATGAAAGAGAAGAATGATGTATCGTTAACGAAAGAGTTAACAAAATAATAGTAGTATATTATAAAACAGGCTTATGATATAGTGATAGGAGAAAAGGTGTTGGAAAGCAATGCCTTTTCTTCTATGTATATGTGACAAGAAGGGGGGAGCTGAAATGAAGAAACAATTTTCAAAAACACAATTAATGGGGATGCTCCTCATCATATTTGGATTCGGTCTTTTTCTTGATATGATACTTGGACATTTTGAACCAGGTGGTCTCATTTTTGCATTTATTATGCTTATGTTTGGAAGGCATTATCGTAAGAAGAATCGTTACGTACGGGGAAATGTATTTTTATTTGTTGGTGGTATAGTATTTTTATTCTTCTTATTTTCATCAGCAGCATTTGTTCTTGTCGTATTTGCTTGTTTAGCTTTAATTGGTTATCAACTGATTCAACAAGGACATCAGCAAAAAGCAATGAAGGTTGAAATTAAAGAAAAAGGGATTATAGACGAAGAGAAGCAAATATATCGTACAGAACCATATTTAAAAAATATGTTTGTAGGGAATATACGAATGATGGATCATATTTATGAACTTGAGGATATTAATGTTCAATATGGTGCTTGTGATGTGGAAATAGATTTAACAACTGCTATGATTCCAGAAGGAGAAACGGTAATTGTTATCCGAGGTGTAGTTGGTAATATTCGTTTATATGTGCCATATGATATTGAACTGTCTTTAAATCATTCTGTTATTGTCGGACGTGTGCTCCTGCCAGGACATGAAGAGACAGGATTTAATCGCAATGTTACATTTAGAACAGAGCAGTATAAAGAAGCTCCTCGTCGTATTAAAATTATTTCTTCGCTTGTCGTAGGCGATACGGAAGTGAGGAAAGTATAATGAAGAAACAAAAAAATATTTCGTGGATGTATATTCGTTATTCTATGTTGTCTTCTGTTAGTATTGCACTCATTTGTACAATTGTATATGTATGGAAAAGTGAGCAACAAGTGTACGATTTATTATGGAAGGAATCCATCGCTTCTGTTCCAATTGGCTTGTTTATTATGACTACAAGTTTACTTATCGGGGGAATTGTAGGATATGCAATCGGTTACTATATAGAGCAGCGTATACAAGGATTAAATACTTTTCTATTTGAAGTGGAGCGAGGGAATTTTCCGAGCGATGTTTCGTTTACTGCAGATGATGAATTTCATGAAGTAGAACGAAAAGTAATAGGCCTTGCTCGTCGATTAGAGGAGCAAGCTGGACTCTTTCAAAAAGTAACGAATGAACGAGCTCATTGGAATGAAGAGATGAGACAAGAAGCGATATCCCAAGAAAGGCATCGATTGGCGAGAGAGCTGCATGATTCTGTAAGTCAGCAGCTTTTTGCAATGTCGATGATGATGTCGGCTATAAATGAACAAGTGGCTGAAATTCCAGAAACGACGCAAAAGCAGTTGCAGCTCGTTGAAAATATGGTTGTAAATGCACAATCAGAAATGAGAGCATTGCTTCTTCATTTACGGCCTGTACAATTAGAAGGTAAGAAACTGACACAAGGTATAGAGGAATTATTAACGGAATTATCGCGAAAGCAACATATGAAAATTGAATGGCTAATCGAGCCAATAGAATTGAAAAAAGGTGTAGAAGACCATTTATTTCGTATTGTGCAAGAAGCTTTATCCAATACTTTACGACATGCGAAAGCGAAGAAAACGGAAGTGCGTCTTCGGAAAATTGATCAATATGCAATTCTAAAAATTATTGATGATGGCGTTGGATTTGAAGTCGGAGTGAATAAGGCTGGTTCATATGGTTTAAGATCAATGCAAGAGCGTGTTCATGAAATTGGTGGGACATTAAAAGTACTTAGTTTCCCGGCTAAAGGGACGCAAATAGAAGTAAAAGTACCGATTATGATTGAGAGAGGGGGAGAATCATGATAAAAGTGTTACTTGTTGATGATCATGAAATGGTTCGAATGGGTGTATCAGCATATTTATCAACGCAGCCAGATATCGAAGTAGTTGGAGAAGCTGAAAATGGAAGAAAAGGTTCAGAGTTAGCACTGCAATTAAGACCAGATATTATTTTGATGGATCTTGTCATGGACGAGATGGATGGGGTTGAAGCAACACGTGCTATTATTCAGGAATGGCCAGAAGCGAAAATTGTAGTTGTAACGAGCTTTTTAGATGATGAGAAATTGTATCCTGTTATTGAGGCTGGAGCGACAAGCTATTTATTAAAAACATCAAGAGCAAGTGATATAGCAGACGCTGTACGAGCTACTTATGATGGAGAAACGGTATTAGAGCCAAAAGTTACTGGTAAAATGATGTCTCGTATGCGTCAGAAGAAAGAACAACCTTTGCACGAGGAGTTAACAGAAAGAGAGTCTGAAATTTTGTTATTAATTGCAGAGGGGAAAAGTAATCAAGAGATTGCAGATGAATTGTTTATTGCCCTCAAAACAGTAAAGACACATGTGAGTAATATTTTAAATAAGCTAAATGTCAGTGACCGGACACAGGCGGTTATTTATGCGTTTAGACATCAATTGACGAAATGATAAAGTGAAACTTTAATCAGTGGGGGGGCTATCCCACTGATTATTAGTTTACGCCAAATCTTTTTATTGACGTTAATAAATGTAAGCGTTATCATTAAGTTGTTAACAGTACATACAAAGGGGAGAGAGTGTATGTTAGTTCAAACGATATTTGGCATGGATAAGTCTAAAAAATTAGGGGATTATGTGAACGCATTACAAGCGCTTTGTGAACAATATAATGTTGAAACAGATAAAATTGCAATTGTTGAGGCGACAGAAGAGTACTATTTATTTTTAGTAAAGCAAGAAGATTGCTACGATGTTGTCAAAGTAGAAACAGTGGATACAAATATCGAATATTATACGAAAGCGTATAAAATAAGCAGTTTTAATCATACTGCTTATCAAAAGTAAAAAACTCCCTTCCGGGAGTTTTTTAGGATGCTTTTACTTCGCGGGAATCGGTTATTAAGGGAACTTTTTTCGCACCGCTTAACTTAGCGATTGTAAGCCCGATAATAGCCCCGGCTAATGCTGGTATTAGCCAGCCAATTCCTTCATTATATAAAGGGATAAATTCAAAATATGTTGTGATAAATGAAACTGAAATGCCACCTTGTTTTAATCCGTCAAATACGCTTACGATTGCAGCTCCAATTAAAGCACCTACATAAACAGAGCGATATCCACCGAAATATTTATGAAGTAACGATAGTAGAACGAGTACAATTGCAACTGGATATACAACAAGTAGAATTGGAACAGAGATGGCAATAATTTTCGTTAAACCTAAGTTGGCAACTAATAATCCTAACGCACAAATGATAATCGCGAACATTTTGTATGAAAATTTAGTCAATAATGTTGAGAAATATTGACTACACGCAGATACAAGTCCAACACAAGTCGTTAGACAAGCGAGTGTAACGATTAGAGATAATAGAAGTAAACCGTATGGACCGAATAATTGCTGTACGATAACAGTAAGTAATTGTCCGCCATTTTGTGCATATCCGAGCGAGACGCTAGTTGCACCGAGCCAGCCAAGTGCGCCATATACAAGTACGAGACCAGTAGCGGCAATAAGTCCTGCTTTCGCTGTTGCGATAGGAATGGATTTACGATCACTCACACCTTTAGAGCGAATGGCATTTACAACGATAATTCCAAATGCAAGCGCAGAAATGGTATCCATCGTTAAGTATCCTTCCATAAAGCCTTTGAAGATTGGAGAAGTTTGATAATCTTGCATTGCTGGTCCTGATTGCCCGAGTGGTGTAAATACACTTTTAACAAATAGTAAGAAAATAGAGAGTAATAAAATAGGTGTTAAAATATTTCCGATGCGATCGACAAGTTTAGATGGATTTAAACTAAGCCAAAATACGATAGCGAAGAAGATGACCGTGTATAAAAATAGAGCTAGGTTACTAGAGCGAATTGTTTCCGGTAAGAAAGAACTAACACCCATTTCATAAGCGACATTTGCAACGCGTGGAATTCCCATAGAAGGACCGATTGCGATGTATACAACTACAGTAAAGAAAATTCCGAATAATGGGTGAACATGACTTGCGAGTTGTTGCATGCCGTTTCCTGATAAAGAAATTGCAATAACAGTTAATAATGGTAAACCGACTCCTGTTAGTAAAAATCCAATCATTGCCGGCCAAAAGTTTTCACCTGCATTTTGTCCAAGCATGGGAGGGAAAATTAAATTACCTGCCCCAAAAAATAAAGAAAATAGCATAAGACCCGTGAAAAAAATATGTTTTTTTGATACAGTGTTCATTGTTTTTCCTCCTTTTTTAAATTCATTTGTAAGAACACAAAAAACTCGTCCCTAAAGAAAGGGACGAGTTATATTTACCCGCGATACCACCCTAATTTATACATGTAGAAATTAGTCTATATGTATACGGCTTTACAACGTACAACATGATACGTGTTCCTTGTAACGGGGGACAGCCGGTAAGAACTTACTGTAACATTCGGTTCTACTTCTCGGAGATGATTTTCGGCTACGCACTGAACGTTGGCTTTCAGCAAATCGCCAACTCTCTGGGGGACAGTCCTATAACGTACTCGTTCTCGTCAATGAATTTTTATTCAAGTATTCTGACAGTATTGTCACATGTTTTTTTTTGAAAGTCAACATTTTTTTGAAAGGTATATTTATATATGGAAATATCGAATGTGATATTCGTTGTTGTAAAGGGAATGGTGAATTGTAAAACGGGAGTAAAAATTTGTAGAGAATTGTAAAACTTATAGAGAAAGTTGATATTTATAGGAGTAAAGAAGGTATTGTTTGAATTTACAGAGAATAATACAACAATCCACTTGCTGGAAAGAACAAACCAAAAGAGGTGACTGGAATGCTTGCGATGGGAGTATTATTTGGCATTATTGCTATAATTGGTTTTATGTGGTTATATTATTCGCGTTCGTTTAAACAAGCAGAAGTTTTACTCTTTCAAAAAGGTAGTTTGTTGACAAATCAGTCTAGATATTTAGTATGTCCGAAGTGTGGAAGTGCACAGGCCAAAAGTGGAGGATATCAAGAGTGTTGCAAAATTAGATTATGAAAGAAGGAAGCCTCACATTATGTTGTGAGGCTTCCTTCCTTACAATTTCATGGCGCTCCAAATTGTCCACCGATCTCTTTCGATAATAGGAGAGATGCTTTGTAATGCGGTCTGGACCTGTTGTAGAAGTTGAGAAAGTTCATGATCTGTTAATTCATATAGAATGGATCGACCTGTTCGAGGTGATAAATCTTGTAGCAATGCTTCTACAGAATCATGTATTTTTCGTACTTCCCATTGTGTTTGAGAGGGGAACACATGAAGAAAATGTTTTTGTAATTCTTGCTGTATCGTGGTGGTTTTTGGCCGCCTTTTTGATTCTATTTCAATGAGTTTTGGAAAGGTAGAGAAAAAATATCCACGAATGTGTTCGGTGCTTCCAGGAATTGTACAATCTTCAATAGTTCGGTCTTGTACAATAAGTACACCGTTTTTCTTTAATATACGAGAAGCTTCACGTAGAAATGTAGGAATGTCTTGTAAATGATGAATCACTGCGCGCGAAATAACAATGTCAAATGTATCATTAGGATATGGGACGCTATGTGCATCACCTTGAATGAATGAAATATTTGGAAATCCGTTACAATTTTCTTTTGCAGCTTGTAATATTTCTTTTGAAAAATCAAGTCCAATGACATTTTTGGCCCCCATAAGAGCAAGTTCTTTCGTATAAATCCCGCCACCACAGCCGATATCAATTATTTGCTTGTTTTGTATATTTGTAATACTTTTTATCATTTCTCCCCAAGAAATATGGGCGTTTCGCTGTGCGTATGTGTATTTATTATTTGCATCGTGAAAATTAATGGACATGAAAAAGACCTCCTTTCAATACTTAGTATAGCGTATTTGATAGTGTGTCACGTTTTTGTTTTTTATATGAAGAGTATAAGAATTTCTTATTGTAAAAGGAGGATTAAGTTGAAAAGGAAATATGTATTGTTGTTATTTGCTATGTTACTAGCATCTTGTGGTCAAGTAGAGCAAAAAAAAGAAACAAAAAAAGTGGAAGAGGCGGTGAATGAAGTGAAAGAAACAGTAGGGGTAACCGTTATACAAAAAAAACATAAAGAGAAAAAGTTACAGGAATCAGAAGCTACGTTAGTAATAGACATTATAGATAAAGCGGAAAAACAAGAAGTAACAGGTAGTTTTGGTGAACCGGAATATGAAATACAAATTAATAGGGATGGAAAAAAAGAAACATATTATGCATGGCTAAGAGGAGAAGACAGACGAGGATGGGTACAATATAAGAAAGCTATGTATATGCTGAATAAAAAAGATACGGAAAAGCTTTTGGCTATATTTCCAAATGTTTCAGAACAAAAAGAAGATGAGATGCAGGTAGGTCCTTTAACGGAAGTAACAAAAAAAGATTTGCAGATTACTGCGTTTCATATTAAAGCAGGCGATCAAAAAGTGAATTATATGGTGCGGTATACGATTTCACAATCATTATACAACAAGTTAGAGAAGGAACAAGAATATTATTTACAAGTCGTTTTCCCAGAAAAAGTTCAAAAATTAATTGGAGCAAAAGAAAGTGAAAAAATTTCAGGTGAAAAGGTAAAGGAAGGGTATAAACAGTATGAATTACAGGCTACTGTGCAGGTAAAAGATGCTTCAGAATCACAATTAAAGTCATTAGAGACATATTATGAAAATTATGATTTGAAAATATTAAATAGTAAAAAAGAAAAAATAGGTGTTTTTCAAAATATCATTCAAATTGTTAAAGAGTATGGTGAAAAAATGAATTTACAAAGATAAAGTGAAACTTTAATTAGTCCTTACGGATCGGGATGAATGTAAAGTCTATATGACCTTTCCTAGGAAATGATAATAGAGAGGGGGAAAATCCCCCTCTCTATTACTTTGCTTTTGCAGATGGCTCATTCATTGATTTTCGTGTAATAAGAAAAGAAATCATAAGAGCGGAAAGGATGACAAGGGCAATAAATACGTGATTGGGCAACAAATCTAATAATAATACGTAACTAACGGTATAAAAAATAAGAGTTGAAGCTAAAAACGATAGAGCACCTATTATGAGAGATTGTAAATTCATTTGCAAACACCTCCTTATATTTATATTTTTGGCTAAAAATGGATTAAATAAACATTATTTCTAACGACAGAAAAAAATATGTCATAATAGAGAAAAAAATAGTTTTGATGAATGAATAGGATTCATTAATGAGAGATAAAGGAGAGGAATATGAAAAATAATAAAAAAGGATTATGGGGAATTATTGTTGCAATAGGGCTATTTTTACTTTCTAAGTTAAAGTGGGTATTTGCAATTTTTAAACTAGCAAAGTTTTCAACGGTATTTAGTATGTTTCTATCACTTGGTGCATACGCGGTTATATATGGTTGGAAATTTGGGGTAGCGCTCATTTATTTATTGTTTATTCATGAAATGGGCCATTTATGGGCTGCGAAAAGAAAAGGTATACCAACATCGCCAGCAATATTTATTCCGTTTATGGGTGCTCTTATTGGGATGAAAGAGATGCCAAAAAATGCAAAAGATGAAGCTTATATCGCCTATATGGGACCTCTTTTCGGATTGTTGTCATTTTTACCTGCGATTCCACTTTATATAATGACGAAAGAGCCATTTTGGGCATTAATTATTTTACTTGGAAGTATGATTAACTTCTTTAACTTGATTCCGGTTTCTCCATTAGATGGTGGACGAATTATCTCAGTTGTAAGTACAAAGATTTGGGGAGCGGGCCTTATTGTATTGCTCGGTTATTCCATTTACTTTAAAAGTATTTTGGGAGGATTTATTTTTATTATCGGCTGTATGGAATTATATAGAGTAATAAAGAGAGATGAGCCAATTAAGGAATTAGGATATAGAATTGATGGAATGAAAGAATATGTTGCAAGGCTTGAAGAGGAGTTAAAAGAAACAGGTGCGGTGCATCGAAATATATATATGATGCAACATGAAATAAATATATTAAGGCAAAAAGAAAGAGAGAAAGAATTAAAAGTAGGAGAACTTCAAAAGATTGAAGTGTTAGAGCATCTTTTACCAAAGTTTGAGCCGCTTGATTACGTTCCATATGAAGATGAAAAAGAAACACATACAATTCATATAAGAGAAGCATTTGAAATGTCAGAAAGAAAATTACAGGAATGGGAGACAGAAAAGAGACAACAGGAAAACTATTATAAAGTTGATATGAAAACGAAATGGACAGTCTTTGCTTGTTATATCGGATTAATGGCTATACTCGGTTACACAGCTTATGAAGGATACATTGTTTTACAAGAACATTTACCAACGAGAAATGTATAGAAAAATATTGTCGAAATGATAGGAAGGGTTTATCCCTTTCGGCAAGAAGACTTCATCTGATTTGTGTTACGAGTGAAACCCAACAATACAGGTGGAGATGAATTGCCGTCAGAAGGTAGACCAAACACTTTTGTTTGGTTCATAACAATTTTCCCGGGGCGAATATTTGTTTCTTTTTGTCTTACAATATAATGTGCCCTTAGATAAGGAGGGAATATATCGTAAGACAACGAAATTGGATAATAATAATCATTTGGTTATTTGATTCAAAAGTAATTAACAATTACAAAAAATATTCCTTTCCTAAGATAAAACATGATCTTAGGAAAGGAATAATTTTAATGAACTCTCTAAGAAAGGTGGTGAAAACAGTGGCTAGAAAGAAAGCAGTGAAAGTATTGCGCAAACAAAAGAAAAGAGAAAACATGCAACGATTCACGCAGAAACAGAATATCGGACGAGCGTGCCTTACTGCAAAAGAATTTCGCTTACTGCAACGCATTTCACATAGTTCAAAAGCATTGCGAAATGTTGGATTGTACACGATGAAACAAAGTTACTTGAACAATAACAAAATGGCTACTGTAAAAGAAGTGGACACTGCCATGCAAGCCGATATGAACTACTCGGGCATGCAATCAAACTCTGTTCAAGCGATTCGTAGAGCCTTATTTACAGAAGTGAAGAGCTTTTTTAAAGCATGGGAACAGTGGAAGAAAAATCCTGAGAAGTTCACAGGTCGTCCTAAGTTTCCGAATTATTCTCGTTCAACTGACAAACGAAGCATTGAAATCTATCAAGTTCCAAAAGTGGATGATAACGGGTTTTGGATGATTCCGATGAATGTAGCATTCAGAAAAAAATTCGGTTCCATTAAAATACGTATGCCTAAAAACTTAAGAAATAAAAAAATTTCCTACATTGAGATTGTACCAAAGCAAAAAGGTCGGTTCCTTGAGGTGCATTACACATATGAAATGCACGTTTCTCAAATGAAGAAGCCATCCACGACTACTAGTAACGCTTTGAGTTGCGATTTAGGTGTAGACAGATTAGTAAGTTGTGTAACAAATACAGGTAATACATTCTTAATTGATGGAAAAAAATTAAAATCCATTAACCAGTACTTCAATAAAATGATACGTAATCTACAACAGAAAAATATGGACAATGGAATTTCAAAACGTATTGTAACAAATCAAATGGCGGCACTTTGGCATAAAAGAGAAAGACAAATAAATGGTTACATTTCACAAACTGTAGGCTTGTTGTTCAAAAAAGTGAAAGCATGTAACATAGATACGGTTGTCGTAGGGTATAACGCTGGTTGGAAACAAAAATCAGATATGGGAAAAAAGAATAATCAAACATTTGTTCAAATCCCATTTCATAAACTGATGGCAGCGATTGAGAATAAGTGTGTAAAAGAAGGTATACGATTTTTAAAACAAGAAGAAAGCTATACTTCAAAAGCTAGTTTTCTTGATAAAGATCCGGTTCCAGTTTGGTCTGAGGATGATAGGATTCATTATCGCTTTAGTGGCAAACGAATCACTCGTGGTCTGTATCAAAGTAAAGCAGGAACATGTATCCATGCTGATATTAATGGTGCGCTGAATACATTGCAAAAATCAAGAGTTGTACAATTGGATGACACTCTCAAAGTGAAAACGCCGATTCTATTAGAAGTGCAAAAACGTAAGGCTGTTGCTTCGCGCATAGCTTAGTGGGTGCGTCAACCATCCGTGTGTACTCGACTTGTCGGGGCTTGTAGCACACGCCGGATTCATCTGAGTGGTGGCTTCTTTCACAAGGAAGAACTGCTCTTTTTCGAAAGGGTGGTGCAAGTGGGAAAACAATAGTTCATTGCCAGTACCAACCAAAAACATACTTGGGGTGTTACCGTAGGGTGACATGAATGCTAGAGCGTCAAACTGTCTGAAAAGACCTAGATTTCTAACTCAAGCCCCCACTGAAACGTGTCAACTCAGTGGGGGTAGTTGACACAGGAATTATACTTCTACGAGAGAATGTTACAAGTATAGTCATACATTGTAATATCTTTAGTAGAGAAGGAGTTCTGTATATGAAGAAATTGTTAATTGTATTCGGGATTATTATCGTAATGATCATTGCGAGCTATAGTCTTATGAAATTGCTATTACATTATGCGAATAAGCCTGCTGAGGTAAGTACAATAGCTCAAATAGAAGATGTGCAAGAAGAGACAAAAGTGCTAGATTTTATTCGTATAACGCATGAAAGTTATAATAATTTCTTAAATTACGGTAAAGCAGAGAATTATACAGAAGGGGACTGGAACCAATTTAAACAATGGTTTCAACAACAAGAATCGTCTTTAAAAAATATACATACAGAAATAAAGAATGAAAAAATAAAACGTGATGTAAATAGAAGCTATGAAATTGTAAAAAAAGGTGTGGAACTTCAAAATATTGAGTATGTAGTTTATGCACATCGTATATACCATGACTTAGATATTATTGTAAATAAATATAGAGGTGAAACGAACATCTGGGGGTATACAGAGTTTGGAGATGGGAAAGATATAAGGGTAATTGAACAAGCTATACAGTCCAAATAATAAGTTAGCTAGAATTCTAGTTGGCTTATTTTCTTTTGTAAGTGCAATGTTCATATATTATTCACAAAAACACCGTGTTAATAGTGATTAAAATCACAATATGTACTATACAATTCAGTTAAACTAAAAACAGTTAAGGAAATAGAGGAGTGGGATACAATGTTAAGTGCAAAAACAATTGAAATCGTAAAGTCAACAGTACCATTATTACAAGAAAAAGGCGTTGAAATTACAACGAGATTTTATCAAATTTTATTTTCGGAACATCCGGAGTTATTGAATATTTTCAACCATACAAATCAGAAAAAGGGAAGACAACAACAAGCGCTAGCGAATGCTGTTTATGCAGCTGCAACGTATATTGATAATTTAGAAGCTATTATTCCAGTTGTAAAACAAATTGGTCATAAGCATAGAAGTTTAGGTATTAAAGCAGAGCATTACCCAATTGTAGGTACATGTTTACTACGTGCAATTAAAGAGGTCGCAGGTGCACCTGATGAAGTTTTAAATGCATGGGGAGAAGCTTATGGTGTCATTGCTGATGCATTCATTAGCATTGAAGCAGAGATGTATGAAGAAGCGGCACATAAAGAAGGTGGATGGAAAGATTTCCGTAACTTTGTGGTTGTTAAAAAAGTGAAGGAAAGCGACGTTATTACATCATTTTATTTAAAACCTGAGGATGGAGGGCAAGTTTCTTCATTCATCCCAGGACAATATGTAACGATTCAAATAAACATAGAAGGTGAAACGTATACACATAATCGTCAATATAGTTTATCAGATGCTCCTGGAAAAGAATATTATCGTATTAGTGTAAAGAAAGAAAAAGGTGTAGATACACCGGACGGTAAAGTATCTAACTACTTACACGATCATGTAGAAGAAGGGGATATGTTACCAGTAAGTGCACCAGCAGGAGATTTCGTATTAAATATGGATTCAACATTACCAGTTGTGCTAATTAGTGGTGGAGTAGGTATTACACCAATGATGAGTATGCTAAATACGTTAATTGAAAAAAACTCAAAACGTAATGTATGTTTTGTTCATGCAGCGATAAATAGTAATACACATGCAATGAAAGAACACGTTGAGGCAGTAGATAATGAATACGAACAAGTTAAAGCGTACACTTGCTATTCTGCACCAACTGAAAAAGACTTGGAAATGAAGAACTTTGATAAAGAAGGTTTCATTGAAGCTGAATGGTTACAAACTATCATTCCGACAACGGAAGCAGAATTTTATTTCTGTGGTCCAGTACCATTTATGAAACATATAAATGCTGCACTAACTGATTTAGGTGTGAAACAAGAGCATATTCATTATGAATTTTTCGGTCCAGCAGCAAGCTTACAATAGAATGGATTTGAATAAGCGAAAAAACGAGGTATTATTTTACCTCGTTTTTTATTTGTTCTCTTAACAGCCGATTTACTGTTTCACGGCGTATACCTATGAGTTGACCGATTTCAGTTTGTGTTAATATTTCATATATAGGAATGTCACCTAAATATAGTGTGAACCATTCTTGTAAACGATGTAGACGTTCTTTCGGAGAGACGGTTGTTAATTGATCGATACGCTGTTGCATCATTCTTAATTTTGATTGTAGTTGCATAGCGATATTTGCATATGATGCAGGATTTGCCTGAAGTTGATCGTACCATTCATTACTAATTATAGGTTCAACTTCTGTTTTCATTAAAGCGATTGCTGTACCGTGATATTCCTTCGGTGAAATTAAAGAATGGTGAGGTATCGTTTCACCTGGAACGATAATGTTGAATAGAAATGGTGTTCCATCTTCTTCTATCCGTACTACTTTTAATAAACCTGTTTTTATAAAATATAAAGGACCGTCCTCGCCTTGACGGAATAGTACATCTCCTTTGTGTAGAATCAATGTTAGCCCCCCATTTAAACATTTCTATTTCTTCTATTTTAGCGTATATGTATAAAGACAATATGCTATTTAAACAGCAATTTCATTGACGAAATATATGCTATTACAGTAGTATACTATTTAGTGTGTAATAGTACTAGCAATGAATACGCTGTAGGGGGTTTAGTATATTGTTAGATGCGATAAAAATGACGGATATGAGAATTCCGGCGAATGCTATCATTCATGTAGAAGAGATGAAAGGTGGAGTCGTGTTATCCGTTGAAGTAGACGGCCAAATTATTTATACGATGGCTTATGATGAAGAAACAGATAGTTATGCTGAATTATATGATCGAAACGATAAGAGGGCGTGCCAAGTACATGAGGATTTTATGGGATGGTCACTTCTTCACTAAAAAAGATGTCAATATGACATCTTTTTTTATTAAAACGATAGAATATACAAAGAAATGAAATATAAGGATAAAATTTGTAATAAATGATTTTGCATTGTTAGCACTTTGTAACTGCAAGTGAATTATTTTTTCGCTATCATAAAGATAACAGTCGCAGTTATAGGAGTGGTCAACTTGAAGAAAGTACATATTTCCAATTATATGTTATTATGTGTTTGTTTAATTTTATTTGTTCTCTTAGGAGGATTTTTATATTCATGTGTATAAGAAAAACGCATTCTAAAAAGAACGCGTTATAAAAAAGAAGTGATGATTAATCTAGTTCCGAGAATAATTAATGTGATACGTAATAAATTAATTACGGCATTACCACTTAATTTTGTATTAATATAAGCCCCGATTTTTCCGCCAATCCATGCACCAGGAATAAGAATTAATGCGTAAACCCAGCTGACATTTCCAAGGGAGATGTGAGTTGCAGAACTTACAATTGCTGATAAAAATACGATAAACATCGAAGTTGCTACAGCAATATGTGCTGGGAATGCAAAAAGTAGCATCATTGCTGGAACAAGTAAGGCACCGCCGCCAATTCCAAATAACCCAGATATAAAACCAACTATAAAGGCGATAAAGATAGCGAGAAGCGGTGGAAATTGATAGTGTACAGTGTTTCCTTCGTTATCTGTAAAAGAACGCTTAATTACCGTCATATTTGATAAAGAAAGGGGGTTTAATTTGTCTCGTAACATAAGAAGAATGGAGACAAAAATAAGGAAAATCCCAAAATATAAAGAAAATGTATCTTGGTTTAAAAATTTGTTTGCCCATGAGCCGATGATACCACCAGGGCCACTCCCGATAAATAAAATAAGTCCACTTTTGTAATCTACTCGTTTATGCTTCATATAAGTAAGGGTGGAAGATAGTCCTGTAAAAACGACTGTTACCATTGAAGTTCCTACTGCAAGTTGTGGTGATAGACTGTGTAATCCGATTAATAACGGAACAATAATAATTCCGCCACCAAGCCCGACTAGACTCCCGACTGTCCCGGCGATTAATCCGATGAAAAGTAACATGATGTATTCCAAAATTTCCAACTCCTCTATATAACTTATCCACCAATTATTATACACGCTTTTTAATAAGAAAAAGGTTTGTTCACAAAAAAGTCGTCTTCCTAGAAAAATAAGGAAGACGACTTTTAATTAAAAGATTAAGTGTAATAAAGCGTAAAATAATGCAGCTAACGAAGCTGAAATAGGAAGTGTAATAACCCATGTAATTAACATACGTTTTGCAGTTCCCCATTTTACACCTTTCACACGATGTGAAGCACCAACCCCTAAAATAGAAGAAGAGATAACGTGCGTTGTACTAACCGGTAAGTGAATGAATGTTGCGCCGAAAATAACAAGTGATGATGATAAATCAGCAGCTACCCCATTTACAGGACGAATTTTCATAATTTGTCCACCGACAGTTTTAATAATTTTCCATCCGCCGACTGAAGTACCAAGACCCATTGCGATTGCACAACATAATTGTACCCAGAACGGGATGTCGTCAGAAGTATGATAGTTATTGGCCATAAGAGCCATCGTAATGATTCCCATTGCTTTTTGTGCATCATTCGTACCATGTGTATAAGCTTGTAATGCTGCAGTGAAGATCTGGAATATACGGAAGTTTTTGTTCGTTTTCGTTAAATTAAAGTTTTTAAAGACCACTTTAAAAATACTGTATACGATATAACCAATAACAAAAGCGATAATCGGTGAAATGATTAAAGCTTCAAGAATTTTTATGAACCCTTTAAGATTTAATGAGCTAATACCGGCAGCAGCGATAGCTGCACCTGCGATTGAGCCGATAATTGCATGCGAAGAACTACTTGGAATACCGTAGTACCAAGTAATTAAATTCCAAGCTATTGCCGCAAGCAAAGCAGCTAAAATTACAAGAGAACCATTTTGCAAGGCAAATGGATCAACGATATCTTTTGTAATCGTTTTTGCTACACCTGTAAATGTCATCGCACCTAAAAAGTTCATAATAGCTGCCATAATAATTGCATGTCTAGGCTTTAGAGCTTTCGTTGAAACAGCCGTTGCAATAGCGTTTGCTGTATCGTGAAATCCATTGATAAAGTCAAAAGCTAAAGCGCAAATGACTACTAAAACGGTCAGTATCAAGAGTGTATCCATGATCAAACTCCTTACGCGTTCTTCATAATAATTGTTTCTAATACGTTTGCAACGCTTTGGCAGCTATCCGCTACTTCTTCAAGCTCTTCGTAAATCTCTTTGTATTGAATAATCTTAATCGGATCTTTCTCACGAGAGAATAAGTGCTTAATCGCATGACGGCGAATATCATCACATTGTGATTCGTAATCCTTAATCTTAATTGCGTTCGTACGAATGTCGACTAACTTCTTTTTAGACAGTAGTTCAACAGAATTTGCAATCTCAATCGCACATTGATTAATTGCTTCAACGAATTTAATCATGTATTCATCAGCTTCTGTAATAGAATACATTTCGAATAGACCAGCACTATGATCTAATCCGTCTAATACATCATCCATACTCATTGCAAGTTGTAGGATGTCCTCACGTTCAATTGGAGTAATAAACGCTTTGTTTAGCTCCATAATGATTTCGTGAATAAATGTGTCACCTTTTGACTCATACTCTTTCATGCGCATAGAAAACTCTTTTAAATCGCTAGCATTTTTAATTTTATACTCCACGAAAAACTGCGCGCCTTCTTTTAAATTTTCGGAAACATTCATTAACATTTCAGAAAATTTATCTTTTTTTGATTTAAATACCATTATTAGTTACCCCCACAAAAGTAATATATGTAAAATATATTGGCTAGTCAATTCTAACAAAAAACTGTCGTTTTTTAAAACATTTTATCGAAAAGTTTACAAAAACTTAACATAACTCTCATTGTTGTATTAATAATATTAATAATCAATAGTGAATATCTTACTTGTAGAATGTCCTTTTCTTGCAAAAAGTATGAATGTGAAAGAAAAGCTTTACACTATAGGAACGACTACGTTATTATAATAAATTTAAAAGGAGGTATATTCTTCCTTTTGAAAAGAAGAGTGTAAACAAATGAAGGAAGTGAACGAATGAAATTGAAGAACACTCACTTGAAAAAAATGCAGGAGTGGTTCAACAAGAGGAAGAAACTTCGTAATTCATTAATTGTATTAGGGAGTTTACTCGCTACTCTATTTATTGCTATAAATATAATAATTTCCATTCAAGACATATCTGAATTAAAACAAGCTGTTCCGCAACCGACCTTAATTTATGATGCAAATAATGAAGTTGCGACTAAATTAGCTTCTTCTAAAACAGAAGGTGTTAAAAGGAAAGATATTCCTGACATTATGGTTCAGGCAATTGTTGCAGTAGAAGATAAGGAGTTTTTTAACCATCACGGTATTTACTATAGTGGAATTATAAGTGCAGTTTTTAAAAATATTACAGCAGGAGAAGTTGTAGCAGGGGGAAGTACAATTACACAACAACTTGCGAAAAATGTATTTCTGACACAAGACCGCACATACTCTCGAAAAATAAAGGAATATTTTTTAACAAAAAAAATAGAGCGTACGTATACGAAAGATGAAATTATTGAAATGTATATGAACCAAATTTATTTTGGTGAAGGGGCTTGGGGTATAAAAAGGGCAGCTAAATCTTATTTTGATAAAGATGTAAAAGATTTAACGGTTTCAGAGGCTGCAACGATTGCTGGCTTGATTAAAGCACCGTCTGCGTATTCGCCCTATAAAAACTTTAATAAGTCAATCGAACGACGTAATGTTGTATTAAGTTTAATGAAAGAGCAAGGATATATTTCTGACGAACAGTATAATAAAGAAAAAGAGAGCGGTCTTGTGTTAAAACGTGGTGTGGATGATAAATACAAGGGGAAATACTCTCAATATGTAGATTATATTGTTAGGGAAGCTATGGACAAGTACGAATTAACACAAAATGAAATTTTAGCAGGTGGTTATCGTATTTATACAGAGCTTGATCCGAAAAGACAACAGGCTGTAGAAGACGTTGTGAATAATGAGAGTTATTTCAAAGATAATGGCTCAGACCAGCTTATGCAAACGGGTGTAGTTCTTATGAATCCAAAAACAGGTGGTGTACCAGCTTTAGTTGGGGGTAGAGGACCGTATCAGTTTTTACAGTTTAACCATGCAACCCAATTAAAAAGACAACCTGGATCAACGTTAAAGCCTCTGGCTGTATATGTACCAGCGTTAGAGCAAGGGTATGAAGTATATGATATATTAAAAGATGAACCATTTAATATTAAAGAATATAAACCGCAAAATAGTGATCATACTTTTCACGGTGATGTGACAATGTATGAAGCTGTGGCAAAGTCGTACAATGTTTCGGCTGTTTGGCTATTGGAACAAATTGGATTGGATAAAGGATTGAAATCTTTAGAGCGATTTGGTATTCCATTAGTGCCAGAAGATCGTACGTATCCAATTGCTTTAGGCGGGATGCATGTTGGGACCTCTCCATTTGTAATGGCTCAAGCATACAGTACATTTGCAAATGACGGTGTTCAAGTGGAAGCTCATGCGATTAGAGAGATACAAAATGCTGAAGGCGAAACAATTGGAAAGTGGTATAAGAAAGAGACACGAGTGACGAGCGAGAAAATTGCACAAAAGATGACATATTTATTAAAAGGTGTTGTCGAAAAGGGCACGGGCGAAAAGGCGAAAGTTAATAATGTTGATACGGCCGGTAAGACAGGAACTACTCAAATTGTAAATGGACCAAGCGCCGGTGCAAAGGATTCATGGTTTGTTGGATACACACCAGATTTAGTAGGTGCGATTTGGGTAGGATATGATAAAACAGATAGTGATCATTATGTTCCGGGGGGAAGTCAAATTACGACGACAATGTTCCGGGATATTATGAAAAAAGCGAATGCCAATCCAGCTCAAAAAGCATTCCAGTTATCGCTCATATCTGAGGCTGATTATAAAAAACAATTGAATACAATAGAAGAGGAAAAACGAAGAAAAGAAGAAGAGAAGAGAAGAAAAGAAGAGGAACAACAAAGAAAAAAAGAGCAACAAGAGTGGATTGATAAAGTGAAAGAATGGATTCCTTCATTTTGGTAAAAGAAAGAGGCGAATAACGAAATTCGCCTCTTTTTCGTATGAGAAATTAAGTGAACTTTTAATCGGTGGGAGGAGCTGTATCTATCTCTACGAGTTGTTAGCCCATATCAATTGGGATAAATAGTATTACTCGTTAAGTGTAACATTTGTACTGCCAAAGGATTGAGAATCGTATGTGACGATTATTTTTCCTTTACTAATAGGCTCGTAAAGTAATTCTTCTTCGTAATTACCATTATTTTCATTGTGGATAGAAAGTGTGATTTCATCGATTTTTTTATTTGTATACTGATCTTTAATCGTTTCAGCAATTTGAAGTAACGCTTCGGAACTAGAAGCTTTCGTAATAAGCATTCCTTTTATAACCTTTTTTTCATTCTTTGTGGTATTGGAATAAGGGATGTTGCTTTGTTTTGTATACAAAAGTTTGTATGGAACAGTTTTTCTCTCTGCTTTTGATATAGTGGAATATTTTAGAGTTAAAAAAAATCCTACACATAAAATAATGCATACCATAAGAGTAAACCAAATGCGTATTAGTGACATAACTCTCATTTTCATCCCTCTTTCATATCTTTGACTTCACTATTTATCATACAAAATGAGGATTAAGACAGAGTAAATTTGAGGTAAAGAAACGTAAAGAAGGAGCACTTATCCTCCCAAATAAGTGCTCCTTTCTATATAAAGAGAGATTTAATGCACGGTTAAACGATACATATTATTATAAATATACTTATTGATTGAAAATTAGTAAATTCGGAATACGGATAGTGTTGCAGTTGTATCACCTGTGTTAGGAATAGAAATAGTATTTGCTGTAGGCTGTACAGCAATCGTTGTACCAGCTTGTAAAGTAACGATTGTAGAGAAAGAAACAGCACTACCGATAACGTTAGTTGAGAAGTTACGATTAGGTGGTTGGCCATTGAATGAAATACCGAATCCAAATGGTGAAGATCCTGGGAAAGTTGTAGACGCTGAGAAACTAATATCATATACGCCTGTTTCTAAAATTGTTAAAGTATCTGAAGTATCGTTGAAAGAGATATTAGTTAATTCAAAAACTTGATTGAATTGGATGTTTGTTCCAGGGGATATAGTTTGTGGATTTGAGTTTCCGATAGCTGCGATAGTTACAGGAATTGGAGTACCCGCTGCACCTGTTGCGCCAGCCGGACCTTGAGCACCAGTAGCACCTTGAGCGCCAGCCGGACCTTGAGCACCAGTAGCACCTTGAGCGCCGGCTGGACCTTGAGCACCCGCTGGACCTTGAGCACCAGTAGCACCTTGAGCGCCAGCTGGACCTTGAGCACCAGTAGCACCTTGAGCACCCGCTGGTCCCTGAGCACCAGTAGCACCTTGAGCACCCGCTGGTCCTTGAATACCTTGAGCACCCTGAGGTCCAGTAGCACCTTGAACACCCGCCGGTCCTTGAGGTCCAGTAGCACCAGTAGCTCCTGTTGCTCCTCCTCCAAGGCAACCTGATCCGTACTGAACTAGGATAGTTTGGATCTCTGTTATGAGTTTAACTAGTTTGTCGATAGTGTAGCAATCTACTTGGAATAATTTAGCGATATACAATAAATAATTAAGCAGGCTTTGTAGCTCAACATATAATGCTCCGCATGAGAAAGGTTTTGTTTTTAAAATAGTTAATAGATTAGCGATAATAGAATTTCCAATTTGTTTTTGTGCTGGAGATAAATCTAAGCAATTGAGGAATTTTTGTAGGTTATTTAGGGCAGCAATCAAGTTATCGATATTATTTTGAGAAGGGTTTTGAAAGACAGCTTGAATAGCTTGGCCAAGAGCTTGAAGAAGTCTAACGAATTCTGTAAGTTCGGACTTAGAAATGTTAATATAACTACAGGCTCTGACTTCGCAACAATCATTACCATAAAATACTTTTCCTTTATTTTTATTGTTCATCTTTTCATTCCTTTCTTTCATAGAATCAATAGTCGTTACTATATATTAAAATGAAATTTATACTAAATTCGTGATGGACAAACTACCGTTTCTAAAAAAAATAAGACATTGGCCCTCTTAGCAAAAATAAGTAAGATAAAGAGAAGGTTTATATAATGTAAAGACGAAAAATTCAACATAAAAAACTGCATGCCAATTGTTGTAGGTATTTAACAATTGGCATGCAGTTTGTGGAGGAGTACCTCATTTGTAGTCATTTAATCTTTCAAGGGTTGTTTTAGGTAAAATTGGAATTGAAATAGTGAAAGTTGTACCATCTTGATTACTGGTCATTTTTAATGTACCGTTATGATTTTGAATAATTTTCTTCGTTACTGACAAGCCCAGTCCTGTGCCCGAATCTTTTGTTGAGAAGAATGGATCAAAGATATACTCTTGAATGGCTGTTGGAATACCAATTCCATTATCAGTGAAAGTAATACGAACAAAATTATCTAGGCGATAACTAGTAATTTGGATAGAAAGTTTTTTTTCACCTTGAGCATCGACAGCATTCTGAAATAGATTTAAAAAAACTTGCACAAGTTCATGGCGATCAATATGGACTAATACATCATCTAATTCGGTAGAAAAATTATAATCAATTGAAATGTTATGTAAAAAGACTTCACTAGCTAGTAACTGTTGAATATACTCACGTAAAAATGTATTAATAGGAAACGGTTCTCTTGTAAATTCGCGTGTTTTTGAAATAGCTAAAAATTTTGTAATAATACTATTTGCGCGGTCTAATTCAGGAATAAGTAAGTTTTTAAATAATTCTTTATTAGATGGAGAAACAGTTTCTTGTAAAAATTGTAAATAACCTCGTACGGTTGTAAGAGGATTACGTACTTCATGTGCAATCCCAGCTGCAATTCGCCCTGCTAAAGAAAATTTCTCTGCATCACGTTCTGTGTTTAAATAATGAAAGACACTAATAACTCTAAAAATCTCTCCGTTATAATCACGAATAATTCGGTTATTTAAAATGCCATAGTTTTTGTCTAATACTTCTTCATTATATATTTCTGTTCCCGTTCTTAATGTTTCGAGAGCTTTAATTTTTTCTTCTGGCAATTGTAGTAATTGTTGAATTGGCTTTCCGATTATATCATTTCGTACTACACCAAAATCATCTGCTGCAGCTTGATTACATAAAGTGATATTTCCTTTAGCATTAACAAAGGTTACATGATGTGAAAAAGCATCAAAAATATGAATAAAGTATGTTTCAAGTTGCTCAAATAAAAATAATGAATCGCAAGTAAGTTGAAAATCAGCCTCTTTATTCTCTTTTTTTATGTTTTGAATGGAATGAGTCGTTCTCGTTTTCTTTATTTGTAAACCAATATGTGGATTTTTGTATGTGAAATGATGTGGTAATTGATTCACAAGTTCTTCATAAAAACGTACTTTATTTTCTAATTCTTCTATTCGTTTTTCATGAGATACAATATCATCGTTTGGAAGCATAAATAAATAACCCCTCAATTTAAAAATTCTTCCATCTAGTATATCATATTTTTATACGGATACTCTGAAAGAAGGGGCTACTTAATAAAATTGATTAGCTGAAGTGTTCGGGAAGTGAGTAGAATGAATAGAAGGTGAAGTTAAAAAGGGAGGGATATATTTGCTTTTCATTGGAGTGACAGGGTGGGGAGATCATGATTCTTTATATATAGATCCCTATGAAAATAGAAATAAATTACGCACATATAGTGAGTATTTTCCTATAGTGGAAGTGGATAGTTCATTTTATGCGATGCAACCTGCACGAAACTATACAAAATGGGCAATGGAAACACCGAAAGATTTTGCTTTTATAGTAAAAGCATATCAAGGGATGACGGGACATATGAAAGGTGAAATCCCTTTTTCTACGTTCGACGAGATGTTTGATGTGTACAAACAATCTATTCTGCCTTTAATAGAAGCTGATAAATTAAAAATGATTTTATTTCAATATCCACCATGGTTTGATTGTAAAAAGAAAAATGTGGATTTCCTTCGATATACGAAAGAAAAAATGGGAGGTTTACCGTGTGCCATAGAATTTCGAAATCAAACATGGTTTTATCCCGAAATGAAAGATAAGACGATACAGTTTCTAAAACATGGGAAATGGATTCATACCATTTGTGATGAACCACAGGCTGGAATAGGTTCGGTACCACTCGTGTTAGAGGCTACGAATTCAGACATGGCACTTATACGTTTTCACGGTAGGAATGTTCATGGGTGGCTTGATAAAGGGGAAAATTGGAGAGCGGTTCGTTGCTTATATCGTTACAACAATAAAGAATTAGAAGAATGGGTAGAAAGATTAGAGCAATTAAAAAAGAAGACAAAGGACATATATGTACTATTTAACAATAATTCGGGCGGAGATGCAGCGGATAATGCGAAACAGCTTATGAAAATGATGAACATTACATATGGTGAGCCGAAGCCTGAGCAATTAAATTTGTTTGAATGATAATAAACAAGAAAGGCACTGTACAAACAGGGGGAATGTACAGTGCCTTTCTATATGAAAAAGAGGGGTAACAATGTTACTGAGCGTTTGGTTGATTCATCAATTGTTGGCTTCGTAATAAATGATAATGGTTATCATTATCATTGTCAATAGTTTTCCGAAAAATAAATAAAAAACTTTTTATGAGACAGTAACGGGTAGGAAGATTCCTGATAAAAGGTTTGGCTGAAGCAAAGAAGTTTTTCGGGGGAGAATGCTAGTAAACTCCTAATAAAGTATCAAAAAAAAGAACAGCAATTAATGCTGTTCTTTTCCAGTGACGAATTGTTGTAAATCAAAAGGAGTTATCGCTTGGATAAATTCTTTTGAGATAAGTGTTTGAACAAGAGTACTTTCAGAAATGGAAGCACCTGTTTTCTTTTCATAAGCTTGTTTTAATAAATCAAGTTTTTCAGCCGTTTCTTTCGGTAATTCAATTGTTAATGTGTTCATAATTTCTCCCCCTTACTATTAGAGTACCACTACAATATAGGAGAGACAAGAAAAGAGAATGTGAAACATAAAAAAGGTTACCATTTATAAATGGTAACCTTTTTTATGTATAAGAGTTATTAAGCAATACCGATATACTTTAAAGTTTTTGATGGAGTACTATGATCAAAGAAGTGTTGTAAAAATGCGATATCAACACCTGATTTGTATGCACAATATCCCCAAGTTTTTCGAAGTGTATGTGAGCTAATCCCTTCTAATCCAACTTCTTTTGCAGCTTTGTTTAAAATGTACCATGCATGTTGTCTCGTAATAGATTTCGTTCCTTTTTGAGACTTTAATAATGGTTCATTACGTTTCCAAGTTTTCCGTTCTTTCATGTAGTCTTCGATCGCGTGCTGTAGGTCTTCATTTACAGCAAACCATTTATGTTTCTTTACTTTTTCATTGTAAAATAAAATGGAATGGCGAACATTTTCATTTTCATCGATTACATCACTAACTTTTAATTGTAAGATTTCACTTACTTTTAAGCCAGAATTTACAGCTAATACGAATAATAAGCCATCACGTTTCGAAGATTGTAAAAGTATATTTTTGATAGTTTCTAATTGTTTTTCATTTTGAATAGGTTGTCCTGCTTGTTTCATTTCACGCACTCTCCTCTTTTATGTGTGTAAAGGAAAGGATTAACTTGTTTCTAACTATAAAGGGAGAGTGTGAATTTCATGTGAACTCCTAGTGAAATTAAGACAAATTATTTGACTTCTTTTACTTTTTGTAAATTAAAGTAGAATACAACACTATTAGTCGTATTGTATACACCGTACTCGGCATGGTGGAGGTCTAAAATGTTTTTTACAATAGATAACCCGAGACCGGTACCTCCAGTATGACGGCTACGAGATGCATCTAATCGGTAGAAACGATCCCAAATTTTTTCAAGACTTTCTTCAGGGATAGGGTTTCCTGTGTTTTCGATTTCGACCTTTACTGTATCTTCCATTGCTATAACGGAGACTTGTATTTTTTCTCCATCTGGCGTATAGCGAATTGCATTGCTAAGTAAGTTTACAACGACTTGCTCAATACGACTACGATTCGCTTTAACAAATATAGAAGAGTCTACATCTATGTTCACTTGTAAATGCTTTTCCTCCATGCTAAATAATAACTTTGTATAGACTTGTTGAATTAATTCACCGATTGAGAATGTCGTCATATCTAGTTTATACGTACCAGATTCTAGTTTTGCTAATTCTAACATTTCAACAATAAGTCTGTTCATGTTTTCGGTTTCTTCTAAAATAACATCTGTATAATACGTCGTATCTTTACTAACGCCATCTTTAATTCCTTCTGCGAAACTTCTAATTACACTGAGTGGTGTTTTTAATTCATGTGATACACCAGAAATGAATTCTTTTCGCGTTTTTTCCAATTGACGTTCACGTTCAATATCTTGTTGCAATTTTGTATTGGCAACATTTAATCGATCGATTCGGTCTTTTAAGTTTACAGATAACGTATTAATACTGCCGGAAAGCCCGCCAATTTCATCGTCTGCTGTCACAGGTAATTTCTCGCTAAAATCAAAATTGGCCATTTTCTTTGTAACACGATTCATTTTAATTAATGGTTTCACAATGATTTTTGAATAGTAGAAAGATAACAAAATAATTACGAGAAAAACGATGATTAAGGCATAGACATAATAATCCTTTAAAACGAGCATCGCTTCATTAACAGGTTGCAAAGACGCTATCGCAAAAGCGTATTCTGTAATTTTCCCATTTTCCACAATAGGTTTTACAAAGATACTATTTTTTATATTCTCTCCACCGTCTATTATATAAGTGTTTAATTGCTGCGAGTTAGCAGTGCCATTTCTAATAATCTCTGCAAAATATTGAACGGCTTGTAATGTTTCAAAATCATTTGCAAGACGAACATCCGCTTTGGATGGAAGCTGTAACTTAGATACGATACCAGTAAACTCAATTTGAGTCACAGTTTTGGATCGGTTTGTAAGTCTATTTTTAGCAGGGGTTCCATTAATGGATTGAAAATCTGAGTTGATATTTTCGTTTTGCCATCGATTATAGTTTGTTGTCAATTCTAGTGGTGTTATGGTGGAATCTTGTAAAAAACCGACGACGTTTATCACTCCATCTTTTTTCAATCCTAAGTTTTCGAATTTATTATATTCTTCGGGTGTTAAAACATTATTGAGTGGAATGGAATATGCTTTATTATTTTTAGGGTTAATTACATCAATGTAGAAATTATTGTCGCTTTTAATAATGCCGTTCGTATTTAAAAACTGCATTTCAGCATTTGTTTTATCATGAAATTCTTGTTTTAGTTTTCGAATTTCCTCATAAGTTTTACCACTTTTTTCGTAAGTATTTACGAACTTTTCAAAAGCAGTTTGAACTGTTTTTACTTTTTTATTAATATAAAATTTCTCTAAAAATAGAGATTGTCCTAAGAAAAAAAGGAGGAATATGATTGTAAATAATGTTGATGTTAATAAAAATAGTTTAAAGACGATACTTCTGTTTTTCACTGCGTCACCTCTTGTGAGAAATACTGTAAATGATTTCTTAATTATAACAAACGATACAAAAAAGTAGAGGAGAAAATCTGTCTCTTCCGAAAGTAGTTTTTAATAAAAAGTCACATAAAAAGAACTCGACAGACGTATGACGAGTTCTTTAATGTATTATTGTTGAATTGCTGCGTCTAAAGCAATTTCAATCATTTCGTTAAATGTAGTTTGACGCTCTTCAGATGTTGTTTCTTCACCAGTGAAGATGTGATCGCTTACTGTTAATACAGATAACGCATTTACACCGTATTTCGCTGCCAATGTGTAAAGAGCAGTTGTTTCCATTTCTACTGCTAGTACACCGTAATCTCCAAGTTTTTTAACCATGTCCATGCTTTCGCGGTAAAATACATCTGCTGTTAAAACGTTACCAACACGAACGTGTAAGCCTTTTTCAGTTCCAGCATCGTAAGCTTTCTTTAAAAGATCAAAGTTTGCAGCTGGTGCAAAATCAAAACCTGGGAATGTTAAACGGTTCATATTAGAATCCGTACAAGCTGTCATTGCAATAATAACGTCACGTACTTTTACGTCTTTTTGAATGGCACCGCAAGTTCCAACGCGAATTAAATTTTTAACTCCGTAGCTTTGGATTAATTCGTTTACATAAATAGAAATAGAAGGAACACCCATACCTGTACCTTGAACAGATACGCGTTTTCCTTTATAAGTTCCAGTGAAACCTAACATACCACGCACGTTATTATAGCAAGTAACGTCCTCTAGAAATGTTTCAGCGATATATTTTGCACGTAATGGATCACCAGGTAATAGAATAGATTCAGCAATTTCGCCTTGTTTTGCTTCAATATGTACACTCATGAAAAGTCCTCCTTATAATGTATTGATAGAAATCAATATCATTTGCATTATACACTATCAATCCTTTCAATTAAAATCTTTTAATTATTTGTAATATGTGCAAAGCAGGAGGATTTCATAAATCATAATCTAGAATATATATGTAAGAAGTTTTGTATGAACAGAGACAATAAAAATGGTAGGTGATGTTTTGAAAAATCTTGTCATTGGACTTGTTGCTTTGCTATTTATTGTAGTAGGCGGATTTTACATAAAAAAGTATCAGGAAACTACAGAGACTGTAGGTGATGTTCAGGAAGTAAAATGGGATGTGTCAAATGGAAAAGGAAATGAGAAAGTAGATATTTCGTTTCAATTACTAAATAATAAAAATAACGAAGTTCGTGGTGTGAATGATCAAATTCGGGCAGTTATTGTAGACGGACAATTAAAGCATGTAGAACAAATGAAACCTACATTTGCAGGAAATGGATCCTATAAGGTATCTTCCAAAATAGCGAAAGATGAAGGATATACAATATTTTTATATGAAGACAAAAACAAATCTGTGAAATCATTTGCGAAGAAAGATTTTGGGAGAGAAATAGAGGAGAAAAATAAGAAAAAAGTAAAATTTCCAATCGACAGTGTACTTACAAAAAAAATAGGGGAGTATGAAGTTTCTCTTTTATTTGGTGCATTGCATCCGAATGAACCAGCGACGTTAACATTTCAATTCCAAGCGAAAAAGGGTGACAAATTGAAATTACATTCAGAGAGAGGAGAAGTAGAGGCGCTCTATATCGTGGACGAAACGCGAGAAAACTTTTTATACGCAATACCTGTTGATACAGATGAGCAATTACAATATCGTATTACATTTCCTGTAGAAGGAACGTATAAAATATGGGGAGATTTCTATATAAATGGTAAGAAATATGAAAAAGAATTTATTGTACAAGTTCAAAAACGAAAAAACAGCTAAATGTTTAGCTGTTTTTTCGTTTTCCTATTAATTTTGTTACAGAGAGCATTGTAATTGGTAAAGAGTGATTCTTTCTAAATGCTAAATATTTACCGCTCCATGCTGGTTTATATTTTTCTTTAAAATGACGTAGCCCGCTGAAACTATACGTATAACGAACATTATTAAAGATGGCAGCAGCAACTCGTTCGGACCAGAAAGATTGTGTCGATAAACCTACATTTGAAAGTGGGGCCATACCAATATTAAAGGAGTGGTATTCATTTTCTTTTGCCCACTGGAATAGGTGGATGAAAATTGCATCCATAATGCCGCTAGGTGCATCTGGATAATAGCGCATTAAATCAACAGACAATGATCCGTCTTGATATACCGGCATAAAGGTTGTAAATGCGATGATTTTTCCATCCGCATCACATAATGTAGCGATAGGTGCTCGGCTAATATATTCACGATCAAAGTATCCGAGTGAAAAACCTTTCTCTTTTTTTCCGCCGAGCCACGCATCTGAAACTTTTCTTAACTCTTCAAATAATTCGTTTGAGAATGGTGGCTGATGAATAGAGAATGTATAGCCTTCTCGTTCGAAACGGTTGAAAGTCGCTCGCATACCGGCTCGTTTTTTTCCTGTTATTGTAAATGTGTTCAAATCAACGACAGCTTCTTCACCAAGTTTAAAGAAGTTGTAACCAAAATCATGATATAAACTCATCCATTTACTTTCTATTTGGTAGAATACACAAATGTATCCAAATCGATCAGCCTCAGCTAAAAACTCTTGTAACACAGTACGGTAGGAGGAAGGATCCCCAATTGGATCACCTAGCACAACGAGACGCTTTCCAGTTATAGAGAAGAGAAGGAGCGCTTTCCCATCACTACTGAAGAAAAATTGTTTATCTCCTAAAAATCCTAAATGACTAAGTACATTACCATCATGTTCATCTAAAAAGTTTTGCAACCTTTTATCATTAGCTGGTTGCCCGGGAAATTCATTTCGATAACGATTGGCAACGAGTGAGCCAATCAGTAAAAATGTAGGAACGAAAAAGGCAGCTGCTAATGCACTTCGTTTCACTTGCGTAATATTACGAACGACAAAATCAGGTTTAAAAGCTTCTTTTGCACCTGCAAATAAAATACCTAAGTTTTTATATAAATATAAAGTTATGAGTAAGAATATAAAAACTTTTACCATATCAGAAAGTGAGACTTCCATTTTCTCGCGTACAAATCTTTTACGAAGCATATATAATACAGCGAGTACGATTAATAAAATAAACGTCTCTTCAATATCAATCCCTTTTAGCGTATTAAAGATGGCTGCTCCGATTAAAGAAATAATCGTCATATAGTAAGAACGCTTTGTTCCATAATATATGCCTCGTGAAAGGATCAGGAGGAGAATACCAAATGTTAGTGATAAGCTAAAAGAAAATTGAATAAGATGTTTTGGAGCTAGAATATGTAAGGCGTGCGCTCTGTTTATACTTGTCGGTAGAATGGTCGATAAAATAACCATTAATCCAGCAAATACTGTTAAAGCAGCAGAGGCCCATGAACCTAGTTTTCCTAGAAAATCACGCTGCAAAGTCCATATAACACCAGTTGTTTCTAATGCAGGCGCAATAAAAGGTTTATCTTCAAACTTTTTAATGGCCACGCCTGTCATTTCAAAAGCTGCAAAAATAAGACCAAGGCAGAAAGGTAAAATATAATAGACGAGGCGATATAATAACATGGCAGGTAGTAATACGCCTGTATCAATGCCATACTGTCCGAGCCCAGTTAAAAAGACAAGATCAAATGAACCAAGTCCACCAGGAACAAGACTAACAACACCAGCTAAAGCAGCAATTACATACACACCTAAAAACTTTTGAAATTCGATATCGATACCAAATAATATTAGTATGACGTACATAACAATACCGGCAGATACCCACTCAACTAATGAAACTAATGAGTATAAAACAGTTGGGTTTTTCTCTTCTTCTCCTTCTTCTTCTTGCCCTTCGATTTGCTTTGGTTTTCTATTTTTTAGTTTAGAAAAGCCAATGTATATAGGGACGAAAAGGGCGAAGAAAATAAGAACAGGCCATAGCCACGGTTTTTCATGCAAAATAAAACTTGTGTCTAATATTCCAATAAGACCGAGGAAAGAAAGAATTGCGAGTCCGTTAATAAAAGCAGTTGTCATCCAGGCGATACTTTTAATAAGTTTGCCATTTTCTTTTATGTATGGACGATAAAGCATTGTGCGTACACCAGCTCCAACGAGACCACCAAACCCAATAAATCCATTTAAAGTATTAGCAATCCATGAGATACGAAAAATCTTTTGGACTGGTATATCAGCTTTTAAATAACGAAGCATAACATAGTCATAAAAGAACATTGTTGATACGGCAAATGCACCAAGTGTAATTGCTAAAAAGACTCCTCCGGTTGGAATGTTTTTAATTGTATTGATTGCTTCTAAAAAAGAAATGCCTGCTAATTCTTTTTTTGCTTGAAAGAATACAATTGTTAATACAACAAATGGGAAGATAATTTTCCCGATTTGTAAGAAACGTTTCCATGAAAACGACATAAATACAACTCTCCTTGTATAAGAAAACTGAGACAATAATATTATTATGACAAACTTCAAGAAAAATAAAAAGGTAAATTCCTGTATAGGGAAGCTATTTTTTATATGGGTTATATTTAAAAGAGTATTTCGTTTATCAGAAAATTAAGTTAAAATAAATTGAAAGAAGGAAGTGAGGGGAAGTAGATGATTATAATAGGTTATGCGGGATATGAGTTAGAGAAAGCAAAACCTAATACATCAGAAGATTTCTTTAATAGATCTGAAGTGACATATATATTAAATAATAAAGAGAGAACTTTTTCCGTTTTATACGTTCGATATTTTGAAGAGGTTTTACAAGAAATTACTCCTTTTGAAGGAAATCCAGTATGTAAAGTAGAAGAACAAGACATATATTTACGGGATATTGTAGCGATATGTTGTTTACTGAAAGAGAATGAGCATCGCATGCAAAAACGTTTATATTTAAATAATATAGAAGCATTCCAACAATATTTTGATGAGGGAACAGTGGTGAAAGTACAAGAAATATTAGCTGAATTACATAAAAATAAAAGAGTAGAAATAGCGTGAAATGGCAAAGGAGAGGGAAAAAATGTCTAATCTAATGGTTGAAAATCAAACAGAACAAGTCTCTATGTTTTTAGAAGATGTTATTACTTTGATAACCAATTATGTAAATTATCATACGTTGCCTTCTTTATTAGAAGAAACACCAGCAGGGAACGAGCAATATTATAAAGGGTTATTAGCATCAATAAGACGTCTTCTCGTTTTTTGTGAAGAAGGACATGA
Organism: Bacillus sp. DE0042; assembly: GCF_007680225.1. Taxonomy (NCBI): domain Bacteria; kingdom Bacillati; phylum Bacillota; class Bacilli; order Caryophanales; family Bacillaceae; genus Bacillus; species Bacillus sp. DE0042. The sequence goes on along the minus strand of NZ_VEJP01000001.1, from coordinate 1,332,846 downwards.
TGCATGTTTTGTTTTGTTAAATAGCCAGCCATTTCGAAAAACAGCAGCTGAGAAAATTTTATATAAAATTTATCATCAAGTAATTGCAGAGTTTTTCTCACCAAAGAGTGATCATTGGTATGAAAATAGTCGGTCTGCCTATACAGGGAAAAACTCCATCGTTTTTCAACAAACGCCACCAACATCTATAGAGCAAGTGATGAAGAGTTTAGAAGGAAAATTCCAATTGATGCGTGAAGAACTAGAATATTATGAGACGGATTACCAAACAAAGATGTTACACAAATATTAATTGCGAAAAAGAAGCTAAGGGGACTTAGCTTCTTTTCCTTTTGTAAAGTTATATAAGGGATTTCCTTTGAATATATTTATGGGGATAGCATTAAGGAGGTGTAACATGAGTCAGCAAGGTGTATTTACAGATTACTTTCATGAAGTAGAAAGCTGGTGTGAAAGTGTTCTTCACGTATTAGATAGCCGTGCAATGGAAGTGTATGATGTCCATATGCTTGCTTATAAAATTCAAACGTTATTAGATCGTATGAAAGAGCATGAGTATGATACAGATGCAGAGTTTATGTATGAAATAAGTGATGATGTAGAACATATTCAGCATCATTTGCAGGAAGTATTCGTGCAGGGAGAAGAGGAATATGAACTATGTGAAAGAGGGGATAGTGAACGAGCTGTTCCAATTGGAGGGCATACACTTCCACCATTACCTTATCCGTATAATGCGTTAGAACCGTATATTTCTAGAGAAATTATGATGTTACACCATGATAAACATCATCGTAGTTACGTGGAAGGATTAAATAAGGCAGAGAAGATGATGGAAGAAGCGAGAAAAACAAATCAGTTTGATTTAATTAAGCATTGGGAAAGAGAAGCGGCTTTTCATGGATCAGGTCATTACTTACACACGATATTTTGGAATAACATGAAAAAAGATGGTGGCGGAAGTCCAAGAGGGGCTCTTTCACAACAGATTGAACAAGATTTTGGGAGTTTTTTACGTTTTCAAAAACATTTCACAGAAGCAGCTTCTAAAGTGGAAGGATCAGGCTGGGCGCTTCTCGTTTGGGTACCACGATCTGGAAGATTAGAAATTTTGCAGAGTACACTTCATCAATTATTTACACAATGGGATACGATACCGCTCCTCGTACTAGACGTGTGGGAACATGCGTATTATTTACAATACCAAAATCGAAAAGATGAATATATTAAAAACTGGTGGAATGTTGTAAATTGGCCTGATGTAGAAAAAAGATTTGAAAGTACGAAACAAATTGAATGGACACCGTATTAGACGCAGGTTCTCTGCGTTTTTTTTATTAGAAGGAGAAAGAGATTTCGTTCATATTTTAAAAGGCCAAGCATACACTTGTACAAAAAGTGCCAAAAGGACGTGGGGGGAAATATGAGACGAATTTGTGTAATAATCACGCTTCTTATTATGTACGCAAGCGTTATGCCAATTCCTACATATGCAAAGATGAACAGTAATGTCAGTGCTCGAAATGCTGTATTAATGGAGCAACAGTCCGGTCGTGTATTATACGGAAAAGCAGAACATGAGCCACAAAAAATTGCTAGTATAACAAAAATTATGACAGCCTTGTTAGCTGCTGAATCAGGAAAAATGAAAGAAATGGTATCGGTTAGTAATGAAGCGGTGAGAGTAGAAGGATCAGCAATTTATTTAAAGCCTGGACAGAAAGTGAAGTTAGAGGATTTAGTATACGGACTCATGCTTAGATCTGGTAATGATGCAGCACAAGTAATTGCTGAAAATGTAGGAGGAAGTATAGAAGGGTTCGTATATTTAATGAATGAAAAGGCGAAACAAATTGGAATGAAAGATACTCACTTTTCAAACCCACATGGTTTGGATGGTGATGGATCTCATTATTCATCAGCCTATGATATGGCACTTTTAACAAAGTATGCAATGGGGAACGAAACCTTTAAGAAGATTTTTGGGACAAAAAAGTATAAATCAGATTCGTGGGATTATCCGTGGAAAAACAAACATAAACTCGTGACGTCTTATTATGAATTTGCGACAGGAGGAAAAACAGGTTTTACGAAGAAAGCAGGGCGGACACTTGTTACAACAGCATCAAAAGATGGACTAGATCTAATTGTCGTAACTTTAAGCGCTTCTAGCGATTGGGATGATCATATGAATTTATTTGATAAAGGTTTTGAACGTTTTAAGCAAACAAACGTTGTAGGGCAAGGAGCTCTTGCTGAAATAACTGAAAAGAAATATGCCAATCATGTATATACGAAAAATAGTTTTGCGGTGCCATTAACTGAGCAGGAAAGAAAGAATGTCGTATTAAAAGTTGAACTCGATAAAAATGCAAAACTTAATGATGGCGTAAAAGTTGGAAAGACAGAAATTTATGTTGGCAACGAGAAAGTTGGAGAACGGAATTTATTTTATAGTAAACGAAAGTTAGTAGCGACAACGGGACTGTATTGGAATAATGTGAAAGAAATTTTTTCTCATATGATAGGTGTTGGGAGCGATGGTTAATCTTGTATGGGTAGCGATGGCAGTCATAGGGATTGTATATGCCATGATAAATGGAACGATGGAAGCGATAAATAAAGCCGTATTTGACGGGGCAAAAGATGCAGTAACAATTTGTATAGGACTTATTAGTGTATTAGTATTTTGGCTCGGTTTAATGAAAATTGCAGAGGAAGCAGGGTTGTTAAAAAAGTTAGTGTCACTTTTTATGCCGATAGTAAAAAGGTTGTTTCCAGAAATACCGAAAGATCATCCGTCAATGGGGTTTATTTTATCGAATATGATGGCGAACTTTTTTGGATTAGGGAATGCAGCGACCCCTCTTGGTATTAAAGCAATGGAACAATTGAAAGAGTTAAATGGAGGGAAGGATTCGGCGAGCCGTTCTATGGTAACGTTTCTCGCGTTAAATACATCAGCGATTACTTTAATTCCTACTACTGTCATTTCGATTCGAATGACGTATGAATCAGCGAATCCTACTGAAATTGTTGGGGTAACATTCATTGCACAAGTACTCTCTATGATCGGAGCGATTTGGATTGACCGCTATTTTTACCGAAGAAGGAGTAGGAAGGGGCGGAAAAAATGAGCATTGTAAATACAATTTCATTATGGGTAATCCCTTGTGTAATTGGTTTTATCCTTTTATATGGCACGATAAAGAAAGTGCCAACCTATGAATCGTTCGTTGAGGGAGGAAAAGAAGGAATTCAAATTGCAATCTCCATTTTACCGTTTATGGTTGGAATGCTCGTATCTATTTCTATATTTCGAGCTTCAGGTGCATTAGATGCAATGATATCAGTAATGAAGCCGATGTTAGATTTAATTCATGTCCCAGCAGAAATTGTTCCACTAGCACTTATACGCCCTATTTCAGGCTCTGCTGGTTTAAGTATTACGACCGATTTAATTGCCACATATGGGCCAGACTCGTTTATTGGAAGATTGGCTTCTACGATGCAAGGGAGTACAGATACGACTTTTTATATTTTAACAGTATACTTCGGAGCTGTTGGAATTAGAAAAATGGGAGATGCATTAAAAGTAGGACTTTTTGCCGATTTAATCGGGATTATTTGTTCAATTGTGTTTGTTTCTTTAATGTTTAAGTAAGGCGGCTATTCATTTTTTATGCTATTTCGCTTATAATACGTATACGACCACTATTAAGGTGTTGCTTAATAGTGGTTTTTTTATGCGGTATTTTTGACAAAATGATGAACTTTTATTGTGAGCAATATGAAGAATATGGACAATAATAAAAGGTAAAAACATGATTTGCCCTTTATATGTTTATTATCATCGCTATGTTGTTTAAGTAAGATGAAGCGAATAGCCGTCAAGCGTATGCGGTTGCCAAGTCTTTCTAATGTAAGGTAAGATAAATTCGAGGTGAAAAAAAGAAATGGAACGATTACAAAAAGTGATTGCGCAAGCAGGTATTGCATCGAGAAGAAAGGCTGAGGAATTAATTCAGCAAGGAAAAGTAAAAGTGAATGGAAAAATAGTGAAGGAGTTAGGAACGAAAGTAACTCCTCAAGATAAAGTAGAAGTAAATAACATCCCTCTTGAAAAAGAAGAACCTGTTTATTTTTTACTATATAAACCAACTGGCGTAATTTCAAGTGTATCAGATGATAAAGGAAGAAGTGTTGTAACAGACTTTTTCCCTGAAATTAGACAACGTTTATTCCCAATCGGACGCTTAGATTATGATACGTCTGGCGTATTATTGATGACAAATGATGGGGAATTTGCAAATGTATTAATGCATCCGAGATATAAAGTTGAAAAAACGTATGTTGCAAAAATTAAAGGGCCATTAACAGGTGAGAAAATTCGCATGTTAGAACGAGGTGTTGCATTAGAAGATGGGAAAACAGCACCAGCACAAGTGAAAATTATTTCTTGGGACAAGCGTAAAGAGACTGCGATTGTACAATTAACGATTCATGAAGGACGTAATCGTCAAGTACGCCGCATGTTTGAAGCGTTAGATTGTAAAGTAGTGAAACTAAAGCGTGAACGCTACGCCTTTTTAGAAGTGGGTAGCTTGCGACCTGGTGATGCGAGAGAATTGTCACCACATGAGGTGAAACAATTACGTGCATTGGCTTCTACAAAGCCGCGCTAATCGATAGTGTGAAACTTTCACCAGTGGAATGCTCCGCTGGTGATTTATTAAAAAATACATATATTTATCACTCGTCGAAGAGAGGGGAGACAATATGAAGAAAAATCGCTTATTATTTCGCGTTATTATTCTGCTCATTTTAAGCGGTGCTGTAGGATTTACACTTTATCAAGGGTTCTTTGCTGATAAGGAGAAAATGCAAATCGGAAAAGAAGCACCTAACTTTGTTGTGACAGATTTAGAAGGAAAGAAAATTGAACTAAAAGATTTAAAGGGAAAAGGTGTATTTTTAAACTTTTGGGGCACTTGGTGTAAACCGTGTGAAAAAGAAATGCCGTATATGAATGAATTATATCCAAAGTATAAAGAAAAAGGCGTTGAAATCATCGCGTTAGATGCAGATGAAACAGATATTGCTGTTAAGAACTTTGTGAACCAATATGGTTTGAAATTCCCGGTCGCCATTGACAAAGGACAAAAAATTATAGGGACATATGGAGTAGGACCATTACCGACAAGTTTTTTGATTGATAAAGATGGAAAAGTAGTGGAGCAAATTATAGGTGAACAAACGAAAGAACAGTTAGAAGGATATTTAAAGAAAATTACTCCGTAATAAAGAAAGCCTTTACATACGAGGTGCATTCATATAGCGCCTCTGGTTTAAAAATTCTGAGTATTGCGGTAACTTGAGGTTAGAATATACAATAGTACATATAGATACAGGGGCGGTGAGACTGTTGAAAGAAATTAAGTGTGAATGTGGACATGTTAATCCGATAGGAACTGTTTTTTGTGAAGCATGTGGGAAACCATTTGAAAGCAATGAAAATATAAAACTATTGGATATGCGCTATGAGGGGAGTGCTCGGAGATCTCTCACGCAAACAAAAACGATAGTCGATAAAATTTGGAGCTTTTTCTCTTCTGTAAAAGTGGGTGTATGGCTCATTGTAATCACTTTAGCTGCATCAGCGATAGGAACTATTTTTCCACAAGAAATGTACATAACTCCAGGAATTGCACCAGCTGAATATTATAAGCAAGAATACGGATTTTTAGGGCAATTATACTATCAATTAGGATTTAATAATTTATACGGTTCATGGTGGTATATGATTTTAATTGCTTCAATTGGTATTTCACTTGTGATATGTAGCTTAGACCGTGTCATACCACTTTATAAAGCTTTAAAGAAGCAAGGGGTGAAAAGACACCCTAGCTTTTTAAAGAGACAAAGATTATACGGGACTGGTACACCACAAGATGGTGACTTGGAAAGAGTGCAAAAGAATTTAAAGAAAGCAAACTATAATGTGAAAGTGGAAGACGGTAACATTTTAGCTGAAAAGGGACGGTTTTCACGCTGGGGTCCATATGTGAATCATATCGGTCTCATTATCTTTTTATTCGGTGCAATGCTCCGTTTTTTACCGAGTATGTACGTAGACGAAGCACTTTGGTTACGTGATGGTGAAACGAAAGAAATACCAGGAACGGATGGTCAATACTATTTAAAAAACGAGAAATTTATAAAGGAAGTTTATGATAAAAGTAAGGACAAGGAAGTTTTTGATGAAGCGATTGATCGTGTAGGTGATAAAATGATTGCGAAAAACTTCCAAACGAATGCTGTATTATATAAAGCGGTCGGCGAAAATATAGCTGGACAAAAACCGAAATTAGAAAAAGTAAAAGAAGCGGAAATTCGAGTGAATGAACCGCTGAAATTTGATCAATTTGCTGTATATCAAGTGGATTACAAAGAAAGTGAATTTAAAAGCATGTCATTCCATTTGCAAAACAAAGAAAATAATCAAAAGTGGGGACCGATTAAAGTAGATTTAACGAATCCTACAGAAAAATTTGATTTAGGAAGTGGTTATTCTTTAGAACTATTAAGCTATTTCCCTGATTTTTATTTTGATGAGAGTGGAAGACCAAATACAAAAACGAAATTACCAAACAACCCTGCATTTGTGTTTAAAATATTTACGCCTGAAACACCAGATGGTGAAGTGAGTTTTGTTGGTATTCAGCAAAATATAGAACCTGATGGAAATAATAAATATAAAATGTCGTTTGCAGGTGTGGAAATGCAAAATGCAACAGCACTTACTGTAAGGAAAGATTTAACGCTTTGGATACTCGGTATTGGAGGATTTATATTTATGGTTGGTGTCATTCAAGGAATGTATTGGAATCATCGCCGTATTTGGATACAACGCGTTAATGATGAATGGTGGATTGCAGGACATACGAATAAAAATTGGTTCGGTTTAAAGAAAGATATTGAAAGAGTGCTAGAAGGTACAGCAATTCCGCAACCAAGCGATAAAGTAGTCGATAAAAAAATTAGTTAAGGTGGGGAAACGAAATGGTGCAAATAAGTAGTAACTTTCTCTTTACCGCATTTATTTTATATTTAATTGCCACTCTATTTTTCGGGGGAGCAATTAAAGAAAAAGGTCATAAATGGGCAAATATAGGAATAACGATTACAATTTTAGGGTTTATTGCACAAACAGTATATTTTGTTACAAGATGGATTGCATCAGGACATGCACCAGTTAGTAACTTTTTTGAGTTCGGTACGTTTTTCGGCATGATGCTTGTCGGAGCATTTATTGTCATGTATTTTATGTATCGCGTAAGTATAATCGGACTCTTTGCATTACCAGTTGCGCTTTTATTAATTGCCTACGCGAGTATGTTTCCGCGGGAAATATCTCCGCTTATTCCATCTTTAAAAAGTAATTGGTTACATATTCACGTGACGACTGCAGCAGCAGGACAAGCAATTTTAGCAATTAGTTTTATTACGGGCGTTATGTATTTATTGAAAAATGTAGATCAATCAACGAGAAGTAAACGTACATTTTGGTTAGAAACGGTAGTGTTCACACTTGTTTGTACAGTTGGTTTTATTGGAGTGACAACGGTATTTTCTAGTATGAAATATGAAGCGAAGTTTCAATGGATTGATAAAAATGAACAACAACTGGAAATGAAGTACAATCTTCCGGCTTTAGTAGGACCGCACGAAGGAAAGTTATTGACAGAAAATAAATTAGAACCGACAGTTGAAGTTCCAGCGATTGTAAATGCGAAAAAATTAAATACTGTTATTTGGTCAGTGTTAGTTGGGACATTACTTTATATTGTATTAAGACTTGTTTTACGCAAACGAGTATCGGCAGCACTTCAGCCGTTAGTAAAGAATACAAATAGTGATTTACTGGATGAAATCGGATATCGTTCTATTGCAATTGGATTCCCAGTTTTCACATTAGGTGCATTAATTTTCGCCATGATTTGGGCTCAAATAGCGTGGACACGTTTTTGGGGTTGGGATCCAAAAGAGGTTTGGGCGCTTATTACTTGGCTCTTTTATGCGGCGGTATTACATTTACGCTTATCAAAAGGGTGGCACGGAGAGAAGTCAGCGTGGTTAGCGGTAATTGGTTTTGCAATCATTATGTTTAACTTTATTGTAGTAAACTTAATTATCGCGGGTTTACATTCATACGCATAGAGAAATAAAATAGGAGAGTGAATGTCACTTTCCTATTTTATTTTTGTCAATTTTTCTTCTTTTTTGAGAAAAACATGACAAAGTAGCGGTTGGTTTTGTAAAATGATGTCGAGGACATTATATACTGTTCAAAAAAAATACATAGTTTTGGAAAAAAATTGAACAAACTTTATTATTCTTGTGAAGCATAATATGGGAAGTGAAACATTTAGAAGATTGCTTAAATAAACGAGAATAGCGTAACATACTAGTGTAGAAGGGTAGGTGTAAACCGTTGTGGTAAAAGTACGCAACGGGTAGAAATGGAAAATGAATCAAGAATTTTAATTGTAGACGATGAGGATCGTATTCGTCGTTTGTTGAAAATGTATTTAGAAAGAGAACAATACACAATTGAAGAAGCGGACAATGGTGATACAGCTTTAGAAATGGCGTTACAAAATGATTACGATTTAATCCTATTAGATCTTATGATGCCAGGTAAAGATGGTATTGAAGTGTGTAAAGGGGTTCGTGAGAAGAAAGCGACGCCAATTATTATGTTGACAGCGAAGGGTGAAGAAGTAAACCGAGTACAAGGGTTTGAGGTAGGAACTGATGATTATATTGTGAAACCATTTAGCCCACGTGAAGTAGTGCTTCGTGTGAAAGCGGTCTTACGCCGTTCTGTACCAACAACGTTCTTTACACAAGATACAACGACAAAAGATGTTACTGTGTTCCCTCATTTAACAATTGATAATGATGCACACCGTGTTACAGCAGATGGTAATGAAGTAAACTTAACACCGAAAGAGTACGAATTACTATTATTCTTAGCGAAAGCGCCTGATAAGGTATTTGATCGTGAGCAATTGTTAAAAGAAGTATGGCAATATGAATTCTTCGGAGATTTACGTACAGTTGATACGCATGTAAAGCGTTTACGTGAGAAGTTAAGCAAAAAATCACCAGATGCTGCGAAGATGATTGTTACCGTTTGGGGCGTAGGTTACAAGTTTGAGGTTGTGAACGACTGATGCTTTGGAGAAGTGTAGTAGGGAAGTTATGGATGACCATATTACTTCTCGTTTCGTTTGTGCTTGGATTTGTTGCGATTTTACTTTCACAGTTTTTTAGAACATATTATGTTGATATGAGTGAAGCTAGGCTTCAAAAAGTTGCAACAAGTGTTTCAGAGTTAATTGAAGAAGGTGCCGATGTAAAAACGATTGAGAATATCGCGTACAAATTCTCTGATCCACTTTCAAGGATCATTATTGTAGAAGATGGTAAAGAAATATCTTCTTCGCCGAAACAAGAAGGGTTAGTCACTCTTACAATGGATGATTTGAAAGAAGATAAAGAATTAGCGGCTGTTTTTACAGACAAAAAAGAAATTAAGAATAACATTAGAAAAGCCTCTAATAGTAGAAAGAATAAAAACACTGAAAATGATATTATGATTGTCGGAAAACCAGTGCATTCAAAAAATCAAAGTGCAGTGTTCGTATACGAATCTTTACAAGTACCGATACAAGGTATGGAGAGAACGACTGATTTTATATTCTTATCAGCAGGGATTGCGATTATATTAACAACGTTCTTTGCATTCTTCTTATCTACTCGAATTACAGCACCACTCCGTAAAATGCGTGAGGTTGCTTTTGAGGTGGCGCGTGGGAAGTTTGATGCGAAAGCTCCTATGGTATCTCAGGACGAGATTGGTGAGCTTGCAACGGCCTTAAATCAAATGGGGAAACAGTTGAAGTTTAATATGAATGCCCTGCAACAAGAAAAAGAACAGTTAGCAAGTATTTTAAGTAGTATGGCAGATGGGGTTATTACGTTAAATCAAGAAGGGGAAGTCGTTGTAATTAATCCGCCGGCTGAACATTTCTTACAAGTTTGGCAAGAGGAAAAAGAAGTAGAGCTAAGTAAAAAACTACCTTCTGAACTTGTTGAACTATTCCATCTCGTTGTAGAAAGTGAACAACAACAAGTGGTTGAAATTAATTTACAAAAAGGGAACTATGTAGTTCTTATGACGCCGCTTTACAACCAAACGAAAATTCGTGGTGCTGTAGCTGTATTACGTGATATGACGGAAGAACGCCGTCTTGAAAAGATGCGTCAAGACTTTATCGCGAACGTATCACATGAACTTCGTACACCGATGGTAATGCTTCAAGGTTATAGTGAAGCGATTTTAGATGATATTGTGCAAACGAAAGAAGAAATTAATGAGTTTGTTCAAATCATTTATGATGAATCTGTTCGTTTAGGTAAACTTGTAAATGAACTATTAGATTTAGCGCGTATGGAAAGTGGTAATGTAGAGTTACATATAGGTGAAGTTGATATTCATCCTTTCGTTGAAAAAATAGGTCGTAAATTCCAAGGGATTGCAAAGGATAAAGAAGTCGCATTAACGGTTGATTTCCAGAATCCAATTGAACAATACCCGTTTGATGCAGATCGCATGGAACAAGTATTGACGAATTTAATTGATAACGCAATTCGTCATACGAATGCAGGCGGACATGTAACGCTTGTAATTGATACGAAAAATAATGGTCTTACTTTTGAAGTACAAGATTCGGGCGCTGGTATTCCAGAAGAAGATATTCCATTTTTATTTGATCGTTTCTACAAAGCTGATAAAGCAAGAACACGTGGAAAAAAAGGTGGAACAGGGCTCGGGCTTGCGATTGCAAAAAATATTGTGCAAGGCCATGATGGTAAAATTGCTGTTTCAAGTGTTGTTGGAGAGGGAACTACATTCTCTGTATATTTACCAAATCGTATAATTTAGATATACGTTTTTAAAGTTGATAATGAATAAAGTTCTACTGTTTTTTATTTTTTTGTAAAATCAATTAAATAAATAACAGTAGAACTTTTTTTCTATCTTAGTCGAATGAAGAATAGCAAGAGGGGTGTCGTGAAGCGATGAAATTATACACGAAAACAGGAGATAAAGGGACAACAAGTGTAATAGGCGGCAGAGTGGATAAAGATAATATCCGAGTTGAAGCATATGGCACGATAGATGAGGCGAATTCTCATATTGGATATGCAATGACTAAGCTACAAGACGGATCTTTTGGAGATATTTACAATGAACTTGAAAATATTCAACATGAACTATTTGATTGCGGGGGAGACTTGGCGATAGTAGAGGGGAAAATTCCTTATAAAGTAACGGTTGAAATGGTTGAAAGCTTAGAAAGAAGGATTGATTCGTATATAGAAGAAGCACCGCCGTTAGAGCGTTTTATTTTACCAGGTGGAAGCGAAGCGGCAGCTGCTATTCATATTGCACGTACAGTTGTAAGGCGAGCAGAACGATGTGTAGTGTCCTTGCAAAAAGAAGGGGAAATAAATGAAGTTGTTCTAAAGTATGTAAATAGATTATCTGATTATTTGTTTGCAGTGGCTAGAGTAATAAACGCTCGATTACAAGTAAAAGATGTGGAGTATAATCGCAGTGCAATCGTTTTTCGTGATAAAAACGAGAAGGAAGTGGAGTGATTCACTTTCTTTTTTTGTATACTTTTTTCTGTAATATACCAAAATAAGAGAAGGTATGGTGTTAATTAGAAAACGGAGGATGTATATGAAAGTGTTAAAATGTGGCGTCATGTTATTGACGGTATTGTTTTTATCTCAATTACATGTGTACGCAGAGGGAAATCAATGGACATGGCCTGTTGAAGGGCAGATAAGTGATTATTTTGGGACAAGGCATGGAAAACACTACGGTATAGATATAGCGGCACCGATTGGCACGCCTGTGGTAGCTATTCAAGAAGGTAAGGTAACAAAGGCTTATTATTCAAGTAGTTATGGAAACGTTGTATTTATTAAACATGGAGAATATGAGGCCGTGTATGCGCATTTAAATAAGAGATATGTAGTTCAAGGGGATTATATTTCAAAAGGAGAAATAATTGGAGAAGTAGGAAATACAGGAGAATCGAGAGGTGCACACTTACATTTAGAAGTTCATCAAGGAAGATGGACGATGGCGAAAAAGAATGCGATGAATCCATTGCTTGTTCTAAATGAACAGAGAAATGAAGTTGTTTCCTCATCCTTATATGTCGTCCAAAAAGGGGACACTTTAGTTAGTATTGCACGGAAATTTAGTATGTCAGTTAAGGAAGTTAAAGATAAAAATGGACTGCAGCAAGATTGGATTTATCCAAATCAACAATTATACGTAAAGTAAAAAAAAGAGCTAGTTAAACTAGCTCTTTTTTTTACCAAAAAATAAAGACACATATAAATCCAGAAATAGCTAAGTAGCTATATAAGTAAAATACTTTCGTTCTTGTTTTTTCGTTCGTTCGAAATAGTACAATAGTCGGTTCAATTAAACCGATTGTCAAACAAAGTAAACCAAGAAGCATACAACCGATTGAAATGGAGTACAGGGCGATTTGTGGTGCTTGAAATGGAATCATCCATTTTAATAAAAATGCAATAAGTGCAGTGTAGCAAATGCTGCCGATGTATTTATTCAACGGTGCATTAGAACGGAACCCTGGAAGTTTTTTTAAGAAAGAGCGGGAAACAACTTCAGTTTGTAAAGATGTGTGCTCTTCAATTATTTTTTGAGCTTCTTTTCCTTTTTGGAAAAGGGATAATATCCAGTTTCGCTCACCTTGAAAAATAAATTGAGAAGTTGTCAAATAATGATCCACCTTCACTTTATTCCAACTCTTCCATGGGTGACGCTCACACAGTTTTAATTTACTCTCTGTTTTTTTATCATACTGATAAATACTGATGCCATCTTCATCGAAAGCAGCATAGTATGTCTCGCTTGAGAATGTGCCTAAATCAATTGGACAGTAGAAAAGTAATTCTTTTTTTAAGTAAAAGTATTCTTTTCTTAAGTTTTTTTTCATTGCTTCTCGAATAGAGTGTCTCTTTTCTTTTTTCATGACATTTCCTCCATAATCCAGAAAATGTTCTTATCTTAACAATTCAACATCTTATCACTTTTCATTATATATGACTAGGGGATTCGTAGGGAAAATGCCGAATACTAAAAAATCTGGGGTGTATTGTAAAATATAGTGATTGGTTTTAATTATATAAAATTAATAACTTATTTTTAATAAGTTACACTTTTTTTGTTCACAATACGATTATGTTGTTGTATAATAAAGTGGAAAATAGAATATCGGTCTATCTTCGGGGCAGGGTGAAAATCCCGACCGGCGGTGATGAACTATATGTGATTTTGTTCTAAGCCCGCGAGCCGTTAAGGCAGGATTTGGTGTGATTCCAAAGCCGACAGTATAGTCTGGATGGGAGAAGATGGAGGTTCAAGCGTTCAAAAAAGATATGGATTTGAACGTCTGTTTGATGTGCCTTAAATTCTCCCTTTGTGTAAAACACAAAGGGTTTTTTCGTTCTATGAAAAAGTAGGCATAGCAGAACCTTTCCACTTTCCATGAGAAGATCGATGGAAAAGGAGAGAGAAAGATGAAACAAAAAAACAGTGTAGTGCAGATGGTGAGTGTAGCGATGCTAAGTAGTATTGCATATTTACTGATGATGTTGGATTTCCCGTTTCCAGGGCTTCCGCCATTTTTAAAAATTGATTTTAGTGATGTACCAGCTCTAATTGCAGCAATTATTTTCGGGCCAGTTGCAGGGATAATTGTAGAGGCGATAAAGAATATTTTACATTACGGAATTCAAGGGAGTTTAACGGGAGTGCCAGTTGGAGAAATTGCTAACTTTATTGCAGGATGTTTATTTATTGGACCGGCAGCTTTCTTATTTAGAAAGTATCGTACTGTTAAGAGTTTAACGACAGGATTAATGCTAGGGACAATTACAATGGCGCTCATTATGAGTGTATTAAATTACATCATTATATTCCCAGCTTACACTTGGTTTTTAAATTCACCAGCTATGTCTAGCGAGGCTATAAGAACAACGGTTGTAACGGCAATCTTACCATTTAATTTGATTAAAGGAATTGTTGTGACAATTGTATTTGTAGCGTTATTCTCACGCCTGAAAGTATGGGTGTTTGCAAAAATGAAAAATGCATAAAATATAAAATAAAACCATTAGTAGTATGGAACTACTAGTGGTTTTTTATTAAGTAGAATGAAAATAGAAAACAAAAAATATCCCTCATATTAATGAGGGATATTTTTTGAAGTTAATAAAAGACTATTCGAATTTTAAAGAGTCGCCATCAAATGATTCATCAGCAACTTTAATTGAGTCAGTTGGACAACCTTCGAATGCATCCATCATATCTTCAATTAATACATCTGGAATTTCAACGATACCTTGGTTATCGTCTAACGTTACAAATGCAATACCTTCATCATCATAATCATAAATGTCTGGTGCAGCAGCGCCGCAAGCACCACATGCGATACAAGTATCTTTATCAACGATTGTATATTTTGCCATCTTTTTTCCCTCCTGATAATATGTATGTGAAAAGCTCGCCATAAAAATTATAACCTTATTGTAAAACGGTTTTTAAAACTTTTCAACATAAAATTATAATGATAATCCTTATCAATTAGAGTGTCAACTAATTTTTGCATTATGTCATAAGATTTTCAAAATACGTAAATGTTATTTCGTTTGGTACAATATACTATATACAAGTACATAGTGCCGATATGATAAGTTTAATGAGTAACATAGAATGGTGCAATCATACTAAAAAGTAATTAAGCTAGATTGAAAGGTGGAAGCGGTAATGCAACTACAATATACTTTATTGTATTGTTTAAAACAATTGAATGGTGAAAGGACCGTTTCTTCTATTTATTATTTATTAAAAGGAAAACGATCTTCGCAAACGTTACAAGATGGAAATATGTTCCGAATTTCATTTTTGTTTGGAATATATAAATCGTTAAATAGAACAGATTATGATCGTGAAGTTGCAAAGTTGTTGCAAGCAGATTTGATTCGAGAAATACATGAAAATACATATTTGTTAACATCTAAAGGTAAAATGCAGTTACATACATGGGAGGAAATGTATGCTTTTCCCACGCATTTACATGGTTTACACTATGGTGAATTAGGTGAAACATTTTGGAAACGATTATCATTAATTATTCAAACTATATCTAATTTACAACAGAATAATACGAAGTTTATTCCCATTCAACAAGATACAGAAATAATGATGTGGGTAAAACGTTTTTTAACAGGTATACCATATAGGCGAAGTGAATTGGCTAAAATATTATGGAAAGAAATACATAATCTTTTAGGAAAAGGTGATGTGGTAGAAGCAACGATTGTAACATATAGATTAACAGGATATGAACGTATCGGTTGTACATTGCAGCAATTAGCGGAAATTACGAAACAAGATATATTCCGGGTGTATTTTTTATTTTGGGGTACAATTCACTTCTTTATACAAGAAGTTCACGATAAAGAAAATGAATTTCCGCTATTAGCTGAGATTATCTCTTATCCAAATGAGAGAGCTGAATTATTTAGTTTATCAACGAAAAAAACATATAATTTTTGGAGACAAGGACGCTCTTTAGATGAAATAGCGACAATTAGAAATTTAAAAGTTGCAACGATAGAAGATCATTTTGTTGAAATTGCTTTGCGGGAAAAAGAGTTTTCAATCGAGATGTTTATGGAAAAAGACAAAATAGATAAAGTAACAAAAGTAATTGAGGCATTACAAACACGTAAGTTGCGTGAGTTGAAACAAGCGGTTGGAGAGGGTATCTCTTATTTTGAAGTTCGTCTTGTATTGGCGCGGATGGAGGGTATAAATGAAGCTTGAGGAATATTTATATAGATGGTTTGGATATTCTGAATTTCGTACAGGGCAAAAAGGGGTAATTACAGATTTATTAGAAGGAAAAGATGTTATAGCAATGCTCCCGACTGGAAGAGGGAAGTCTATGTGCTATCAACTTACAGGGCTAATGCAAGAAGGGACCGTGCTTGTTGTATCACCATTATTATCTTTGATGGAAGATCAAGTTACACAATTAAAGTATGTTGTGAAAAACCGAGTAATAGCATTTAATAGTTTTCGGACATTACATGAAAAAAGAGAAGCGATGAAAAAATTAGCTTCATATAAATTTATTTTTGTTTCACCAGAGATGTTGCAGTCGGAAGTGTTAATAAGAGAATTGAAGAAAGTTCATATTTCATTATTTGTTGTAGATGAGGCTCATTGTATTTCACAATGGGGTTATGATTTTAGGCCAGACTATAAAAAACTAAATGTAGTCATTGAAAATATCGGGTCTCCTACGGTGCTAGCATTAACGGCAACAGCGACAAAAGATGTACTCCGAGATATAGCAGAGAGTTTAGATTTGAAGAAAGTGACGCAGCATGTATACTCTATTGATCGTCCAAATATTGCGATGGAAGTACAATTTGTGGAGACGATAGAAGAGAAGAAAGAAGCGCTTTTGGACCAGGTGATGTATTTACAAGGGCCAGGGATTGTATATTGTTCAAGCAGAGCGTGGACAGAACGTTTAACGGAGTATTTAAGAGGAAAAGGCGTGACTGGTGTCGCTTTTTATCATGGTGGTATGGAACATGAAGAGCGTATGTTAATTCAACAGCAGTTTATGAATGACCAGTTGCAGCTTGTAATATGTACAAGTGCTTTTGGTATGGGAGTAAATAAGTCGAATACGAGCTATATTATTCATTTTCATTATCCGACTAATATAGCTTCCTATTTACAAGAAATCGGAAGAGCTGGAAGAGATGGTGAACCGAGTATAGCTATCTTACTATGTAGTCCGTTAGATCACGATTTGCCAATTTCAATAATTGAAGATGAATTGCCAAGTCAGTCGCAAATACAATTTTTATTCTCTTTACTACAAGAAAGAATGTTTCAAACGAAAGAATTACCAATAGAAGAGGTAGAAGAAATTTGTTATAATGCAGCAAGATTTAATGAACAATATTGGCGTTTCATCCGCTATCATCTTGAACAGCTTGGAATCATACAACAGCGAAAATTAAAATTAGAGAGCTTGTCAGATGAAATTATGAACAGATTAATAGCTGAAGTAGAAATAAGGCTACGTAATAAATATAGTGAGCTAGAAAACATGAAATCGTGGATACAAGGGAAAGAATGTAGGCGTGAATATTTGTTACAACAGTTCGGTTATAGAAAAGAGAACGAGTTGAAAAATTGCTGTGACTATTGTGGTATTACAAAAACAGATTATAAAAAAAGACAAGCGCAACAATCGGATTTCGACTATAATTGGGAAACAGAGTTACAAAAGCTTTTCGGTCTAGAAAAGATGGGGGAATGATGAACATTCAAAGGCATAATATTGAAGATATGAGTCCGAAAGAAATAAGGCTGAATCTGTATATCACACAGTTCATTATTATCGGTATCGGTTGTTTACTAGCATATATATTATTCCGAGATATAAAATCGGTGTATAGTCTGTGGAAGTGGGAACCGGTGTCTATACTTATAATAGGTGGCTTGTTGGCGATTGGTATTGTGTTATTAGATTATGTTGCAATGCGAGTATTTCCAGAGTCTTGGTTTGATGATGGTGGTATTAACGATAAGATGTTTCAAGGAATGTCAGTTATGCACCTACTCGTTATTACGTTCATTATCGGCTTTGCAGAAGAATTTTTATTTAGAGGTGTAGTGCAGACGCACTTTGGAATTGTAATAGCGAGTTTAGTATTTGCAGTGTTACATATTCGGTATATAACAAAGCCATTTTTGTTTTGTTTCGTCTGTTTCATTAGTTTTGTCTTTGGTTATGTATTTGAATGGACAGGAAATTTGTTTATAACAATCTTTGCACACTTTCTTGTTGATTTTATAATGGGACTCCAATTAAGAAAATAAATGGAAGGTGGTGGTGAACAACATGAGAAAACGAATTCCTGATTTCGAAGAGGAATTAGAAGTTGAGCGAGTGGAAGAAAAAGAAAGTTTGCCGCCGCGTAGTGAAATTCATAGAAATAAAGAGAAAAAAGAAAAGTTTAAAATGAATCATATTTTCGTCCGAGTTTTAACATTTCTATTCATATTACTACCAATTAGTATCTTATGGTATACAGATAAATATATTCAGGTGAAAAGTGATGGTAATAACGCTGGGAAAAGTGCGTTTGAGGTCATTTTCTTTGATTCAGCTAAATCTGAGTCTGAGGCAACATCTGAGAAAGTAGTAACGCATACGGTAAAAGAAGGAGAAACTTTAGAAAGTATAGCGAAGCAATATTTTTCAGATGAAACTGGGATTGAAGTGATTAAAAAGTATAATGATTTACAAGAAGATGAAGTGAATGTAGGTCAAGAAATAAAAATTCCGATAAAAGATAAGTCCGCAAAGCAGGATAGCTAGTAACATACCTACTATAAAAACGGAGGATTATCTTTATGAGGAAGGGAGTAAAAAATATATGATATGGATTATCTTATTAAGTGCTCTCATATGTATTGGTATTATATTTCTTCTTGTAATGTATACAGAAGCGATGCGTAATACTGTGTTAGAACATACTTTACTTTTTGAAGAATTTCCGAAAAGTTTTCAAAAAGTAAAGGTGTTTTTTATTTCTGATATTCATAGAAGGGTCATTTCAAGTTCATTAATTGAACAAGTAAAAGGAAAAGTAGACCTTGTAATTATTGGCGGTGATTTAGCGGAAAGAGGCGTCCCTTTATCGAAAATTTCTGCAAATATACAAAAGTTAAGAGCGATAGCTCCTGTATATTTTGTGTGGGGAAATAATGATTATGAGATTGAATATCATGAATTAGATGCTTTTTTATTAGAAAATAATGTGAAAGTTTTAGATAATACAAGAGTTGTATTTGAGTCTGAACTAGGAGAAAAAATTTGTTTACTCGGTGTAGATGATGTTGGTTTGAAGCGTGATCGTTTAGATTTAGCGTTGGCTGATTGCAAAGAAGATGGTTTTCGCATATTAATTAGCCATAACCCTGATATAATAAATAAAATGTCTGGAAAAGAACAAATTTCACTTGTGTTAAGTGGACATACACATGGAGGACAGATTCGATTATTCCCATCTAAAAAATATTTAAAAGGTGGCGTATATAAGCATTCAAATATGACTCTTTTTGTTAGTAATGGATATGGAACAACGTTGATTCCACTTCGCTTCCGAGCACCTGCTCAAACACATATTATTACGTTGTGCGGAGGGAAATGATGCCAACTCTAAACGGGAAATATAACATAAAAGCTGTTTCGAATATAATTGGAATTCAGCCGAGTACGCTTCGTGCATGGGAAAGACGATATCAAATTATTGCCCCAAAGCGGAATCATGCGGGGCATCGATTATATACAGAAGAGCATATTCAAATTTTGAAATGGTTAATGGACAAGGTTTCTTCCGGCATGATGATTGGACAAGCAGTTCAATTATTAGAAGGGAATCGTTTGCAGAGTAATGTTCAAAAAGAAATACATTACGATAGAGAAGTTGTTTTAGTGGACGATTTACTGCAAGCTTTGTTAAAATTTGATGAAATTACAACTTCTGCATTGTTAAACGAGGCTTTCAGTATTTATGCAACAGAAAAAGTCATAGCAAGTATTGTTCTTCAAGTGTCAAATAAATTGTTAACGTTAAAAAATAATAATGAAGTTACAATGGTGCAATTCCAATATGTCGTATCATTTTTACAAACTCGTCTAGGAATGGTGTATCATAATGCATCATCATTTTCTTCTATACACAAAGTTGTCGTGTTAGAAAATAATATGTTGAAAGGGTTTGTTTTCTCAACGTATTTACGCTTAAAAGGATATGAGGTGATATATATTAGGTCAAGCTTAGCGGAAGATGGTATTTTGTTAGCTGTTGAGCAAATACAACCTACATATGTAGTAGTCTCTTTTGATGAGGAACGAGAACTTAAGAACGCGATGAAAGACATGAGTTTGTTGCAAGAAAAAAGTGAGAAACTTTCTGTTGGATTTATAGGAGAAATAGGTGCTCGAGATCAGTTGAACATTCAAACATGCCTAATTGGTGATACGAAAGAAGAATGGGATGATTGGTTAAAAATGTTAGAATAGTTGTTCGAAAAGAACCATCTATTTTCTATTTCATATAATAAAAATTATATTCATTGGTTACGTAGGGAGGGTATGAGATGAGGCTGGAACGATTAAATTACAATAAGATAAAAATTTTCTTAACATTTGATGATTTATCTGAACGAGGGTTAACGAAAGAAGATTTGTGGAGAAATGCACCGAAAGTACAGCAATTATTTCGTGATATGATGCAAGAAGCAAATAAGGAACTAGGGTTTGAAGCGGATGGCCCGATTGCAGTTGAAGTATTTTCTCTACAAGCGCAAGGAATGGTCGTAATTGTAACGAAAGAACATCAAGATGTGGATACAGATGATGAGTTCCGTGACGAGTTTATTGAAATGCAAGTGACTCTAGATGAAAGCGAGCATATACTTTATGAGTTTGCTACACTAGATGACGTAATTAACCTGTCGAATCGTTTATATAACCTTGATGTAACTGGCGGAAAACTATATACGTGGGATGGGCGTTTCTATCTTTGGATGGAAGAAGAGGAGCAAGTTCAATTACTGAAGGCAGATTTTATAGCTATTTTAGCGGAATATGGTAATCCGTCTACAGCAACTATTTATCGTCTAATGGAGTATGGTAAAGAATTAATGGCTTCTCAAGCAATTGAACAAATACACAATTACTTTGTGAAAAAACAAAACCTTAGCTAATATAATAAAGCTAAGGTTTTGTTTTTTATTTGGAGAAACCTAAAATGTTGGTCTGAAAATATCAAAACGATTAATGGTATAGCGGGAATCATAAATATTTGGGCGCTCTTTACTATACTTAAAAATATCTTCTTAAGTTGTTATATATAAGTAAAATAAAAAATATTTAAATATTTAAGTATTTTACTTTTCTAAAAGCAATAAAAGGACTATAATGATAGTGAAAACGCTTGCAACGGGAAAAAGTTTGTATATATTTGTTAGCGTTTTCTATTGCATTCCAAATTTAACGGTGTATACTAGGCAATGAAGGTTTACTAAACAAGTGAAATTACAGGGGGTTTACTTACTATGGTAGCCGAAAAGGGAACTCAAACAAAAACACAACAACAAAGGGAACAACATTTTGAACTATTGAATTCGACACAAATTGTTATTAGTGAAGCATTAGAAAAATTGGGTTATCCAAACGAAGTATATGAATTATTAAAAGAACCAATTCGTATGATGACAGTGAAAATACCAGTTCGTATGGATGACGGGACTGTTAAAATATTTACAGGATATCGTGCACAACATAATGATGCTGTTGGTCCAACGAAAGGTGGAATTCGCTTCCATCCGAATGTAACAGAAAATGAAGTGAAAGCACTTTCAATCTGGATGAGTTTAAAATGTGGTATTGTTGATTTACCATACGGTGGAGGTAAAGGTGGAATTATCTGTGACCCACGTGAAATGTCATTCCGTGAGTTAGAAAGATTAAGCCGCGGTTATGTACGAGCAATTAGCCAAATCGTAGGACCGACGAAAGATATTCCAGCTCCAGATGTATTCACAAACTCTCAAATCATGGCATGGATGATGGATGAATATAGCCGTATTGATGAATTTAATTCACCAGGATTTATTACAGGTAAGCCACTTGTATTAGGTGGATCACATGGACGTGAAACAGCAACGGCGAAAGGTGTAACAATTTGTATTCGCGAAGCTGCAAAAAAACGCGACATTGATATTAAAGGTGCACGCGTTGTTGTTCAAGGATTCGGTAATGCTGGTAGCTTCTTAGCTAAATTTATGCATGATGCAGGCGCGAAAGTTATTGCGATCTCGGATGCTTACGGTGCATTGCATGATCCAAACGGATTAGATATTGATTATTTATTAGACCGTCGTGATAGCTTCGGTACAGTAACAAAACTATTTAATAATACAATTTCAAACAAAGAATTGTTAGAACTTGATTGCGACATTTTAGTTCCAGCTGCAATTGAGAACCAAATTACAGAAGAAAATGCTAATAATATTAAAGCGAAAATCGTTGTTGAAGCTGCAAATGGTCCAACAACATTAGAAGCAACTAAAATTTTAACAGATCGCGGAATTTTACTTGTTCCAGACGTATTAGCAAGTGCTGGAGGTGTGACAGTATCTTACTTTGAGTGGGTACAAAATAACCAAGGTTACTACTGGACTGAAGAAGAAGTAGAACAACGTTTAGAAAAAGTAATGGTAAGATCATTTGATTCTATTTATGAAACAGCACAAGTTCGTAAAGTGAACATGCGCTTAGCTGCGTATATGGTCGGTGTTCGTAAAATGGCTGAAGCAAGTCGCTTCAGAGGTTGGGTATAATATTATATCGTGAAAAAACGTGATTCCTTTCGAGGGAATCACGTTTTTTTGTTGAAGTATTAGTGTGAGGTGTTGTATATGGAAAATGAAATGATGGAACGAGTAGAACAATTAGAAGAAAAGGTTAAGAGGTTAGAGGGAGAACTCTCAAGAACGATGGAAGCCCGAAAAACAAGTAACGTTCGGATGTTCGGAGAAGGACTACTGTTTTTAATATTTGGCGCAGTTGTAGTAGGGCCGATTATCGCTTTTGTAATCTCAATTCTTACTTGGATTGTTGAAAAATAAAAACAAAAAAGAACGCTTGTTCTGCACGAACAAACGTGCTATACTTTCCTTAGATAAACAAAACGGAAATGATTTTAAGGAGAGATAAATGATGAAAATGACAGTAGACCAAAGATTTATGATGCCAGCAGATGTTGTAGAACGAGTGGAAGTATTAAGAAACAAACAAAGTAAGCGCGGCACATTATTACAATCTGTAAATAAATTTTTCGGTTTAGATACGAAAGAAGATTGTGTTTGGTTTTACGGTTTTTATGGAGTTGCTGTAAGTATTTTATTATTTATGGTATTCACATCAAATATTTTCGATTTTCTCTTCGCGTAAGAAATATGCGATAAGGACATTGCTACCGAATACATATATAAAGAAGTAAGGTAATCTTCTGAAGTGGGAGTTGGTAGTAATGGCGATGTTTCCTATAGAGCGTAACTATATTGGGTATGGAAGTTCACGACCGGGAATTCCTCTTTCTAAAGTAAGGTTTATTGTAAGTCATGATACGGGGAACCCTGGTAGCAATGCGATAGGGAATCGGGATTATTTTAATGAAATACAACCGAAAGCTTCGGCACATACATTTATAGATGATAAAACAATATTGGAAATAGTTCCTATAAATGAAGTTGCCTATCACGTTCGATATGGTGTGCCGACAGATAATGACTTATATGGTTATGATGCTAATAAGGCTGCCATTGGAGTGGAACTTTGTTATGGCGGTGATATTAACTTTTGGGAAGCATATACCCGTTTTACGTGGTATCATGCGTATTTATGTCAAAACTTCGGCTTGAATCCGAAGAAAGATATCGTATCACATAAAACACTTGACCCAGCTAGAAAGATTGATCCTGAAAATGTATTAGGGAAACAAGGTATTAAATTTCAGCAGTTTTTAGCAGATGTCTATCGGATGTACGTTTCGTTTAGATGACAAATATATGAAAAATGAATACAATAAAGATAGGTGCCTACTGCTGTAAGTAGGTTTTTTCTTGTTTTTATAAATAGCGTATTGGTAAAAGACTAGGAGTGAGCTGAGTATGCAGAAAGAAACAGCTATCATAATTGGAGGCGGTCCGTGCGGATTAGCAGCAGCAATTTCGTTGCAAAAGGTAGGGATAAATCCGTTAGTAATTGAAAAAGGAAACATTGTAAATGCGATTTATAATTATCCAACTCATCAAACATTTTTCTCTTCTAGTGAAAAATTAGAAATTGGTGATGTAGCTTTTATTACAGAAAATCGTAAGCCAGTTCGAAATCAAGCGCTTGCGTATTATCGGGAAGTAGTAAAACGTAAATCTGTACGTGTAAATGCTTTTGAGCGAGTGGAGAAAGTACAAAAAGATGGAGAAGTTTTTCATGTTGAGACAACAAAGGGTGACGGAAGTACAGAAATATATATAGCGAAATATGTTGTTGTAGCAACTGGATATTATGACAATCCAAATTATATGAATGTTCCCGGCGAGGAACTGAAGAAAGTAGCTCACTATTTTAAAGAGGGACATCCTTATTTTGATCGAGATGTAGTAGTTATAGGTGGGAAAAACTCGAGTATAGATGCTGCGTTAGAACTTGTTAAAACCGGTGCACGTGTAACGGTTTTATATCGCGGAAGTGAGTATTCACCAAGCATTAAGCCGTGGATTTTGCCGGAGTTTGAGGCGTTAGTACGAAGTGGCACAATTCAAATGCATTTCAGGGCTCACGTGAAAGAAATTACTGAACATACATTAACGTTTACAGTCGATGATGAGGCATATACAATCCAAAATGATTTTGTATTTGCGATGACTGGTTACCATCCTGATCATAGTTTCTTAACGAAGATGGGTGTTCGGATTGATGAAGAAACAGGACGTCCGATTTATGCAGAGGATACAATGGAAACGAACGCTGAACATATTTTCATTGCAGGCGTAATTGCTGCTGGAAATAATGCGAATGAAATATTTATTGAGAACGGTCGATTTCATGGGGATGCGATTGCGCAAACCATTGCGTCAAGGGAAATATAAAAAGAAGCTGTCGAAATAAACTTCGACAGCTTCTTTTTAATTGTGCATAAACATATTTTGGATTGTTTCATGAGAATTTGTATTCTCTAATGCAACTAATAATTTAATACGTGCTTTTTGAGCGTTTAAACCGTATGTGAAGACAATACCCATATCTTTTAATTGTTTGCCGCCACCTTCATATGAATATACATCTTGCACGATGCCGTTGAAACAGCGAGAAACTAATACGACAGGAATTCCTTTGTTGATTAATCGTTCTAGACTAGGAAGTGTTCTTGGAGGTAAATTACCTTGTCCAAGTGCTTCAATAACAATCCCGTCTACTGGAAGGTTTTCAATTGCTGCTAACAATGTATCGTCCATACCAGCGTATGCTTTTAGAACGACTACGTTTTTAGAAACCTTATTTACTGAATATGTTTCATGATGTACTAAAGCGTGATGGAATACAACGCCCCGCTTTGTTACCATACCAATTGGTCCATACTGTGGACTCTGGAATGTTGCCACGTTACTTGTATGTGTTTTCGTTACATTTGTAGCGCAATGAATTTCGTCGTTTAATACGACTAGAACACCTTTTTCAGCAGCTTCACTACAGCTAGCTACTTTTACAGCCGATAAGAAGTTATATAGACCATCAGCACCTAATTCATTACTAGAACGCATTGCACCTGTTACAACGATTGGAATAGTTGCGTGCACTGTTAAATCTAAGAAATAGGCTGTTTCTTCTAATGTATCCGTACCATGCGTAATGACTACGCCATGAATGTTGTCTTGTTTTACTCTTTCATCAATGATGACTTGTAATTGTAACATTTCGCTCGGTGTCATATGAGGAGATGGTAGATGGAACACATCTTCAACGATTAAATCAACATCGCCTTCTAAATCAGGAATAAATTTTAAAAGAGGATTTTTTTCACCTGGTTGTACGACCCCAGTTTCTTTATCTTCCTCCATTGCAATTGTTCCACCTGTGTGTAAAACTAGGATTCTTTTCAATGTTTATACCCCTTTCAAGTTGAAAAATACATTTAGAACATAACATGTTTTGAGTAAATTCGACAATGGAAATGTATAAAAGTATGCCTCGAAAATGACAATAAAGTTAGCTGCTATATATACGATGTATAAAATCACGAAACGAAATGTGTAAATATAGGATAGGAGGGAGCAATTACATTGAAAAAGATGGAGAAAATTTTTATTCGTATATTAATAATACAATTCATTTGTCTTTCTGTTGTGCAATTGTTATTTATACATAAGTCATCAGTGAAATATTTATCTAAAATTGTTTATTATGAAGGTGTCATGGTAAAAAACAAAGCAGAAATCTTACAGGTGAATAGGTAGTTTTCATTTTCTTCTATGAAGGATTATGCTACAATAATTGAGGATTTAATGACGTGAAGCAAATGAGAAGAAGCAGGAGAATACCTGCTTTTCGTTTTGTTTTATAAGTGAAAAAATGAGGTGTTACAATGGATAAACGAATTTCAATTGCTATAGATGGTCCAGCAGCTGCTGGAAAAAGTACGGTTGCAAAAGTTGTGGCGAAGAAACTTTCTTACGTTTATATTGATACAGGCGCAATGTACCGCACGATTACATATGCAGCCCTTGAACGAAAAGTGGACATTGAAAATGAAGAGAAGTTAATGGAAGTTGTAAAGAATGTAAATATTGAGTTTCAGCAAGGAGAAAATACACAACTTGTATTTTTAAATGGACAAGATGTTTCTGAAGTAATTCGTACACCTGAGGTGACGAATCGAGTATCTATTGTGGCGAAACATCGCCTTGTTCGTGAAGAAATGGTACGTCGTCAACAAGAGTTAGCGGAAAAAGGCGGCGTTGTAATGGATGGCCGTGATATTGGTACACATGTGTTACCAGATGCTGAAGTGAAGATCTTTATGCTTGCTTCTGTTGAAGAAAGAGCAGAAAGAAGACATTTAGAAAATATAAATAAAGGTTTCGATTCTAATTTAGAGCAGTTAAAAAAAGAAATTGCTCAGCGTGATAAATTAGATTCAGAACGCGAAGTTTCTCCTCTAAAGAAAGCTGATGATGCATTGGAATTAGATACAACTTCTTTATCAATTGAAGAAGTTGTCCAAAAAATTATGAGTATTGTTTCAGGAGTGTTTGCGAAATAAAGAAAGGGGATAACCTCTTTCTTTTTTTGTTTATATAGAAATGTAAAGGATGCGTGAATTGTGAGTCTCTTTCCTTGACAAATGATCGAATTTGTAAGAAGTTAGTAAAAGAAGGATAAAACTTTCAGAATATATTCGCTATTATATTTCAAAACATACTTTCTTCAAGATGATTTTGCTGTATACTATTTATATAGGTTTAATATATTTTCTAGTGAAATGTATGAAAACTGAGTATGTGATGATAAATTCTTAAACATGCAAATGAAAACATATGTTTTCATTTCGTATATACATAAAAATGCTTTGTCAATTCTGTAGGGAGGTATTTCCATGGTAGAGAAAATGAATGAAGAAGTTATGGATTCAAAAGAATTACAAGTTGGTGACGTTGTTACAGGTTCTGTAACGAAAGTTGAAGAGAAACAAGTGCTTGTAAATGTTGGATACAAAACAGATGGCGTAATTCCAATTAGTGAATTAGCTAACGTTCATATTGAAAAAGCAAGCGATGTTGTAGAATTAGATCAAATACTAGAATTGAAAATTATTAAATTAGAAGAAGATGATCTTGTCTTATCTAAACGTGCTGTTGATGCAGAAAAAGCATGGGTAGAATTACAAGAGAAATTTACTTCTGGTCATGTGTTTGATGTTACTGTAAAAGATATCGTGAATGGTGGATTAGTTGTGGACCTTGGTGTTCGTGGTTTTATCCCAGCTTCACTTGTAGAAGTACATTATGTAGAAGATTTTATTGACTATAAAGGCAAAACATTAGCCGTGAAAATTGTTGAATTAGACCGCGAAAAAAATCGTGTAATCCTTTCGCATAAAGCAGTAGTAGAATTAGAACTAGATTCTAAGAAAAAAGAAGCGATTTCTTCATTAAAAGAAGGAGACGTTGTTGAAGGAACAGTGCAACGATTAACGGATTTTGGTGCTTTCGTTAACGTTGGTGGTGTGGACGGTTTAGTTCATATTTCACAAATTTCACACGAACGTGTAGAGCAACCTTCTGAAGTATTAGAGCAAGGTCAAAAGGTAAAGGTAAAGGTATTATCTGTTGATGCTGATACACAACGTATTTCTTTATCAATTAAAGCAGCTCAGCCAGGACCTTGGGAGAATGTTGCTGGCGAAATAAAAGCTGGAGATATTCGTGAGGGAGTAGTAAAACGTCTTGTTACATTCGGTGCATTCGTTGAAATTTTACCTGGCGTTGAAGGTCTTGTGCATGTATCTCAAATTGCAAATCGTCACGTGAAAAATCCAAATGAAGTATTGGAAATGGGACAAGAAGTAAAAGTGAAAGTGCTTGAAGTCCATGTTGCAGAGAAACGTATTTCTTTAAGTATAAAAGAAACGCTTGAGGAAAATAATGTAATTGAGGATTACAGTCAGTATGAACCAAATGCTGATTCTGCTACTTTCCAATTAAGTGATATTATTGGTGAACAACTGAAAAAATTAAAGAAATAAAGAGGGGTACAAGTGGTAAGGGCAAAACGTAAATTAGATCATATTGAATACGCTCTTTCTACTGGTCAGTCTCGTACGCATGGCTTTCATGATATTGATTTTGTGCATCAAGGATTGCCAAATTCAAGTTATGACACAATAACATGTGAAACAAAAATCGGCGAACTTTCACTAAGTTCGCCGATTTTTATCAATGCGATGACTGGTGGTGGGGGAGAGAGAACGTTACATATTAATGAGCAATTAGCATATGTAGCGAAACATCATAATCTTGCTATGGCTGTAGGGTCGCAAATGGCGGCGTTAAAAGATGAAAGTGAGGCTGCTTCTTATAAGATTATCAGAAAGGTAAACCCGAATGGTGTTTTCTTTGCTAATTTAGGTAGTGAGGCAACTATCGAACAAGCAGAGCGTGCCGTTGATATGATTGAAGCGAATGCATTGCAAATTCATTTAAACGTCATACAAGAGTTAACGATGCCAGAAGGAGACCGTGACTTTACTGGTGTACTTCAGCGCATTGAGAAAATTGTATTAAATAGTAAAGTTCCTGTCATTGTGAAAGAAGTTGGATTTGGGATGAGTAAGGAAACCGTACAACAGTTAGCGAGCATAGGTGTAACGGCAATTGATATTGGTGGACAAGGTGGTACAAATTTTGCTGCTGTTGAAAATGAAAGAAGACAGCGAATGCTTTCTTATTTTAATAACTGGGGCATACAAACAGCAACCTCGATTATTGAAGCAACCTCTACAAATAATAACCTCTCTTTTATTGCATCTGGGGGTATACAAACAGCGCTTGATGTAGCGAAAGCAATCGCATTAGGGGCGAATACAACTGCGTTTGCTGGATATTTTTTACGTATTTTAATGCAAGATGGTATCGAGAAGTTAGTGGATGAAATTGATCTTTTACATACAGATTTGAAATTTATTATGACAGCTCTTGGTGCAAAGACGATAGAAGAGTTACAGGCTGTACCTCTTGTTGTAAAGGGCGAAACGTATCATTGGTTAACGCAGCGTGGTATTGATACGACGCATTATAGTAGAAGATAAAAAATCAACCGTTTGGTTGATTTTTTTGTTTTTTGTTCGTTTTAGTAATATAAGGTGAGGAATGGAATTAATATTCTATCAAAATAAAATTATTCCTATATAAACACTATCTTGTGCAAGTTGCGACTGAAAAAGAGGCTGGAAAATGTAGATAGTTTGCTACTGAATTATTAGGGAGGGTTTAATTTCGCAAAGGAAAAAATAGGTGGAGATAAAAATAAACCATAGAAAAATTCGGATGTTAAATGTTATTTTGATATAAGTAAAAATCATTAAAATAATTATGTAAAAGACGGTTTCGTACAATATCGAAACCGTCTTTTTGTGTTCATTAGTGCTGATTTTGTTTTCGGGCTTGCTCTGGTGTATCCAGTCCAGTTGCACCCGGATATTGTAGTGATTGGTCACGATCAGATTCAACGCGTCGTGATTCTCTTAGTTTTCGTTCTTGACGATCTTTACCCATAATGAATAGCACCTCCTTATTAAAAGTGTTGCTGTTATATGAAAAAACTATGCGCGAAGAAAGTGGATTAACTTTCATAAAAAGTTCCCATAATGGAAAACATAGGAGGTGAAATGATGGAAGGGAGTACTTTTTATTTTTTAGCTTGGATAGGGTGGATCGTTGTAACTTTTTTTATGAAAAAGGACTCTATGCGCTGGAAGATAAGCGTTTGTATATTGATTTTTATTATTTGCTCTCCGTTACATGTAACGATTGCTTCATTCACGGTATCAGTAAATGCACTTTTGCTTTGTATTGTTGCTTTTATAGGAATCGCACTATATTCTATTTGGAAAAAATTATATAGCTTACTTTCGGCACTTATTATTGCAATGTTATATACAAGTTTTCATTTGTTAGAAGTATATGATCCGATTTGGATTGTGGTGGACAGGTTGTTTTTGTTAAGTGGTGCTCTTGTGTATGCATCGGTTTTATTGCATGAGGATCGCATATTGCGATTATGTTCTCTTTATATAGGAATGTTACAGGGGGAATTGTTAGTGACACTTATTTTTCGAAAACTACATTTCCCTTATGATTACGGAAGTTTAGCGTTTTTTGATATCGTCGCCGTTGCTACATTTTTCATGGCAATTTTGTTTTGGATTGCAAAAGCATCAGTATACATGGAACAGTTCAAGAGGAAAGCACGTAAAAGAAAGGCGAGGGTAATACATGATTGAATATACACCGGCCATTTTATGCGGAGTAATAGCGGGGACAGTAACGAGAGTGCTAATGCTCCGGACAGATACGCGTCAATATCCGACGAGGCTCCACGGAAAAATTATTCACGTTGCGATGGGGTTAATTGCAGCGGCTTTAGGAGCGATTGCGATTCCGTCAATTTTGAAAAAAGATTTTTCTGCTATTACATTTCTTACATTAGCAGCAACACAGTTTCGTGATGTGCGTAATATGGAAAGAAATACCCTTCAACAATTAGATGGATATGAGCTCGTACCGCGTGGAAATACATATATTGAAGGGATTGCGTTAGTTTTTGAAAGTCGAAACTATTTGGCGATGTTAACGTCGTTTGCAACGACGTTTGCGTATATAGGATTCCATTCGTGGATTGCTGGAGTAATTATGGCTATAATCGCATTTATTATCGCGAAAAAATTAATGTCTGGCAGAAGGTTACATGATCTTGTTGATATCGAGCATGCTCCACTTCGTTTTGAAGGAGCGGGGCTGTATATTGATAACATTTACATTATGAATATTGGATTGCCAGCAAGGCAAGAGGAAATTATGAAATATGGAATGGGCTTTATTTTAAGGCCGAAAACAATTGATGCGATGGTGACAATCTCAAACTTAGGACAACGACAAGCTATTTTACATGATGTTTCTGTTGCTTTAGGGATTTATAGAGATTCTGGTACGCCAGCGCTTGTGCCGTTGGCAAAGCGTGATTTAGAAGATGGTAGGGTTGGGATTTTTGTCTTGCCACAAGATCAAGATGCAGAGAAAGCGATAGGTGTCATAGGGAATGTGCCGACGTTAGAAAGTGCTGTTCATATGTCATCGGAAGCCCCGAAAGGAAGGGGAGATAAAAGATGATGTTAGAAAGTGTGATTCTCGCGGTTATTACAACAACGCCGGAGAAATTTGCTGGTGGTGCCCCTTTGTTTACTTGTGAATCGACAGATGAGTTAGAATTTGTTGCAAATAATTTAGAGGCAATTTTAGATGGTATTGCGCATCGCTTACAAGAGAATGTATATATTATTGTGAAACATTAGTAACGTGTGGTATAATGTGAGGTGTTTTGATACGCTGAGAAATATTCTGGAATGCAAATCCCTTCTTGCACAAAGAAGGGTTTTTTACATAATAAACAGAAGCAAGTTGAAAGGATGAAAGTATATGCCGAAACCAGTAATAGCAATAGTAGGCCGCCCGAACGTAGGAAAATCTACTATTTTCAATAGAATTGTTGGAGAAAGAGTTTCAATCGTAGAAGATATACCAGGTATAACACGAGACCGTATTTATAGTGCGGGAGAATGGTTAAATCATGAATTTAACATTATTGATACAGGTGGAATTGATATTGGAGACGAGCCGTTCTTGACACAAATTCGTCAACAAGCGGAAGTAGCAATTGATGAAGCAGATGTTATCATTTTTATGACGAATGGTCGCGATGGTGTAACTGCAGCAGATGAAGAAGTTGCTAAAATTTTATATCGTTCTAAAAAACCAATTGTACTTGCGGTAAATAAGGTTGATAATCCAGAAATGCGTAGTGATATTTATGATTTTTATGCATTAGGATTTGGCGAGCCATTCCCGATTTCAGGTACACACGGTTTAGGACTTGGTGATTTGTTAGATGAAGCTGCAAATCATTTTCCAAAGATTGAAGAAGAAGCGTATGATGATGAAACAATCCGTTTCTCTTTAATTGGACGTCCAAATGTAGGGAAATCATCACTTGTAAATGCACTTCTTGGTCAAGAACGTGTAATTGTAAGTAATATAGCGGGAACGACACGTGATGCTGTTGATACACCATATAGTAAAGATGGTCAAGATTATGTAATCATCGATACAGCTGGTATGCGTAAAAAAGGGAAAGTATACGAAAGCACAGAAAAGTATAGTGTACTTCGTGCGCTTAGAGCGATTGAACGTTCTGACGTTGTTTTAGTCGTTTTAGACGGAGAAGAAGGAATTATTGAACAGGATAAAAAAATTGCTGGATATGCTCATGATTCAGGACGTGCTGTTATTATCGTCGTAAACAAATGGGATGCAGTGAAAAAAGATGAAAAAACAATGAAAGCATTTGAAGAAAACATCCGTGCTCATTTCCAATTTTTAGAGTACGCACCGATTGTATTCTTATCTGCGAAAACGAAAAAACGTACACAAACATTATTACCAGTTATTAATGAAGTAAATGAAAGCCATAGTATCCGTATTCAAACGAACGTATTAAATGATGTAATTATGGATGCGGTAGCGATGAATCCAACACCAACTCATAATGGTAGC
Organism: Bacillus sp. DE0042; assembly: GCF_007680225.1. Classification (NCBI taxonomy): domain Bacteria; kingdom Bacillati; phylum Bacillota; class Bacilli; order Caryophanales; family Bacillaceae; genus Bacillus; species Bacillus sp. DE0042. The sequence continues at coordinate 1,299,671 of NZ_VEJP01000001.1, read as the reverse complement.
CGTCTGAAAATCTTCTATGCGACACAGGTTGCGGTAAAACCACCAACATTTGTTATATTTGTAAACGATACAGAATTAATGCACTTTTCATATGAGCGCTTCTTAAAGAATCGTTTACGTGAAGCGTTCGGTTTTGTAGGAACGCCGATTCACATTATCGCTAGAGCAAGAGACTAATGGAGAGGATGTGATTTTATGACAAAAATCACAGTAGTTGGAGCAGGTAGCTGGGGAACAGCGTTAGCGATGGTATTAGCTGACAATGGACATGATGTACGTATTTGGGGAAATCGTTCTGAACTTATGGATGAGATTAATGCAAAACATGAGAATAGTCGATACCTTCCAGGAATTACATTGCCAAGCACAATCGCAGCCTACTCTTCTTTAGAAGAAGCATTAGTAGATGTAAATGTAGTACTTCTTGTAGTACCAACGAAAGCGTATAGAGAGGTATTACAAGATATGAAGAAATATGTAGCAGGTCCGACTACTTGGATTCATGCAAGTAAAGGGATTGAACCTGGTACGTCAAAACGTATTTCGGAAGTGATTGAGGAAGAAATTCCAGAGGGCTTGATTAAAGACGTTGTTGTACTGTCTGGACCGAGTCATGCTGAAGAAGTCGGTTTACGTCAAGAGACGACGGTTACGTCTGCAGCAAAGCGTATGGAAGCTGCTGAGGAAGTACAAGATTTGTTTATGAATAGTTACTTCCGTGTATACACAAATCCGGATATTGTTGGGGTTGAGCTTGGTGGTGCGTTAAAAAATATTATCGCATTAGCTGCTGGGATAACTGATGGTCTTGGATTAGGTGATAATGCAAAGGCGGCATTGATGACACGTGGTTTAACGGAGATTGCTCGTTTAGGAAGAAAAATGGGCGGAAATCCGTTAACGTTTGCTGGTCTAACTGGTATGGGCGACTTAATTGTAACTTGTACAAGCGTCCATAGCCGAAATTGGCGAGCTGGAAATATGCTTGGAAAAGGGCACTCTTTAGAAGAAGTGTTAGAAAGTATGGGTATGGTTGTAGAAGGTGTAAGAACAACGAAAGCTGCTCACGAATTAGCAGAGAAAATGGAAGTTGAAATGCCGATTACAGCTGCTTTATATGACGTGCTATTCAATGGGAATAATGTGAAAGATGCAGTAGGCTCATTAATGGGACGTGTTCGAAAACATGAAGTGGAAGCTATACCTGACTTACTTTAAAGAAAAGCGACAGAAGTACATTTGTACTTCTGTCGCTTTTTATTTTTATGGGTCTTTTCACCATTTTTTTAATTTTGCATAGGATGAAGAGTAACTTGAGGAGAGGGTGAAAAGAATGGATAATAACATTTTTAATAACATTGAAAAAGAAGCGAAAGTGAATAAAGAAGATATTTTTAAATTAGCATCATCTGTACAGAATGCGAATTTACGTGATGAGACTGTGCTTCGTCAATTGATTCATCAAGTGGCTCTTATGGCAGGACGTGAAGTGCCGAAAGAGCAAGAGGATCAAATTGTAAAAGCGATCATTAACAATAATATGCCCGCTGATTTTGGTTCGTTAAGCAAAATGTTTAAAAAATAAAATATAAGAAACAAAGAGTTTGTAGATTGCATATGATAGCCATGAAAGTATGGGAATAGAGCTGTTTTGGGCATATTTGGTCAACCGAAGCGAGAGATACACTCGCTTCGGTTTTATTTTTATTTAGATTAGTGGAAGATGCGAAAAAAACCTGTTGATTAAAGTTATATATTCGTAATTTGTAGTAAAATGTTCTTTTTGTATTTGTTTAAAGATTTTAATTTGTTAAAATAGTATAAAAATAGATTAATAAAAAGGGGTGTGTATATGTCAGAAGGGCTCATAAAAATGTGGTTTGCTTTAGGAGCAATTGGATTTATGTTTTTTGCAGTAAGTTTTATTTTACTAAGTAGATACAAAATAAAGAATAAATTTTTGAAAGGGATTACAGCGTTAGTAGCGTACACCCTTATGATTGTGTCAGGAATTGTTATTTTTCTTGTTGTATTTAGTGGACCTGTACAGCAGTAAATGGAATGGTCTCGAAAATGCTACATACGGAGCAAGTTATATTAGTATGAAAAGGTGATTGCTAGTGAAAAAAGTCCATATTATTTTAATATTTTGTTGTATGAGCCTTTTAACAGGATGTCTGTATCCGAAAGAAAATATGAAACAAAATGCCGTTCCTTATGAAGATCAGATACAGGTTGTTCAAAAAGCTGTAGTGACATTTAAGGAGCAAAATGAGGGGATATTGCCAATTAAGACGCGGGATATGAGTACGCCTATTTATCAAAAGTATCCAATTGATTTTCAAAAGATTGCTCCGCGCTACATACAAGAAGCGCCAGGAAATGCGTATGAAAGCGGAGGAGTATACCAATACGTATTAATAGACGTTGAAACAAACCCGACAGTAAAGTTAATTGATGTTAGGATGGCTGAACAAATTCAGGAATTATCATTAAAGCTTAGGATGTATCGAGATGAACATCAATATCCACCTTTTAAAAAGGTAATTTCAGATGGTGTGTATGAATTAGATTTCAAAAAACTAGGATATAAAGATGTACCGCAAGTGACAAGTCCGTATTCTGGTAAAGGGCTTCCTTTTGTAATCAATGAAAAGGGAGAAATTTATGTTGATTATCGAATCGACTTATATGAAGCGTTGAAAAAAAATGAAGGGCAATTTAAGGAGGGGGAAGATATTCGGAATATACTTTCGAAAGATTCTCCATTTGTACCTGCGTATTCTTTACCGTATACGGTAAAGAATGGAGAACCAATTTTTTTAAAATCATAAGTCATGAACCTTTCTTTTAGTGAATAAGTTCTAGAAGAAAGGTTTTTTATGTTACACAACTTGCGATGCAAACAAAAGGTATTTTTTAATAGTCATATGAAATTGGACAAAATTATATGATATATTGTCCGAACTTCTAGAATACCATTATATTATATCAGATATTATAGGCAACGTTAGAGAAGGTATTAGTTGACTATAAATGTGGAATTATTCCCAAAAATATTGAGGGAGGGAATCACTTGGAAAAGGTAGATATTTTTAAAGATATTGCGGAACGCACAGGCGGTGATATTTATTTTGGAGTTGTAGGAGCTGTTCGAACAGGGAAATCAACATTCATTAAAAAATTTATGGAACTTGTAGTTATTCCTAATATTGAGAATGAGTCTGACCGTCAAAGGGCGCAGGATGAACTGCCTCAAAGTGCTGCTGGTCGTACAATCATGACGACGGAACCGAAGTTTGTTCCAAACCAAGCGGTTTCTATCGAAGTAGATGAAGGTCTTGAAGTGAATATTCGATTGGTAGATTGCGTTGGATATACGGTTCCAGGAGCAAAAGGCTATGAAGATGAGAATGGCCCACGCATGATTAATACTCCTTGGTATGAAGAACCTATTCCATTCCATGAAGCTGCAGAAATCGGAACACGTAAAGTAATTCAAGAACATTCCACAATTGGTGTTGTAATTACAACAGATGGAACGATTGGTGAAATTCCAAGAAGAGATTATATAGAAGCAGAAGAACGCGTAGTAAATGAGTTAAAAGAAGTCGGAAAACCTTTCATTATGATCATCAACACTGTACAGCCGTATCATCCAGATACAGAGCAATTGCGCCAAAGTTTATCTGAAGAATATGATATCCCAGTCATTGCGATGAGTGTAGAAAGTTTAAGGGAAACAGATGTGTACAATGTGCTTCGAGAGGCTTTATTTGAGTTCCCGGTTTTAGAAGTGAATGTTAACCTTCCGAGCTGGGTGATGGTGTTAAATGAAGGGCATTGGTTACGCCAAAGTTATCAAGAAGCTGTTCAAGAGACTGTGAAGGATATAAAACGTCTTCGTGATGTGGACCGTGTCGTTTGGCAGTTTAGTCAGTATGAATTTATTGATCGAGCGAGCCTAGCTGGCATTGATATGGGGCAAGGTGTAGCAGAGATTGATTTATATGCACCAGATGAATTATATGATCAAATTTTAAAAGAAGTAGTAGGAGTAGAAATTCGAGGGAAAGATCATTTATTAAAGCTTATGCTCGATTTATCTCATGCGAAAATAGAATACGATCAAGTGGCGGATGCCCTGCGTATGGTAAAGCAAACAGGATATGGTGTAGCAGCGCCTGCGTTAGCTGACATGAGCTTAGATGAGCCAGAAATTATTCGTCACGGTTCAAGGTTTGGTGTGAAATTAAAAGCTGTAGCTCCGTCTATTCATATGATTAAAGTAGATGTGGAGTCAACGTTTGAGCCAATCATTGGTACTGAAAAGCAAAGTGAAGAATTAGTTCGTTATTTAATGCAGGATTTTGAAGATGACCCATTATCAATTTGGAATTCTGATATATTCGGACGTTCACTTAGCTCTATTGTTCGAGAAGGCATTCAAGCGAAACTATCTTTAATGCCAGAAAATGCGAGATATAAATTAAAAGAAACGCTAGAAAGAATTATTAATGAAGGATCTGGCGGATTAATTGCGATTATATTATAAGAAAAAAATCCCTCTCATCGTAGAGGGATTTTTTTGATTTTCGCGTATAGAATAGCAAAATAAACAGTCATTATCTAATATATTGTTGTAAATTGTCAAGTTTCATCAGATTTTCACATTTTAAGAGTAACAATTTCCTTAAAAATATTGAATTATAAAGGAGAATCGTATAATATAGGCGTTGATAATGATTTATCTACATCTTTGTAGTATAGAATTTGTAAAAATTGCCTACAAATGAAAGTAAGACTCATTTTATGATCATTATACAGTCTTATCTTTGGGAGGAGGTGAATGGCATGAACAAGACAGATTTAATCAATGCTGTTGCAGAAGCAAGTTCCCTTTCTAAAAAGGACGCAACAAAAGCAGTAGACGCTGTTTTTGATTCTATCTTAGAAGCTTTAAAACAAGGTGATAAAGTACAACTGATCGGATTCGGTAACTTCGAAGTTCGTGAGCGTGCGGCTCGTAAAGGTCGTAACCCACAAACAGGTGAGGAGATTGAAATCGCTGCAAGTAAAGTACCTGCATTCAAACCTGGTAAAGCGTTAAAAGATGCGGTTAAATAATCCTTACATATTAACAGGGAAGAAGAGTTTCCTTTTTGGGAACTCTTCTTTTTGCTTTTAAAAACATAAATATGCTAGAATGTGTTCGTATCACTTTTAGGTTTTCGGGAGGGCTAGCGGATGGCAAAAGTTAATTTAGAACAAATTGAACATGCAGTACGCCTTATTTTAGAGGCAATCGGAGATGACCCAAATCGTGAGGGAGTACTTGATACACCAAAGCGTGTGGCAAAAATGTACGCAGAAGTGTTCGCGGGTATGCATGAAGATCCGAAAGAACATTTGCATAAAGTGTTCGGAGAAGATCACGAGGAGCTTGTACTAGTAAAAGATATACCGTTTTATTCGATGTGTGAGCATCATTTAGTTCCATTCTATGGAGTTGCTCACGTTGCATATATTCCGCAAGGCGGAAAAGTGACAGGGTTAAGTAAATTAGCTCGAACTGTAGATACAATTGCACGTCGTCCACAACTGCAAGAACGTATTACATCAACAGTAGCGAACTCTATTATGGAAGTACTAGAGCCGCATGGTGTAATGGTAGTAGTAGAAGCGGAACATATGTGCATGACGATGCGTGGTGTGAAAAAGCCGGGCGCGAAAACTGTAACAACAGCAGTACGTGGTGTGTTAGAAAATGATGCAGCGGCACGTAGTGAAATTTTATCTTTTATTAAAACAAAGTAAAGAAAAGTAGGAAACTGCTTTTCTTTTTTTTTTATGTAAATAAATGATATAGTTTTAGCAAGGCAGAGTGAGAATAGAAAGACTACTAAAAAGAATGGAAGATGTTATTTAGTTCGGTGGAAGTTTGGAAAGAGTAGCCAAGTTTTGGTTATAGAAAATAGAATGTATGTGTTATAATAAGTTTTATGAATTAGAAAACAAGGGTGATTTTTGTGTGTGACATCTACGGAGGGTATGCGGGTATAAGAGAGAAATTGATGGAGAAATTACGCCATCCTTATTTTATAAACTATATTGAAGAACCATTTATTGATGAAGAAAAAATAGCATTGTTATATGGTGCTTTAAAAAGTGAAAATTTACATATAGAACAAATTGAGCATTATGTAGTAACGATTATGCTTGTGCAAATTGCGCTTGATACACATGAAAGAGTATCAAATAAAGCAGGGGAAGAAGCGGTTGAATCGCATAAACGTCGCCAGTTAACAGTACTTGCTGGTGATTACTATAGTGGGTTATATTATTACTTATTGTCTATGAATCGTGATATTGTTTTAATTCGCGCGCTTGCTGAAGGAATTAAAGAAATTAATGAACACAAAATAATGTTATATCAAAAAGCGCATGAAACGATGGATGACATAATGGAAAGTGTAGTAACGATTGAGTCTGCACTCTTGCAAAAAACATGTGATCATTTTCATGTATCGCATTGGAAGCCATTTATAACGTATGTACTAGGAAAAAACCGTCTTCAAAAAGAATGTGAACTGCACGCTGATAAACAACATTCACCTGTTTTTCAAGCAGTTCAAGGGATTATGAAGGATAAAGCGGAGGTAGAAACAGTTATTCATGGATGGATGATGGAACTCAGAAAGAAAGAAAATCAATATTTGGAAAACCACACAGATATAAGCGAAATAAACTCTGTGTTAAGAGATAAATCGAAGACATAAGCAATTTTACATTGGAAGAAGGTACGAGCATGCAACAATCAAAAGAAGAAAGAGTACATGATGTATTTGAGAAAATCTCTGATAAATACGATGTGATGAATTCTGTCATTAGTTTTCAAAGACATAAAGCGTGGCGTAAAGAGACGATGCGCATTATGGATGTAAAACCAGGTAGCAAAGCTCTTGATGTATGCTGCGGGACAGCGGACTGGACAATTGCGCTAGCTGGAGCGGTAGGTGAACAGGGCAAGGTTGTTGGTTTAGACTTCAGTGAAAATATGTTATCTGTCGGTAAGCAAAAGGTAGAGGCGTTACAATTAAAACAAGTAGAACTTTTACACGGGAATGCAATGGAACTTCCATTTGAAGATAACACATTTGATTATGTAACGATTGGATTTGGTTTACGTAACGTACCGGATTATATGCACGTATTAAAAGAAATGACGCGTGTAGTAAAACCAGGTGGAAAAGTAATTTGTTTAGAAACATCTCAACCAACAATGATTGGTTTTCGACAAGGGTATATTTTATACTTTAAATATATCATGCCGTTATTTGGAAAGTTATTTGCGAAAAGTTTTAAAGAATATTCATGGCTGCAAGAATCTGCTAGTACATTCCCGGGTATGAAAGAATTGGCTCATATGTTTGAAAAAGCTGGACTTGAACATGTACAAGTGAAGCCGTTTACTTTTGGGGTAGCAGCGATGCATTTAGGTATGAAACCAGAATCAAAATAGAAAAAAAGAAAAAAGAAGTTTTAGGTTAAGGTGAACAATATGAAGTTACAACTTATGTACTCTTTTTTACGATCGGATATTAATGTGATAGAAAAAGAATTAAAAAAGACAGTTGCTTCTGAACAGCCATTGGTAGAAGAGGCAGCATTACAACTTATTGAAGCTGGTGGGAAGCGAATTCGTCCTGTATTTGTGTTGCTTGCGGGAAAATTTGGAGATTATAAGTTAGATGCAATTAAACATGTAGCTGTTGCGTTAGAACTTATTCATATGGCTTCTCTTGTTCACGATGATGTTATTGATGCTGCATTTTTACGACGTGGTAGTGCAACTGTGAATGCGAAATGGGGAGATCGTATTGCAATGTATACAGGGGATTATTTGTTCGCTAAGTCTCTTGAATGTATAACAAATATCGAAATTCCAGAGGCGCATCAGGCGCTATCGCATACCATTTTAGAAGTCTGTAAAGGTGAAATTGAACAAATTAAAGATAAGTACAATTATGACCAAAATTTACGAACGTATTTAAGAAGAATAAAGCGAAAAACAGCATTATTAATTGCTGCGAGTTGTCAACTAGGAGCAATTGCTGCTGGCGCTAATCGTGATACGGTAAATCGACTATTTTGGTATGGGTATTTTGTAGGAATGTCGTATCAAATTATTGATGATATTTTAGACTTCGTTTCCACAGAAGAGAAGCTTGGAAAACCTGCTGGTGGAGATTTACTACAAGGGAATATTACGCTTCCTGCCCTATACGCTATGGAAGATCCGATCCTTCGTAAGAAAATCATATCTGTACATGAAAATACAACAGCGGACGAAATGAAAGAAATTATTGAGGCTGTAAAAAATAGTGACGCTATTGATCAAGCATTTGCGTTTAGTGAACGTTATTTACATAAAGCATTAGAAATCATAAAACCACTTCCGCGTGGACAAGCGAAGTATGCATTACAAAATGTAGCAAAGTATATTGGGAAACGAAAATTTTAGTGTTTTTTCTAAAAAATAAAATAATCTCTCTATTTCAAAACTATTGCGCAATTGTGATAAGGGTGTTAATATGTGTGTGGGGATATACAATTACATACATAATTCAGAAGTGGAGAGATTTTTTATGGAAAAAACATTTCTAATGGTAAAACCAGACGGTGTACAACGTGCCTTCATTGGGGAAATCGTAGCTCGTTTTGAGAAAAAAGGCTTTCAATTAGTTGGTGCAAAATTAATGCAAGTCACTCCGGAAATTGCTGGACAACACTATGCTGAGCACACAGAGAAACCTTTCTTTGGTGAATTAGTAGACTTTATTACATCTGGCCCTGTATTCGCAATGGTATGGCAAGGTGAAGGTGTAGTAGATACAGCTCGTAACATGATGGGTAAAACAAGACCACATGAAGCAGCTCCTGGAACAATTCGTGGAGATTTCGGTGTAACTGTTGCGAAAAACATTATCCATGGTTCTGATTCGTTAGAAAGTGCAGAGCGCGAGATTGCTATTTTCTTTAAGGAAGAAGAATTAGTTGACTACTCAAAATTAATGAATGAATGGATTTACTAATTATTTTGAAATAATTTGTAAACGCTTTAATCACTGTGATAATAGTAGAAAGTGCAAGGAGAATAGGGGTATTCTTCTTGCACTTTTTTTATTTCAATTAGTTACGAAGTTAGAGCTGTTATGATATATTGATATGTAAAGTAAAAGGCCTATCGGAGAATAAGCGAATGGCTGATCAAATATATAATTTCTTTCATATTTTTAGAGCAAGGAAAGATAATATCATTGCTTAATATAGCGAGATAAATACATATACGAAAAGAGGAATAACGTATGCGATATATTACAGCTGGTGAATCTCATGGTCCACAACTTACAACGATTATAGAAGGTGTTCCAGCAGGACTGCCTTTAGTAGCGGATGATATAAATGAAGAGTTAGCTAGAAGGCAAAAGGGGCATGGGCGTGGTAGACGCATGCAAATTGAAACAGATCAAGTGCAAATTGTAAGTGGTGTTAGACATGGAGAGACATTAGGTTCTCCAATTGCACTTGTTGTTGAAAATCGTGATTTTGCACATTGGACAAAAATTATGGGCGCAGAGCCTTTAACGGAACAAGAAGAAAAAGAAATGAAAAGGAAAGTAACAAAACCAAGACCTGGACATGCTGATTTAAATGGTGCGATTAAATATGGTCATAGAGATATGAGAAATGTACTGGAGCGTTCTTCAGCACGCGAAACGACAGTGCGTGTTGCTGCTGGTGCGGTTGCTAAAAAAGTGTTAGCAGAACTTGGTATTACAGTGGCGGGCCATGTAATTGAAATTGGCGGTGTTGAGGCTCAGGAAATTACGTATATTTCAATTGAAGAATTAAAAAGTATTACAGAAGCATCACCTGTACGTTGCTTAGATGAAGAAGCAGGTAACCAAATGATGAAAGCAATTGATGATGCGAAAGCAAATGGAGATTCAATCGGTGGAATCGTTGAAGTGATTGTGGAAGGAATGCCAATTGGGGTCGGTAGCTATGTGCATTATGATCGAAAACTGGATGCGAAATTAGCAGCCGCAATTATGAGCATTAATGCTTTTAAAGGCGTCGAGATTGGAATTGGTTTTGAAGCAGCGCATAGACCGGGAAGTGAAGTTCATGATGAAATTCTGTGGAATGAGGAACATGGATATACACGAAGAACAAATAATGCAGGTGGATTAGAAGGCGGTATGACGACTGGAATGCCAATTGTTGTGCGCGGTGTGATGAAACCGATCCCTACACTATATAAACCTCTTCAAAGTGTAGATATTGAAACGAAAGAGCCTTTTACAGCGAGCATTGAACGTTCAGATAGTTGTGCTGTGCCAGCAGCTAGTGTCGTTGCAGAAGCGGTTGTGGCTTGGGAATTAGCGACAGCTTTAATAGAACAATTCGGATTAGATCGTATGGACCTTATTCGTGAAAATATTGAGAAACATAATGAATATGCGAGGGGATTTTAATGGGAAACATACATATTCAAACGAAATCAAAAGAATATGATGTACATGTAGGAAAAGAATCGTTGTCACATTTGACAACAATCATTCAAAACATGCAGCCATCTGTATCAAACATCATGATCATTTCAGATGAAGCTGTTGCAACTTTACATTTACAGACAGTTGTAGACGCGTTGCAAATAGAGCAAACAGTATTTTTATTCGTTGTACCGAGTGGAGAAAAAGAGAAGTCTTTTGAAAATTTCTATGCGGCTCATACGTCAGCTCTTGAAAATAAATTAGATAGAAATTCTTTAATTATTGCACTTGGAGGCGGGATGATTGGAGATTTAGCTGGTTTTGTTGCTGCGTCGTTTATGCGTGGAATTCGCTTCGTTCAAGTTCCAACGACTTTATTAGCTCACGATAGCGCAGTAGGTGGGAAAGTAGCGATCAATCATCCGTTAGGTAAAAATATGATCGGTGCATTCCATCAACCGGAAGTAGTTGTATATCATACGCCGTTTTTACAGTCACTTCCTGAAAAAGAGTGGCGTTCAGGTTATGCAGAAGTGATAAAACATGCTCTTATTGGTGATGTAAAGCTGTATCATTGGTTAAAAGAAGAAGTGCAAACATTAGCGGATCTTCGTGATGAGAAGTTAATCCATATATTAACGAAGGCAATTCCTGTAAAGGCAAATATTGTATCACAAGATGAAACAGAAAAAGGTGTACGTGCCCATTTGAACTTTGGACATACGTTAGGCCATGCTCTTGAAAAAGAACTAGGATATGGAAATATTACTCACGGTGACGGAGTAGCGGTTGGAATGTTATTTGCCTTGTTTTTAAGTGAGCAAGTGTACAAGGTTGATCTTTCCTATGAAGAGATGAAGCAGTGGTTCTTAAAGTACGGCTATCCAAAAATGCCAAGTGATTTGAATGTAGAGCGCCTCGTTCAATTGATGAAACAGGATAAGAAAGCAAATGCTGGAGCGATTCATATGGTGCTTATGCAGGAATATGGGGTAGTGAATGTCGTATCTATTCCAGATGAGACTGTTCATATTGCGTTAGAGGCATTTCAAAAGGATATGGTTTAAAAGGTGCGAAGTGCTTGTTTAGAGGTATTCTCGTAATAGTGACGGTAATGATAAACGATTATAGTAAGGGATTATAACCGTATTGTAATTGAATAAAATGACTGGGGGAAGAAAAATGAGAGTGAAAGAGCAATTGTTAACTTTGAGAGCATATGTACCTGGGAAAAATACTGAAGAAGTAAAAAGGGAATATGGATTATCAAAAATTGTGAAATTAGCATCGAACGAAAATCCATTCGGTTGCTCAGCACGCGTAACAGAAGCATTAACTTCTTTAGCGAGTCAATACGCTCTTTATCCAGATGGATATGCATTTGAACTTCGGACAAAAGTAGCAGAGCAGTTAGGTGTTAAAGCAGAACAACTGTTATTTGGTAGTGGATTAGATGAAGTCATTCAAATGATTAGCCGTGCATTACTACATGAAGGAACAAATGTTGTAATGGCGAATCCAACATTCTCGCAATACCATCACCATGCTGTTATTGAAGGAGCAGAAGTTCGTGAAGTATCACTTAAAGATGGCATTCACGATTTAGATGCGATGTTACAGCAAGTAGATGATAAAACGAAGATTGTATGGATTTGTAACCCGAATAATCCGACAGGTACATATGTAGAGAAACAAAAATTACTTTCATTTTTAGAATCAGTTCCTAAGTCAGCGCTCATTATTATGGACGAAGCATATTATGAATATGCGGGGGCAGAAGACTATCCGCAAACATTACCACTTCTTGAAAAGTATGAAAATCTTATGGTTTTACGCACGTTTTCAAAAGCATATGGTTTAGCTGCTTTCCGTATCGGATATGCGGTTGGTAATGCGAATTTAATCGGGCAGCTAGAAGTAGCAAGGTTACCATTTAATACATCGACTGTAGCGCAGGCTGTAGCACTCGCTGCATTAGAAGATCAAGTGTTTTTACAAGAATGTGTGAAAAAGAATGAAGAAGGATTAAATCAATATTACGCATTTTGTAAGGAATATAACGTATTCTATTATCCATCTCAAACAAATTTCATTTTCTTAAAACTCGGTATTCCTGGTAATGAGGCTTTCGAACGATTAATGAAGAAAGGATATATTATTCGTTCTGGTGCTGCATTTGGTATACAGGATGGTATTCGTATTACTGTCGGTTTGAAAGAAGAAAATGATGAAATTATAGAATTATTAAAAGAGCTTGTAAACGAGCAAGTAAAGAAAGAAGAAACATACTCTTAAGAGTTTGTGAAGGCTCCTAATATAGGAGTCTTTTTTATTTAAATGAAGGCCTGTAAAGCTTGATCCGTGCGTGTTAATAATTAATAAGGGAAGTTATTTGCACGGTAATGAAAGAAAACGGTACAATAGAAAGTAGTAATGCGGTATCGGTGTCATATTCGAATCGTTATCAGTGAAAGTACAAGAAGAAGTATGCTCATTCTAAAGGTTGCGTTCGTACACCTAGTTGCTTATGATAAAGTGAAACTTTAATCAGTGAGGGGATGCTCATCCCCTCACTGATTATTAGCCCGCACCAATCGGGGTAAATGAACAGAAAATAATATTTGTTAGAATTAAAGGAGACGTTTATGCAAAAGTTTGAACAAGCTGTTTCATATATTGAAAATGGTGAAGCGGAAAAAGGATTACAATTATTAAAAGAACAATTAAAAATTGCGAATGATGAAGAGAAGTATGATATCGCTCGCTATTATCATACACTTGGATTTACGGATGAAGCGTTAGCTATTACAGAAGACTTGCGTTTATTGTATCCGGAAGAAAGTGAATTCACTGTATTTTTAGCAGAATTATATATTGATCTAGACAAAGAAGATGAAGCGATTGAAGTGCTTCATGATATTCCAGAAAATGATGACTTATATGTTCAATCGTTATTACTTGTTGCAGATTTATTCCAAATGCAAGGTTTCGATGATGTAGCAGAACAAAAACTATTAAAGGCGAAAGAAATGATGCCTGACGAACCTGTTATTACGTTTGGATTAGCAGAGTTATATAGTAGTAAAGGTGAAGAACAAAAGGCAATCACTCATTATGAGTCGCTATTAGCAGAACATAAAGTCATGGGTGGTGTTGTCATTGCACTTCGCCTCGCAGAAACGTTAAGTGCGATTGGAAATTGGGAAGAAGCGATCTCTTACTATGAAGCAGGTTTAGAGGAACAAAAAGATATCCACTCAATATTTGGATATGCCTTCACATTATACCAAGGTGAAGAATACCAAAGAGCAATTGGTGCTTGGCAAGAACTAAAAGAATTAGATCCGGAGTATGCATCGCTGTACATGTATTTGGCGAAAAGCTATGAAAAAGAGGGAATGCTTCAAGAAAGCTATGAAACACTTCAAGAAGGAATTAAAGTAGATGAGCTTTCTGTACCATTTTATGTAGAATTAGCGAACATTGCGGCGAAATTAGGAAAAATAGCGGAAGCAGAGGAAGTGCTTCAAAAAGCGCTTGAGTTAGATCCAGGACATTTAGGTGCGATATTAAAATATGCGTATATCTTAAAAGAACAAGAAAAATATGAAGAGTTAATTGCAGTTGTAGAGCGTGCGATTGATAGCGGAGAACCAGATACACAACTACTTTGGGATCTTGCGTTTGCAAAAAAACAATTAGAAATGTATTCGGATGCATTAAAACACTATGAAAGTGCATATACTTCTTTTAAGAATCATCCAGACTTCTTGGAAGAGTACGGTTATTTCTTATTGGAAGAAGGTATGCGAAAAGAGGCGAAAGAAGTATTTACTCAGTTAATACAACTAGACCCGACACAAATTCATATTGAAGAATTGTTATATAATTTATAGGATTTTTCATAAGTTGGAAGGAAACTGAATACCGCTTCTTGAATCTAAAAAGAAAAGAGAAAGACAGAGGAGGGACTTAATTGCTATGAATACCCCTGTTTCTGTAAACGAGAAGAAGGATTTTGTAAAATGGTTTTTAAATAATTACCAACTGAAACAGCGTGAATGCGTATGGATTTTGAATTATTTAATGAGTCATGACCAATTGATGCATAAAGTCCACTTCGTAGAGCATGCAAAATATTGTCCGCGTGGTTTAGTGATGTCCGCGAATTGTGTGAAAGACACACCGTTTCACTTTTTTAAACAAAATGTTATGACAACAGATGCTGAAAAATCGTTTCATGATATTCGTTTAAATCGAGATGAAGATATTTATATTCAACTCAATTTTAAATCATCGTTTCAAAATGCCAATTATGTAGCTGTACTAGAAGAAAACCCGTATTTACCAAAGCATATTGAAGTAAATGAAAAAGATCGTTTACTTGCAGAAAGATTTTTAGAAGAAAGTGTATTTTCTTTTAGAAGAGAACGTCTTTTGAAACAAATTGATGAAGCGCTGGATAAGCAAGATAAGGAAGCGTTTCATAAGTTAACAGCTGAGTTAAAGATGTTATAGAATTCATTTGGATTCATAAAATTTTACAAATTTCAGACTTTTTAAGAAAAACTACCTTAATATAGGTAGTTTTTCTTTTTTTACCTCTTTTAGTATGGTTTAATATATATAAAGTGAAAGTTCTGTCATTTGCAAATGAAGGGAGGGAAGACATTTGAAATGGAGAGTAAAAGATGTGGAGCAGTTTGAGCAAGCAAGAGAGTATGTAGATACTGGTGTTATACCACTTTTATCAATTTCGGCAGCAAAAGAAATGAAAATGGTAGTAGAACAAGGTGAATTTATCAAATTGTTGAGTATGGAGTTGGAAAGAGAATATAAAGGAAGAGTACTTTTACTACCGGCATTTACGTATTTAGTAGAAAGTCAAAAAAATGAAAAAGGTCGTTTGCAAGAATGGACAAATCATTTGCAAAAGCAAGGTTTTAAGCATATTGCTTATGTTACAAGTGATTTTTCATGGAAAGAAGATATGCAAGAGTTACAAGGAGATTTATTTTGGTTTCCTTCATTAGCGTTAGAACAATTTAGTGATCAAGCGAAAAGAGAAGTTATTCATGCACATATAAAAAATATAATGGTGATGTTAGAAGAAAAATGGGGAAAGTAATAATAAACAGAAAGTTCTTATTATTATGAGTAGTATGATATTGACCTGTACCTAAGCGTATTATATCATGATAGTGTCCTAGTTTTTATTTTTTATATAATTTATCACGAGGGGACAATTTCTGATAGAGGGGGGAAATTTTCGTGAGCGAGAAAGAACATCGTGTATCAAGAAGACAGTTTTTAAATTACACCCTTACAGGGGTAGGAGGCTTTATGGCAGCGGGTATTTTAATGCCGATGACGCGATTTGCGCTTGATCCGGTGTTAAGAAAAGAAGCGGGAACGGATATGGTTGCTGTTGCACAAGTAAAGGATATTACAACAGAGCCGAAACGTTTCGACTTTAAGGTGAAGCAGGTTGATGGTTGGTACAAGTCCGAAGAGCCAAAATCAGCTTGGGTTCATAAAGATGAAAGCGGAGACATTGTTGCGTTCTCTCCAGTATGTAAACATTTAGGATGTACAGTTAACTGGAATTCGGACAAAGCACATCCGAATCAATTCTTTTGTCCATGTCACGGGGGCCGTTACACAAAAGACGGGATGAACATTAAAGGCACGCCGCCCCTTGCTCCGCTTGATGTATACGAGTCCAAAGTAAAAGATGGAACGCTGTATTTAGGCAAAGCGAAGCCAAAAGGGGGTGCAAAGTAGATGCTAAATAAAATTTATGATTGGGTAGATGAAAGGTTAGATATTACACCAATATGGCGTGATATCGCTGATCATGAAGTACCTGAACATGTAAACCCGGCACATCACTTTTCTGCATTCGTTTATTGCTTTGGAGGACTTACCTTTTTCGTTACTGTAATTCAAATTTTATCAGGAATGTTTTTGACGATGTATTATGTGCCTGATATTAAAAATGCTTGGGAATCGGTTTATTATTTACAAAATGAAGTTGCATATGGACAAATTGTTCGTGGTATGCACCACTGGGGCGCTAGTCTCGTCATTGTAATGATGTTTTTACATACACTTAGAGTTTTCTTCCAGGGTGCGTATAAAAAGCCTCGTGAGTTAAACTGGATTGTTGGTGTTCTTATTTTCTTTGTTATGTTAGGTCTTGGTTTTACCGGATATTTATTACCGTGGGATATGAAAGCATTATTTGCTACGAAAGTAGGGATTCAAATTGCAGAGCAAACGCCGCTCATTGGTCCTTATATTAAAACATTACTCGCTGGTCATTCCGAAATTGTTGGCGCTCAAACATTAACTCGCTTCTTTGCTATTCACGTCTTCTTCTTACCAGCAGCACTTCTAGGTTTAATGGCCTTCCACTTCATCATGATTCGCAAACAAGGTATTTCCGGTCCGCTATAAGAGATTGCTAAATTAAAGGGGAAAGAACTAAAGGAGGGAGATTATGCATCGCGGCAAAGGGATGAAGTTTGTAGGAGATTCTCGGGTACCAGTAGCTCGGAAACCAAATATTCCAAAAGACTATTCTGAATACCCAGGAAAAACAGAAGCGTTTTGGCCGAACTTCTTGTTAAAAGAATGGATGGTTGGTGCAGTTTTTTTAATCGGTTATTTATGTTTAACAGTGGCGCATCCGTCACCACTTGAGAGAATGGCGGATCCAACTGATGCCGGATATATACCACTTCCAGATTGGTATTTCTTATTCTTGTATCAGTTATTAAAGTATTCTTATGCTTCTGGTTCATTTACTGTAATTGGAGCGTTTATTATGCCAGGGATTGCGTTTGGCGCATTACTGTTAGCTCCATTTCTTGATCGAGGACCAGAAAGACGCCCATTGAAGCGTCCTGTAGCAACTGGATTTATGCTTTTAGCAATTGCATCGATTATCTTTTTAACTTGGGAATCTGTAGCACACCACGACTGGGAAGCTGCAAAAAAACAAGGAGCAATTGTAAAAACAGCACCAGTTGATAAAAATGATGACGGCTATAAATTAATGCAAAAAAATACTTGTTTAACATGTCACGGTGACAATTTACAGGGCGGGGCAGCAGCACCGGCACTGCAAAATTTAACTTTAAAGCCAGAAGAAATTGCTAAAATTGCGAAAGATGGAAAAGGTTCAATGCCTAAAGGCGTATTTAAAGGTACGGATGAGGAATTGAAGAAGCTTTCGGAATTCATTGCTAAGTATAATAAAAAATAATAAAAAGCTGACTACAAAATTTGTAGTCAGCTTTTTATTTTGATGAAAGAAAGTTTACTATATAATAGAGTAGAGTTTGAGGAAAGAATGACTTTGTTTGAAAGGTGTTGGACATACAGCTTGGTTTATTTGTATGCAATGTTAAGACAACGCTCTATATTATTATTTTTATTAGTTGTTAACATATTAGGTACAATATACGGATTTATATGGTATGGAAATCAATTAAAAGAAACCTCACCTATATTTTGGCCGTTTGTACCCGATAGCCCGATGGCGAGTCTCTTTTTTGTCTTTGTTTTAATTGCTTTTTTAAGAAAGAGAAATTGGGGATTAATAGAGGCGCTAGCGATTGTTACTTTAATGAAATATGGTATATGGGCTGTTGTTGTAAATGCAATTATGATCTATGTAAAAGGTCCTATTGGTCTTATGGGGTATATGTTAATGCTTTCGCACTTTGCGATGGCAGTACAAGGATTGTTATATGCACCGTTTTACCGTATAAAAAAATGGCATTTTGCGGTAGCGGCTATATGGACATTACATAATGATGCAATTGATTATTTATTTTGGCAAATGCCGAGATATGGAATTATGCATTTGTTTGTAGAAGAAATTGGTTACTTTACGTTTTGGCTAAGCATCATCACACTATGTCTTACATATTATTATTGCTTGCGTGAGAACCGAAAACAGTTTTCTTTATGATAGTTAGAACATTTAGGGGGAGAAAATGAAGAAAAATAAGAGTGGTATAAAAATATTGGATCGATTGATTACTATAGTTGTTTCATATAGCATCGCATTTTCTATATTTGCACTCGCAACAACGGCGGTTGTATACGGAAAATGGCTATATTATTTTGAAATTGATTTTTTAAACATTCCAGATTTAGCGGATATGACGAAGGATGATATTAAAAGAAATTATGATGTGCTTATTACATATTTATCGCCGTTTTATGATGGAGCATTGCAGTTGCCAACATTAGATATGTCTACAAATGGCCGTATTCATTTTGTAGATGTTAAAAATATTTTAGTAAAGATTCAATATGTAATGTATGCGACAATTATGATTGCAATAATAGGCGGGATTTATTTATTAAAAAAGAAAAATGAAAAGTTTTTACTGCACGGATCAATTTTAACAATTATGTTACCGATCGCGCTCATGTTACCGATCGCTATTAATTTTGAAAAGAGTTTTGTATTATTCCATAAGCTTTTATTCAGTAATGATTATTGGATGTTTGATATTGAAACGGATCCAATTATATTAATGTTACCAGAAGAATTCTTTATGCATGCTGCGTGTGCAATTTTATTATTTATTTTATGCGGCAGCATACTTTGTTACAGCTTGTATAGATATTTCGTAAAAAAGAAAAGGATTTCAAAGGAAAAATTCTCTGTTTAAAGAGAATTTTTTTGTTTGTAAAACGATAATATATTTTTCAGTCCAGTACTGTTCTATTCTTGTCCAAATTAACATATTTTGTACTAGTAGTTATAGGGGGGACCGTGATGAAGAGAACATTAATTGGATTAATAGCATTTCTAATTATAATGTTTCCGTTACGTATATATGCTGAAGAGTGGAGTGAACTAACAGGGTTGTTAGACGACTCATTACAATTAGTGAAGCGTAATGAAGATGAAAAAGCAGTACAAGTATTACAACATTTCTCCGAGCAGTTTGTTATAAAGGGGAATGAAAAGAAGCAAGAAGTAACGCCAGATCAAGTTAGAGTTATTTCTTTAGCTTACGACAAGGCGAAACAATCTCTCTCGGAAACAGATTTAGGTAAACAAGTTAAAATTGATAATGTGTTAGCCCTGCAGCTCGCTGTTGATGCGCAAGTGTCGAAATATCAACCACTTTGGATGGAAAGAGAAAGAAAAGTAATGGGTGCCTTTTCTCAAATGGAAAAAGCGATGAAAAAAGAAGATACGGGACAGTTTCAGCAAACGTTAAACACATTTTTACATGAATTTAATATTATTTATCCAAGTTTAATGATTGCTCTGCCAGAAAACGAAGTGCAGCGTGTAAATGCCCATTTATCTTATTTGGATGAATTTCGTAACGTTATGTTAAATACGAAAGGTGGGCAAATGCAAGTAGGAATCATTAAAGGGGATTTGCAAAAAATATTTCACACAGTAAAAAAAGATGAAATTGCACCCTCTCTCATTTGGTTTATGACAATTACTGGAGGTCTTATTTTATTCACATTAACTTATGTTGGATGGAGAAAGTATAAAGGAGAGAGAGAAAAAAGAAAAAGTAATGTACACTCTAAGAATAGATAATGCAATAAATAAAGATATGGATTGTAAGGTTTATTCATTGACAATGATGTCAGAAGAAAATAGAATGAGAAGTACTATAATTAAAACTTCAACGGAGGTTCAGAGGTTCATGATGTTTTATTTAATTTACTTCGCGATCATAATGATCATACCGTTGTATGCACAGTCAAAAGTACGTAGTGCCTATAGCAAGTATTCACAAGTTTATTCAACTTCAGGTATGACAGGAGCGGAAGTGGCTCGAAAAATTTTAGATGAGAATGGATTATACAACGTAGCTGTAGAAGAAACACCAGGTCATTTATCAGACCATTATGATCCAACTGCCAAAACAGTTCGATTATCAACAGATAACTATTACGGTCATTCAGTTGCTGGTACAGCAGTTGCAGCACACGAAGTAGGACACGCAATTCAAGACGCAAAAGATTATAACTTTATGCGTATTCGTCATTCGTTAGTGCCAGTTGCAAACTTTGGATCAAATATTTCTTGGGTATTTATTATGATTGGTGCCTTTGCATCTATGTCTAATTTGTTGTTATTAGGTATCATTTTAATGGCAGCAGGTGTTGTGTTCCAACTTGTTACATTACCTGTTGAATTTGATGCATCAAAGCGTGCAATGCAACAAATTGAAGCTTTAGGTATCGTATCAACAGATGAATATGGCCAAGCTCGTAAAGTATTAAATGCGGCAGCATTAACATATGTAGCGGCTGCAGCTGTAGCGGTATTTGAATTATTACGTCTCGTATTAATGTATACTGGTATGCAGCGTAGCGACGACTAAAGACTATCAATTTTGATAGTCTTTTTTTATATTGTGGATTGAATTATATAATGTATTGCAAATAGAAATAATAGAAGGAATAGAAGTAATGCGGAAAGGCGGTGGGGGAAGTGAAATATCCAAGTCATATAGTAAAACAAGTGAAAGAACAAAGCGCTTCTTATCAGTTAGAAGGCTTTTTAAGTGGACAAGGTCCTGAAAATCCAAAATTTATGTTGTTAGGAGAAGCGCCTGGTGAAACAGAAATTCATAATGGGATTCCGTTTAGCGGGAGAGCGGGAAAACAATTAATGGGTTTTTTAGAACGGATTCATGTTACAAGGGAAGAAGTATATATTACGAGCGCTGTTCGGAGTAGACCTTATAAGTGGCGAGAGAAAAAAGAACGAAATGGTGAAATCATACAGAAAAAGTATAATAGAACGCCAAATCAAGGAGAAATACTTGCCCATGCCCCTTTGTTAGATTATGAATTAGAGAAAATAAATCCGAATCTTATCGTCACACTTGGAAATATCGGCCTTCAACGTTTAACAGGAAAAAATAAAAAAATAACTGATGTGCACGGACAATTATTAAAACAGCCTATTCAAAAAGTAAAGGATATGCAAAGTGCAGCGTTTACATGGTCAGAGAAAGAATATCATATTTTCCCGACTTTTCATCCTGCTTCCATTTTTTATAATCGGAGTTTATTGGAGCTTATTTATGAGGATTTAGAGAAACTTAAAAAACATGTAATAAAAAACTAGAAAAGCTAGAGAGCTTTTCTAGTTGAGTTTATGTATGTAACGGATTTTTATTTTCATCTAATGTAAAACCTTCACCAACTACATCATGTACATCACTTACTGCAACAAAGGCATGAGGATCTACAGAAGTAATAATATTTTTTAATTTCACGATTTCATTTTTAGCAACAACGCAATATAATACGTTCCGTTCCACTTTTGTATACGATCCAACAGCTTTTAAAAAAGTAGCTCCGCGTTCCATCTCAGATAAAATTTTGGCAGCAATTTCATCGTTTTTATCTGAGATAATAGTTGCTCCTTTCGCCGCATAGGCTCCTTCTTGCATAAAATCAATGACCTTAGCACCGATAAAAACAGCAACTAACGTATACATGCCCTCGCGGTATGATAAATATGTAATAATCGAGACGATAATGACGATAGCATCAAACATAAACATCGTTTTCCCCATACTCCAGCCAACATATTTATGAGCGAGTCTCGCGATAATATCTACACCGCCAGTAGTCCCGCCATATTTAAATATTATTCCAAGACCGATACCAATAAATGCCCCGGCGAATAAAGCCGCGAGTGTCATATCATTTTGTAAATTTAAATGTAAGTTCAGAACATCGTAACGCTGAAAAATCCATAGAAATAAAGATACGCTAAAGGTGCCGATTAGTGTATATAAAAATGTCGTTCTTCCAAGTAACTTCCAACCAATAATAAATATAGGGATATTTAAAATTAAGTTTGAGTAAGAAGGGTCAAACTTAAATAGAAAATACAATAATAGTGTAATACCGGTAAATCCACCTTCCGCAAGGTGATTTTCAATATTGATATTCACAATACCGAAAGAAAAAATAGCGGAACCGATTAAAATGAAAATGATATTTCGAATCTTCAAATTTGATGTCATATAGAAATCCCCCTAATTATGTAGATTGCATTGCTCCGCTGAAACGGTAAAACATAATGATAAGTAATTTCTAGTTGTTAGTAAAAATAGTGAAGGCTACAAAAATCCGATTGGTTCAACTAATCTTTTGCGAAAAGCATGCAAAAGAAGTTTCACTTTATTATAGTCTATCCAAAAAAGGGTCGCAAATAGGTGTTTGGCGGGGAATAATATTTGTCAAATCGCGATGAATTGGCTAACATGAAAGAGGAAGGATTAGAGGTGAATTGTATGGAAGCAAAAACGATGAAGGATATGCAGAAAGAAGTAGATGCATATATTGGTCAGTTTAAAGAAGGTTATTTCAGTCCACTTGCAATGATGGCTCGTTTAACGGAAGAAATGGGGGAGCTTGCAAGAGAGGTTAATCATTATTATGGTGAGAAACCGAAGAAAACAACTGAAACAGAACGTAGTATTGAAGAAGAGCTTGGAGATGTATTATTTGTTATGATTTGTATGGCAAATAGTTTAAATATTGATTTAGAAACAGCACATAACATTGTAATGAATAAATTTAATACTCGCGATAAAGATCGCTGGACACGTATTGATGAGGGAGAGAAAGAATAATGAAAGAAATTAAAGTAATTATCGCTGGACCAAGAGGACGTATGGGACATGAAGCAGTCCTTCTTATGGAAAGAACGGAACATTTTAATTTAGTAGCAGCAGTGGATTATAAGCATGGTGGAGAGAAAATCTCTGATTTACCGGGCATGCCAGCGTTACAAGCGCCAATTTACGCAGATTTACATACTTGTTTAGAGGAAGTAGAAGCAGATGTGTTGTTAGATTTAACAACGCCAGAAGTTGGGAAACAACACGTTACACTAGCAGTTGAGCGTGGACTTCGTTCTGTGATCGGTACAACTGGATTTACAGAAGAAGAACTAAAGCAATTAACAGAGAATGCGAAAGAAAAAGCAGTAGGAACAATTATCGCTCCAAACTTTGCAATTGGTGCAGTTCTTATGATGAAATTCTCACAAATGGCAGCGAAGTACTTCCAAGATGTTGAAGTAATTGAATTGCATCATGATCAAAAATTAGATGCACCATCTGGTACAGCTGTAAAAACAGTTGAATTAATTCGTCAAAACCGTGAATCAAAGCAGCAAGGTCACCCAAATGAAGTAGAGCAACTAGAAGGTGCTCGTGGTGCAAATGTAGACGGCATTCACATTCATAGTGTACGTTTACCAGGACTTATTGCACACCAAGAAGTAATGTTTGGTGGAGATGGACAAATGTTAACGGTTCGCCATGATTCATTCAATCGTGCATCCTTTATGTCGGGTGTAAAACTATCAATTGATACAGTAATGAATTTAGATCATCTTGTGTACGGATTAGAAAACATTATCGACTAAAGGGGAGACAACGGATGAAAATTGCCTTAATCGCACATGACAAAAAGAAAAATGACATAGTTTCGTTTGCATACGCATATAAACCAATTTTTGAACAACATGAATTGTTTGCAACAGGGACGACAGGACTTCGTATTATGGAGGCAACTGGTTTAGTTGTAACAAGATATCAATCGGGTCCTCTTGGTGGTGATCAAGAAATTGGTGCCATGATTGCGAAAAATGATATGGATATGGTGATTTTTTTTCGGGATCCACTAACTGCTCAGCCGCATGAACCAGATGTAAATGCATTGCTTCGTCTATGTGATGTATATGCGATTCCACTTGCAACGAATATGGCAAGTGCTGAAATGTTAATGCACGCATTAGAGCGAGGAGATTTAGATTACCGTAAGTTTAGAAAATGAGGGGAACAATTATGAGTGGATTACATATAGTAGCGTTTGGTGCTCATGCCGATGATGTTGAAATCGGCATGGCTGGTACCATTGCTAAATATACGAAGCAAGGGTATGAAGTAGGTATTTGTGATTTAACAGAAGCTGATCTTTCTTCTAATGGAACAATAGAATTGAGAAAAGAAGAAGCAAAGGCGGCAGCTCGTATAATGGGAGTAAAAACGAGACTGAATTTAGCGATGCCAGACCGTGGTTTGTATATGAAAGAAGAGTATATACGTGAAATTGTAAAGGTGATTCGTACATATAAACCAAAACTAGTTTTTGCGCCGTATTATGAAGATCGTCATCCAGATCATGCGAATTGTGCAAAACTTGTGGAAGAAGCTATTTTTTCAGCGGGAATTCGTAAATATATGCCAGAGCTTCCACCACATCGTGTGGAGTCTTTTTATTATTATATGATTAATGGTTTTCATAAACCGAAATTTTGTATAGATATAAGTGAGTACCTTTCTATAAAAGTGGAAGCATTAGAAGCATATGAAAGTCAGTTTTCAACAAGTAGTGATGGTGTGAAAACGCCGTTAACAGAAGGTTATGTTGAAACTGTGGTCGCTCGAGAGAAAATGTTTGGAAAAGAAGTTGGAGTCTTATATGCCGAGGGATTTATGAGTAAGAAACCGGTTTTATTACATGCTGATTTAATAGGGGGATGTAAATGAAATTAAAAATAGGTATTACATGTTATCCTTCTGTAGGTGGTTCTGGAGTTGTTGGAACAGAATTAGGAAAGCAATTAGCGGAACGCGGGCATGAAATTCATTTTATTACATCGGGTTTACCATTCCGGTTAAATAAAGTGTATCCAAACATTTATTTTCATGAAGTGACGGTAAATCAATACTCTGTATTTCAATATCCACCATACGATTTAGCGTTAGCGAGTAAAATGGCAGAAGTTGCACAAAGAGAAAACCTAGATATTTTACATGTGCATTACGCAATACCACATGCAATTTGTGCTTATTTAGCAAAACAAATGATTGGAGAGCGTATTAAAATTGTTACAACCTTGCATGGAACAGATATTACTGTGTTAGGTTCCGACCCTTCGCTAAATAATTTAATTCGTTTTGGTATTGAGCAATCTGATGTTGTGACGGCTGTCTCGCATTCATTAATTAACGAAACGCATGAGCTTGTAAAGCCAAATAAAAACATTCAAACGGTATATAACTTTATAGACGAACGTGTATATTTCAAGCGTGATATGTCTCAATTAAAGAAAGAATACGGTATAAGTGAGAGTGAAAAGATACTAATTCACATTTCAAATTTCCGTAAAGTGAAACGTGTTCAAGATGTTGTTCAGGCATTTGCTAAAATTGTTACAGAAGTAGATGCGAAGTTGCTTCTTGTTGGAGATGGACCAGAATTTTGCACGATTTTACAGATAGTGAAAAATCTACATATTGAAGATCGCGTCTTATTCTTAGGGAAGCAAGATAATGTTGCAGAGCTACTTGCGATGAGTGATTTAATGTTGCTTCTTTCAGAGAAGGAGAGTTTTGGTCTTGTTTTATTAGAAGCGATGGCGTGTGGTGTACCTTGTATCGGCACAAGGGTTGGAGGTATTCCAGAAGTCATTCAACATGGTGAAACAGGATATTTATGTGAAGTTGGAAATCCAACGGGAGTGGCAAATCAAGCCATTCAGTTATTAAAGGATGAAGAACTTCACCGTAATATGGGAGAGCGAGCAAGAGCAAGTGTTTACGAGCAGTTCCGCTCTGAAAAAATCGTTTCACAATATGAAACGATTTACTATGATGTATTAAGGGATGACAAAAATGGAAAGATTTAAAAAAGCTAGTTCTATTATTGAGACTTTAAAGCAACAAGGACATGAGGCCTACTTTGTCGGTGGAAGCGTACGAGATCTTATTATCGATAGGCCAATTGGTGATATTGATATTGCGACATCTGCTTTACCAGAAGAAGTGATGGCTATATTTCCAAGACATGTTCCTGTTGGTCTTGAGCATGGAACTGTAATTGTGGTAGAAAATGGTGAACCTTATGAGGTAACCACTTTTCGAACAGAGAGCGAATATGAAGATTTTCGAAGACCTAGTAGTGTTCAATTCGTTCGTTCATTAGAAGAGGATTTAAAACGTCGTGATTTCACAATGAATGCAATTGCGATGACAGAAGAAGGCAAAATGGTTGATTTATTTGCTGGACAGCAAGCGATTCAAAAGAGAGAAATTGTGACAGTTGGCAATGCTGCGGATCGTTTTCAAGAAGACGCCCTGCGAATGATGCGTGGTATTCGTTTCGTAAGTACGTTAGGTTTTTCTTTAGAAATGAAAACGAAACAAGCAATTGAAACATATGGACATTTGCTAGAACATATTGCAATTGAGCGAATTACAGTGGAGTTTGAGAAACTGTTAACTGGTACATATTGTGTGAAGGGCTTGCAAGAATTAGTAGAAACGAAGCTATTTTCTCATCTGCCATATTTACAAATGTCAGAAGAGAGATTATTAAAAGCTACGCAGTATAACTGGGATTCTTTTGAAACGGACATTGAGGCATGGGCATTCTTCTTATATTGTATTGGGGAAGAGCATCCATCTGTCTTTTTACGTCAATGGAAGTTTTCGAATAAAAAAATAAAAGATATCGTCGCAGTTTTATTAACACTCCGTACGAGAAAGGAGAAGGATTGGGATACAGTCCTTCTTTATAAAACGGGAATTCATATCGCTGAAATGGCAGAAAGAGTATATGAAGCGATAATTGAAAGCTATGATCATACATCTGTTAAACGGGTACAAACGTTGTTTGAAGAATTGCCAATAAAGAGTCGCCAAGAAATGAATGTGACTGGGAATGATTTATTAAACTGGGCAAATAAAAAGCCTGGTCCGTGGGTTGCTGAAATGATT
Source organism: Bacillus sp. DE0042 (assembly GCF_007680225.1). Classification (NCBI taxonomy): domain Bacteria; kingdom Bacillati; phylum Bacillota; class Bacilli; order Caryophanales; family Bacillaceae; genus Bacillus; species Bacillus sp. DE0042. The sequence goes on along the minus strand of NZ_VEJP01000001.1, from coordinate 1,272,298 downwards.
CAAAAAATTGAAGAAGCAATCGTACAAGGAAACGTAGGTAATGAGAAAGAGTGTATAAGGGAGTGGCTGCAAGAATGCAATCTACTATAAGAAAGCAGTTATTGCAAGTTTTTTCAGAAGCGGATGGCGCGTTTGTATCTGGCCAAACGATTAGTGATAAACTTGGTTGTTCAAGAACCGCTGTGTGGAAACATATGGAGGACCTTCGGAATGAGGGATATGAACTTGAAGCTGTGCGTCGATTAGGTTATCGCATTGCGGGTAAGCCAGACAAAGTAACTGCTAATGAAATTCAGTTAGGGTTACAAACGAAACATATTGGTAGAACGGTATATTTTGAAGAAACTGTTGAATCCACGCAGCATATTGCAGCAAAACTTGCTTATGAAGGCGCAGAAGAAGGAACGATTGTTGTGGCAGAAGAACAAACGTCGGGTAGAGGTCGTTTAAGCAGGAAATGGTATTCACCAAAAGGAACAGGCATTTGGATGAGTATTATTTTACGTCCATCAATCCCGGTTCATCATGCACCACAACTTACTTTATTAGCGGCTGTTAGCGTTGCACAAGCAATTGAAAAGTGCACGGGTGTAAACGTAGGAATAAAATGGCCGAATGATATTTTAATTCAAGGTAAAAAGGCTGTAGGTATATTAACAGAAATGCAGGCAGATCCTGATAAAATTAATGCTGTCATTATGGGCATTGGTATTAATGCGAATCAAAAGCAAGAACATTTTGATGAGGAAATTCAACACATTGCTACTTCTTTAGCGATTGAATCCGGTGAGCCAATTGTTCGTGCAGAGCTTATGCAACAAATCTTTTTACAACTAGAAAAATTATATGAAGAGTATTTACAAAATGGTTTCTCTGTCATTAAAATTCTTTGGGAAAGTTACGCTGTGAGCATTGGGAAAGAAATTACCGCTCGAACGATGAGAGAGACAATTACAGGGGTAGCAAAAGGAATTACAGAGGATGGTGTATTGCTTCTGGAGGACCATGAAGGGAAAGTACATCACATTCATTCTGCGGATATCGAAATTAAGTAAAAGAAGTTCCTTTTTGGAACTTCTTTTTATTTGACTATTACTTTGCCTTCCATTCCTTTAAGAAGATGGTACCGGCATATTAATTCATATGTACCAGTATTTTTAGGTTTCACGGTAATGTTTTTTTCTTTTCCTGACTCGACTACGACATCAATGCCGAGTTTTTTTACTGTAAAGGTGTGTTCATTCTTACCTTTGTTTTTTAATAACAATGTTGTTGACTCTTCAATTGGAATGGTGATGACGTTTGGATGAAAGTAATCATCATTCAGTTCGACCTCAATTACTTTCGTTGAATCGATAGGTTGTGTTACGACGTTAACTGAGGCAAATGCATGGAAGGAGCTAAAAGTTATCATCCCTACAATCATCAGAAGCAAACCGGTGAATGGAAATAACCATTTGTTCATAAACATTCGCAATTCTCCTTTTGTAAGTACTTTTCTCAATTAACCTGCATCATTAGTTTAAGAGTTATACGAGGCATTTTAAACAATTATCTTTCTATGATTGAGTTATTTATAAAAAATTTCACATACCGTAATGGAAATAAAAAATTATTTTTTCAAAAAAATGTAGTAATTCCTTTTTGGAGTTTGCTATAATTAGTTCGAATGTGGGCAGTATCAGAGCGAACTGCACCATGATTCGAAGCAATACGAAAAATAATAACTTGGATTCTGCCTTGATCCAATAACGGACTGGGACAGAGGGATGAATAATGCCGACTAACACACAACCCTTCTGCCCTTTTATGGCCAGAGGGGTTTTTTATATGATTTCGGCCATCTCCTCTCTCCTGTATAAAGGAGGAGTAGTTTTTGAAAACAAAAACAGATTTTTTGAAGATGAAAGAGCAAGGTGAGCCGATTACGATGCTAACGGCGTATGATTATCCATCTGCTAAGTTAGCAGAAGAAGCTGAAGTTGATATGATTCTAGTTGGAGATTCCCTTGGGATGGTTGTGCTCGGCTACGATTCAACAGTACCTGTAACAGTAGAGGATATGATTCATCATACGAAAGCTGTACGCCGAGGAGCGAAAGAGACGTTTATTGTAACTGATATGCCATTTATGTCGTATCATGTGTCGCCTCAAGATACGATGGTGAATGCACGCCGCATTGTTCAAGAGAGTGGTGCTCATGCACTGAAGGTAGAAGGTGCAGGGGAAGTGGTCTCAACTATTCATTACTTGACGAATGCGGGAATTCCTGTCGTGGCACACTTAGGCTTAACTCCTCAATCTGTAGGAGTACTAGGTGGGTATAAAGTACAAGGAAAAGATGCTGAAAGTGCAAAAAAATTAATAGAAGATGCGAAGAGATGTGAGGAAGCTGGTGCGATAGCGCTTGTGTTAGAATGTGTGCCAATGCAGTTAGCGGAATTAATTTCGAAGCAACTAACAATTCCGACGATTGGAATTGGAGCAGGGAAAAAAGTAGATGGGCAAGTACTTGTCTATCATGATCTTATCTCATACGGCGTAAATCGTGTTCCGAAATTTGTGAAGCAATATACGTCTGTTCAAGAGGAGATTGTGCGAGGGATTTCACAATACGTTACTGAAGTAAAGACAGGACAATTTCCAGAAGAAAAACATTCGTTCACAATGAAAGAGGAAGAATGCTTAGCGTTATACGGAGGAAAACAATAATGAAAATCGTAACTACAGTGCAAGAGATGCAGCAAATTACAAACGAACTTCGTATAAGTGGAAAAAGTATTGGTTTTGTTCCAACGATGGGTTATTTACATGAAGGTCATGCGACTTTATTACGTAAGGCAAGAGCAGAAAATGAAATTGTAGTTTTAAGCGTGTTTGTCAATCCACTACAGTTTGGGCCGAATGAAGATTTAGATCGATACCCTCGTGATATTGATAGAGATGAAAATGTAGCAAAAGAAAACGGTGTAGATTATTTATTTTATCCGAGCGTAGAAGAAATGTATCCAGCAGAACAAACGACAACAGTAGCAGTTGTGAAACGTACTGATGTATTATGTGGCAAACAAAGACCTGGTCATTTCGCTGGAGTTGCGACTGTACTAATGAAACTATTTAATATTACATTGCCAACGCGTGCTTATTTTGGTATGAAAGATGCACAGCAAGTTGCTGTCATTGAAGGATTTGTCGCTGATTTTAATATTCCGGTTACGATCGTACCAGTGGATATTGTAAGGGAAGTAGATGGATTAGCGAAAAGTTCTCGTAACGTGTATTTATCACAAGAAGAGCGTGAAGAGGCTCCTCATTTATACCGCAGTCTATGTAAAGCGAAAGAAAGAATTGAAGCAGGCGAACGTAATGCAGAAATCATTACAACTCTTGTGAAAGAGTATATTGAGACGTATACGAAAGGCACTGTAGATTATGCTGATTTATATGCCTATCCTTCACTACAAGTAATAGATAAAATTGAAGGACGAATGATTTTAGCAATTGCAGTTAAATTTGAGAATGTACGATTAATTGACAATATAACATTAACGGTTAAATAAGGGGGAGCATCTATGTTTCGCACAATGATGAGAGCGAAGTTACATCGCGCTACGGTAACAGAAGCAAATTTAAATTATGTAGGTAGTATTACAATTGATGAAGATTTAATGGATGCAGTAAATATTGTAGAAAATGAAAAAGTACAAATTGTAAATAACAATAATGGTGCGCGCTTAGAGACATATGTTATTAAAGGAGAACGCGGTAGCGGTGTTGTTTGTTTAAATGGTGCAGCTGCAAGGCTTGTACAGCCAGGGGATAAAGTTATTATTATTTGCTACGGTTTAGTGGCAGAAGAAAATATTCATAACCAAGAGCCGAAAATTGCAGTATTAGACGATGATAATCAAATTATCCAAATGTTAGGCGCTGAAAAAGCGGGTACGATATTATAAGTAAGAAGGCTATCTCTATTACGGAGATAGCTTTTTTGTGCATCTTTTCATTAAGATGAGATAAAACGTGGTATAGTAACATTATATAATTTTGTGTTTGATAGGTAAGAAATTGAGGTGTTACATATATGAGTAAACGTTATGTCGTTGTGGATTTAGAGACGACAGGGAACTCCTGGAAGGACGGGAAGGATAAAATTACCCAAATCGCAGCTGTTGTAGTGGAAGATGGAGAGATACTAGAGATTTTTTCATCTTTTATTAATCCGAAGAGAGAGATTCCGCCATTTATTACAGAATTAACAGGGATTGATGAGAGTATGGTTAAGCAAGCCCCGTTATTTCAAGATGTAGCCCCGATGGTTGTTGAGCTATTGCAAGGTGCAGTTTTCGTTGCACATAACGTTCACTTTGATTGGAATTTTTTAACAGAAGAATTGAGGCGTGCTGGATATACAGAAGTACATTGTCCGAAAGTTGATACAGTTGAGTTGGCGCAAATTCTTTTGCCGACGGCTGATAGTTATAAATTACGTGATTTAGCTAAACAACATGAATTAGAGCACGATCAACCGCATCGTGCGGATAGTGATGCTCTTGCAACAGCGGAATTATTTTTACAATTTTTAAATGAAATTGAAAATTTGCCACTTGTCACCTTGCAATCGCTTTATGAATTGAGCGATGTTTTTCAAAGTGATATAGCGGATGTACTTTCTGAAAATATTTTAAAGAAAATGATGCATGGTAGAAAAGCGGCAGAGGGGTATGAAGTATATCGCAATATTGCGCTTCGAAAACGAAATTATGCTTTAAATCTCAGTGAAACATGTTCATCTAAATTTGATGCTTTCTTGCATAAGGCAATCGATAAACTTGAATTGAATATGCCAAAGTTTGAAAAAAGAGAAAGCCAACAGATTATGATGAAGGAAATATATACAGCACTAAGAGATTCTAGGTTTTCACTAATTGAAGCAGGAACAGGAACAGGGAAGACTCTTGCATATTTACTTCCAAGTATTTATTTTGCAACGAAAAAAGAAGAACCTGTCATCATAAGTACCCAAACAGTACAACTGCAACAACAAATATTAGAAAAAGAAATTCCAATATTACAGAAAATAATGCCATTTTCATTTGAAGTAGCTCTTTTGAAAGGAAGAAAGCATTATCTTTGTCTACATAAATTTGAATATGCTTTGCAAGAGGAAGAGAAAAATTATGATATGGCGCTCACAAAGGCAAAAATTTTAGTGTGGTTATTGCAAACAGAAACTGGCGATCGTGATGAATTAAATATTCCTGAGGGCGGAAAGTTACTTTGGAACCGTATTTGTAGTGATGTACATAGTCCAGGCGGGATGCAAAGCAACTGGTATAGCCGTTGTTTTTATCAACGAGCAAAGAATAAAGCATTATTTGCAGATATCGTTATTACAAATCATGCTTTATTATTTCAAGATTTTTCAAGTGAAGAACCACTATTTGCTTCATGTGAACATATTATTTTTGATGAAGCTCATCATATCGAGGAAGCGGCGAGTAGAACATTAGGTGAACAGTTCTCCTGTATGTATTTTCAATTAGTTTTATCTCGTCTTGGTACGCTAGAAACAGATGATGTACTTTCTAAAGTATATAAAATGATGAAAAAATCAGAGCAAGCCTCTCGTTCGACTTTCCGTATGGTGAGTCATAGTTTGAAGGAATTGAAATTTGATGCGGATGAGCTATTCCAAATGTTACGTGCTTTCATCTTTAAACAAACAAAGCAGGAACAAGGGATAAGCAATATGCCACTCATTTATCGATATAACACGGAAGTAGAGAAAGGTAAGTTATGGGATAGCATTACCGAGTTAACAAATCGTTTTGTATACGATGTAAGAAAATTATTAACTACACTTGAGAAGCAAGTTGATATATTGCAAAGTAAATTAGAATGGGAGATGCATGTTGTTACAGGTGAATTTATGCATTTAATTGAGTTGTTGAGAAAGATGGAACAATCTTTACAATTACTCATTTTAGAAAAAAATTCATACGTGACATGGATGGAGACTGAAACGAAGGGGACAATTCATTCAACCGTTTTATATGCACAGCCTGTTCATATTGGTGAAAGGCTTGCGGATGAATTTTTAACACAGAAAAAGAGTGTTATTTTCACATCAGCAACGTTAACAGTAAACGATTCATTTGACTATATAAAAGAAGAGCTAGGTTTACATGATTTTGCTCCCAATACATTACAGGTTCCGTCACCATTCCGTTTTGAAGAACAGATGAAATTAATGGTTTCAACAGATGTGCCTTTTATTAAGCAAGCAAGTAATGAAGAATATATTGAATCTGTGTCGGCACATATTGCAAAAATAGCGAAAGCTACAAAAGGTAGAATGCTTGTTTTATTCACTTCTTATGAGATGTTGAAAGAAGCGTATACGAATTTGAAAAATGATGAGGAATTAGAGGGGTATTTATTATTAACGCAAAGTGTGAATAATAAGAGCCGAAGTCGTCTCATTCGTAAATTTCAAGAGTTCGACAAATCGATTTTGTTAGGAACAAGTAGTTTTTGGGAAGGGATAGATATACCTGGAGATGCCCTTAGTTGTCTTGTTATTGTACGACTTCCCTTTACACCTCCTCATCAACCGATGATGGAAGCAAAAGGAGAGTGGTTACAAAATCAAGGAGAGGACGTATTCGCTAAGTTAGCACTCCCGCAAGCAATCTTGCGTTTCAAACAAGGATTTGGTCGTCTAATTAGAACAAGTACAGATACCGGAACAGTATTTGTATTAGACCGTCGTTTGACAAGCGCTTCTTATGGAAAACGTTTTTTACAATCAATCCCAACTGTTCCGCTTTATGAAGGCCCTTTAGAAGAATTATTAGAACAATTAAAGGAACGGCCAAATAAATAAAATTGGAAGAAAAATACGCCTGAAGTACATTTAAGCTTCAGGCGTAAAAAATGTGGGTAGGAGGAATTTTATTTTTCTTACTTCTTGTATACAAAATGTATTGGTTTTCGACTTGAAACCTTTTTTTGCAGTACATGTCCTGCTATAATAGATGGGTGATGAAGCAGGGGTTGTAAAGAATGTACTCTTATTGTAACCGTATTGCGTTCTTCTATAATTAGAAATTTTTGTGTAACGGAGGAGTTTTTTCATGGATAAGAAAATCGAAGTCCTATCAACGACGCGTCTTAAATATTCGTCTGACTTGTATAAAATCGTTGATAGTTTGAATCGTACGTTAAAAGAGCAGGACCTCATGTTCGGATTAGCATTAGACGAAAAAGATAAAGAAACAGCTGTATTTACGATTTACAGAACGTAGTGATACAATGAAAAAGTGGATCTTTGCAATCGTTATCGTAATCGTTGCTAGCGGAATATATGGGGCGTATGTTTATAATAAAGCAATGGAAAAGAAAATCCATAAAGAGGAAAAATCTGTAGAAATTGCAAAAGAAAAGGCAAAGCTTACAAAAGTAAAATCTGTAGATTATTATAACGGAAATTCTTCATATACAGTCGTACAAGGTGTAGACGAAAAAGGAGAACAAATTATTGTTTGGGTGCCTAATAAAAAAGGGAATGTCCTTGTGAAGAAAAAGAGTGAAGGTATTCCTGAAAAAGAAGCTTTGCAAAAGTTGGCTGAACAAGCTACAGGAAAAGGCGATGAGCCGAAGCCAAAGCCAAAAGAAATTATAAAAGTAAAATTAGGTGCTCAAAACGATATTCCGTTGTGGGAAATTACATATATTGATCAGGAAGATCGTTATACGTATTATTATTTAGAGTTTCAAAATGGGGCTTATGCTGGTCACTACAGCATTGAAAAATAGATGTAGGGGGAACTACAAATGAAATTAGCAAAGCGAGTAGCTGCTTTAACACCATCTGCAACTTTAGAAATTACAGCAAAGGCACAAGCATTAAAAGCAGAAGGTCATGATGTAATTGGATTAGGGGCAGGAGAACCTGACTTTAATACGCCAGAACATATTATGGATGCTGCACATAAAGCGATGTTAGAAGGACATACGAAGTATACACCAACAGGTGGATTACAAGCGTTAAAACAAGAAATTGTGAAGAAGTTTACACGTGATCAAGGAATTGCGTATGATCCATCTGAAATTATTGTATGTAACGGTGCAAAGCATGCATTATATACATTATTCCAAGTGTTGCTTGATGAAGGAGATGAAGTTATCATCCCAACTCCTTATTGGGTAAGTTATCCTGAGCAAGTAAAGCTTGCTGGAGGTAAGCCAGTTTACGTAGAAGGCCTGGAAGACAATGAGTACAAAATTACAGCGAAGCAGCTGCGTGAGGCAATTACAGAGAAAACGAAAGCAGTTATTATTAATTCACCGAGCAATCCAACAGGAATGATTTATAGCAAAGAGGAATTACAACAGCTTGGAGAAATATGTTTAGAACACGATATTTTAATCGTTTCAGATGAAATTTATGAAAAGTTAATTTATGGTGGAGCAGAATATACTTCGATTGCCCAGCTTTCTAATGCATTAAAAGAACAAACACTTATTATTAATGGTGTATCTAAATCTCATTCTATGACAGGATGGCGTATTGGATATGCAGCAGGAAATAAGCAGCTTATTAAAGCGATGACGAACTTAGCGAGTCATAGTACGTCAAACCCTACGTCAATCGCTCAATACGGTGCAATTGCAGCATATGCAGGCTCACAACAACCTGTAGAAACAATGCGTCAAGCATTTGAAGAAAGATTAAACATTATTTATGATAAATTAATTCAAATCCCTGGCTTTACTTGCATTAAACCACAAGGTGCATTTTACTTATTCCCTAATGTAAAAGAAGCTGTAGCTTTATCAGGATACGAAACTGTGGATGATTGGGCAAAAGCTCTATTAGAAGAGGAAAAAGTGGCTCTTGTACCAGGTACAGGATTTGGTGCTCCAAATAACGTTCGTTTATCATATGCGACATCTCTTGAACAAGTAGAGAAAGCATTAGAACGCATTCATACGTTTATGAAAAGTAAAGTGCAAGCTTAATTGTATATTTTATTAACGCAATACAAAAAACCTTCCTACATAATAGGAAGGTTTTTTTTGACGAATTGTGGCAAAAAGAAATAACGAAAGGTGTGTTATACTAGAGAGCGAGGTGTTTGGTGATGAAAAAGAAAATGATGTTACAGTGGTTTGAGCAGGGAAGCATTGCAATTCCAAAATTACTTATGATGCATTATAAAAAATTAGGGTTAAATGAAATGGAATTTATGGTTGTACTTCATGTACACACATTTTTAGAATCGGGCAATTCGTTTCCGACTCCGTCAGAGATTTCAGAACGGATGACGATTACTGAAATGAAATGTATGGAAGTAATTCAGACATTGATTCAAAAAGGTTTTTTATCACTAGAAGGTGGACAAAAATCAGAAGCGATGATGTGTGAAAGTTATTCTTTACAACCGCTATGGGAAAAAATATTGCATTTCTTAATGAACGAATCAATAGAGGAAGAACAAAAAGAAATAAAACAACTGCAAGTAAATTTATATACAGTATTTGAAAAAGAATTTGGAAGACCACTTTCTCCGTTTGAATGTGAAACGTTGGGTATGTGGGAAGATCAAGATCAACATCATCCCAATTTAATTCAAGCGGCCCTCAGGGAAGCTGTAATGAGTGGTAAGCTTAATTTTCGATATATTGATCGTATTTTATTTGAGTGGAAAAAGAATGGTATTAAAACAGTAGATCAAGCCCAAAACCAAGGACGGAAATTTAGAGCAAATCAACAAAGAACGCAGCAAACGACAAAACAAGAGACGAAATTTACTGGGAAAGTGCCTTTTTATAATTGGTTGGAGCAGTAATGTAGGAGGAAGTATATGTTAAATAAAACGCAAATTCGCTATTGTTTAGACACAATGGCGGATATGTATCCAGAAGCACATTGTGAATTAATTCATGATAATCCGTTTGAATTAGTAATCGCGGTGGCGTTATCTGCACAATGTACAGATGCACTTGTAAATAAAGTGACGAAAAATTTATTTCAAAAATATAAAACACCAGAAGATTATTTAAGCGTGTCTTTAGAAGAATTACAACAAGATATACGTTCCATTGGATTGTTTAGAAATAAGGCGAAAAACATTCAAAAATTGTGCCAGATGTTGCTGGATGATTATAACGGAAAAGTTCCAGAAGATCGTGACGAGCTGACGAAATTACCAGGAGTAGGGAGAAAAACAGCAAATGTAGTTGTTTCGGTAGCATATGGAATTCCGGCAATTGCTGTTGATACGCATGTAGAGAGAGTGAGTAAACGGTTAGCGATTTGTAGATGGAAAGATTCGGTGTTAGAAGTAGAAAAGACATTAATGAAGAAAATTCCGATGGATGAATGGAGTGTTACACATCACCGTATGATTTTCTTTGGACGTTATCACTGTAAAGCACAACGACCACAATGTGAAGAGTGTCGTTTACTAGAAGTATGTCGTGAAGGAAAGAAGCGAATGAAGGGGAAATAAAGGATGGAGCGAGTTATAGAAATACCGAAAGAATTTCGGTGCTTACCATTTTTTAAAGAAAGTATAAATTCGATTGCGTATTATACAGAACAGTCTTTTGAAGAAATCATACAAAATACTTACTTTATATATGATATGGAAAGACAATATGAGCCGTGGAATGAAATTGAAAATAGTATTCCAGCACTATTGAATGTATGGAAAAGTGAGCATGAAGACATTGCTACACTATTTCGAAACAGAAATAAGCAAGAAGCTGAAGGCCCAATGATTCTTTTGGCAGCGCATTTGTTATCAATTGTATATTGGCTAAATGAGCAACCTGTTCATAGTTTGAACGAAATGGAAGATTACACGAGTAAATTGGAAGTACAACCAGTTAATTTTATGGAGCGATATACGTTCATTATAAAGAAACCGAATAATTATCATTCATATATTCAGTTAGCACAGTTGTATATTGAAATAGAAAAGCTATATGTAAAGAAAATGATAATAAAAAAGAAGTCCTTTCCTCGTTAAGAGAAAGGACTTCTTTTTTGTATTAAGACTCTGTTGTAACAACATTTCCGTCTGCGTGAGGTGTATCTTCACCTGTATTTTGTTGTTGCTGCTCTTGTTGTTTCTTAGCCTCTTCTTCAGCTTTTTTTCTAGCAGCCTCTTCTTCAGCTTTTTTCTTAGCTTCTTCTTCGGCTTTTTTCTTAGCTTCTTCTTCAGCTTTCTTTTGAGCCTCTTCTTGTTGTTTACGTTGTTGTTCTTGTTGTTGCTCTTGTTGTTTACGCTGTTCTTCAGCAGCCTTTTTCTGAGCTTCTTCTTGTTTTAGTTTATCTTCATTAGTTTTTTTCTGTACTTCCTCATCAGCTTTTTTCTTAGCTTCTTCTTCGGCTTTCTTTTTGGCAGCCTCTTCTTCAGCTTTCTTCGGGTCTGGAGTTCCGCCAGGTGCAGTGAAGGATGCACTAATTGCAGGGCTTGTTCCAGTACCTTTTTTCGCTACTACAGAGAAGCTGTAAGTAACGCCTGGTTTAATACCACCAAGAGTAGCTTTCGTACCACTTATTGATAGGCTACCACTTGAACCGTCAGTCGCTTTATAGCTTGCTGCATACGCATCAACTTCTGCTGGTCCAGACCAGTTTAGTGTAACTGTGCTAGCGCCATCAAAAGTGACATTAAGACCACTAGGTGCATCTACTTTAATTTGTTTAATTGCATCTTTCTTAGCACCTTTTACGTACAATTCACCATTTAATTCTTGTACAGAAGAAGGGCGTTCGAAACGAGTTTTATCTGTAGCGAATTTACTCATCATTACTTGGAACATTTGTTGTGCAATTCTAGTAGAACGATCGCCAATGTAATTTTCTGGACCATCTTTTTCGTAACCAGTCCAAACAGTCATGGTATATTGCGGTGTATATCCAGCGAACCAGCTATCTCTGTTTGCATCAGCTGGAATACCATATTTTTTAATAACGTCTTCATCAAAGTTTTGTGTTCCTGTTTTACCGGCAACATCAATACCTGAAACGTATGCTGTTGGACCTGTACCACCAGAACCAGGTTTTACGACGTCACGAAGAACGTCAGTCACCATGTAAGCTGTGTAGTCTTGCATTGCACGTTGTTCTTTCGGTTTAAAACTTTTCTTTTTCCCATCTGGGAAGATAACTTCTTTTACGAAGTGCGGTTTATTGTAGTTTCCACCATTACCAAAGGCTGCATATGCCCCCGCTAATTGTAATGGAGAACTATCGTTACTACCAATTGCTGTTGATTCATATGCTTTGCCGTCTTTAAATGTCATACCCAATCCTTCAGCAAACGCTTGAGACTTAGGAATACCAACCGCTTGGGCTGTTTTTAAAGCTGGGATGTTTAATGACTTTTTCAAAGCTTCACGTAGTGAAACGTCACCTTTGTAACTATTTGTTGCATTTCGTATTTTTTTACCATTAGAATACGTATACTCAGAGTCATTTAATTGATGGTATGTAGACCATTGTAAATTCTCAATTGCTGGGCCGTAGTCGAAAATTGGTTTCATTGTTGAACCAACTTGGCGTTTTAAATCAGTGGCCATATTATGACCTTTGAAAGTAGACTTACTTCCTTTACGCCCAGCTCCAATTGCTCGAACTTCTCCAGATTGTGTATCCATAAATACGAATGATCCTTGGAATTGATCGTTCGGATACTTAATAAGATTGCCATCCATAATTTTATCAGCATAATCTTGAGCATCTTGATCAAGTGTTGTATGAATCGTTAAACCATCTGAACCGATATTTACATCCGGATATTCTTTTTCAACTTCTTTTACAACAGCATCTAAAAATGCTTGATACTTCATCTCTGTTACTTCTGAAGATGGTTGAAGACCCTCAGTTACAGGGATTTTAATTGCGTTATTCATTTCATCTTTTGTTATATAACCATGTCGATTCATTAATGATAATACGACGTTACGACGTTGTGTAGCTCGTTCAACGTTATCTGGTTTTGTTGGATCATAAATATTAGGACCTTGGGGTAAACCTGCAAGCATTGCAGCTTCATGTAACTGTAAGTCTTTTAAATCTTTGTCATAATATTTTTTTGCTGCTGTTGCAATACCGTACGAACGGTTACCTAAGTTAATCTTATTTAAGTACATTTCTAAAATTTCATGTTTAGAGTATTGTTGCTCTAATTTGTAAGATAGGTACCATTCTTGCACTTTTCTCTTTGCAGTTTTGTCCATCGTTAGAAAATAGTTTTTGACTACTTGTTGTGTAATCGTACTACCACCTTGAGATCCGAATCCTCCAGTGACATTTTCCATAACTGCTTTTGTAGTTCGTTTAAAATCAATTCCATTATGATCATAGAAACGCGAATCCTCAGTTGCAAGGAATGCATTTTCAACTACTTTTGGAATTTGATCATACGTAACGTGGGTTCGTTTTTCAGCACCGTATTCATAGAAAAAATTCCCATTCTTATCAAGAAACTTTGTTGATAAAGGATTGACAAGTTTTGATTTGTCTAATTTTGGAGCGTCCTTCACCATAACAAAGAAAGCGGAAACGCTAGCTATAAGACCAACGATACCAAGAAGTAGACAACCTATAAGGAATTTTTTAAAAAAGGAGCCTTTTTTCTTTGGTTTTTTTTCTTTATTTGTTTCTTGCTTTTGATTTTTTACATGATTTCGTTCTGTACGAGAACGATAATTATCTGACATTATACTTTCTCCTACCTTTCATTCTCTCCCCAAAAGTCGAAAAAAGAGCCTTAGTGATGACTCTATCACGAAAAATAAACCGTGTCTAGTACACGGATATAATCAATCCGAGGGTGATAACCGCATGATAATAAAGATCCATGCTCTTCTATTTCTTCTTTCGTAATCGATTTCCGTCCACCAGTATTTTGACGATTCCAAAATGCAATAATATGTTTTGCATCTAGTAAATAAAGTTCATCAAAAAGTGTAAATTTAATAATAACAAATGCAATTCCATCATGGGCAATTACTTGCTTCATATGTTCAATTTGATGAAGGTGGAAGTTTTGAAGTGGAAAGCTGGTTTTATTTTTTGTTTCTTTCGCTTCAAAATCGATGTATTTCCCTTTGTATACACCGTTGTAATCTGTTGTAGAAGGTTGTTTAAAATACGCTTCTTTTACCACTGCAGCACTTCGAGCGGGGTAATCTACTTTTACAATTTGAAGAGGTGTAGGTTTTTTATGTACACATGCAATATTATGGGTTAAGTAATATTCATTTGTTTCATTCAATTCCTCTTCAAGGGACATACCTCTATTACTATAAGTATGTTTTTTAATTGGTGTTTTATGAGGTTGTGAAGCTTGATTGTACCGTTTTCCGTTTGGGTAACGAATGGTCATAGTGTGTCCACTCCCAACTTGCTAAGAATTACTTACAAAGGTGATTATAACAAAAAATGAAAAAAGATGTGACCTTTTTGAAGAAAGGTATGATGACTTATTCATGTTTACATGGAATGATTATGAAAAAATTAAACAATATCGTAAAAATATGGTTTGTACAGACGAAGAAAAAACAATCGTTTATAACATTAAGAGGGAAATAGAAATGGCTAATATGGACAACATTTCTCGAACGCAGTCTTATCAAGAATATTATGTAAGGAACAGTGAAATTAGGTGGGCCTTTTTAGCAAGTATGGTCTCGAGAAATGCGGGATGGAATATGACTGATTTAAAAGGGAGGTATTATGCTACTGTTTTACCTCAAACAGTAAAAAAACATTTGTTTCTGACTTATGAAGAAGCGAATTGGATTATTTTTTTAGATGCATTTCCCCAGCTATTGTTATATGAAGAAAGTAAGAGGAGACAGGTACCACTATTCTACTTGTTACAATATTTTAACGTATCAATTTTCATGGAAAAAGAATGGATTTATTTTTGGGAAAAAAAAGATATAAATAGGCTCATGACAGCGCTTATTATAAATGAGCAAAATAAAATTCAAAAACCAGTTATTGAGAATACATATTTTAAAAAACATGTATTCCATACTGCACTTTTTAAATTGCAAGAAATGCTGCATATTAGTGCTGTTATTTTTCCGACTGTCGACGGGAGGATGTACGGTTTTTCAGTTTATCAATTTGAAACGTTACAAAAGCGTATAGAATTAGGGCAGAAATTAGCGGAGTTACTTTTTCATCCGAATTATAAAAGTTTATTCCATAGGTTTGCATTGCAAACTATACACACAGGATCAAGAGCAGATTATGAATATTATGTAAGAGAAGCTAGAAAATCTTGTACGCCAGCCCTTAGAGAGGTTTATCCTGTCGTTGCACATAAGGAAATAAGTATGAGAGATTGGTTTTGTAGAGATACGGAAATAAATGAGTTGTTTTTACTGAAAGAGTATAAGGGTGAAGTTGATATAACAGAATGGTATAAAAGAAAGAGGGAGCAAATCTATGTTGCTTCTATCGTAAATCGTTTTGTTAAAAGGATGGATGAGTTCGTGATATAATAAAAAAGAAGTCCCATCTTCATAAATGAAGACGGGACTTCTTAATGTGAAGTAATCCTGCCGTGTATGCTAAAAATTTAATCTCAAAACGTAATGAATATAAGAGATTAAGGATGCTTCAGAAATTAGCTTTTTGTAAAAGCGCTAAAGTCTCACTTTATCCCGCTACTTGCCGGGCAGTAAGACCCACGTCTCAAAATTCAGTGAAAGCAAAGAATTTAGGTGTGGATCAACTGCCCGTAAAAGCCCGATTGAGAAGGCTAACATCAGTGGGGATGAACAAAACCCCCGCTGATTAAAGTTTCACTTTATGTAGCAGGGAAGTTTGGACCATCTAACTTAGGGTTGCCAGTCTCGGGTTTATTTTGTTTGTTTTGTTTTTTCTTTTTTTCGTTTTTGTTCTTTGCCATTTTCATACACCTCCTTTTTGTATTGTTACCATTTCTATAAATGACATACAAAATGATTTCTTTGACGAATAACAACTAGTTTTGTCATGTGAGCAGGAGTGAGGAGTCATTCGGCGAAATTACATGACAAAGGAAAAGCAAAGAAGGGGGCGTTTTGTATATGGCGATGGTTCAGAAGGAAGATGTAATGAAAACAATGGATCAAATGTTAAGTTCTCTCGATTTGCTGGAAATGAATATAGGGATTAGAATGAATCATGCATTGAAGGATACGAGTGAAAAAATATGCAATAAAATAGAAATAACAGAAATGCATATTGAGCATATGGAAAATAAATTAGTGCATCACGAAGAAAAAGGGAATTGGGTGAAGGCATTTCAAAACGTCGTAGTGAGTGCATAATAAGGTGGGAATAAAATGAAGTATGAAGCATTAATACAATCTTCAGAAAAACTCATGCAGTATAATAATGAAGCGAATGTGAAAAAAAGAGAAATGATTGAGTACGATTTTTATAAGGATATGAAACCATTTGTAGATATGGTAGACGAGGAATTAAAAGTGTGGAAAGAATTAGCTTATAAATGGATTAAGGAAGAAAAACCGAAGTATATACATGTACAGCAAATTGATCAAGTGTACGATAATTTACAGACAAATGTGTTGCAATGTTTTGTAAATAAAGGTAAAGGTAAGCGATTCTTTGAAACACATCAAGCCATTTCGTATACTTTGCAAAATATAATTGAGCAATGTAAGTAACAAGAGGGGAAACCCTCTTGTTTTTTTATGCTTCTGTCATTGTTGTAGGTTTTGTTGCACCGTTTATTTCTAATTCTTTTATTAATGTTCGGTAATCTGAAATGCATATTTTTCCTTCGAGATACCAATGTCTCGCAAAGTCTAACAATTCATTTACATTCTCTGTGTAATACCCCTTTTTTTGAGAAAACGCTTGTTTTAAATCCCCTAATACCATGTTGATTCCTCCCCCATGAGAATCTTCTTCTTCATTATCATAGCATGGAAGGGTTTTCTTTTTTAATTTTTTAAAAATTTAAACTTCCGACAAAAATAGACAGATACTCCGTTACACATATTATTTTACTGGTACATATTATATATGTAGAAACTTATGTGAAGGAGGAGAGAATGCATGTTTCAACAACCAAACGTATATCAGCAATCTAATCCATATACACAGCAAAATATGTACCAATATAATACGGATACATATTTACGGTATAATATGTATCCTTTCGAGCCTCATTATGGAAATCAAAATTATTACCAGCCATTTGAAGTGTCGTTTATGAATCAACAACAGCAACAGCAGCCCTATATGAATCAGCAACAGCAACCTTATATGGATCAACAACAGCAGCCCTATATGGATCAACAACAGCAATCTTATATGAATTCACAATACTATATGCCACCACCATCTCCCTATGGAAATCAACAAGCGATGTTTTATCCACCAAAACAACCGTACCCGACGCAGAATAAACAAAAACAACAACAGCAACCGAGTCAATTTTCTAGTTTTGTTTCCCAATTTAAAAACTCAGATGGTAACTATGATGTAAATAAAATGATGAATACAGCTGGACAAATGATGAATGCGATGAACCAAGTGACAGGTATTGTAAAGCAAGTTGGAGGTTTTTTTGGTAAGTAATCTTGGGGGGCTGTCTATAAAAAGCATTACGTATAAAGCAGAAGGCTAGACAAATTTCCTTGTAATAAATGGGTATATATAACAAACGGCTTTCCCTCTTTTCTCATATTGTAAAGTGTAGTCAGATTTTTTTAACGAGAGAGGAGAGAAAAAACTATGCATCATTGTCATCCTTGTTTTGGAGGGCATAAGCCTGTAGGACCTATCTGTACAACTGCTCCTGTCATTCATCCGACGAAACAGTGTGTAACACATTCTTTTTCAACAACGGTGGTGCCACACATTTTCCCAACGCATACAACACATGTTCATCATCAACAAATTAAAAACCAAAACTTCTTCCCACAAACAAACTCGAATGTAAATGTTGTAGACCCAATCGATCCAGGATTCGGCGGGGGATGTGGACCATGTGGTCATGGACATCATGGACATCACGGACATCACGTATCACCATTTGGTCCAGGACCAAATGTATCTCCGTTTGGACCAAACGTATCACCATTCGGACCAAATGTATCACCAGTAGGTCCGAATATTGGACCAAACGTTGGTGGAATATTTAAAAAGTAAATGATATGTTAGAACTAGCGAAATGCTAGTTCTTTTTTTGTAATTGGAGTGTTGATATGAAAGTTATTGCTGTAACGGGATATAAGCCATTTGAACTTGGTATATTTAAAAATGATCATCCAGGGGTGGAATGTATAAAAAAAGCATTGCACCGAAAATTAACTACTTTTGTAGAAGAAGGTTTGGAATGGGTGATAATAAGTGGGCAGTTAGGAGTCGAATTATGGGCTGCTGAAGTTGTTTTTGAAATTCAAGTAGAATATCCAGATCTAAAATTAGCTGTATTTACTCCGTTTTTAGAACAAGAAGAAAGCTGGAAGGAAGATAACCGTGAATATTACGAATGTATTCTCTCTCAAGCAGACCATATTGATAGTATTACGAAACGGAAGTACGAGAGCCCGGAACAATTTAAATTAAAAAATCAATTTTTTATTGAAAAAAGTGATGCACTTTTAGCTGTATATGATGAAGAAAAACCAGGGAGTCCCAAATATATTGTAGAAGCAGCAAAGAAAAAAGGAGAAATAGAAAATTATCACAGTTATTTCATTCTTTTTTCTGATTTACAAGATATAATAGAAGAGGAACAGTGGAATAATGCTGAGTAATATGTAATATAGTACTCGTATATATGATTGACAAAAGGCATTGTTTCTGAAAAAATTTAGGTAATGAAAGTTTTGGCAAAAATTTGAGGTGAAGAAAATGATTTCGGATAAAATTAAATTAACGGCGAAAGATATTTTAGAAAAAGAATTTAAAACAGGCATGAGAGGCTATCAACAAGAAGAAGTAGACAAGTTTCTTGATATGATCATTAAAGACTATGAAGCTTTCCACAAGGAGTTTGATCAATTAAAGCAACAAAATGCTCGTTTAAAGCGTGAATTAGAGGAACAAAAATTAGTAGCAACGCAAGTGCCACAACAACCAGTTGTACAAACACCAGTTGCACAACCTGTATATAACAACACGAATACGGACATTTTAAAACGTCTATCTAATTTAGAAAAAGCTGTATTTGGAAGTAAGTTATACGAATAATTTCTAGTGGTAAAAAGGTTAAAGCATTTTACATAGAAAAAAACATTGCAAAATCTTTTTGTTTCCACTATACTAATGGATGTCATAACGTTTGGGTAATCGCTGCAACGCCAACGTTGTAGAGGAAAGTCCATGCTCGCACGGCCTGAGATGGCTGTAGTGTTCGTGCCTAGCCAATTCATAAGCTAGGGTATTCTGGCTGTAAGGCTGGTTTAACGGCAGGGAAAAAACCTAAGTCCTTTCGGATATGGTTTGACTACCTTTAAAGTGCCACAGTGACGAAGTCCTTGAAGAAATGATAGGAGTGGAACGAGGTAAACCCCACGAGCGAGAAACCCAAATAATGGTAGGGGAATCTTTTCCAAGGAAATGAACGATGGGAAAGGACAGGTTGTATAACCTGTAGATAGATGATTGCCACCGGAGTACGAGGCGTGGGCCGTTTGCAGTACAAAGGAACAGAACATGGCTTACAGAACGTTATGAACCAACTATGAAATAACTCAGCTCTCCTTTGTTAGAGGAGGGCTTTTTATTTGTATGAAGTTATAAATTATGAGTTAAAATGGTTAATGAGAAAATTCTTCGTAAAATGTAATGATTAATAGGACAAATTGCTATTAATTATTGTTTAACTATACATAAGAGGTGAATGCAAATGGGAAAAGTTACTTTAATTGCAACAGCGGCAATGGGTATTGAATCGTTAGTTGCCCGAGAAGTTCGTGATCTTGGTTATGAATGCCAAGTGGAAAACAGCAAAGTAACATTTGAAGCAGATGAAAATGCGATTTGTCGCACGAACTTATGGTTACGTACTGCGGACCGTGTGAAAATTAAAGTTGGCGAATTCAAAGCGACAACATTTGATGAGCTGTTTGAAAAAACGAAAGCATTAAACTGGGGAGATTATATTCCAGAGAACGGAGAGTTCCCTGTAATTGGTAAATCGTTAAAATCTGAGTTGTTCAGTGTTTCAGATTGCCAACGTATCGTTAAAAAAGCTGTCGTTGAAAAATTAAAAACAACATATAAACGTACAACTTGGTTTGAAGAAGATGGTCCGTTATTCCGTATTGAGATCGCAATGCTTAAGGATATTGCAACATTAACAATTGATGCAAGTGGTGTTGGACTTCATAAACGTGGATACCGTATGGATCAAGGGGAAGCCCCATTAAAAGAAACATTGGCTGCGTCTTTAATTAAGTTAACAAACTGGAAGCCGGATCGTCCTTTCGTGGATCCTTTCTGTGGATCAGGTACAATTCCGATTGAAGCAGCATTAATTGGACAAAATATTGCACCAGGATTTAACCGTGGTTTCGCATCAGATGAGTGGGGCTGGGTTGGTAAACAAAACTGGCGTGAAGCTCGTCAAGAAGCTGAAGATTTAGCGAATTATAATCAACCACTACAAATCATTGGATCAGATATCGATCATCGTATGATCCGAGTTGCTCAAGACAACGCTGAAGAAGTAGGTTTAGGTGATTTAATCACATTTAAACAAATGCAAGTAAAAGATTTCACGACAAAAGAGGATTATGGCTATGTTGTAACGAATCCTCCATACGGAGAACGTTTAAGTGAAAAAGCACTCGTTGAACAATTGTACAAAGAAATGGGACAAGTATTCCGCCCATTAGACACATGGTCAGCGTATGTATTAACAAGCTACGAAGCATTTGAAAAGTGTTATGGAAAAGATGCATCGAAGAAACGTAAACTATTTAATGGATTTATCCGTACAGATTACTACCAATACTTCGGAAAACGTCCACCGCGTAATTCATAGTATAAAACTCCTCCAGCGCGCATATACTGGCTATTATGTAATGCGTAAAGGAGGACGTGATATGGATAGTTTCCAATTATCGATGATTCAAAAAGCTATTCATCGTACGTATGATGAGATCGGGAAAGAAGTGGATAGCCAAGGTGCGATTGTAGATGAAATACAAAAAGCACAAGAAGAATATTTGTCAGCTCTTTCACACGAAACAGCGATTGATAAACGGTATTTAAAGTCATTAATATAGAAAAAAATTTTCCTTTTTCGAAAGGAAAATTTTTTTTCGTGTATTTCTATGTATGGCAACAGGGGAAAGTGGCTGCACACATATGAGTAGCAGTGGCTATATCTTTTTATAGAAAAACTTTTTGGTTGGAGGCTAAGGATGTTTACTGAGAAGAGATTACCATTTGAAGTAGGGAAACAAGATAATTTTTATGATAAGTTGAATGAATGGATTGGAGATGTGTTTTACGATATCCTTCCGGAAAAAGGCTTTGAAGAGCGTGATGAACAAATTTTTATGGCGTTTCAATTAGAGCGTGCTTTCCAAGAAAAGAAAGTAATGTTCGCAGAAGCGGGTGTAGGAACAGGGAAAACAATTGTATATCTTCTATATGCAATTTGCTATGCGCGTTATACTGGAAAACCAGCTATTATCGCTTGTGCTGATGAAACGTTAATTGAGCAGCTTGTGAAAGAAGAAGGGGACATTGCTAAGTTATCTGAAGCATTAGGACTATCTGTTGATGTTAGACTTGCGAAATCAATGGATAATTATTTATGTTTACGTAAACTTGAAGATGTAATGAGTGGACGAGCTCCAGAAGTAATTGAAGATGTATACTACGAATTACCACAGTTTGTATTCGATCATGGTACGATGCAAAACTTTACCCACTACGGTGACAGAAAAGAATTTCCACTTTTAAATGATGAGGAATGGTCAAAAGTAAATTGGGATTACTTCCAAGATTGCTTCACTTGTGATTCTCGTCATCGTTGTGGTCAAACTCTTTCTCGTGAACATTATCGTAAAGCGGCAGATTTAATTATTTGTTCTCAAGATTTCTACATGGATCATATTTGGACGTACGATGCTCGTAAGCGTGAAGGACAAATTCCGTTATTACCTGAAAGTAGCTGCGTTGTATTCGATGAAGGACATCTTGTAGAATATGCAGCTCAAAAAGCTTTAACATATCGTTTAAAGCAAACGATGATGGAGCAACTTTTAACAAGATTGTTGCAAAACGATATTCGTGAAGAGTTTGCGCATTTAGTAGAAGAAACAATTTGGCAAACAGAGCGATTCTTTGATGTGTTACAAGAAAATAAAAAGGAAATCGCCGGTTCTGATCGTTTAGAAATTACTGTGACAGAAAAAGTAACAGCTGAAGCGAATAGACTTTATGCGAAAATTGGTGAAGTCGGTGATGCATTAGTATTTGAAAGTGAAATGCATACAGTAAACACGTATGATTTAAATATCGTTGATGAACATTTAGATGTATTAGAACATTCACTTCGTCTGTTCATGCACGAGAAAAATGTAATTACATGGGGTGAAGAAGGTGATGGAGCCTTCACGTTAGTGATTATGCCACGTGCAGTTGAAGAAGTATTACAAGAGAAAGTATTCTCGAAGAAAATCCCGTATATTTTCTCTTCTGCTACATTATCTAACAACGATTCATTCGCATTTACAGCGAATAGCCTAGGGGTAAAAGATTACTTATCATTCTCAGTTGCCTCACCGTTTGATTATGAGGAGCAAATGGCAGTAAACTTACTATCGCATACGAAAGAAAATGAATGGGAAAGAAAGTGTCAATATACACTTGAAAATATACAGAAAACAAATGGACGTACACTTGTATTATTCCGTACAACGCAAGAACTTGCAGCGTTTAAAGAATATGTAAGTAAAGAACAAATGTCCGTTCCGTTCCTATATGAAGGGGATCAAGAAATTAGTCAGCTCGTTTCTCGTTTCCAAAATGAAGAAGAGACTGTACTTTGTGCTGTTCATTTATGGGAAGGTTTAGATATTCCTGGTTCATCATTATCGCATGTTATTATTTGGTCATTACCATTCCCTCCAAACGATCCTGTGTTTGAAGCGAAGCGTAAACATGTAAATGATCCATTCTGGGATGTAGATGTACCGTATATGATTTTACGTCTTCGTCAAGGGATTGGACGTTTAATTCGTACGAGCGACGATAAAGGTGCTATATCAATCTTCTTATCTGATACAGAAGATGAGAAAGTTATAGAAGCGGTGAAAAACGTACTACCAGTAGAAGGTAAAGAATTATAAGGAGAAAGCTTGGCGCTTGCCAAGCTTTTTTTTCTATTATAAAAGGAATTTAGATTTCCATGTCGAATTAAGTTTGAGGTAGAAAAGGGAGGTTTTATACGATGACAGTAGCTACATATGAAGTAGAAAAACAATTTTTAACATATGTGAAGAAGATACAGAATTACGAGGAAGCATTAAGCTTAATGTTTTGGGACTTAAGAACCGGTGCGCCTAAAAAAGGTGTAGACCAGCGTTCAGAAGTAATTGGTATGCTTTCATCAGAAGTGTTTGTCATGTCGACTTCAGATGAGATGGGAAATTATTTAACAGAGCTTGAAGCTTTAATAAGTGAAGATAAACTTTCTGAAACGACGAAGAAAATGGTTGAAGAGTGTCGTAAAGAATATGATAGAAATAAGAAAATTCCACAAGCGGAATACGAGGCGTATGTGAAATTAGAAGCGAAAGCGGAAAGTGTGTGGGAAGAAGCTCGGGAAAAATCTGATTTCGAAATGTTCCGTCCGTATTTAGAACAAATAGTTGAATTTAAAAAGAAATTCATTACATATTGGGGTTACGAAACATATAAATATAATACATTATTAGATATGTATGAGCCAGGTATTACAGTAGAAGTGTTAGATCACGTATTTGGTCAACTTCGTGAGCGTATCGTTCCGCTCGTAAAAGAAATATCGGAGTCACAAAAGAGATTAAAGACAAGTGCTTTATCGGAACATTTTTCAAAAGAAAAACAAAAGAACTTTACATTAGAGTTATTAAAGCAATTGAATTATGACTTTGAAGCAGGTCGTCTTGATGAAACGGTACATCCATTTGAGATTACATTAAATAGAGGGGACGTTCGTATTACAACACGCTATGATGAAAAAGATTTCCGTATGGCAGTGTTTGGAACAATTCATGAATGTGGCCATGCTGTATATGAACAAAATATTGCAGAGAAATTCGAAGGTACACCGCTATGTAGTGGAACTTCTATGGGTATTCATGAGTCACAATCATTATTCTTTGAGAACTTTATCGGTCGTAATAAATCATTCTGGAAGAAAAATTATGATTTATTAAAAGAGTATAGCGATGGTCAATTCAATGATATATCAGTAGATGAATTTTATGATGCGATTAACGAATCGAAGCCATCGTTCATTCGTATAGAAGCAGATGAGCTTACATATCCGCTTCACGTCATGGTTCGTTATGAACTTGAGAAAGAATTATTTGATGGTACATTACAAGTGAAGGATTTGCCAGCGGCTTGGAATGATAAGATGGAAGCATATTTAGGAATTCGTCCGGAAAGCGATGCGCAAGGTGTATTGCAAGATGTTCACTGGGCTGGTGGTTCATTTGGATACTTCCCATCTTATGCGCTTGGTTATATGTATGCAGCGCAATTTAAGCAAAGAATGTTAAAAGACATTCCGAACTTTGATGCATTATTAGAAGAAGGAAATGTAACACCAATTCGTGAATGGTTAACAGAAAATATTCACCAATACGGTAAAACGAAAAAGCCACTTGAAATTTTAGAAGATGTGACAGGTGAAGGATTAAATGCAAACTACTTAGCAGATTATTTAGAAGCGAAGTATAAAGAAATCTATGAGTTATAAAAAAGAGCTGCTTAATTGCAGCTCTTTTTTTAAAGGGGATAGAAGAATGATTTATACATATACAGTAATGACGCAAGAAGAAGCAGAAGAAATTGCATATAACTGGCATTATGAAGGGGAATATTCTTTTTATGATATAGAGGCAGATGAAGAAGATTTAGCTGAGTTTTTACATGATGAGAGTAGAGGAGATCATACATTTTCTGTGAAGGAAAACGGCACTCTCATTGGTTTTTTTACTGTTTGTAAAATAAATGATGGAACGGTTGATGTAGGTCTTGGAATGAGACCTGATATAATTGGAAATGGATGTGGTTTACAGTTCGTAAACGCTGGACTAGCTTTTAGTAAAGAAAAATACGGATGCAATTATATAACGTTATCAGTAGCGACATTTAATGAGAGAGCAATTAAAGTGTATAAAAGAGCAGGATTCGAAGCAGTTGGAACGTTTATCCAGAAGACGAACGGTAGTTGTTTTGAATTTTTGAAAATGAATTATATATGTAAAAATGATTAAGAAACAGAGGGGATCTTCTGTTTTTTTATTTTGATTTAGAAGTATAGGATACATATTTTTGTACTTGTTGTAATTGGGAGTTTTGAAATGTTGACAGAGGATGTGTATGATTGAACTTTAGTAGCAAATAGCAGGTTTAGCAAGGAGAGGTAGAATGATTACAATTAAAACGAAAAATGAAATAGATTTGATGCATGAATCTGGGAAATTACTTGCTTCATGTCATAGGGAAATTGCCAAAATGATGAAACCAGGTATTACGACAAAAGAAATTGATACGTTTGTTGAAGCATATTTAGAAAAGCATGGTGCAACATCTGAACAGAAAGGTTACAACGGGTATCCATATGCGATATGCGCATCTGTAAATGATGAAATGTGTCATGGGTTTCCTGCGGATGTTCCTTTAACTGAGGGTGATATTGTAACAATTGATATGGTAGTAAACTTAAATGGTGGTCTTTCAGATTCTGCTTGGACGTATAGAGTTGGAAATGTTTCTGAAGAAGCAGAAATGTTATTGGTAGTAGCTGAGAATGCATTGTATAAAGGAATTGATCAGGCGATAATCGGTAATCATGTAGGAGATATTGGCTATGCGATTGAAAGTTATGTAGCAAATGAAGGTTTTTCTGTCGCAAGAGACTTTACGGGACATGGAATAGGTAAAGAGATTCATGAAGAACCAGCAATTTTTCATTTTGGGAAACAAGGACAAGGGCCTGAACTACAAGAAGGAATGGTAATTACAATTGAGCCTATTGTCAATGTAGGTATGCGATATTCGAAAGTAGATTTAAATGGATGGGCTGCAAGAACGATGGACGGGAAATTATCAGCGCAATATGAGCATACAATTGCGATTACAAAAGATGGGCCAATCATTTTAACGACACTTTGAAATAATATGTAAGAGTTTACAAAACTCGAACGAAAATGATGTTTTTATAAAATTTGTACGTGTTTTATTAAGAAATGCTTTTCAAAGTATAAAAAGTGCGTTATAATCCATCTATAAAATAAATAGTTAGCTACACTCATATAATCGCGGGGATATGGCCTGCAAGTTTCTACCGAAGTACCGTAAATACTTTGACTATGAGTGAGGACGAATATATTTGCTTGTTTAGCATTCTTTTTTGCGAAACTCCAAAAGCGCGTCTCTCACTTGTAACGAGTGGTGGCGGCTTTTGGAGTTTTTTATTGCATAAGAGGGGGAACAAACATGAAAGTATTACAAGAAAAGATTTTGAACGAAGGAAAGGTTTTAACTGGTGACGTATTAAAGGTAGATGCATTTTTAAATCATCAAATTGACCCAGTACTTATGCAAGAGATCGGAAAAGAATTTGCTAAACGTTTTAAAGAAGAGAACATTACAAAAATCGTGACGATTGAATCTTCAGGCATTGCACCAGCAGTTATGGCAGCATTAGAGCTTGGTGTAAAAGTAATCTTTGCAAGAAAACGTAAATCGTTAACGTTACAAGATAATATGTACGTTGCAAACGTATATTCATTTACGAAACAAGAAACGAATGAAATTTCATTATCTCGAAATCATATCGATGAAAATGATCGTGTTTTAATTATCGATGACTTTTTAGCAAATGGTCAGGCTGCTTTAGGTTTAATGAGTTTAGTAGAGCAAGCAGGAGCAAGTATTGCAGGAATTGGTATTGTTATCGAAAAAGCATTTCAAGATGGAGGAAAGAAGCTTCGTGAACAAGGAGTTCGTGTTGAGTCACTAGCAGAAATTGCATCACTTGATAACGGCACAGTTACATTTGTACAGCAAGAAACTGCGGAGGTGAAATAAACGATGAAGCAACATCCATTTAAAATCGCATCGCTTGGTATGCAGCATATGCTGGCGATGTATGCTGGCGCAATTATCGTTCCGCTTATTGTGGGCGGCGGACTTGGTTTAAATCAAAAAGAGTTAACATATTTAGTCTCGATTGATTTATTAATGTGCGGCGTTGCGACGATTTTACAAGCATTATCAAATCGCTTTTTCGGTATTGGACTTCCCGTTGTACTTGGTTGCACATTTACAGCGGTTGGGCCGATGATTGCAATCGGGAAACAATACGGCGTGTCTTCTATTTATGGAGCGATTATTGCTGCCGGGTTATTCGTTGTTATTTTTGCGAAATTATTTGGAAAGCTCGTAAAACTGTTTCCACCTGTTGTAACAGGATCTGTCGTTACCGTAATTGGAGTTACACTTGTTCCAGCAGCAATTAATGATATGGCTGGAGGAGTAGGAAGTAAAGATTTCGGTAGTCTTGAAAATTTAGCGTTAGCATTTGGTGTATTATTATTTATCATCATTATGTATCGTTTCTTTGACGGATTTATTCGTTCAATCTCTATTTTACTAGGTCTATTGTTCGGTACAATCGTTGCAGCATTTATGGGGAAAGTAAGTTTGCAAGCGGTTGGAGAAGCGGATTGGTTCCACGGTATTCAGCCATTTTACTTCGGTACACCAACATTTGAATTAACGCCAATTATTACGATGATTTTAGTTGCTTGCGTAGGGATTGTAGAAGCAACAGGTGTATATTTCGCATTATCTGATATTTGCAATAAAAAGATCGGTGAAAAAGAATTAACAAAAGGCTATCGCGCAGAAGGATTAGCGATGGTGTTAGGTGGTATTTTCAACGCGTTCCCATATACAACATACTCTCAAAACGTAGGACTTGTTCAATTAACTGGAGTAAGAAATCGCGTTATTATTTATACTTGTGGTGGTATGTTAATTGTTCTTGGATTCATTCCTAAAATCGCAGCTATTACAACTATTATCCCGAAATCAGTACTTGGCGGTGCAATGTTAGCGATGTTCGGTATGGTAATGGCATATGGTATTAAAATGTTAAGTAGCGTTGATTTTGGTAAACAAGAAAACTTATTAATCGTTGCATGTTCTGTAGGAATTGGGCTTGGGGTTACAGTTGTTCCTACATTATTCTCACAACTTCCTGAAAACATTCGTATTTTAACAGATAACGGAATTGTACTTGGAAGTGCGTCAGCAGTACTTTTAAATATCGTATTTAATATGGTGCCGCAGCGTAAAGTGAAAGTAAAAGAAGAGCCAGTGTCTATGCAAAGTGCAGTAAGGGAAGCATAAAAAGTAAGTAGACACAATACGAATTGTATGTAATTAAGCCTATCTCATTTGAGATAGGTTTTTAATTTGTAGTGATGTTTAAAACACCAGTCGAATTGAACCCATCGTTTTTATTACTGAGCTAGTTTAATAAGTTTATAATGTCTCAATTTCCAGATCTACTTTTAATTCTAAAGCTTCATTACTATAGGAGTTTTACCTGATGATGCAAAACGGTGCAACTTTATTCAAAAAGGTATGTTTTTCATAAACAGTACAAATTTGTTTTAAATCGACAGTAAAACTAGAAAAAGACCCTTGAAATTGCTGCTTAACAACAGCTTTCAAAAGGGGCGTTATAACAAAAAATGTACATTATTGTTAGAATATAATTATCAGTTAAAATAAGGAGAAACCAAAATATATATTTAGGAGGAGAAATGTTTTGGAAATAGATCAAATAAAGAATATCTTAAGGAAAAGAGCAACTATCTTTCAAACAGGCGGAAAAAGACCTGATTTATCTATAAATGAAAGTTGGATTGGAAAGATTCCCTATTCATTACCAAATGAAACTTGCCCAATCGACCGTTATCAAGACAAAATGTATGCGATTATGATGCTTAATTTAACACAAATACCTTTTATTCCAGAAGCAGTAAAAGATATGAAAGTCATTGCAGTATTTCTTTCTCCAAACTTTGCTAAAGATTTGTCCAATTTATCAGGAAATTTTTGTGTTAGAGAATATGATTCTTTAGAGGAACTAGTACCGAATGAAATGTCACTTACGTTTCCAAATCTAAAACCTTTTCCCTTAATACCAAGATTAGTAGCTGATGAGTTTCCACAATGGGATACGGAAGATTTCCCTAACAACGTGCAAGATAGAATTATTGAACTTGAAAACACAATTGAGATTGACTACTACGAGGACATTTTTGAAGAAAATCATTACATACACAAATTAGGAGGCTATGCTTGCTTTGCCCAATCAGGTATCCAATGGCCCGCGGATTATGAATTTATTTTTCAAATAACAGACGATCCCAAAGCCCATTTAAAGATTATTCATGGCGGTGGAATTTATTTTGCTAAAAATAGTAAAACAAATGATTGGATCGCACTTTGTGATTTCTTATAGGAATATAATATAAAGTGACGTTCTCTCATGTTATTTTTTCTCTAGTCCCTTTTAATATTTCTCCAGTTACATTGTGCCCCCTTACATCAATTAAAACGGTTTATTTAGTGCTACTTCAAATGTTGCAACTAGAACAACCGATGCAAAGTGCGGTAAGAGAAGTGTAAAAAAAGCAAGGTCTCGTTACGAGACCTTGCTTTTCTTTTTAAGTGGCATCATTTTCCCGTAAGTACCAAGACGCCAAATGTACTCAAGTGGACCGTATTGATAACGTGACAGCCACCAGCGGCTAATAAAGATTTGTAACGTATAGAAACTAATGCAAAATAGAGGACCTACCCATAATGGAGCAAGATAATCATTTTTGAACAATAGTCCGAATACAAGTAACGTAACAATTGTATGCGAGATGTAATTTGTTAACGCCATTCGACCAACATATTGGAATGGTCGTAATAATGTTTGCCATTTTTCTTTCTGTAATAAACGCATAAGCGTGAAAATGTAGAAGATGAATAATGTTTTTCCGCTAAACATTGCAAGTCCTTGCATATAAAGTGGTTCATATGAAGAGGTTGATAAGAAATAACGAACCATAAAGAACCAAAACGGTAATGTTAAAACGAACATAATGATTTGCCATTTTTTAAGTTTCGGATCTAACTCTTTCGTACGACGGAAAATGTCTTTTTTACCAGCGTATAAACCGAGTAAAAATAATCCGAGTGTTTCTGGGAGCATTGAAATATTTAGCCCTATTCCATTAGCATAAAATGCATGGAAACGATTTTGTATTTGTGATACCCAGTCTTCAAGTGGCATGATTGGTAAGGATAATCCAAGTTCATCCTTTGGCATGAAGGCAATACCAATACTAGCAATTAGCATAAGAAATTGAAAAATACTTAATAAAACGATTGCCCATATTAAAATGGTACGAGGTTCTCTCTTGTAAAATAAAAATAAGAAAAATCCAGCGATTGCATAACTATGTAAAATGTCCCCGTCCCATAAAAGAACGTAATGTAAGAAACCAAATAATAATAAAATAAGTAAGCGACGAACAAATAAAGTTTTTGGGCGATCTGTTTTCGCTTCAGCACGAGTCATAAAAATGTAAAAGCCTAGGCCGAATAAAAACGAAAAGATTGTATAAAATTTTGTTTGAATAAACATATCGTAAAATAGACGGATATAGCTATCTAGCCCCTCATAAACTCCTGAAAGATCACGTGAGTCAATCCCAGCGATAATAGGCCAGTTAACAAGAAAAATACCTAGTACAGCTATCCCTCTAATAATATCAATGGAATGTATCCTCTCGCCTTGTGAAATATTTTGTGTCATTATTTTCCTCCTTGTTAAGTAATTCCCTTTTATTATACAAAATGTAAAGAGGAGGGTATATAGGTAATTTCCAATTTTTAAAACTGTTAAGATATGTATTATGAGATATAATAAGAGTGCACAACAAGTTTTAACCTTCTTCAAAACAGGCAGTAAAGCTCCTTTCTATAAGGGGCTTTCTTTATGAAAAGTATTGATAATGATTCTCTTTAATGATAAAATGTATTTAAAAGTGATAATCATTATCAAAAAAAGGTTGGTGCATGAGTATGGTATATGCATTAGTAGCAGGTACAGTCGCTGTATATGCAGTTATTGCAAAGTATGTTTTAAATGGAGTAGGAACAGCAAAATGAGTGATATGACATAAAATCCCTTTCATTTGTAAAAAGAATGAAAGGGATTTTTTATTTTTAATGAGAATATGCTGAAAATTTAGTATGATAGTAAAGTGAAACTGTAATCGATGAGGGGATGTATTTCCTGATGATTATGAGCTCGCAAATGGCGGGAAAAAGTATATACATCTTGGATAAAGGGGAACAAGGGGATGACAAACATAGTACAGACAAACGGTATGAAAAAACTTGTTTGTTTTTATGAAGAGTGGCAAAAACACGGCGATGCAGAGAATAGTGTAAAGTTGTTTGAGGTGATTCAAAAATATAAACAAGAGCAGCTTATGATAGCGTTCTGCGGTCACTTCTCTGCAGGGAAATCAACGATGATGAATCATCTATATAAAGCACAGTTGTTACCAACAAGTCCAATTCCGACAAGCGCTAACGTTGTCAAAATTGAAAAAGGAATGGATCGTGTTGTTGTAACAGTTAAATCTGGAGAACAGTACGAATATGATGGTGCATATTCAGCTGAAGAATTAAAACAAATTTGTAAAGACGGTGATGAGGTAATTGGTGTTCATATTTATCGGAATGATGCGCCAATTCCTGAGGGTGTTATGTTAGTTGATACACCAGGGATTGATTCAACAGATGATGCCCATCAATTAGCGACAGAATCAACGCTGCATCTAGCAGACGTAATTTTTTATATGATGGATTATAATCACGTCCAATCGGAAGTGAATTTGCAATTTGTTAAAGAATTGAAACAACGTAATAAAACGGTTTATCTAGTTGTAAATCAAATAGATAAACATAAAGAAAATGAATTATCGTTTGAGGATTATAAAGATAGTGTAAAACAATCGTTCTCTAACTGGGATATTGAAGTAGATGGAGTGTATTATACTTCATTACGAATGATGAACCATACACATAATGAAATTGGGAGCTTAGAAACATTAATTACTTCTATTATGAAAGAAAAAGTGCAGTATGTAAGAGATGGAATGGAGCGAGAAACAGAATATTTAATGGGGGAACATTTTTCGTTTATTCTTTCGGAAAATGAAAAAGCTCTTTTGAAATATGAGGAAGAGTTAGCATCGCCGCTTTCTATTTCAGAGATAGTTGAAAAGAAAGAAGAGCAAACGGAAACTAAACAACGCGAGGCTAGTAAAGAATCTCATGTGAGAAACGAATTTATAAAAGGCTTACAAGCTATATTAGATAACGCGTATTTAATGCCATTTGAAATGAGAGAATTGGCAAATGCGTATTTAGAAACGAAATTAACTAAATTTAAGGTCGGTTTGCTATTTGCGAAAGGAAAGACGGAGCAAGAAAAACTGAGACGTTTAGATGCTTTTTATTCTGCTTTGCAAAAGACTGTTGAAACGCAACTTGATTTTCATGTGAAAGAATTTATTGTTGCCTTCTTAAAAGAAGAAGGATTGTTCACAGAGGAAATTGGGAAAGACATATATGCTTTAGAAATTGCTTTTGGACCAGAAATGTTAGCTGAAGTCATTAAACAAGGTGCAGGTTTCACAGGTGATTACTTACTTCTTTATACAGCGGATGTAGCGAATGAACTGAAGAAACGTTATTTTACAAAAGCGCAGCAAATTTTTGATAAAAGTGCAGTCGTTTTAAAGCAAAAGGTGAAGGAAGCAGTTGCACGCATTGAAGAAGAGATTGAAAAATATATGATGTTGCAAACGGCAAAAGAAACGCAATTGCAATACAGTAACAATTTAGAGACATATGAAAGTTATTTGCAAAATGTTTGGCACGAGCGTGTTGCTACACCAGAAGGATTGCAAATAGAGGAAATATTGCAAAGTAAAACACAAATTGTTAGTGAGAAATTCACACTACAAGAGCAGGAAAGCGTAAACGATAACGTAATGGTTCGTGAGGAAGAGATAAAAGGAACGGCAGCTTTAAATATTCAGCGTATATTAGAGAAAGTGAAGAAAGCTGAAACGATATTAGAGCCATTGCCAGCGCTGAAACATGTACAACAAGAGGTAATAGAAAAAAGGCGTCGTGTGGAAACGAAACAATTTACAGTAGCGTTATTCGGAGCTTTTAGTGCTGGAAAATCATCATTTGCCAATGCATTGCTTGGTGGGAAGGTACTTCCTGTATCACCAAATCCGACGACGGCAACGATTAATCAAATTTTGCCGGTTACAGAGGAAAAACCACACGGAACAGTAATGGTTCAATTCAAATCAAAGCAAGCTTTATTAGAAGATATGAAAGCTGTTTATAAGTTGTTTCATTATGAGATTACTACGTTAGATGAAGCGTTAGCACAAATTGATAAAGTTATGAAATATCCTTCACCAACTGGGAAGCAAAAAACAACATTTAGCTTTTTACGAGCGGTACAAAAAGGGTATGATACGGTTTCTGCTCATTTAGGGGAGCAAGTACAAGTTACACTAGAAGAGTTTTCTGATTATGTAGCGAATGAAGAAAAATCATGTTTTGTTGAGTATATGGAGCTTTATTATGATTGTGCTTTAACAAGGCAAGGAGTAGCGCTTGTAGACACACCTGGAGCGGATTCTATTAACGCCCGCCATACGGACGTTGCGTTCCAGTATATTAAAAACGCAGATGCTATTTTATTTGTAACGTATTATAATCATGTGTTCTCTCGTGCTGACCGTGAATTCTTAATCCAGCTTGGTCGTGTAAAGGATACTTTTGCACTTGATAAAATGTTCTTCTTAATTAATGCGGCCGATTTAGCAGAGTCTGAAGAAGAACTTGAAATGGTAAAAGGTTATATCGCAGACCAGCTACTGCAATACGGTATTAGAAATCCGCGTTTATTTGCAATTTCAAGTTTATGTGCACTTGAAGAGAAGCAAGGAAAGAATATTGAAAAAGAGAAGTACGGTATTTTACAAAACTCTGGGATTGCTAAGTTCGAGGAATCATTTACATCCTTTATGATGAGAGATTTAATGCTCGTATCTGTTCATGCTTTATATGGTACATTGCAAGGAGCAGATCAGCTTTTAGTAAATATGATAAACGGTGCAAAGCAGGGGAATGAAGAGAAAGAGAAGCAAACGAAAAAATATGAAGCAGAGCGTAATCAGCTACTTCATATTATTTCATCATATAGTGTGCTTGCTGAAGAGCAGGCGATGCAAAATGAAGTGAAAGAATTGCTTTATTACGTGCAACAGCGTCTATTCCTACGCTATAACGATGTGTTTACTGAATTTATTAATCCAGCGTCGCTGCGAACGGATGGGAATGTGAAAGTACAGTTGCAACAGTGCGTTATGGAATTAGTAGCATTTATTCAGCATGATTTATTACAAGAAATGCGTGCGACATCATTACGCCTTGAGAAATGGATAGATGAAGCGATGAAGCGTGCAAAGAATGAAATTGTGGTGAACTGTAAAGTAGAAAATGAATCAATTTCTATGAGTGGAACAGTGGACTATGAATATAAAGATATTGCACATAAAGAACCGTTCCCTTCAGTTGAAATAAAAGATTTCAAAAAAGCACTGGCGCATTTTAAAAATGAAAAAAGCTTTTTTGAAAAAAATGATAAAGCTTTCATGCAAGAAGAGGCTAAAGTTGTATTAGAGCCTTTCGTATCAAACTATGTAGCTGATGAAAAAGATTTATTTGTTCATCATTATAAGCAAGAGTGGGATTTGAAATGGAACTTATTCCAAAAAGTGATGCAGCAAGATGTGATGAATTATTATGAAAGTGTATTATTTGCATTGGCTGAAACAATTGATGTATCACTATATGAACAAAGTAAAGAACAATTGCAAAAGCAGTTAGTAGAGATTGAAAAAGAAATTTATGTGATATAGTCGTTATGAGAAAAAGATTCGTTCAATTTTCTTTTGCAATACTGTATCTAAAGATTTGACAAACCCAGCAAATTCATCGGTAGAAATCATATGAGTAAGAACGAGGCGTCTGCCGTCTGGTGTTTCACCGCATAAGACGAATGAAGAAAATTCATATGTTTTGTTTTCTACTACTAATTTTGGATAGGAATACGTGTCGCTTTTCTTCTTCTTTCCATCAATAGAGATGACGTTGCACTTTTTCTCACTGTTGTCCATGGTGAATCCCTCCTTTCTATTATTTATGGTAGACAAGGAGGGTTTAGAACAATAGAGAAAGGGGAGTTTTTTATGTGTGTAGTAATAGAGTATATTTCGAAAGAAGCTATACCGAAACCTTTATTATTGCTTGCTGATCCAAGTGAGCAGCAAATTGATGCATATGTACAAAGAGGGTTAACATATGTAGCTAAGCAAGAGGAGAGAGTTGTCGGTGTATATGTTCTTTTGGAAACAAGGCCGAAGACGATGGAAATTATGAATATTGCGGTTGTAGAGCATTTGCAAGGAAAAGGGATTGGAAAGCAGCTATTAAGTCATGCTGTAGAAACTGCTAAAGGATATGGTATGTCAAAACTTGAAGTTGGTACGGGCAATTCTAGTGTTTCACAACTTGCTTTATATCAAAAATGTGGATTTCGTATTTTTTCTATTGATTTTGATTACTTTTCAAAGCATTATGAAGAAGAGATTATTGAAAATGGGATTGTATGTCGTGATATGATTCGGCTTGCAATGGAATTGAATAAGAACGTATAACTTATTTAGGGGGAAGAGAAGATGGAAGTACATAAAGCAATTACAGCACATTCTCGTAAACAAAATGAAAGTGTAAAAGCATGTTTACAATTAGATGCGCAGCGTGAAGCAGCTATTGAAGCAGCCGTATCTCTTGCGTCAAAGGGGAAAGAATTTTCGGTTGATATCATTAATGTTGTAACAAAGCAAATTAATGATCTTGCAAAAAATGGTGTTACACTGCAGCGTAAATTTGTTACAGAAGAAATGGTTATGGAGTATGTAAGTCGTTTGCAAGAGAAAGAAGGTCGTTAAAGATGATAGTTACAGTCGAATGGTTACGTGAGCATATAGAAGATGAGAATGTCCGTATAATCGATTGTCGTTTTGATATAGCGAATCCTAATTGGGGTAGAGAAAAGTATGAGGAAGAACATATTCTTCATGCATTATATTTTGATTTGAATTTAGATTTATCAAGTCCTGTAACAGAACATGGTGGTCGCCATCCATTGCCGAATATTGAGGAGTTTGCAGACAAGCTTTCACAAGCTGGTATTGGTGAACATACGACAGTAATTGCATATGACAGTCAAGCGGGGGCAAATGCTTCTCGTCTCTGGTGGTTATTAAACTATGTAGGACATGAGAAAGTATATATATTAGATGGTGGATTTCCAGCTTGGAAAGAGAATGGACTACCGATAACAACGGAAATTCCTGTTGCTATACGAAAAACATTCAAAGCAAATGTACAAGATCATATGCTTGTAACGATGGAAACGGTGAGAGAGAATATTCATGCAGGTGCAGATGTTACGTTAATTGATTCTAGAGAGCCAAAACGTTATGCTGGTGTAGAGGAACTAGTTGATTCAAAAGCAGGGCATATTCCGACAGCAGTAAACTATTTTTGGAAGGATGGAATTGCCCAATCAGGACAATTTAAGAATGAAGCTGGGCAACAAGAACGATTCCAAGATCTTTCGAAAGATAAGGAAACAATTGTATATTGTGGTTCTGGTGTTACAGCATGTCCAAATATCCTTGCATTGAAATTAGCTGGATTCCAAAATGTTAAATTGTATGCAGGTAGCTGGAGTGATTGGATTTCTTATCCAGAAAATCAAATTGCAAAAGAAGAAGATTAATCACTTGCATGCAAAAATAATTTGTATTAAAATAAGGTCACAAGCAAGAAATTGCTTGAAAAACTTTGTATTTTACACATTGGAAACAATGTGATAATATAACGACAAGTAAATAATACATCCTGCGGTGTACGTAACTTATTTATGTCTAAAACCGATGTTAGTTATACGGAAGCTCAATATTTAGCGACCATCATCAAGCCTTCCTTGTGGGGGAAGATGTACGGTAACTGTGAGGGCATCCACCTGCGAGTAGCGGGTTTTTGGACATTTACGAGGAGCGGCACGTGCGGGGGTCTTATTTCAACTAACATTATATAAAATTCCTACGGTGTACGTAGCTTATGCATGTCTTAAACCAATAAGTTTAATATGGAAGTTCAATATTTAAATGTAGCTAACAAGCCGTCTTTTTAAGAAGGAAGTTACAAACATTTGTGAGAGCATCCACCTGTGAGAGCAGGTTTATGGACATCTAGAGAGAACGGCATATGTGGGGCTATATAAAAACCTTACGTTTTATACGTAAGGTTTTTTTGTTGCATAAATATATCTATTTTATCTGGATTCACCTGTGAAGTTTCCATAATAAATATAGCACTTTCTATCTTCATCAATCTCTCTTGAATCTAAAGCGAACTCCATATGCATGCCGTCGCGCTGAATATATATAAGGTCTGAATGAAGAGATGGCAAAATTTCTTCATAGTTCCATACATCTTTCCGATCTATTATGCTTGAACTCGTTTCACTTAGTTCTCTAACCTCAAAACCGATGTGAGAGTATGTAGGATCTGAAGGGTCATTTGCAAACTCTTCTTTTTGAATATATATAACTGCTGTTCCGTCTGGATCTACTGAAGTTGCAGTAACAACATATGTCTTGTTATCTTTTATAAAATATTCACACGTCATGCGTGCGATGATTTCAGAATTAGAAATATTTGCGTAGTTCCATAAAGCAGGATACCTTTTCGTTTCATCATTAAGTCGATATTCTAAGCGCATTTTATCCCTCTTCTTCCTTTTTCTTCTACTTTATCATGCTATCTTATATAATAGGAATAGAATTTAAAAAGGGGAGTGCGAAGGTGACGAAAACGAAATGGCTAGTAGGTGGTGTCGTAACGTCTTTAATGACTGGCACCTTATTTGGTTGCGCACAAGATCTTCCCCCAAAACCGAATGATAATAGTTGTTCAGATTGGGATTGGGATGATGAACTTGGGGTATGGCAGTGTGATGATAGTAGGTCAGGTTATCGTGGGCATTATTTTTATGGTGGGAGTTACTATCAAAATAAATCCACTTTTAAAAATTCATCGGCGTTTAAATCGTATCAATCGTCTGCGGAATTTAAAGGTGGAATTGGAAGCGGTTCAAAGGGAGGATTTGGGGGCTAACATATGTCGCAATACATAAGGGATCGTAAAGAGTTTTATTCGAAATATCCGAATTTTTGGTCGGATTTATATGAATGTGAGTATAGTTTGTTTCATGTTTTCTCTATAACAAATCAGACTATGAAACAATTGCAATTAGCAACTGAACGAATGGGGAAAATATTTTTTAAGACTGCTAAACTTTTGCGGAATTTAAGTGACGAACAGCTTCTTGAAATTGGGTATCCTCCTGCAAGCTTATCGTTCATTAGAATGGAAGGATTATATCCTGAATCTGTTATTTCACGATTTGATTTCGTTTTAACAAGTGATAACCAAATTAAAATGCTTGAGTTTAATAGTGATACACCAACTTTTATTATGGAATGCTTTCAAATGAATGGAAAAGTTTGTGGAAAACTAGGCTATGATGATCCAAACTTGGGTCAAGAACGATTACTATCTTCTGGTGTTACAAAGGCCGTAATGGAAGCGACAAAGGGAATAGATAACCCAAATGTTGTTTTTACAGCACATCATGAACATATTGAGGATTGGAATACGACTATGTATTTGAGTCAGTTATGCCATGTTGAAAATAAAGTAGTGCCAATGTCAGAACTTAGAATTACAAAAGATGCTTTAGTGGATAGGGATGGAGTACAGATTGATATTTTATATCGCCAAACATATCCGATAGAAGATTTAATTGAGGATCAAGATCCTGAAACAGGAGACTTGGTAGGTGTGGAACTGTTGCAACTTGTAAAAGCCGGAAAGCTTTTTATAATAAATCCTTTGTCAGCATTTTTGCTTCAGCCAAAATCAATTCAGTGTCTGATTTGGGGGTTAGCAGAAGAAAAGGCCTTTTATACAAATGAGGAACAACAGTGGATTAAAGAATATATGTTACCTACATATTTAGAACCAGATTTATTTTTAGGAAAAGGCTCTTTCGTTCAAAAACCTTCATTTGGTAGAGAAGGAGACACAATTACCGTTCGCGATAAGGACGAAAATATTATGATTCAAAATGTACACCAAACGTATAAAGCGTCACTGCCGATATTTCAAAAGTATACAGAACTTCCAGTCGTATCTTTGGAAACAGAGAAAGGGATGGAGAAACTGTCGTATGTGTTTGGTTCGTTTTTAATTGCTGGAAAAGCGAGTAGTATCGGTATTCGCGCTGGGGAAAAAATTACGGGGAATGAATCGTACTATTTACCGGTAGGTATAAAAAAGGAGGAAAGTATATGATTAATTTTTTATTATATTTAGCAGTAACACTGGGCCTTTTATGTATTGGTCTGATCCTCATGGAAGTGACAACGAAAGTAAAAGAATTTAAGTTAATGGCCCAAGGAAATAAGGCGGTAAGCTATGTACTTGGAGGACGCTTACTTGGGTTAGCTATTGTTTTATATTCGACAGCAGCTAATTCCATTTCACTTCTTGATATGGTTTCGTGGGGAGCCGTTGGGATTTTGGCCCAAATTATCGTCTTTTATTTAGCTGAGTGGCTTACACCACGCTTTAATATAAACAAAAGTCTTGAAGAAGATAATCAAGCAGTCGGTCTTTTTCTTATGTTTTTATCGCTTTCCATTGGGATTGTAATTGCTGGTTGTATAACTTATTAAAACCTTTACGTTTAGACGTAAAGGTTTTTATTTTATATACGTTAGTTCGCCATACCTTTCGAAAAAATTGTAGGCTACTGTTGACATCTATTTTAAATAAGAGTAACATTTTCTATGTAATAAAAATAAGTCTCTGTTAGGTGAGGCTCCTGTATAGAGAAATGCTACTGCCCAAAAATGTCGAGAGACGCCAATGGGTCAACAGGAATGATCGAATTAAGGTTTTTCTTAACGTAGCTGGTAATGTACCTATGCTATACAGTGCTAAAACTCGGCGAGGGAGAGGTCCGTAGATTTCTAATTGTTTAGGAATCGTTTATTTGTGTATGCCATGACCTTTACTCTTTTCGGAGTAAGGGTCTTTTTGTTACAAATCTATGAGTAACGTCATAGTATAAACTATAAAATTAAACGAGGAGGTGAGGAGCATGTCGAATTCTGACTCGGTTCCGTTACCCATATACTTCAAATCAAAAATATATGATGTAGGCAGGAAACGACTTGTTCCTCCCTCTATATTTATCATAATGTAGCGTTTATACGCATGTTTAAGCGCTAGACACTGTTACGGTAAAGTGGATAAATTGAGAAACAAAGCGTTTCTTCCTATGTTGTACAGGAGGAGACGATAATATGTTATATGCAAACAAAACTGTGGGTAACACGTCATATAAATTAAGTAAAAAATCAATGAAAGAACAAACAATGCTTCAAAAAAATAAAGATTTATTAATTGAAATCGCAACGAGAGATGTAAAATCTGTATTTGCGTATTTTAAAACAACAAGAGACGGATTATCTATGAAAGAGGCACAAAAACGTATTCAAGTATACGGCCGAAACGAATTAATTTCAAAAAGAGCGCGTATTGCGGAAGTAATGATGAAGCTAAGTGGAATGATTCCAGGTTTTTCAAAACAACATGTGCGTGATGGATTACAATGTGAGAAAATTACTGTGTCTCGAGTAGAATGTTCTAGTGTAACAGGTTTAAACGGTGAATTAAAAATGATGAATTTGCCAGTACAAGAGCTTGTTCCTGGGGATATGATTTTTCTTTCAGAAGGTGATACAGTACCAGCAGATGTACGTATCATTTACGCGAATGATTTATTAGTAAATGAATCCGTGCTAACAGGAAAAGATGCAAGTATTGAGAAATTTGAAAGTTGCTATCACCTTGAGCGTAAACGATTTATTCCTTTAAAACGAATGAAAGACTATAATCCACTTGAACTTGAAAACGTATGTTTCAAAGGGACTCATATTGTTGGCGGAAATGCAAAGGCTGTAGTTGTTTCGACTGGGAAAAATACGTATACAGGAATTCTTCATACTTGTTGTAGTAGAACGTCTTAATGTGTAAATGATGCTAAATATACAAAAACAATGTATAATAGACAAAGTTGAAAAAACGTAGAATGGTAATCTATTTATATAACCTTACGTGATGACGTGGGGTTATTATTTTTTTGGTAGGAGAGGGATTATGAAAAAAGTATTATTAGTTGATGGTATGGCACTATTATTTCGTGCTTTTTACGCAACAAGTGTCTACGGACAATTTATGAAACGACAAGATGGTACCCCTACAAACGGGATTCATGGTTATATGAAACATTTATTAACAGCTATGCAAGCAATTGAACCGACACATATCGTAACATGCTGGGATATGGGTAGTACGACATTTAGGACAGAATCGTTCTCGAATTATAAAGCGAATCGTGTAGCGCCTCCTGAAGAATTAATTCCGCAATTTGATTTAGTTCAAGAAATGACTGCGAAATTGTCTATTCCAGTTATCGGTATGAAAGGGTATGAAGCGGATGATTGTATTGGTACGCTTGCAAAACAATACTGTAATGAAGCGGAAGTTTATATTTTAACAGGCGATACGGATTTACTTCAGCTTGTTGATAAGAACGTTACAGTTATGCTCTTGCGCAAAGGAATTGGAAATTACGAATATTACACACCAGAGAAAATCATGGAAGAAAAAGGCGTAGAGCCGTGGCAAATCGTGCATGCGAAAGCGTTTATGGGAGATACGAGTGATAACTATCCAGGTGTAAAAGGTATCGGCGAAAAGACAGCGTATAAACTTATTCAAGAGCATGGAACAGTAGCAACCGTACTAGAAAATGTAGCAACATTAACGAAAGCGCAGCGCACAAAGATTGAAAGCGATTTAGAGAACTTAAATATTTCATTACAATTGGCACAAATTCATTGTGAAGTTCCAATTTCATGTTCACTAGAAGAAGGATTACACACAATGGATGAAGAAAAACTTAGATTCGTTTGTGAAGAAATGAATTGGGGAAGACCTGAAATATTAATCAATATGCTATAAATAGTTTTGAAAGAGGGATGTTATATAAGTCAAACTTTGACTTATATAACATCCCTCTTTTTATTTTTACGAACAGTATCGTAGTAAATAAAATTATATCGAACTCAATTTTAAATATATAAATGTTTCGACAAAATATATTGATAGAAGTTGATGACAATAGCAACTTTTATAATGAAATGAAGTAATTTCAAAATGTTTTTAGGATGATCGCATTTTTGCATGTTCACAAAGTTGTCAGAAAATAAACGGAATTTTCATATGAAGTTCAAATAGAATTCACAACAATCAATTATTATAAGAACAACCAGATAATTCTTTATCTTTTATATAAACCATCCCCCAAGGAGGAAAATGAAAATGCGAAAAAAAGTGCGAAAATCTTTTAAACAATTATTAATTGAAAATAAACAATCACTATTAAATAATAAAGAAAATATGAAAGAAATTGAAGAGAGAATTGAGCAACGACATGTAGCATATAGTTGTGCCAATAATTAAATAAAATAAAAAAGATAGCCTTTAAAGGCTATCTTTTTTATTTTATATTGAAAAAAACTCTATTCCTCTCTTTAATTTTGTAACTATGCAAGATATTTTTATAGTGTTTTTCTGTCAATATTATTCATTTTTCGAGGTTGTAATTGGTATATATCAATTTTGAATATTTACTATTCAAAATATTGGAAAAAATGTTACAATACATTCAAAATTACGCTATAAAATCATTTTAATATGAAAAATTGGAATGAAAAGAAAGGAGAGGAATATGAATAATGGTGTCGCTTTGAAATGATTATTATCATTTCAGTAGGAGTTGATGTAAAACGATGGATAGGTATGAAGAACTGGATTCTATACGAGGAATTTCTTCATTGATAGTAATGATTGGCCATCATTTAATGATTTTTTCAGTATTTCAAAATTACAGTTATGAAGATAATAAACCATTTTTTATTTATCTATTAAAAGAAACACCTGCTCGTCTAATTTTTAGTAGTGGTAACGAATCTGTTATTATCTTTTTTGTTTTGAGTGGATTTGTTTTGTATAGATCCATTCAAAAAAACTACGATAGCTATGGATCATTCCTTTTAAAGCGTATAGCTAGAATCTATATTCCATATATCGTAGCAATAAGTATAGCTATTTTATGCCAGAATACAATGAGTAAATATGGTATTTCTAATTTAAGTGAATGGTTTAATCGCTCATGGACGATTGAAAGTTCTTTAAGCTTAATAGCGCAACATATTTTATTGATTGGGAAATATAATACAGATGCATATAACGGCGTAATTTGGTCACTTGTTCATGAAATGCGAATATCGATAATTTTTCCGTTAGTTTTGATGGTTTGTTTACGAAAAACGTTGAGGTATTCATTATTGTCATTGTTTAGTTTTAGTATATGTTCTGTCGTGATTTTATTTTTATTTCACTCAAGTTTAACATTAACTAGTTATGCATTAACTCTGCATTACACAGTGCTATTTTTACTAGGAGCACTAGTTGCGAAATATAAAAATAATTTAATAGTTTTTTATAGTAATCGTACTAAAAATGAGAAAATTGCATGGTTTTTATTTGCGGTTTTACTTTATATGTATGAAGGGCTTGTTGGAGAAATTAATTTGCTTAATAATTTTATATTTCGAGACTACGTAGTAGCGATAAGTGCATGTTTATTTGTCATATTAAGCTTGTCAGTATCAACTTTGTCATCCTTGCTACGTAATAAATACTTGTTATATTTGGGGAAGATTTC
The DNA here is from genome assembly GCF_007680225.1 of Bacillus sp. DE0042. Taxonomy (NCBI): domain Bacteria; kingdom Bacillati; phylum Bacillota; class Bacilli; order Caryophanales; family Bacillaceae; genus Bacillus; species Bacillus sp. DE0042. Next base: position 1,227,886 of record NZ_VEJP01000001.1, on the reverse strand, counting down.
TTACAGTCTTTATTTATACCACATCATATCTTTATTTTCCCTAGTGTATATGCTTCATGAAATATTTCCGTTACCTATTGTTTTAATGTTATCGCTCATTCTTTCGTTTATACTAGCAATAATTTCTTATTTGTTTGTAGAAAAATTTGCATTCAGGATCGGAAAGTATATAACAAAGCAATCGAATTTAGAAAAGAAAAGACTATCTGTAGAAAGTGAGTTGCAGGATGTCATTCAAACAAAGGCGGTGAAATAATTGAAGCAAGAAATTAGTATGAAGGATTTTCAGCAGCTATTGAAAAGAAGAGTAGTAACAATTATTTTGACGATGTGCTGTGTAACAGTTTCTTTAATTCTTATTTCTATGTATGTATTAAAGCCTTCGTATCAATATTCAACGCAAATTCTCGTTGGGAATTTAGATGGGTTTAATAAGGAAAATGCAGTGAATAAAACACAGGAAAATAAGCAACTTGTAACGTCGTATGTTGATATATTAAAAAGTCCACTCATTATTTCAACGGTTAAAAAAAATTTAAAATTAGAGCAATCAACTTATGAATTAGCACAAAAAATTTCAGTGGTGAATATGGACAACTCACAAATCGTTACTGTCACAGTAAAAGATTCGGATCCTACAATCGTCAAAGAAATTGTAAAGTCATTGGCAGAACAATCTCAAAAAAGCTTTCAACAGTATACGAATGTACAGGGGATAAAAATATTAACTGACCCTGAGTTACAGGAAAAAGCTGAAAAGTTGTTTCCAAAATTTCAACTTATCATTCCTATCTCTTTAATTGTTAGTTTTTTTGTTGGGATAGGTTTAGCTGTATTTCGAGATTATTTTGATGAGCGTATATACGTGGAACAAGATTTAGAGAAAATAACAACAGTATCTGTTATTGGTCACATAAATATGAAACCGAAAAGAAAAAAGAAATCTACAGAAGTTGATGCGCAATCATCTATATATCGAGGTGAACATGCCGATGTTTAAGACAAAGAAAAAGCTGCCATTTAATCCGCATGATGCTCTAATGAAAGAGCAGTTTTATACGGTGTATCACGAGTTGAAAAAATCGGGGAAACAAGTGTTCACAGTTACTTCAACGAAGGATAGAGGTGTTATCGCGTCGCTTATAGTAAATCTAGGGCTAGTGTTTGCAGAGATGAAAAAAAAGGTGTTACTTATCGATGTGAATTTTTCTGATCCTAAACTACATCTACTATTACAAAGCAATTATACGAAAACAGTGAACGATATAATAAACGATTCCCCTTGTAGTTATGAATCTTTTTCTAGTAATTTATCTAAATACTTATATTGTATTCCTGCCCAAAAAACAGTACACACCGGAACACCTTTAGTTGCTACGGATGAATTTGATCATGTAATTGCGAAGTGGAAAGAAGATTTTGATTACATTTTCTTGTATTCCTCTGAAGTATTTGAGCTTCCTGCTACGCACATGATTGCAGGGAAATGCGATGGAGTGGTCTTAGCAGTCAAAAAGAGAAAAGATTCCCTACGTACGGTGCAAAAAGTGATAGCAAATATAAAGAGGAAAGAATGTGAATTAATAGGTATAGTTTTATATTCTTGAATGTGGGGGTAACGATCTATGATTCGTGAAACAAACCAAGCCAAGTTGTATACGATTCCGGCTCAAGAAAAGACCAGTATTTTGAATCGAAGTATAAAGCGCTTGTTTGATATTATATTTTCACTCATATTGTTACTATTAACGCTACCAATTATGTTGTTCTTTTGTATTATGATTGCTTTCGAAACAGCAGGAGCTCCAATTTATTTTCAAGAACGTTTAGGGATTAATGGAAGGAAATTTAATGTATTTAAATTAAGGTCGATGGTAAAAGATGCTGAAATAAATGGACCACAATGGGCAAATGAAAATGATCCAAGAATTACTAAAGTTGGATCGTTTATAAGGAAAACGAGAATTGATGAGTTACCGCAACTTTTAAATATTTTAAAAGGTGATATGTCTTTTGTCGGGCCAAGACCAGAGAGAGAGTATTTTTATAAACAATTTGATACGTATATTCCAGAATTCAAGGATCGTTTAATAGTGAAGCCAGGGTTAACAGGATGGGCACAAATTAATGGAGGATATAATCTTAATCCGAAAGAAAAGTTGAAATTGGATATGGAGTATATTGAAATGAAAACGATTAAGATGGACATTCGGATTTTATGTAAAACCGTTTTAATAGTATTGAACGGTAATGGTGCAAGATAAATATATGTAAGTAGGTTGCTTGCAAAGGAGAGCCGGTATGGGTAGATCTATTTTAAATAATATTATCCATCTATTTTATAGCACAATTTTAGCTAATCTTCTTCAAGCTGTGAGTTTAATTGCTTTAGCAAATTTTTTAAATGCACAAAATTATGGGATGTTTAGTGTTGCTATAGCAGTGACGTTTGTTATGTTATTTTTTACAGATTTAGGACTTACAAATACGTTTCTTCGAGAAGGCGCAAAAGATGGAGTAGACTTAGAGACGATTTTATCGTCGTATATAAAAGTAAGGATGATTCTACTTATTTTTATTTCTATAATCGGCTATATTGCTATTCATTATATGTATGCGGATAGAAATTTGATTTATATGATGATAAACGTAATGTTTTTCATGTTAATAGGATTAACTTGGCAAAATATAGGGATTGCCTACTTTCAGCTGACGGAGCGTATGAAGTATATAGCGCTTATTAAAGTTGTATCAGCGGCAGTTGTCATTATCATTACATGTTTTTGTATTTTCGGAGAGTTACCAGTTTATATAACTGCTCGTTTATATGGATTTGGTTATATGATCGGTGGCGTATTCAGCATATATGTAATGAAAAGAAAGACGAGTATGAATATGAAAGTCGTAATTCATAAAGCGTTATTTTGGCAATTGACACCTTTTATTATTAGTGGTTTTTTAATAATGAGTACGCCACAATTAGCACCGATCTTACTTAACTATACATTGCCATTAAGTATGGTAGGTGTTTTCGCAGTGGCGTATCGGATGCCAGCAGCTTTATATCAAGTGCCAGGGGTGATTGCAGGTGCATTTTATCCAGTGCTCTTTAAGCATTATAATCAGAATAATTTAGAAGAGCATACGAAATTAAACTTACTTCAAATAAAATCAATGGCGATTGTGGGAATATGTATGACGATAGGTTTATATCATTTAGCGCCATACTTTATTTCTATATTTTTTCAGGAAGAATGGAGAAATGCAGTAGAGCCACTCCAAATATTATCATTTCTCATTGTGCTGCAAAGTTTAAATATTGCTATAGCTGACGGCTTAACAACGAGTGGACGTCAAAATAAAAGAACGGTTGTGCAATGTATAGCGTTAGTGATAGGTGGGGTTATGCTTTATAGCTTTAGTAGTATTGGTGGAGTGATAGGAGCGGCTTATGCTATGGTTTTATTTGAAATTGTGGCTTTAGTTGGGTATATAGCGGTAAGTGTAGTGAAGAAAAAAATTGTATTCCAAATTGTAATACCGTATACAATTTATTTTGGCGTAACTTTTATTGGAGTGCAATATATATTGCACACATATCATTTCATTGCGCTCGTTCTGAATACGTTAATCGTAGTAGTTGGTATATTCCTATATGATTATGAGCTGAAAAAACTTCTTCTTTCGTTTATAAGAAAAACACGCAAAAAGGATTATATTACGAAACAGGGGATATAGCCTATGGAAAATAATATGAAAATATCGATGAAATGGATTATGCTCTTAATATTATTTGTCATGTTAAGTAAATACAACATATATATTGGATTTTCGCTGAAGATATATATGATTTTTTTAGTCATATATTTTTGTTTAACAGTTAAAAACTTTCATATGCAAAAGCTATATTTTCATGAAGTTGTATTTTTGCTATTTTATTTCATCTATTGTTTCAGTGGAATTCTATCTATATATTTAAATGCTAGTATTCGTATGATTTTTGGTGTGCTACTTGTTTTAGGTTGTTATTTTATAATGAGAAATTTATTAGGAAATGTTGAAATAGCAACACTTGAATCATCTATTGTCTATGTAGGATTCATATTTAATATTGTAAGCCTAATACTGTATATAGTCGGTTTACAGCACTTTGGATTGTACGGTGGAGAAGAAAGAGAAATTTTTGCTGGACTATTAGTTGATAGAGGGTATCCAAGATTAATTGGTTTGCTAGATGATCCTAACATTTTTATTTTTTATAATACAATATTTTTTATGTATTATATGACAAACCTACATAATATGACGAACATTTTAGGATTGATTTTATGTGTTACGACAAGTTTATTAACTTTTTCAAGGGGAGGAATATTAGCACTTGTGCTTGTCGTTTTTGTATATGTATGTACATCTAGTTTTGCAAAAAAAATAAAAATAATAATGAGTTTACTAATGTTTGGTGTAGTGATTTTTTGTTTATCGAATAGTGTAATGGGTGGCCAATTGGATGACATATTGAATAAACGAATTTCTGATTTTTCGCATGATAATGGAAGTGGAAGATTTACATTATGGGAAGCTGCTTTTAAATATTATTTATCCAATCCATATATCGGAATCGGTGCGTTTAATTTTTCGAATTATTATGAGTTTCAATTTAACGAAAAATTATATGTGCACAATACATTTTTAGAAATTTTGTCTGAATCGGGTACAATTGGTTTTCTTTTATATAGCGCTTTTTTATGCATATTAATGTTCAAGTTAACGCAGTATACTTTGTTTCGTGAAAAACCGTATCTTTTATTAACTATGATTGCATTTTTATTTCAGATGATGTCATTGTCACTCATTATTAACGAAGCGTTCTTTTTATTTTTAGCAATGGTTGTAAAGTACATTTCAATATATGAAGGAAGGGGAAAGGTAGATGGTAAAATGTCTATCAGCACATAATAAGGCGCCTCATGTTTCTGTAATAACACCTTCTTATAATAGTATACGATTTATAGGTGAGACGATTTTATCTGTACAGAATCAATCATATGAAAATTGGGAAATGATTATCGTTGATGACGCTTCAACGGACCAATCTCTTGCAAAAATTAAAGAGATAATAGAAGGGGACTCGCGTATTAGACTATTATCATTAAAAGAAAATGTTGGTGCTGCTAAAGCTCGGAATTTAGCGTTTGAAGAGGCGAGAGGAAGATATATTGCTTTTTTAGATAGCGATGATATATGGTTGCCGCATAAATTGCAGACGCAATTGTTATTTATGGAAGAAATGAATGTGGCCTTTTCATATGCATCGTATAGTTTAATCGATGAAAACGGTAATGAATTAAATCGAGAAGTGAATGTACCGAAATCTGTTGACTATCATCGTTTGGCAGGAAATACAATTATCGGTTGTTTAACAGTAATGATTGATCGTGAAAAAATTCCGCATATTGAAATGCCTAGTGTCCAGCCGGAAGATACAGCGCTATGGCTAAACTTATTAGATGAAGGACATGAAGCGAAAGGAATACAGCAAGTGTTAGCGAAGTATAGAATTGTAGCAAATTCTGTTTCGAGAAATAAAATTAGAGCGGCTTTTCGGTATTGGAAATTATTAAGGGAACAAAAACGACTGAATGCATTGCAAATCTTTTACTATTTTAGTAAGTATGCTTTTCATGCCTATAGAAAAAATAAAATCAATGTAGTTGGGAAGACGCAATTATGAATATACTGTTGATGACAGATAAATTGATAACTGGGGGAGCCGAGAGTTATTTTTGTAAATTGGAAAGCAATTTGCGTGATGAGAAATTTACGGTTTATACAGCTGCAGGTGAGGGAGAACTATATGAATCTCTTACTAGAAAAGAAAATTTCATGTTACTTAGTCGATGGAATCATTTGAGAAATATTCATTACTTACGAAAAGAAATTTGTAAACGAAAGATAGAACTTATTCATGCAAATAGTTTGCGAATGGTATTATATGCCTTTTTAATTCAAAAGTTCATGAAAAAAAAGATAAAAGTCGTGTATACGAAACATAATGTAACGATATTAGAAAAGAAAATGCCAACTCTTTTTCGTTATCTTATAAATAAATATGTGAATAATATTATTACAGTAAGTGAGTTTGAAAAAAAAAATTTAATTTCAATGCATGTAGCAGAAGAGAAAATAAAGACAATTTATAACGGTGTGGATATTGAAAGATTTTTATTCCAGCAGAAAAAGACAGAATCTATTTATAAAATAGGGATATTAGCAAGACTATCCAAGGAGAAAAACCATCAATTATTTGTAAAAATTGCAAATGTGTTGAAAAAAAGAGATGACTTTTTGTTTTATATTGCTGGTGATGGACCAGAGAAAGAATCTATTATGAAAGAAATAGAAAAGTATGGATTGCAGCAAAGTGTAAAGATGTTAGGGAATATTTCAGAGCCGCATAGGTTTATAGGAAATATGGATGCCCTACTTTTATTATCTTTTCGTGAAGTGTTTCCAATGGTAGTAATTGAAGCAATGGCTACAGGAACACCGATTGTTTCAATAGATGTTGGCGGAATAAATGAAGCGGTAATAGATGGAGAATCAGGCGTTTTGTTATCTGAATATTGCGAATCTGAATTCGCAAGTGCGCTTGAGGAACTACAAGGAAATGAGGAAAAGGTGAATGGTATTAGACTGAAAGCACGAGAGAAAGCAGAGAGATATTTCTCATTAACTAAAATGATAGAAGAAACGAAAAGTATATATGAATTAAACAAATGACCGTGCAAGTCGTTTGTTTTTTTTATTATAGAAACTTTTAAGAGAAAACTCACATATTATATGAAAAAGGTAATATGAGGAGTGAATTTATTTTGTCAGAATATACTTCTTCCCAAGAAGATTGTGCACCAGAAAATAGCGTTCATATTAATTGTTTTGGAGCAGTTCCGAACTCAGGGAATGATAGCTCATTAGCAATTCAGCAAGCTATAAATTATTGTGTAGCGAACCGAATTTCGACGGTTAGAATTACAGGGGTAAATACGTACAAAATTGTAAAGCCGATTGTTATTAAATCAAATGTAAGGTTAGAGCTAGATCCTACTGTTACGTTGCAAATTGATGGAGATTTTAATGCGTTTGAACTGCAACAAAATGCGTCTATTACAGGTGGTACAGTTCAAGTTATAAATCCAGTGTTTCAATCTGCTGTCATTTATGTTTCCGGCTCACAACAAATAGAAGTTCCTAATTACTCTCTTATATCAAATATAAATATAATAAATGCAACGTCGTCATATAAAGGTAAGGCTATACACTTTTATTGTCAAAAAGCATGGGATTATATTAGTTTCTTTCAAGTTAACTTTATTCAAATTAAAAACTTTCAAACTGCAATACATTTGAAGACAGAATATATAGATGATATAAATACACCTTGCTGGATTAACGCAAATGTATTTCAATCTATATTTATTGATGGATGTCAGTATGGGATAGAAGTTGATGGAAACAGTGATTTACCAAATGAAAGTTCAGGAAATACGTTTCATGATATTCAAGTACAATGTAGACAGCAAACGAAAAAAGTCATTCGTTGTACGGGTGCCTATAATACATTTGATTGTATGATTTGGGATACGTACCGGATGAGTAGTGAACAGATTGTCATTGAATTTTCTGCTAATTCGCATCGTAACTACCTTTTTTCGAATTTACTTTCCACAACTATTGTAGATAAAGGACAATACAATGTTTGTAAGTCTACCTATGAAGAATCTCTTCGGATTCAGTTACCGATTACGTTAAATAAACCACATTTAATAGGGAACCAAGATGATATATTAGTAAATGCTTCGCAGAAGTATACTGTTAAGCAAGTAAGTGGGAAATTACCTTACGGGGGCAATCTCGCAAATTGCTTTAATTTAATAGATGAACAAAGTGTAAACTATATCGATGTTCCAGATAGTAATCCAGTTGTGATTGAGCTAGATTTTACGAAAAATCCAATCAAAATGTTGAATTGTTTTGGTATGTATTTTGGATGGGGAGAGAGTCCAAAGAAAATTAAAATTGAATATGCATTAAGTGCAACTGGAAATTGGGTTGTTGCATCGGATGTTCCATTAAATGTAGGCGATACAATTATATCGAATATGAAGGCGAGTCAACTATATAAAGTAAGAATTACATTGAGTGGTTATTCTCAAGACCATAAGCGTTTTCGGATTAATCGTATGTTTGCAAGATCGTCGATGGAAAATGGGAATGCTTGGTTAGCGACAACTGGCGGAAGAATGTTTGGAGATATTGAAATAGAAGCAAGTAAAGGTATCATTATGAAGACTGCTAGTGGAGCGAAATGGAAAGTAACGATTAATGAGGCTGGCCAGCTTATTACGACTAAAATAACTTGAGATGATGATTGGTTGTAAATGCTTGGACGAGTTATTAGGTAGTACGATAAAGGGAATAAAAAAGAGATTGTAATTTGGTTTCAACCAAACTACAATCTCTTTTTGTTTAAATTAACGCCACCAAATCCAAGTCCAAAAGTAATTTCGTATATTTCGAGGGGTAATGCGTATAAAACGTTCGCCGTCAAAGAAACAATTGAAATTTGGAAGTGTTTCATCAGGATTTTTTGGAATAAAGGTGACGATATTTTCGTTGCTTGTAACGGTTACTGTAATTGGTGGATCGGTAGGCGAGACTTGAAGTTGTAATGAAATATTGGCCGTATTTTTAAATTCATTATTAACAGGCGGACTTATCACTTGTACTGTGAATAAGACGATAATTGTTTCATTTGGTTCCAAATTAGTAGCGACTAGGAAACCGATATTTGGATTCGCTAGTGGAGAGCGTTCCCCATTAATAAAGACCGTTCCGTTCATAAATTGTAAACCTGCTGGAATGGTATCTTGTAACGAAACATTTGAAAGTGAAATATCAGAAGTATTCGTAATACGCACCGTATAATCAAAATACTGTTTTAAATAAGCCGAGCTGACGGAAGCGTTTTTCGTGACTGTTGTAGTTATAAATTGAACTGGTATACGAACGGTATTTGAATTAACAATAAAAGTAATAATTGGGTCTTGTGGTGTCAATTGGAAAGCTGCTGTAACTGTTGCGGAATTGACAATTGTATTGTTTGAAGGAATAGAAGTGACGAGAACTTTAAATGTTATCGTTGATACTCCACCTGCAGGTAAAGCGCCGATATTAATACCAGTGTCTGGACGAACATTTGGAACCGGAGTACCGTTAATTGTTACGCTGTTTTCTATAAATGTTGTACCAACTGGAATGATATCTAGGATAGAAGTACTGATTGTAGGAATTGGTGAATGATTTATTACTTCTAATGTGAAAGTTATGGTCTCTCCTGTTGTTACGATAGATTTATCAGCTGTCTTTTCAATGCGAACCATCGGATCAACTACTGTTGTTGTAACGGTATTTGTTTGTTTTGTAATTGTAATAGGCGGTTCATTCGGATCAATGGTAACAGTATAGGAAACAGAAGCATCGTTATTGATTGCAGATTGAAGAGTTGAAGAAGATATTGTTACTTGGAAAGTAATGATAGCAGATTCATTAGTAACAAGGTTTCCTAATGAAATACCAATTTCAGGATTTGCATTAGGCTGATTGATTCCGTTAATTGTAACGCTGCCCGTAACGAAGGCTGTATCTACTGGTACGGTGTCTATGACAAGAAGATCTTCAATCGTTACATTACCGCTATTCGTAATTGTGATTGTATACGTTACAGTTTGACCAGGTAAGGCATTCGTTACATCAACAGACTTAATAGCAAAGACATTATCATTTTGGACAGTTGTTGTGACGGTATTGGTTGTAGTGGTATTCGTAACGGGTACGTTATTTGGATAGACTATATAGTTAAAGGTAGTAATTGCTTTGTTGTTGAGTTCATTTGGTGTTGGGATAGAAGTCACAGATACTTGGAATGAAGCACTAGCATCTCCGCCAACAGTTATAGTACCAATTGGTATGCCGTTTACTGGATTAACTCCCGGAAGAGCTTCTCCGTTTACAATAACGCTATTTTCTATAAACGTAGTACCTTGAGGAATAATATCTTGAATGATTACATCATTTGCTGCAACATTACCAGTTTGATTGAGTGTAATTGTATACGTTAATGTGTCACCGACTGTTGCAAATGCACGGTCAACTGCTTTATTACTATTCAAATTCGCATGATTAATTGTTGTTACGGCAGCTGATGAAATAATAGTTTCTGTAATAGGTGGTCGATTCGGTAACGTGTATTGGTATTTAATTGTACTCGTGTTAGAGATTGGATTGGTTTGCGGAATCGAAGTAACCCGTATTTGAAATAGAATAGTTGCTGTCGTACTAGGCGGAATGTTATCAAGTTGTATCCCGTTAAGTGGATTGTCATTTGGACGAGCGGTGCCATTCACAATAACACTGTTCTCTATAAAGCTCGTATTTGCTGGGATGATATCAGTAACGTGAATGTTTTCTACTTGTATATTTCCATTGTTTGTGATGGAAATTGTGTAAGGGATGATAGTTTGTAGGTCAGCGTATTGGATAGGCGTTGTTTTTGTTGCAATTACATTAGCAGAAATAACTTCAGTGAAGGTAATATTACTAGTCGATACTTGTTCTTCCCCATTAATTGTATAACGAGAAGTGGATTGATTTTGAATACGACCGCTAGCTGGAAGAGCTAACACAGTAACGGAAAACGTGACTGGGATAGAAATGTTAGGAGCAATCGTTCCTACAAGTATACCAATACTTGGATTCGCGTTAAGCTGAGGAATATTATTTACTAAAACGCTACCGTCTATAAAGGTTGTTCCAACAGGAATATTGTCTGTAAATACAACAGCAGTAGCATCTGTATTTCCTATATTCGTTAAAGTTGTTGTATAAGTTAAAATGTCGCCAATCGTTACAGAAGTCGAATTAACAGTTTTCAGTGACACGATATCAGCATCATTAATTTGGACGAAAGTAGTATTGGAAGTAGTAGATTTTTGAATTGGTGCAAAGTCAGGATTGAAAATAAAGTCGTAGACGATGTTTGCAGTATTAGGCGTTGGATTTAAAGCTGGTAAATTCGTAACGGAAACTTGGAACGTTATTGTAGTCGCTTGCCCTGACGCAATATTAGGAATGAAAAAGCCGATATTCGGATCTGCTGCAGGAAGTACAGTGTTGTTAACTGTTACACTTCCCGGAATAAATACTGTTCCATCTTCTATAGTATCTGTAAAAAAGATGGAGTTAGTTGTAGTAGATCCGTTATTTTGAATGAATACTGTATATTCAATGGTGTCATCAATATTAGCTAATACTTTATTAACGGATTTTGTAGCGATAAGAATCACATCAATAAATTGTATATTTGTAGTATTGGAAGAGGTCGTTTCTGAAATTGGTGGTGCGCTTTGTTCCGGTTGATATTCATAGTGTATAACAGCGATATTATTAATAGTATTTTGTGTAGGTATAGAGACTACGTTTACTTGGAACGTAACAATAATCGTATTATTTGGAAGGATAATACCAAGATTGATACCGGTAATTGGATTTTCGTTAGGTCTTGGTATGCCATCTATAAGGATGCTATTTGGAACGAATGTGGTGCCAGCGGCAATTGCGTCAATTAGGAGAGTATTTGTAATAGGTACTGTACCAGCGTTTGTAACTGCGACTGTATAGGTGATGATTTGACCGATACGTGTAATAGATCTGTTAGCAGATTTAATTGCACTAACATTTGCCGTCCGCACTTCAGTATTTACTGCATTTGATAATGATCTACGCTGAATAATCGGAGAACTAGGGTCAATTTGGTATTCATACGAAGTGTCTGAAATGTTAATGACTGTGTTGCCCTCTGGTATATTTGTAAGTTGTACTTGGAATGAAATAGTGATTGTTTCATCTGGTTGTATCGTACCAAGAGTTACTCCATTTTGAGGATTTGCACCAGGCTGAATCACATTATTTATTGATAAGCTATCTTCAATGAATATAGTACCTTCTGGAATGTTGTCAATGAACACCGTATTGTTCGCTGGAACAGTTCCTATATTTTGTAGTGTATTTGTGTAGGTAATAGTTTGCCCAATGGCTACGAAAGTAACATCCGCCTGTTTAACAGAAATAATATTTGCATTTTGAAGTGATGCTGTAACGATATTAGAATTTGCAGAGCGATTCACTGGTGGTGCTGTAGGAATACTTACATATTGGTAATTTACAGATGATTGATTTACAATTTCGGTTGCAGTTGGTGGATTATTTGTTTGTACTTGAAATAGTATTGTTTTGGAACTGTTTGGTGGAATCGTTCCAATTGGAATTCCGTTTTCTGGATTTACACCTGGTTGAAGTACACCGTTAATTGTGACACTGTCGGGAACGAATGTAGTCCCAGCTGGAATAGAATCTGTAAAAATAATATTTATTGCGTCAACGTTGCCGATATTTTTCACTTCAGAAATATAAAGTATAGTTCCGCCAATATCTACAGTTATTGGATTGGACGTTTTTGTAACTGTCAATTGTGCTTGCACGAAATTTGTAATGACAATATTACTTGTAGATGTTTCAGTAATAGGCGGTTGTCCTGGGTCTGGTTGAATTGTATATGTTGTAATAGATTGATTTGTAATCGATTGTTGCGAGAATGAATCGTTAATAAGAATTTGGAACGAAATAAGGTGAGTAGCGTTTGCTACTAGGTTAGGCAAAGTAACACCTGCATTTGGATTTGCACCAAGTATAGCTGTTCCGTTAAGTGTAAAACTATTTTCTACGAATGTAGTCCCTTCTGGAAGCATATCTGAAAATATGAGATTAGTAGCTGGAATATTTCCGGTATTTTCTAGCGTTATCGTATAGGTCAAAATGTCACCGGTTGTTGCTTGTTGTGCATTGACAGCTTTTAAAGAAAGAACATTCGCATCCGAAATTTGTGTGAAAGCTGGATTAGATGTAATTGTTCGAGAGATGATAGGAGCAGTTGGATCGGCGATAAAAGTATAGTCAATACGGGCTATATTAGAAATTGGATTCACGCTTGGAATGGATTGAACGATAACTTGGAATGTGACGGTGACGATTTCTGAAGGTGCAATGGCGTTTAAGGAGATTCCTACGTTTGGATCAGCACCCGGAGCTGAAACGCCATTTATGGTTACGCTATTCGGAATAAATGCAGTTCCTTCTGGGACCAAATCTGTTAAAGTAACTGTATTTGCAGTTGTATTTCCGTTATTTTGAACGACTACCGTGTAAGTGATTGTACCGTCAGTAGATTGTACGAGAGAATCTGTATTTTTAATTACAGATAGCGATGCATCAACGACAGCTGTATTTACCGTATTAGATGAAGATGTTGCTGTAACTGGAGGTTGACTTGGGTCGACAATATAAGTGTAACTTGTAAGTGCTTGATTTATAATTGCTCCTTGCGGTGGAATAGAACTTGCAAGAAATTGGAACGTAATAGTAGCAGAATCACCTGGTGCGATAATACCAACTGGAATACCGAGAGTTGGACTTGCATCTGGAAGTGAAATCCCGTTAAGCGTGACACTATTTGGAACAAATAATGCCCCTTCAGGAACTCCGTTAATGAGTAATACAGAATTTGCAGGGAAGTTTCCAGTATTCGTTAATGTTGCTGTATACGTAATGATATCTCCGATAGATACGATTGTACGATTTGCTTCTAAAACAGTTGTAACAGTCGCGTTATTAATTTGTGTGGAAGCACTATTAGAAGTTATTGTGCCTGTAACAGGAGGAGAGGCTGGATTAACTATAAATTCGTATTGAATAGATGCAACGTTTGTAATTGGATTCGAAGGTGGAGTAGATGTAACTATGACTTGGAAAGTAACAGTTAAGGAACTACCCGCGTTAACGGTTCCGATAGTAACTCCGTTATTTGGATTTGCACCTGGAATGGTACTTCCATTTACAGTAAAACTATTTTCAACAAAAGTTGTTCCTGCTGGAATCGGATCTGAGAAATTTACATTCGTAGCGTTTGTATTGCCACTATTTTGAATTAAAACTGTATAAGTGATCATGTCGCCGATGTTTGCAAAGGCAGTATTAGCAGTTTTTACAGCTGAAAGTATTGCTGAATTAATAGAAGTAACGAAGACGTTCGTTTCCACATTGCCAGGCTGAGCCTGTAATGCATTTCCTACGTTATATTGGAAGTTCACAAATCCTAAGTTTTGGAGTTCAGGTGTGAACGTTGTTGGGTTGCTTACGATTTGAACTTGGAATATGATTGTTACAGTTTGATTTGGAATGATCGTATTTATGCCAATACCGTCAATGATAGAAGCAGATGCTAATGGAGTGCCATCAACAATAACTGATCCTGCAACAAATTGTGTCCACGATGGTATCGGGTCTGAGAAAATAACGTTATTAGCAGGAATATTTCCTGTATTCGTAATCGTAGTTGTATACGTAATCGTATCACCAATCGTTGCGAAAGCTTTATCTCCGATTTTAGTGGTAGTTAAAATAGCACTTTCAATTGTTGTTGTAACACTATTTGAAGTAATGTTTTTTGAAACAGGAGGATTAGCTGGATTGACGATATGTTGGAAACTAACACTAGCTTCATTGGTAATTGGATTTATAGGCGGAATTTCATCGGCACTAATATGAAATGTTACGATGACAGACTGGTTTGGCGCGATATCACCAATTGGAACGCCTGTAATTAGGTCTGCATTTGGGATGGTAGTTTCGTTAAGTGTAAAACTATTCGGTTCAAAGGAAGTTCCGTCTGGAATTAGGTCGGTAAAAATAACATTCGTCGCACTAACATTTCCACTATTTGTAATCGTAACTGAGTAGACAATATCTTGCCCAATATCTACTGTTTCCACATTTGAATTTTTTTGTGCAGTAAGGATAGCGCTATTAACTTGTGTTGTCGTTGTATTAGATTGATTAGAAGTTGAAATGAACGGCTGATCTGGATCAACAATATAACGGTAAGTGGTAAGAGCCGAATTAGAAATAGGATTGTTGATTGGGAGGGTTGAAACGATGGCTTGGAATGTGACAATCGATGTGTTTCCACCATTAATTGAACCGATATTTACACCAGTAGATAAATCAGCGTTTGGAATGGTTTGCCCATTAACTGTGAAACTGTTTGGAACGAAACTTAAATTGCTATCAAGTATATCGATAACGGTAACATCAGTTGCAGCCACATTCCCGGTATTAGGGAGGTTAAGTGTAAATGTTATTGTATTACCAACATCCGCAAAAGTAAGGTTTGCTATTTTTGTACTAATAATAGTTGCATTGTTTATTTGAAGAAGCGTAGTGTTAGAACTAGCTGTACTTGAAGCGGGAGGATTAACAGGATCAACAGTAAACTCATACGTCGTTGATACTGTATTTGGTGCAGGATTAATAGGTGGGATGCTGTTAACTGTAACTTGAAATACGATACTATATATTTCATTTGGTGGAAGTGTTGCAAGTAATACACCGGTATTTGGATTCGCGCCAGGTTGTAAAACACCATCAACAGTTAATGTGTTAGGAACAAAGGTGAGTCCGCTCGGTAATACATCTGTGAATACAATGTTGGCTGCATCTGTATTTCCTATATTCGAAATAGAAGTAGTGTAAAAAGCAGTTTGCCCGACGTCTATAAAGGATACACTTTCGTTTTTCGTCATGGATAATATAGCTTCCTTAATTTGCGTTGAAACAGGATTGCTAATTGAAGTTTCTGCATCAGGCGGTGAGACTAATTGATACGATGTTGATGAGAAATTTACAACTGGGTTTTCGGCTGGTAATGACGTTACAGTAACTTGGAATGAAACTGTTACTGTAGTCCCAGCTGTTATAGTCCCAATATTTACACCGTTCGATGGATCCGCACCGCTTTGGGGAATGCCATTAATAGAAAAAGAGTTTGTAATAAATGTAGTTCCGCTTGGAATTGTATCAGTGAATATAACATTTTGTGCGGCGGAATTTCCGTTGTTTGATAGAGTGACGGTATAGGTGAGTGTGTCTCCAATACGACTAAAGGATTTATCGACTTGTTTTAATGAAAGAATGGTAGCTGTGTTAATTGTAGTGAACACTGTGTTTGAAGTAACATTCCTTGAAACAATAGGGGCATTAGGGTCAGCGATAAATGTGTAAGAAGCACTAGCCGAATTGGCAATAGGATTTTGAACAGGAGTAGAAGTAGCGGTAACTTGAAATGCTATTGCTATTGAGCTGTTAGGAGCAATTGATCCAATTGTAATACCTGTATTAGGATTAAGACCAAGTTGTGTGATGCCATTTATTGTGACACTATCCGAAACGAACGTTGTACCGTCTGGAATAAGGTCAGTGAACGTAATATTCGTAGCATTTGTATTTCCACTATTCGTTAAAAGTGTCGTATAGGTAATAGTATCACCTAGTGTTACAAGTGTTTGATCAACTGATTTAATCATCGTTATCATAGCATCTAATACAGGGTTTGTAACAATATTCGTTGAAGTAGAAGTTGTAGTAGGAGTTCCGCTTGGATCAACAGTATAAGAATATAAAATTGTATCGTTACCCATAATCGAGCTTGAAGGGGGCACAGAAATAACATTTACTTGGAAAGTAACGGTTACTGTTGCGCCAGAAGCGATATTTGGTATAGTTACTCCAAGTGCTGGTTGTGTACCAAGCTGTTGGATGCCATTTACTGTGACCGAATCTGGTACGAAAGTAGTGCTAGGAGGAATGGCACTTGTAAAAGTTATATTTGTAGCAGGTGTATTTCCTGTATTCGTAATCGTAGTTGTATACGTAAGTGTATCACCGACGGAAATAATAGATTTATCAACAGTTTTTGTCGTAATTAATATTGCACTATTAATTGTTGTTGAAACTGCATTAGATACATTCGTTTGTGATACGGCAGGTTGGCTAGGATCGACCACATGTTCAAATTGCACAGAACTAAAATTCGAAATTGGATTTATACTCGGAATGTTTGTAACAAGTACGTTTATCGTAATAGCAACCGTACTACCAGGGTTTATATTTCCAATCTGAATCCCACTAGCTGGATTCCAAATTTGTTGAGTGCCTAATTCGTTTATAAGAGTTCCAGAAATAAATGTTGTTCCGTCAGGTAACATATCAGTAAATATCACATTTTGTGATGTTACATTTCCAGGATTGCTTAATGAAATTGTATAAGAAATTGTATCTCCAATTGTTGCAAAAGTTTTATCTACAGATTTAATTGCCACAATTTCCCCAGAATTTATTTGTGTCGAAACAGGATTGGATGTCGTACTTCTTGAAACGAGTGGTAAATTAGGTCCTGTAATAAATTGGTAATTAATAGAAGCACCGTTTACAACTGGTGAATTTGGCCCTCCAGGTCCGATTGTAAAAATAGGATTTGGAATACTCACTACTTGCACACGGAAGGTGACGTTTATAAAATCTCCTGCAATAATATCCCCAATTGGTATCCCATTCGCTGGATTTACCCCAGGTAATAAAACCCCGCCTACTCGAACGCTATCTTCTATAAATATTGTATTATTCGGAATTGAATCTGTAAAAATGATATTAGTAGCAGTCGTGTTCCCTATATTATCTAATAAAACAGTATACGTTAAAAATGAATTTCCAGGTGCGACGTCAGAAAAGATACGGTCCACACTTTTCGTTGCTTGAATAATTGCTTCGTTAATTTGCACTAAAGTTGGATTACTTGTAGCTGTTTCTGTCACCGGTGGCTGGGTAGGGTCAACAATGATAGAATATGTCGTACTGGATTGATTCAACGTAGGATTTGTAGCTGGTATTGAGCCAACGATAGCTTGAAAACTAATTGTTGTCGTTCCTCCAACTGGAATTGAATCTAAAGAAATTCCGCTATCTGGTCTAAATCCGAGTTGTGGGATGGTATTAATTTGTACGCTATCAGGAACGAATGAAAGTTCAGGTGGTAATATATCGATAAAAACAGGTGTGTTTGCGGTAGTATTTCCGCTATTAGTGAGGGTAGTTGTATACGTAATTGTATCTCCAACAGCAGCAAATGCACTGCTTGCAGTTTTTGTTGCGATTACGGAGGCTGTATTTACTTGCGTAAAAGTTTTATTGGATTGAACTGTTCGTGAAACAGGCGGTTCATTTATATCAACAATAAAGCTATATTGAAGCGATGATTTGTTAGGAATTGGATTAGGGTTTGGAAGAGTTGTAATATTTACTTGAAAACTAAGTGTAACCGATGCATTTGAATTCAAGTTACCAATAGTAATACCGTTTTGTGGATTTGCATTTGGGATGGTTACACCATTTATTTTAAAGCTATTTGGGACAAAAGCGGTACCGTTTGGAATTGTATCTGTAAATACAACGTTATTAGCAGTAGTATTTCCGGTGTTTGTAACAACTGAAGTGAATGTAATTGTATCTCCAATTGTAGCAAAAGTTGTACTAGCATTTTTATTTATTACTAAAGTAGCATCAACAATCGGTGTAACTGTCGTGTTTGTTACGGTACTACCAACAGCTGGTGTTTCGGTTGGATTCACTGCATATTCGTAGTTTACAAGAGCATTATTCGTTAAAGTTCCACTAGGTGGAATAGCGAGGATTTTCACTTGGAATGTAATGAAAGTAGTGCCTCCTGGTGAAATATCGTCTAAATGAATACCTAATGACGGGTCTAATCCAGGTTGGGAAACGTTATTTATCGTAACGGAATTTGGGATGAAGGATGCGCCTGGTCCAAGTCCATCTGTTAAAACTGTAGCACTAGCAGGGATATTTCCTGTGTTCGTAACTGCAATCGTATAAGTAACGATATCTCCAATTGCAGCAGTCGGTGTGTTCACTGATTTTGTAGCGATAATCGTAGCGTTATTAATTTGAGTTGTTATTACGTTACTTAACGCATTGGAGGATGTTGGAGGTAAGTTAGGATTTACGACATATTGGTACGTTGTGTTACTTTGGTTCGGGATAGGGTTCGGATTCGGAATGGAATTTACTTGCACTTGGAAAGAAATTATCGTATTTACATTCGGATTTATTGGATCAATTGCTATGCCATTTGCTGGATTTGCATTAGAGAGCGTAGTACCATTTACTGTTACGCTATTTGGAATAAAAGATGTCCCGCTTGGAATGGTATCTGTAAATACTATATTTGATGCAAGTGTGTTCCCATTATTCGTTAAAGTAGTCGTATACGTAATAATATCATTTACGTTCGCAAACTGTTTATCAGCAGATTTTGCAGAGGTAATCGTAGCGTTATTAATAGCTGTTTGTACAGTGTTAGAAGCAACCATCTGCATGATGGCTGGTTTGGATGGATCGTACGTGTATTGGAATGTAGTGCCTGATTGATTCGTAATTGGATTTACAGCAGGAATAGTTGGTACAAAAACTTGGAATGAAACGGTACGTGATGAATTTGCCCCAATCGTACCGATCAAAATGCCGTTAGCAGGATTTGCATTTGCTATAGGGACACCGTTAATCGTTACAGTATTAGGAAGGAAGATGGTACCATCTGGAATGATATCTGTAAACGTTACATTAGTGGCAGGGAGATTGCCGTTATTCGTTAAAATTGTTGCATAAGTTATGACATCGCCAACATCAGCGAAATTTGTACTTGTTAGTTTCGTAGCAACAAGATTTGCGGTGTTAATTTGTGTCGTTACGATATTGCTAGTGGCATTTCTAACAACAGCAGGTAAATTTGGATCTGCGATAAAGCTATATTGTAGTGCAGCACTATTTTGAACTGGATTTGGTGAAGGTAAACTATTTGCACTAATTTGAAAAACAATGGTTGTAATTCCACCTGCGGGAATTGTCCCAACTTGAAGACCAACACTTGGATCAGCACCTAGTTGTAAAGCGCCGCCTATAAAAATACTATTTGGTACAAGAGTCGTACCAGGAGGGAGTATGTCGGTAACGACTACATTATTCGCTGGAGTATTCCCAGGGTTAGCTAAAGCAATTGTATATGTGATTGGTTGCCCAACATCAGCAATAGTTAAATCTACCTGTTTGACAATAACTACATTTGCTAAATTAATTTGTGTGCTTACAGTGTTACTTAAAGAGGTTTCTATAGTTGGTGGATCGCCTGGATTTAGAATAAAGCTATACTGTGTACTAGATGAATTTATTGTTGGATTTTGTGTAGGTAAAGCAGTGACGGTTACTTGATAAGAAACAGTAATTTCACCGTTAGCAGGAATGGAAGGTAACGGAACACCGACGTTTGGATCAGCGTTATTTTGGAGTACACCATTAATAAGGAAAGTGTTTGGAATAAAGGTAGTACCGTCTGGATTCGTATCAACGAAAGTAGGGCTATCAGCAGTAACACTTCCTGCATTCGTTAAAAGAATAGTATAAGTTAATACATCCCCAACAGTAGCAAACGCTCGATCCACTGTTTTTGCTGAAATGACATTTGCATCGTTTACTTGAGTAAATGTAGTGGTTGAAGTAGTGTTCTTACTTACAGGTGAAGCGTTTGGATCCACGATAAAGTTATAGGAAATAGAAGCGCTATTTGAAATAGGATTAGGATTTGGAATGCTAGTTATTAATACTTGGAATGAAGCTGTAATTGTAGTATTTGCATTGATGCTACCAATATTGATGCTAGCTGGTGTAGCACCTGGCTGAGCAACATTGTTAATTGTAACACTGTTTGGTACAAAGGCAGTACCATTCGCAATTGAATCGGATAGTACTACATTGTTCGCCGCAACATTTCCATCGTTTGTAAGAGCAAAGGTATAAGTTAATACATCTCCAACTTCCGCAAATGTTTTATCTACAGACTTCGTAGCTTGAAGGTTTGCTAGTCTAATTGTTGATGTAACAGAATTAGAATTTGCTGTTTTTGAAGTTGGTGGCAGACTTGGATTTACACTATATAAATAAGAAACGAAAGCATTATTAATGATAGGATTTTGGGCGGTAATATTGATGACTGTTACTTGGAAAGAAAGTGTAAAAGTAGCTCCGCCAGGAATTGTGCCGATAGGTAAAGCAACGAGAGAATCTACATTTTGCAAAACTCCATTTAATGTTACAGTACCAGGAGTCAATATCGTTCCATTTGGAAGTGGATCTGTTAGTTGCACGTTAGTTGCAGCTGTATTTCCACTGTTTGTAATAAGAATTGTATAACTGATTGTTTCGCCAATTGTGGCAAATTGTTTGTTTGTTGATTTTGTTAATGTTAAATTCGCGTTGTTAATTTGAGTGAAAACAAGATTAGAAGAGATGTTTTTTGTAATTGGTGATTGGCTAGGATTGACGGTATATTGATAAGAAGCGCTTGATCCATTAGATACGACATTTGACGCGGGTATTGTGTTTACTACTACTTGAAAGGAAACATTTTTTGTTGTGCCAGTTGGGATAGATCCAATGTTCACACCGTTAGCAGGATTTGCTCCAACTTGTGTCGTTCCATCTATTGTTAAACTGTTGAGAACAAAAGTTGTTCCAGTAGGAATGACATCTGTAAAAATAACATTGTTCGCATTCGTATTACCTGTACCTGTAAAGGAAACAGTGTACGTTAGCGTATCACCAATATCTGCAAAATTTTTATCTACTGCCTTTGCCATAGTTACAGTAGCGTTATTCACTTGAGTAGATACAATATTCGTCGTATCAGTCCCGCTTACTGCCGGTTGATTTGGCACAGGAATGTATTGATATGTTGTTGAGCCACTATTTAATATTGGATTTGTTTGGGGGATAGAAGGAACGAATACTTGAAATGAAACAGTAGTCGTAGAATTAGCAGCAATGGTTCCAATGGATATACCATTAGCGGGATTCGCTCCAGCTTGAATAACTCCGTTAACAGTTACACTTCCCGGAATGAAAGTAGTCCCGCTAGGAATCGGATCCGTATATATAACGTTCGTTGCAGCGATATTTCCTACATTAGCTAAGGCAATACTGTAAGTTAACGTTTCGCCAATATCGGTAAATATTTTGTTAACTGATTTTGTGCCATTAATATCTGCGAGGTTAATTTGTGTTCCTGCAGAGTTGCTTGTGGCAAGACCATTAAAAGTCGTTCCTCCGGCGATCGGTGTATATTGAAATGTAATATTAGCAGTGTTAGAGATAGGGTTTTGGCTTGGAAGAGAAACGACAGTAGCTTGAAAAGTTACTGTACGAGAAGCGTTATTATTAATGGTTCCAAGAGATATACCAGCAGCCGGATTTGCGTTTGTTTGCGGGACATTATCTATCGTTACAGTCCCAGGTATAAAGGAAGTACCGTTAGGGAGAATGTCTGTAAAAATAACGTTATTGGCAGGAAGAAGTCCAGTGTTAGGGATAGTAACTGTATAAGTGAGAACGTCTCCAATTGCAGCGACGCTTTTATTCACGCTTTTCGTTGCTTGTATATTAGGAGAATTTATGTTGATTTGTAAACCGACTGTATTCAACATATACGCGTCTCCGTTAGTTGTTAAACGGATTGCGGCGGACACTTGAGAATTTGTTAAATAAGGAGAAATATCAATAGAAGTAATGTCCCAGCCCTGTCTCCCAGCAGAGATGTTTGTGCTTGTAGAAGCACTTTGATTTCGTGTTCCAAATGTCCCAGTTGTATCTAAATTTCCGGCAGCATTATTAACTTGAGAACCGAAGAAATTATTTACAGCATTATTTGGCCCAGATAATGCATTTAATGAACTGAAATTTGGTCCAAATAATGCTTGATCCCCAGTTAAATCAGCATCCCCTTCAGTAGAACTTATAAATAATCTCCCGCTTACAGGTCCTCCGGCAGGTGTTAAAAACCCTGAGACAGATACATCTGCACTACCAGTTTCTACAGAAACGCGGTTACCAGCTACGTAAATTGTTAAATTTCTTGCGGGTAAGGAACCGTTTTGATAAGCGACAATGAGCGTCCATCCAGAAGAATTGATAGCTCCGTTAGAAGCATCCAAAGGATCAACAAGTCCAGGGACAGAGCCGGTTGTATAAGAGCCAGATCCTCCAGCTTGAACGAGGGATGTTACATCTGCGGAACGTGTATAGAATCCAAATGTGACAGATCCAGAAACGAATGTTTGATTAGAAGCTGTAACGGTTGAAGGGGTAATTGAGTATGTTGACACAGGTGTTGTAAAAGAAACGGGGTTTCCTAATACACTCGTAATGTTTTGATCACGAGATAAGTAGTTGCCACCCCAAATAAGTTCTGCATAAAGAATAGTACTACCAGCAGGGATATTTAAAAGAGCGGTAGAACTATTTTGTGTATAGTTTAATGTTGTACCAGCAGGAAAAGTCGTTACTTGTAAAGCAGTATTCGTAGTTACGAATGCACCAATTGCCCCGATTGTACCAGCACGGTTTTGATTACTAATTTTACTTAACCCGAGTGTATTACCTGTAATTGCGAGTGCGCCGTTAGTGGTGGTAGAAAATCGATTCGTAATGGGCATGTTGTCACCTCATTTACAATATAGTCTTGGTCAAAATAGGATATGTGTGTGACAGATAAAGTGAAACATGTACAAGTTGATTTGATAATAAGGATTTAAATGTCTAGATAAGGGGATGAAGTATGCTTGAATTGGAAATTAAGGTGGAGCGTCTTAGGGAAGAACAAATAGGCGATATTGTAGCATTATCTTCTTATATTGGGTGGGATTATAATAAAGAAGAAATTGAGACTATTTTTGATTCAGGTATTATATACGGTGTGTGGAATAAGAGAAAGGAACTTATTGCTAGCGCGGCAATTATATTATATGGGGAGAAATTAGCGTCTATCGGAATGGTCATTGTACATCCGAATTATAAGAGAAGTGGGATTGGAAAGGTGATAACGAATGCATGTATTAAGAGCGTATCGGCTCAAACCTCAATTATGCTTATTGCTACGGATGAAGGAAAGCCGTTATATGAAAAACTAGGATTTAGGGCAGTAAGCTATGTTTCTAAATACATATGTAACTCGTACAATGTGAATGATTATTGTGTAGGAAATGAAGATTATATGATGAAGTATGAAGAGTGTGATTTAGAAGAAATAATAAAATTAGATGAAAATGCGTTTGGAACAAATAGAAAAGCATTTTTAACGAAAAGAATTATACAAAGTGAACAGTGCATCGTTGTAAAGGATAACAAACAAAATGTATTAGGTTACGGTTTAAGTATACAAACATCAGAAAATAAAATAATAGGACCAGTCGTCGCGAAAAATGATGCGATGGCAATGAGGATTGTACATGATTTAGCAAGGCAGCATCATGGTAAATTAAGAATTGATGTACCAGAAGGAAAGAGAGGTTTCATGAAAGAATTAGAGATTACTGGTTTTCAAAAGGTTAATACACCACCAATTATGATGAAAAATAGCGATGAATTATTAAAAACGAGTAATGATCTGTATAGTATTGCAGCGCAAATTTTTGGATAAAAAAGAATCCTTCTGAATGAAGGATTCTTTTTTATTAGTCACGATATTGGTCGTGAGTTGGTTGAAAAAGGTCTGCCTCGACATCTCTAACCATTGAAAAATGATCAACGTTATAATGTCCATGTAGAGTTTTATTATGATGACCAATAATTTGCTCTGCAGATAATACGTTAGAATCAGTTGTGGAATGACCGTTTTTAATTAATGTAACATCAAATCCTTGTACAGTAGCTGTTCTAACTGCGGTGTCGATGCAATGTTCTGTTTTACATCCACCGATAACGATATGATTAATTTTTTCTTCTTTTAAAAGTTCAAGTAGAGAAGTGCCATAGAATGAGTTTGTTGCTGCTTTATTAATAAGGATTGCAGACTGAGGTACTTTAATTTCATTATGTACTTCAAATCCTTCTCCACTACCAGAAGCAACATCGATATCTCTTACGAAAACAATAAGGGCATTTGCATCTATCGCTTTCTGTACGGCTGTATTTAGTGTAGATAATAACTCGGTTTTATGAAAAACTTCCTTTTCTTGTTCATTTCCATCCATTAATTCTTGCTGCGCATCGATAATTAATAGTGCTTGTTTCATCGTGTCTCCCCTTTAATATGAAATAAGTTCCACTATACATATTCATTCATATTACAAGGAAATCCTCTATTGTCTATGCAGTAGACGATAGATTTACAAAGTTGTCAAAGAAATTTCATTCTCATAGCGTGTAAAAACATGTATGATAGGAGATGGAGAATTTTTGAGTAGGTGGGAATAACATGCAAACAGTAGAAGATTATCTTTCATTCTTACATACGAAAGGATTTAAATTATCAGAGGAAGCACAAGGATTTATTATGTTCGGACAAGGATATACTGGTGCATCTGATGGAATTGTGAACGCAGCAATAGAAGCGACAATTAAACATCAATTACAGTTTGATGGAAGTTATTTTGTTGCGTTATTAGAACGATTGAAAGAAGAAGAAATTACAGATAAAAAAAGCGCTAAGGCTTTTATGCGGAAGTTACAAGCGTAACTTCATGCAGCCTGCGCTTCTTTTTTTGTTTTGGAAGGTAATTCAACAAAAACCATGCCTAGGAAAATACATAGGCATCCGATAATAGCGGAAACAGAAAGTTGTTCGTTTGCAACGAGAACGCCTGTTAAGGCAGCAAAAACGGGCTCCATTGCGAAAATGATTGCTACTCTCGTTGGAGACGTATGTTTTTGTGCTGATGTTTGAATAAAAAAAGCAATGGATGTCGCAAATAGGGAAGTTAGAAATAGAGCGAATAAAAAGGAAGAATTCGTCCATAGTTCCACTGAAAATAATTTTTCCCAATCTTCAAACAAAAAAGCGCAAATAGAAGAAAACATACCGACAGCTAATACTTGCGACGTGCTTAACAATAAAGGTGATATTTTCTTAGAGAAGAAGCCGTTAACAAGAATATGGGCAGCGAAAGCAACTGCACAACCGAGAACGAGTATATCTCCAATGTTTAATTGAAAAGAATCACCAGCAGTTAATAAGTATAAACCTGCTGTTGCTACAGCAATGCCCATTACGATAAAAATGGTAGCTTTTTGTTTTAAAAAGATAAAAGACAAAATTGGTACCATAACGATACTAAGACCTGTTAAGAAACCAGCTTTTGAAGAAGTTGTATAAAGTAAGCCGAATGTTTGTAATACATAGCCAACGCATAAAAAGAATCCAACGATTAATCCAGCGAGACTACTCTGTTTTATATCTTGTTTTGAAGCTTTTTTTGAGAAAATCATTTGAACGAATAATAAAATAATTCCAGCGAATAAAAAGCGAATACCATTAAAAGTAAATGGACCAACGAAAGACATTGCATTTTGAACGACAACAAACGTAGCTCCCCAAATAAAAGAGACAAATAATAACGCAAGAGGAGCAATCCAATCTTTTTTCACACTCATACCCCCGTTAATTTTGTAAGATAGCTTTTCTAGCTAATTCATCAGCAACTTTATTTTGACTACTTGGAATCCACTTAATAAAAAAGAGATCGAAACTTTTTATGTACTGTAATGCTTCCTCTAATAGTGGTGCAAACATTTTGTTTTTTGCGTATTCTTTTTCGACAGCTCGCTCGACAAGTTGCGAATCTGTACGAAAAGAGACAATGTTATAATTATGCTCCGTGCAATATTTTAATGCTACAAGTAAAGCGTGGTATTCTGCTTCATGATTGGACATTGTCCCAAGGGGTAATGATAATTGTACAGCTGGTTGCACCCCTTTAATAAACACTCCTGCACCAGAAGGACCAGGATTTCCTTTTGATGCACCGTCAATATATACTTCAATCAAAATGAGAAACCTCCAAATTATAAGATGATCCCCTACTTATATGTTTCTTTGAAGTAGGGGAAAGAGTAACTTAGCCGATTGTAATACTATAGCGACATGTAAATGTTTCATTCGCTTGTAAAGATTGAATTCCTTTTTTTGCCTTGAAATCTTTTGCTGGATTTACTTCATCAGCAATCCCGTACCAAGGTTCAATACATAAGAAAGGTGCGTTCTCGCCTGGTGTCCATACGCCAACAAATGGGAACCCGTCAAATTCTACTTTTACAAATTTATTATGTTTATGAGAACGAATAGAGATTTCATCCGTATTCATATTTTCAAAAATAAGCGCATCATTTTTGAATAAATCGTATGTAAGTGGTAATTCATTCGTATTTTCAGCGATTAATTGCTTTTTACTTGAAAGGTAAGGTCCTTCTAATACGCTTGTTTCTAAGCGTTCAGAACCATTAAATGATAAATGATAATCTGTAAATGATTCGCCCTCTAATAATGGGAAGTTGAAACCAGGATGTGCTCCGATTGAGAAGAACATCTCTTTTGAAGTAGGGTTATTTACTTCATATGTTACATGAACGATTTGTTCGTCTAGCTCATAAGAAACGAGTAATTCGAATTCGTATGGGTATTTTTTTAATGTTTCTTCATTACTAGTTACAACATAAGTGATTTTCGTTTCACTTTGTTCTTTTACAGAGAATGTAAGATCACGAGCAAAGCCGTGCTGTGTTAAAGAATATGGTTTACCATCTACGTAGTATGTATTATCTACTAATCGGCCGACAATTGGAAATAAAATTGGTGAGCGACGCCCCCAATAAGTAGAATCGCCTTGCCATAAGTATTCAGTGTTATCTTCTTTTAAGCGAACGCTTTGTAATTCTGCACCTTTGTCAGAAATGGAAACGATTACTTTTTCATTTTGAATTGTTGCTGTCATGAAGTGAAACCTCCTAAATCTTTCATATGTTTTATTATACGTTGTCCAAAAGAAAAAAGGTAGTTAATGATAGGAATCTATTGACGAAAGAGTGTGTATTGCGTAGAATATAATCTTGTTGCTTAAAAAACGAATAACGTGGTTCGAAACCATCCCACGTAAAAAAACTAAGGAGATTTTGTCATGAATATTAGAACATTAGTCGGTAATGGTATTTTAGCGGCATTATATATTGCTGTTTCTATGCTTATTCAGCCATTTGGCTTTACGAATGTACAGTTTCGTATTTCAGAGATGTTTAATCATCTTGTTGTATTTAATAAGAAAGCAATTTACGGAATTGTATTAGGTGTATTTTTAACAAATCTCTTTTTCTCACCAATGATCGCTTACGATTTAGTATTTGGAGTGGGGCAATCTATTCTTGCATTAGTTGCAACGATTATTTCTATGCGATTTATTAAAGGTGTTTGGGCTCGTATGATTTTTAATACAGTTATTTTTACAATTACAATGTTTATGATTGCAATTGAGCTTCATCTTGCATTTGATTTACCATTTATGTTGACTTGGTTAACATGTGCAATCGGTGAATTTGTTGTCATGGCAATTGGTATGCCTGTAATGTACTGGATTAATAAACGAGTACAATTTGAAAGATTTATGCAATAGATGAAAGAGCTATTCCTATAGGGATAGCTCTTTTTGTATGTAATCATATTGAATATAATGCTGTGACTCTTGATACAATATAATAAAATAAAGTGAGGCTTTCATTAGCTGACTACATATAAGAAGTCTTATATAAGGGGAATCTAGTATGAAATATAAAATTCATTGGTTGTATAAAACAAAGACCGGATTGCAGACGGAATTAACGACAGATTATATGAACATAGAAGATGTATTGCAATTTGCAGAGGATTTCGAGAAAACAGGAAGAGTGAAAGAACTATCATTTTATGATGAAATGGATGCAGAATGGTCATTAAAGGAAATGAAAAAGTTGAGTAAACAAGTGGAGGAAGAGCCCCAAGAAATACTCGTTTATTTTGATGGCGGTTATGATGTACAGACGAAAGAAGCTGGAGTAGGTATATGTGTATACTATAAAAAAGGAAATACAAAATACCGAATTCGCCGTAATGCATATATAGAAGGTATATATGATAATAATGAAGCGGAATATGCATCATTACTACATGGCATGAATATACTCGAGGAATTCGGAATTAAGTATGAAGCAGTTACACTTCGCGGCGATTCTCAAGTTGTACTGCAGCAATTGGCTGGAGAATGGCCTTGTTATGATGAGCATTTAAATCATTACTTAGATCAAATTGAACAAAAAGCGAAGCAAATGAAATTAAAACTTGTATGTGAGCCGATATCTAGAAAACAAAATAAAGAAGCGCATCAATTAGCTACGCAAGCATTAGAAGGAACAGTCATTGATAGTCATAAAGAAATAACCGAATAGAGAGGTGCAAAGGTGGATAAAAAGCAACTCATTACAGAGGTAAATGACTTATTAGAAACGTATTGTGAAGGGTGTTTCTTGCGAGAACATAATCGAAAGACAAATAGTAAGTATTACGCTCATTCATTTTGTATACGACAATGTACAGTTGGAGAAACATTGAAAAAGTATGGAGAACAGTTATCATGAAAAAACATCCAGAGAAAATTCTCTGGATGTTTTTTAGTGTCTTGCTTCGTTTAGTTGATGCTCGCATTTACTTAATTTCTTTTCCTCATTCATTAAAAATGGCTCATCTAAATCTGTCGCAACAGATTTCATAATTTCAAGCTGAGAGCGAGCGGCTTCTACAGCAGTAGTCGCATGCTCTAATGTATCTGGATCCATTGAAATTGTCGCTGATCCTACCATTTTTTGTGCTGTTTCTACACGGAATTTCACTTCTTCAAAATCATTTACTTCTGATCCCATTATTACTTCCTCCTTTGTATATTGCGCATTTCACATAGTTTTTGCTCTGTAAAACGGAAATATACAAAGGAATAACAAAGGAGGTTACCAAGTAAGGTAACCTCCTGTTATATGTTGGATTAAAGTTTTACTACGTTAGCAGCTTGAGGTCCGCGGTTTCCTTCAGTGATATCGAAAGATACTTCTTGACCTTCTTCTAAAGCTTTGTAGCCGTCACCTTGAATAGCAGAGAAATGTACGAATACATCGTCAGCGCCTTCCATTTCGATAAATCCAAAACCTTTTTCGTTGTTAAACCATTTTACTTTTCCTTGCATGTTACAATTCCTCCTAAAAACATTTGCTTTTTTCATTTAGTGAAATTCATTTGAAAGATAATATAAACTAAAAATGCTATAATCTTGAATATTCTGCTAAATGATTAATTTAAATATACACGAATTGGTAGAAATTAGTCAAGTAAGCGATTTTATTTTTTTGTATTTTTAAATAATTTTCCAGCCGAATTTTTAAATAGGTATAGGACAGGCCGAGTATGTAATATTCTTAATTGAATGCTATACATAATGAGGTGAAAGAAAGAATGAATGAGTCTTATTTATTAGATAATGAAGGAATGAGAACGAGAACTGACATACCGGATTGGGTTACAAAAGAATTTCAAAATTTTTCGAGTGTCGTGCTAGAACCAACTTTCCCGTGTTATTTCGGCTTAACAGCTTTGAAAAAGAATGAACTTCGTTATTCATTTCTCTCTCATAATGATTGGAGCCATTTGCCACATACAATGTTATCTTTTTTAGAGTTAATGAAAGAGCGCCCAATTGTAAGAAGAGGATTCTTTCTTTTTGTGGAACCGGAATGTGAGGAACAATCACTGGAATATTATCGTGATTACTTTTGGAAAGTACTACAATATTTACATGAAAACGATGACCAAACATGGCCGAAGCAAATTCCTGAAGACCCAGACCATTACTTATGGGAATTTTCATTTGGTGGTGAACCGATATTCGCATTTGGAAATGCGCCAGCTTATAAACAACGAAAAACTAGGCATTTAGGAAATTCTCTCGTTATTGGATTTCAACCACGCACCATCTTTGATGGATTAGAAGGGAATCGTCCTAAAGGAGCATATTCAAGACAAACGGTCCGAGATCGAGTTGAAAAGTGGGATCAGCTGCCGAAACACCCTAACATTAGTCATTATGGTGATCCAGATCATCGTGAATGGAAACAATACTTCATAGGAGACGATGTAGAGCCGATAAAAGGAAAATGTCCTTTTCTTCATAAGTTAGAAAAGTAAGAGCCATCATCCAGATGGCTCTTTTGCATATTTTGGATAAAAAAGGGTATTTTAGTAGTAAATATTTTGATGTAAGCTAGTCTATTTTTAATCATTACATCATTACTTAATAGTAAAGGAAGTAGAAAGGATAGAGCGATGTTTGGAGCGATTATACAACAAATTGTATTAGGTATTTCATTAGCTGCGCCAGTAGGTCCGATCAACATTGAAATGTTAAAACGAGGAATTGAAAGAGGTTTTTGGCATGCGTGGGTTGTTGGAATTGGTGGAATGACTGCAGATATTTTGTTTATGCTTCTCATTTATTTCGGTTTATCCTCTGTGTTTATGTATACATATGTACAAGCTTTTATGTATTGCGCAGGATTTTTCTTATTATTTTATTTAGGATTTCAAAGTGTAAAACAAGGAATTTCCCACACGAATATGGAATATAAAAAGGAAGAGGTAGGTGGTCTTAAACAATCGTTTATGGCAGGTTTTTTAATTGCGATATCCAATCCATTAAATCTTGTTTTTTGGTTTGGTATATACGGAAGTACACTTAGCTCATTGCTTACGAAGGTAACGAAACAAGAAGCCTTTTTGTACAGTCTTTGTATTATCGTTGGTATTATTTTATGGAATTTAAATATTGCTTTTTCTGTCCATTTTGGCAGAACTTTATTAAAGCAAAAAGCACTTGGCTATATAACAGCCGGAGCCGGTATTATTTTAGTAGGATATTCTATCCATTTTGCATACAAAGCTTTACAGTTGTTCACATAAGATTGAAGGGGAGATTTTTATGTATCGAACCACTATTGACGGAAAAGAAATTATTATTACGTTAGCACCAAAAATCCGAAAAGAAATTACTGATAGGAATCCACTATATGAAGCGGTATTTCATACTGCAGCAAGATTACTACAAACAAAGCAACCGACGTTTGCGGTAAATCATGAAATATTTGGGCTCATTATTGGAGAGGTACAAAGAGGAGAAGTAACAGTGTTTGCGGTGGAACATATTATTCCAAAGCAAAATATATTTGGATCGAACAATTTTTTCTCGACAATAGAGCAACAGGCAAATTTGTAAAGTGAATAGAATAAAATAAAAAATAAAAGAAATAGTCGTAACGATATGTTGCGGCTGTTTTTTTGGAAAAGGGAGAAGGAAGATGAAGAGAGTGGGGAAAGAGTTCTTTTTACAACATGATATCGTTATTATGTATAGTATTTTATTTATTTTCATCATTATTTTAAAAATGCAATTTTTCACATGGATCGGTATGTTCGCGTGTTTGTTTGGGATTGTTTTTTATACGCTTAACGAATATATGACACATCGGTTTTTATTTCATTTAAAACCACCTAAAAACGTATTTTTATTAAAAATGTTAAGAAGATTACATTATGATCATCACGTATATCCAGATGATTTAAAACTATTGTTTTTGCCTGTATGGTTTAGTATACCTAGCTTTACTATATATTTACTTATAGCATATGGTATAACAAAAAGTGTTACTATTACACTTTCATTCGGAATTGGAATGATTATCATGCTTCTCGTTTATGAATGGAAACATTATATTGCACATAAGCCGATTCGTCCGTTCACTAAGTTTGGAAGATGGCTAAAAAAACAGCACATATTACACCATTATAAAAATGAAAAGTTTTGGTTTGGTGTTTCAAATCCAGTATTCGATTTCATATTTGGAACGCTTAAAGATGGGAAAGACGTTGAATTAAGCGAAACAGCTCGTAATTTAGAAAAAGAGAAAAAGACAGAAGTAGTGCGATAAGCACTACTTTTTTATTCTGTTTTAATGGGCATCAAATCTTAACTGGTATGAGATTGAAGTACGTAAATTTTATGTTGAAAAAGTATATTAAAAACTTAGGGGAAAATGCCGAAAAATGTCTATCGAAAAATCTTTGCAGGAATGTATGGATTGTCTAAAATGGAAATAAGTTTCTGAATATTTATAAAATTTAGTCTTTAGGTATACAAGGGGGAATTGTATTTCTAGTAAGAGAGGGGATCGGAGAATGAAACGAGATGATACGTCAGCACGTAAGTTACAAAATGAAGTGAATTATACAGAGGTTGTTCAGTCAGAAGAATTTCAATTGCTATTAAATAAGAAAAAGAAGTTTATCGTTCCGATGAGTATTTTCTTTTTAAGCTTTTTTATTGCATTACCTATTTTAACATCGTATTCAAAGGTGCTCAATACACCAGCATTTGGGGATGTTACGTGGGCATGGGTGTTTGCATTTGCGCAATTTATAATGACGTGGTCATTATGTATGATTTATAGCAAAAAAGCAGAATCCTTTGATGAAATCTCGCAAAAAATTCTACAAGATATGCAAAAAGGGAGGGGCTGACTTTGAATATAACCGCTTTTGCATTATTTTTAATCATCGTTCTTGGTACACTCGTCATAACTTATTTTGCGTCGAAGAAAACGAAAAATGCGAGTGAGTTTTATACAGCTGGAGGGGGATTAACTGGTTGGCAAAATGGTCTGGCCATTGCGGGAGATTACATGTCTGCTGCATCATTTCTTGGTATAGCAGGAGCGATCGCATTAACTGGGTTTGATGGATTCTTTTATAGTATCGGCTTTTTAGTTGCTTATTTAGTTGTTCTATACCTTGTTGCAGAACCGCTTAGAAATTTAGGGAAGTACACGTTAGCGGATATGATTGCGGCACGTTTTGATGCGAAAAAAGTTCGCGGCGTTGCAGCGCTTAATACGATGACGATTTCGATTTTTTATATGATTGCACAATTAGTTGGGGCTGGTGCACTTATTAAATTATTATTAGGGATCGAATATACGACATCCGTTTTAATCGTTGGTACATTAATGACAGTGTACGTTATTTTTGGCGGCATGACTGCGACGAGCTGGGTACAAATTGTTAAGGCCGTATTACTTATGGCTGGTACATTTATTATTTCTGTTATTGTTTTCTCCAAATTTAATTTTAGTGTGACTGAAATGTTCGCGCAAATGAAAACTGCTACTCCGTTAAAAGATTCGTTTTTAAATCCAGGAGTAAAGTATAAGGATGGTCTTGATACACTGTCTTTAAATTTAGGACTAGTTCTTGGTACAGCTGGATTGCCACATATTCTTGTTCGTTTTTTTACAGTACGTGATGCAAAAACAGCACGTCAATCTGTTGTATACGCTACGTGGTTAATTGGCGCATTTTATATTATGACGATTTTCTTAGGGTTTGGAGCAGCGGCGTTTGTAGGAAATGAGGCAATTATGAAAGCAAACCCTGCTGGTAATATGGCAGCACCTTTATTAGCTAAAGCGTTAGGTGGAGATTTCTTATTTGCTTTCGTATCAGCAATTGCCTTTGCAACTATTTTAGCGGTAGTGGCAGGACTTGTATTAACAGCAGCATCAGCATTCGCACATGATTTTTATAATGAAATTATTCGCAAGGGGAAATCAACGGAAAAAGAGCAAGTGTCAATGGCTCGCTATGCGTCTATTGGAGTAGCGGTATTATCCATTATACTAGCGTTATTTGCTCAAACATTGAACGTAGCATTTTTAGTTTCATTAGCATTTGCAGTTGCAGCGAGTGCAAATCTACCAGTTATATTATTCACAATATATTGGAAGCGCTTCAATACAACAGGTGCCATTTCGGGTATGGTTGTTGGTCTTGTATCAGCAATTGTTCTTGTAGCGTTAAGTCCAAATGTTTGGAACCCTGTAGCTGGAAAAGCTATATTTGTTGGGGAATCGATATTCCCATATACGACACCTGGAATTATTTCAATTCCGCTTGGATTCCTTGCAGCATATTTAGGAACCGTGTTATCTAGTAAGAAAGAAGATGCTGCGAAATTTGATGAGATTCTTGTGAAATCTAATACAGGTCATGGTGTTAGTGATGCATCGTCACATTAAAAAGAGAAGGGCTTTTCGATATATAAGAAAAGCTCTTTTTTTCTTGTAAATATTACTGTATTGTAAGTAGGATTTTGTCTTAATTTTGTGGAATGAAAATAAGCAGGGAGAAAATTAAATCATCATGGCACCAGCGCAGCTTTTGTGAAAAATAAGTTGTTATGGAAGGTGGAAGAAATGATGAAAACGAAACAGACTGATGAATTATTAGCAAAAGATGAGCAATATGTTTGGCACGGAATGCGTCCCTTTAGTCCAAATAGTACAATGGTAGGGGCAAAAGCAGAAGGGTGCTGGGTTGAAGATATAGAAGGGAAAAGATATTTAGATGGTATGAGTGGTCTTTGGTGTGTGAATAGTGGATATGGCAGAAAAGAGCTCGCAGAGGCGGCATATAAGCAATTACAAACATTATCATACTTTCCGATGTCACAATCGCATGAACCAGCTATAAAGCTTGCAGAAAAATTAAATGAGTGGCTTGGAGGAGAGTATGTTATTTTCTTCTCTAATAGTGGCTCAGAAGCGAACGAAACGGCTTTTAAAATAGCAAGGCAATACTATGCTCAAAAAGGTGAACCGCATCGTTATAAATTTATGTCACGTTACCGCGGGTATCATGGAAATACAATGGCAACGATGGCAGCGACGGGACAAGCACAGCGTAGATATCAATATGAGCCATTTGCTTCAGGATTTTTACATGTAACGCCGCCAGATTGTTATCGTATGCCTGAAATAGAAAGAGAGAACATTTATGATGTAGAATGTGTAAAAGAAGTAGATCGCGTTATGACATGGGAATTAAGTGAAACGATTGCAGCTTTTATTATGGAACCAATTATTACGGGCGGAGGCATTTTAATGCCGCCACAAGACTATATGAAAGCTGTTCATGAAACGTGTCAAAAACACGGTGCCTTGCTCATTAGCGATGAAGTGATTTGTGGTTTCGGACGTACAGGAAAAGCATTTGGATTTATGAATTATGACGTTCAGCCGGATATTATTACGATGGCAAAAGGGATTACGAGTGCATATTTACCGTTATCAGCGACAGCTGTAAAAAAAGAAATATATGAAGCATTTAAAGGGAAGGGAGAATATGAATTCTTCCGTCATATTAATACATTTGGTGGAAATCCTGCGGCTTGTGCATTAGCGCTTAAAAACTTGGAGATTATGGAAAATGAAAATTTAATTGAGCGATCTGCACAAATGGGCTCGCTTTTATTAGAGCAATTAAAAGAAGAAATTGGAGAGCATCCACTTGTTGGGAATATTAGAGGGAAAGGTCTACTAGTTGGAATCGAACTAGTAAATGATAAAGAGACGAAAGAGCCAATTGATAACGACAAAATTGCAAGTGTTGTAAATGCTTGTAAAGAAAAAGGGTTAATTATAGGACGAAACGGCATGACAACAGCAGGATATAATAACGTCTTAACGTTAGCACCACCGCTTGTTATCTCAGGTGAAGAAATTGCCTTTGTTGTTGGAACGTTGAAGACAGCGATGGAACGCATTTAATGAACGAAGCGAGCCGTATTACGGCTCGCTTTTGTTTATTATGTGAAATATGATAAATTTTCAAAGGGAGGGGAATTATTATGAAGAAATATGATCCTAGTCAACATTATCACATCGGATATTATGAAGATGGACATGATTTAGAGGTGACGGCGTACAAAAGAATAAAAGAGCCAGTTTGGGATGCTTATATTCCGCACTATGAGGTAGACGATTTTTACAAGAAAGTGGAGAAAATGAAGCTAGGTGAATATATAGATGATTACGGCATTATGGTGTATTCATTTAGTAATGATATTGATGATGAAGAAGCGCGAATTATTTTTGAAAAATGGTTAAAAAAGAACGAGATTGTTTAAAGATACAATGAAAAAGGAGATTACTATCTTATAAGATAGTAATCTCCTTTTATTATATGAAACTTATTTACTTGCTTTCATTGCTTTATCTTTTGCACCAAAAGTGTATTTTAACATTGGTGGTGTAATCATTGTAGTTAAAATAACGACAATAACGATAGCTGTAAAGTAATCTTGTGCTAATAGACCTGAAGAAAGTCCTGTTCCTGCGATGATAAGTGCAACTTCACCACGAGAAACCATTCCAGCACCGATAATGGCAGAAGACTTAGCGTCAAATCCAGTCATACGTGCACCGAATCCACAACCGATTAATTTCGTTAATACAGCGATTACTGTTAATGCTAGGATGAACCAAATTTGATTACCAATACCGTCAAATGTAATATTCATACCAATACTTACGAAGAACACTGGAACGAACATAGCGTAAGCGATTGGTTCTACTTTCTTTTCTACCTCATGCTTGTAGTTCGTTTGAGAAATAGCGATACCAGCTGCGAAAGCACCGATAATACCAGCAATTCCTAATAATTCGCCGAAATATGCGAATGAGAAACAGATGATAAGAGCCGCGCTCACGATAGACTCAGAAACGCGCAGTGGTGATAACCAGCGCATGATTGCAGGAACACCTTTCCATCCGATTAAAATAATAGAAGCGAAGAATACAACTTTCTTCAAGATAACCATTGTTAAGTTAACATCGTCTGTACCTAAGAAGCTCATTGCAAATGCTAATAAAATAACAACAAGAATGTCATCAAATACAGCTGCGCCAAGCATAGTTGTACTTTCACGTGTTTTCATCTTTCCTAAATCACGAAGTGTTTGTACGGAAATACTAACACTTGTCGCACATAGAAGTAATCCTAAAAATACAGCATTTCCTTGTTCCATTCCCATAACAAGACCAGAAATGTAACCACCTACGAATGGTAGAATGATACCTCCAAGTGCAACTGCTAAAGAAGAATTACGATTTGCGTTTAATTCCTCTAAGTCTGTTTCAAGTCCTGCCATAAACATTAAAAGAATAACACCGACATTACTTAATTGTGTTAGAAGCTCTGAATTTTCAATCCAACCTAATATAGCTGGACCGATAACGATACCGACAATTAATTTACCTAGTACAGAAGGTTGACCTAGTCTAACACTAAGATCACCAGCAAGCTTTGTACTTAATAAAATAAGTGCAATTTGAAAGAAAAATTCGAAATCCATCGGTTCCTCTCCTCATCATTTTTATTTTTATCATACGATTTCTCGGAATTTGCCTAATGAAAATATGTAAAACCCATTAAACAAAGGGTCTGATTACGAGTTCTTTTGAACTCGTAATTTGAACCTGTAATTAATATATAATAAAATGTATGAAAAATCAATGAAAAAATAGCAGATTTTCATGATAGGATTCGATTTAGGTATGGAGGGAATCACTATATAATAAGAAGAAATAAGGCTACATTTTTTATGAATTGGAGAAGGGTATATGTTATTAAATAAACGTTTTACAATTGGAGAAATGGCAAAAATGCATAATATAGCGGAATCTACTTTACGCTATTATGATGAAAAGGGGATTTTTCATCCGTCCATTGTGGACCCGCAAACAAATTATCGCTATTATACAATCGATCAATTTTCACTATTAGATACGATTAAATTTTTACGCCAATTAAATATTCCATTAAAGGAAATTAAGAAATATATTGATGAAAGAAATCCAGCATACGCACTCAATTTACTGGAAAAACAACAAGAAATGATGTTGAAAAAACAAAGAGAAATTGAGTATGCTTTGGCGAAAATGGAACATAGAATTCATTTAATTAAGGAAGCAACAAAAGCAAAAGCTGAACAAATGGTAATTAAAGAGATTCCGCAGCGAAAAATTACAGCAATTGCGGTTGCCCCGAATACGACGGATGATATGTTTGAGTACTATATTCATTCATTGCAAAAAAATATGAGGCAAATGGATGATAGCTTATTTTCTGGAGATATCGGTGTAACGGTGGCAAAAAAAGGATTAATGCAAAATGAGTTTCAAGCATATAGCAGTGTTTTTATTCTTTTGGATTACATGCCTTTTCAAATACATAGTTCAGATGAAATTAAAGAAGGCATGTTCGCCTGTGTATATCATCATGGACCATATGAAGAAACGGATGAAACATATAGGAAGTTAATGAAATATATTGATCAAGAAGGGTACGAAGTAAGTGGAGATGCGATTGAGATTGCATTAATTGATTGGTCTGTAACAGACAACCCAGAGGAACAAGTAACAGAAATTCAAATTCCTATAATGAAAAAATAAAGCAATAAGTTGTAGGACTCGTATCATTACAAATTGGCATGAAACACGATAATTCAGTTACCTATTTTTTAATTCTCTATTGACCTTCAAGTAACTTGAAGGTTTAAACTATGAACAGAGCATTGAAAAAGGAGCATTTATATGATGGAGACAACAGAAAAGTTAAGAGAAAAACCGATAAAAAGTTTATTTATTTCATATTTAATACCAGCTGTTCTTGGAATGGTATTAATGTCAGTTAATATTGTGATTGATGCGGTTATGATTAGTCGGGGAGTTGGAGCGAACGGCTTAGCAGGAGTAAACGTGGCTATTCCAGCGTTTTCAATTTTCTTCTCTATTTCATTATGGATTGGAATGGGCGGGGCAACGTTATATTCCATTGCACTAGGTGAAAATAAATTAGATAGAGCAAGGTCTATTTTTACTCAATCCATGACGGTAGCAGTAATTATCGTAGGTGTTTTAGCAGCGATTTGCTTATGGAGAATAGAAGATTTAGCATACTTATTCGGTGCAAATGAAGTGATTTTACCGTATGCGTTAGACTATTTACACGTGTTATTAACATTTGGAATGATATACGTTTTAGAAAATATTTTAAGTACATTTATACGAAATGATGGAAATCCTAATTTAGCAATGGCAGGTCTAGTTGTAACGGCTATATTAAATATAGTGTTTGACTATATCTTTATTTTCATCTTTGGATGGGGCGTAACAGGTGCTGCTTCAGCGACTATTCTTTCAGCAGCGATGGGCTTCCTTGTATTATTAACGCACTTCTTTAGAAAAAGTAGTATTTTAAAGTGGACGAAATTCCATTTTGAATGGGATACAGTTAAACAAATTATGGTAATTGGTTTCCCGAGCTTTACAGCAGAAAGTACAGTAGCGATAGTAACGATTGGTTTTAATATCGCGTTCGTTCAATATGCAGGAGAAGTAGGAGTCGCTTCTTATGCGATGGTGAATAGTATTCATGCGATGACATTATTACTATTCTTCGGTGTGGGTGCTGCATTGCAACCAATCGCTAGTTTTCACTATGGTGCAAATTTATCAGAGAGATTACGTGAAGGATTAAAGTTCGCTGTAAAAATTGCGGTAGTACTCGGTGGCATTGCAATAATTGTCGGATTATTCTTCGGGAAATATATTATTGGTCTATTTGATGTCCAATCTCCAGAGTTATTGGAGTTAACATTAACGGGTATTAGCTTGTTCTTTATCCAATATGTATTTTTAGGCTATAACATTGTGTATGGAGAGTACTTCCAATCAGTGCGACAAACGACAAAATCAGTACTTATTATAATGAGCCGAGGGTTATTATTTATTATTCCATTATTATGGATTATGCCAAAATTATTTGGGATAAATGGAATTTGGCTCGTTATGCCAGTAGCTGAAGTATTGACAGCGATTATCGTATTTACGATGAATCGTATGAAACATCCTGTTCCATTAAATAGGGCGGGAGAGAAAGAAGCGATATAATGAAGAAAATCCCCTTGAGCAAGTAAGGGGATTTTTTTATGCTTTTAAACTAATCGCAAAAGATCCATCTGTTTCTTGAACAGACGCGAAAGCAACGCTTTTAATATTAGTGATGCCCTTTTCTTTTAATTCTTTATATAACCATTTTTCGTCCTTATGAATTAACTTTAAGTTATCGTATTGAATTTGCGAATCAACGATAAGGGCAATTGGTAATCCGGCATACGTAACATCTATGTTCAAATCTTTTGGAGTTAATGGTACAAGTTCACGCTTTGGTAAAATGCTAATGGCTCCATTCGCTTCTAAAATAGCATATTCAATTTCGTGAACACTTGGATATCCTGCGACGCGAAGGTTAGATAGAAGTTCAGCGATTGGATATCTACTTTTTTGTAAGTTCTCAAAAATAATGTCACCATGTTTAATTAAAATGATAGGATGCCCGAGAATAAAACGATTTAGTTTGTTTAGTAAGCTTAATTTTGTAAGAAGCAAATGTAAACATGTAATAACGACCATACCGAGAAAAGCTTGCAAAGCACCAGAGACTGGTATGGCCTGAAAAGCTAAATAAGATAAAAAGATAATAGCACCAAAATCATGAGGAGTTAGTTGTGCTAAAGCAGATTTACCGAGCATTTTAAGTGATAGTAAAAATAAGATGAAAAAGAACGATACGTTACATAAAAAGAGAAGCAATAGAGACACTCCTTCGTGCAAAGTTGTACTTACTGTTCCCGAAAGAAATATAAATATTACTTTCCAGAGGATAAATTAGGGTGAATTGGAATTTGTCTGTATACAAACAAATAAATGGATATTATCATGAAAGAAGCAAAGAACTTAGGAGTATATGGATATGAAAAAGAAGAAAATAATTAAGTATATGATAGGAATTATAATGGTTTGCGCCGTTTATGTGGGATTTTTACAATATAACATATATAAGCATGGGCAAATGAATGCTACCTACGATGCAGATTATATAATTGTATTAGGATCGAAAGTGAACGGAACGAAACCGTCGTACTCATTGCAATATCGTATTGATAAAGCAGCTGAGTATTTACAATCACATGAGAAAACAATTGCTATAGTATCTGGAGGGAAAGGAAAAGGAGAAGATATTTCAGAAGCATTAGCAATGAAAAATGGATTAATGAAACTAAAAATTGCAGAAGACCGC
Organism: Bacillus sp. DE0042; assembly: GCF_007680225.1. Lineage (NCBI taxonomy): Bacteria > Bacillati > Bacillota > Bacilli > Caryophanales > Bacillaceae > Bacillus > Bacillus sp. DE0042. The sequence continues at coordinate 1,185,945 of NZ_VEJP01000001.1, read as the reverse complement.
ATTATAATGGAAGATAAGTCAACGAGTACAGATGAGAATATTAAATTCTCAAAACCGTTAATTCCAGACAATATGAAAAAAGGAATGATCGTAACAAACGATTTCCATATGTTTAGAGCGAAAAAAATAGCAGCAAAACAAGGTTTACAATTAGAAGGTCTTCCGGCCGAAACACCGAAGCGAATTGTCATTCCATCGAATATACGAGAGTATTTAGCTATTACGCAATATTGGTTTATGAATCGAATATAGAAAAAGTAATCCCATCTGGAAGTCCAGTCGGGATTATTTTTGATGAAAATCTTACAAATATGTCATGTTCATGAAAGGTAAAGCGATAGTTTCTAGAACCGATTCCTGACATAATGAAGATAACAAAAACTATTTAGAGGTGAATCGGATGAAAGGAAATAATATATTATCTTCACTATGTTACTTTAGTATCTTTTTTGCACCATTTTTACTGCCAATTATCGTGTACTTCGTTGCGGAGGATGAAGTGAAATACCACGCGAAAAAAGCATTTTGGTCACATATTTTCCCGTATGCGATTTTATTTGGTGGATTAGCAGTATCCGGCATATATGGTTTAAGCTTCAATCAATCCGATGGTGCTGGAATTGGAATGATGATCACATATGCGGTGTTCATTCTTGTAGGGATTTATTACTTCATTTGGAATATCGTAAAAGGTGTTAAAGTTTTGAAAACAGCGTAATAAGACAAGAAATAATTTGATGTAAACCTGTCGGTATTTGTTGGTAAGTCGATATATTCGGAAAATCATCTATATAATTTCATTTACCGTACTAATAGACGTTTTAAAAAAGAGCAATTCAAAAAGAATTGCTCTTTTTGTGCTTATAAGTTGTGAATATTAAAAAAGATATGTTAATTTTTCAATATGAAGAGAAAAAAGGAGTGTTTTTCATGAATGAGATCATACATAAAATGGAGCAACACGTTTCAGTTCGTAAATATAAAGAAGAATCAATTCCGAAAGATGTAGTAGAAAGAATGGTGCAAGCTGCGCAGCATGCCGCTTCTTCACATTTTGTACAGGCGTATTCTGTTATATATGTAACAGATCAAGACCTAAAGGCTAAACTAGCAGAGTTATCTGGAAATCGTCACGTGAAAGACTGTGCAGCATTCTTTGTTTGTTGTGCAGATTTAAAACGACTTGAAATGGCATGTGAACAGCATGGTACAGAGATTAAGCATGAAGGAGTAGAAGACTTTATCGTTGCGACGGTAGATACTTCACTTTTTGCACAAAACTTAGCGTTAGCAGCAGAATCGTTAGGATACGGTATTTGTTATATTGGTGGTATTCGTAATAACCCGAGAGAAGTGAGTGAATTGCTTCATTTACCAGATAAAGTATATCCTATATTCGGAATGACAGTTGGTGTACCAGATGAAAATCATGGAGTGAAACCACGTTTACCAGTAGCAGCAATTCTTCATGAAAATGGGTATGATGAAAAGAAATATGATGAATTGTTAAACGAATACGATGAAACGATGAGCTCGTATTACAAAGAAAGATCAGCAAACAAGAAAAATGTAACATGGACGGAATCAATGAGTTCGTTTATGTCTAAAGAAAAAAGAATGCATATGAAAGAGTTTTTACATGAAAAAGGATTTAATAAGAAATGAGTAAAAAGGCAGACCTGAATGCAGGTTTGCCTTTTTTGGAGGAGAAAGGTCATTGTCTTCGAATAAGTATAGAGGGAGGGGATAATATGAAAAAAGCTTTAATCTTTTTATTTGATGGATTTGCAGAATTTGAAGTGAATATAGCGAGTTTATTTTTGATCAGTAAGGAATTCGAAATAATAACGGCAACAGTAGACGGAAAAACAGTTACAGGAGAAGGTGGTTTTTTGTGTCAACCACATGTCTCTATCGAGCATATTGAAGTAGCGGATTATGAAGTGTTTATCGTACCAGGAGGGCATATTTTTGATCATTTAGAAAATGAACAATTGTTATCTATCGTGAACGAATTACATAAGCAAAATAAATGGATAGCAGGTATTTGTGCAGGAACATCTTTACTACATGCGGCAGGAGTGCTTAATAAGAAGAAATTCTCAACATCATTAACATCAGGTGAAAAATACTTAACGCATTTACATGAATGGGAATATAAACAAAATAAAGATGTAACTGTGGATGGGAAAATCATAACAGCGGTAGGATCTGCGTACGTGGAATTTGCTGCTGAAATAATGAAGCAGCTCAATTTATTTAACGAAGCTGAAGTGAAGGAGAACTTGCAATACTTTAAAAATGTAACAGAGGTTTGTGATGAAACGTTAGTTTAAGTGAAGATAAAAAGCGGCATAATAGCCGCTTTTTATCGTTTAAGTCTATATGTTTTTGTACAATCTAAAGCATATATTATTTTGGAAAACTTACTTATAACAAATGTAAACTTTCAATAAGAAGATACATACCCGTACAACTTAAAAGGATGTACGTAAATATTTTAAAAATCCGTTGATTAAGCCATTTGAAAATAATTTGACCTATATACAAACCTAAAAATACGATTGGAATAGCATACAAACTTGATTCCCAAATTGTTTTGTTTGTGCCAGTAAAGAGTATTTGAGTTAGTAGACTAATGAAATATATAAATAGATAAAAAGCTAAAGTAGTTGCTCTCAACTTTTCTTTTTTCGTATCAGTTCCTGTAAAGTACAGTAACAGGGGAGGTCCGGGCATACCGATACTTGTCGTTAAAAGACCGGATAATCCACCCACTAAGAAATCTCGAGATTTTGTTGATTTAATTTTAAAGTTGCATATTAGCATCAACGTTAATAGTAAGAGCAGGATGCTAATTGCTAATTTAAATGTGTTGATGTTAATGGAAGTGAAAATTAAAATACCAAAAGGAACACCAACTATACTTCCGAAAATTAATCTTTTCAGTAGAATAAAATCAATGTCCATTCTTATTTTCCAGATGAGTGATATGGAAATAATTAATGATAAAATGATATTTATTTGTATAGCTTCTTGTGGTAGAAATAACATGAGTAAGAAAGGTGTTGCCATAATAGAAAAGCCAAAACCTGTACTTGTTTGTAAAATAGAAGCTACTAATATAATACATATGAAAATGAATATAATCTCCAAAATAGCCCTCCTACATAATCAGATCCAATACATATTTTAACATAAAGTGAAACTTTAATCAGTGGGGGCTTACTGACCTTTAATACGGGAAAAAAGCGGCTAAATAGCCGCTTTTTATGCTGCGGTTAATATTCCAATGATGACCCTGTAGCTTTAAAATATTTTTCTCGTGAAGGCGTCATTACACGGATTGCTAATAAACAGGAAAGGAAAAGAATGAGTAATGAGCTGCTTATTACAGTGATTTGAACGGAAAGAAATTGTGCGGATGCCCCAATTGCTAAAATGAAAAAGATTTGGATAAAATTTTTTATGGAATCAAATACGCTATCAATACGTCCCATCATATGTACAGGGATGTTATTTTGATAAAATGTGATAAAGCCAGTACCAGCAAATGATGAAGAAATGCCAAGTAAAATGAAACCACTCGCTGCAACTATAAATGAATTTGAAAAGGCGAAAATTACATAGCCTATTGCTGTGAAAATCATACCTAATCCGATACAATGTTGAATTGGTAATCGTTTAGCAAAGAGAGAAACAAGAAATGAACCGAAAACGTAAGCAGCACCAGTTATACTAACAAGCATGCTATATTCTATATTGGATAAAAACAGTACTTGTTTTGTGAAAACAACCTCTTGTGAATCGAGTGCCATAGAGACAAGCATAGTAGCTTGAAATAAAACGAATATGAGAATAATGTAACTTTCAGTTCGAGCGAATGAAAAAACTTGTTTCCAATCACTTCGTAATGTTTGTACGAAAGTATTTGCAACTTCTTCGTTTTGTTTTGTTTGTAGTGTAATGTTTGGCAAGAAGTAAATGAGAATGGTAGAAAGTAGAAAGGAAAGTGAGTTGCAGTAAATCACAAAGGATGCTGAGTACGTGGTGAGAAGTATTCCAGCAAGAGCTGGACCGATAATAAAAGCCCCGTTTGTAAATAAGCTATTCCAAGCGTTAAATTGAGCGCGTTCTTCAGCTCGTATGAGCATCGTTTTATAAGTGAATGAAGCTGGATCGAAAAATGATGTAGCGATGCGAGTTAAAAAGATAAAAATATAAATGGCCCAAATAGAATCAAATAGTGGAATACAGCCAATAAGAGCTGCCCGAATTATATCTGTGATGAGCATAATGGACCGTTTGTTTAATCGATCTACTATACTACCAGACCATATTTTTGTAACAACGGTGGCAATTGGACCTACAATCCATAATCCTGCTACAGCAGCAGGGGAGTTTGTGCTATTTAACACCATTAAGTTTAGGGCGATGAGATACATAAAATCACCTAAACGAGAAATTCCTGTTCCCGACAATAATAATAATTTATTTTTCATGAGCAGTTGGACCTTTCTTTCATTGTTTTTTAATCCTGCAGGAAATAGAGTATTCCTCTTCGGAGTTTGATTGACGAGCGGTTTTGTTTTCCCAGCGTAATAAAACTTGTGTAACTTCCCAAGTAAGCTGTTGTAATTCCTCTGGAGTTAAAAATAAATGAGATACAATATGACTGCCTGTATTCGTTCCTTCTGTGCCGCTTTCTTCAATATAGAAATGAGCAGATTTTGCCTTGTAATATTTTTCAATAATTCCTCGTTTTTCTTTCGTTTCTACTAATTCCAGTAATCCTCCATCATATAAAATTTGAACGTGATAATGAACGCTACCAGCAGATTTATTTAGTTTAGTAGCTACTTGCTTTGCAGTGAGTGCCTCGTCTTTTAAAAGGTGAAGAATTTGAATGCGAGTTGCATTAGAAATGAGCTTCTGCTGCTCAGCTGAAATAGTAAGTCTATCGTCAAACATTATGATATCTCCTTTCTTATGATCTAAATTTATTGTACATTCTAAAAAATTAGAACGTAAGGAAAATAAATCGCCTTTTTCCTTTATATTTCGACATAAATAAAAATAGCATGTCCATAAACATGCTATTAAGTGATAGTGGATTCTTTACTCAGTTTCCCGCGATAAAACAGGTAAAGCCATATAAAACTAACAAAAATACAGCAGATAGCTAAAAGGCTACCAATAACTTGCGGAGAAAGGACTTCTAAAAGCGCTCCAGTAAAAAACATAGATAGCTGAATAAGAGATCCGTAAATGGAATAATGGAATGAAAAAACTTTACCCATCATATTTTCCTTCGTATAAGTTTGAAGTAATGTCGTATCAAGTGGAACGATGATTCCTCCTGCTATGCGCATACAGAGCAATGTAATGATACCGATAATAAGTTGATTGGACAAAATGAATCCGAGAAAGAAAATTCCTTGTAGGAAATAGGCCCAACCGAATACTTTTTTCATTTTTTCTTCATTTTTAGATATATAAAGGTTAACGAGGAGGCTTCCAATCATAAGCCCAGCCCCTTGAACCGTATATAAAATTCCAATGTTGGTGTGGAAAATTTTTTCGGCATAGATCGTTAGAAGTAGCTGATAAGCGCCTCCAATCATGCCCCATGAAATGCCGACAAGAATTAACGTTAAAATAATTTTTGTTTGTAATATGTATGTGTAACCATCTTTTATATCAGTGAAAAATGTTTTTTTCTTGTTACAAGTATCATGAGAAGGGACACTCATAGTATAGATAAAATAGGCTGAAATAAAGTATGACAGGCTATTTACTAAAAAAGCGAACTCAATATGTAAAGATTGTGCAAGGATTCCGCCTAAAGAAGCACCCATAATAGACATAAAACTATTAATTGTACTAGAAAGAGAGTTAGCAGTTACGAAATGATTTTGGTGTACGACATTTTTTAAGGTTGCTTGTTTAGCCGGCTCAAATAAACAAGAAAGTACGGATAAACATATATTAGAAATGAAAATAATCTCAATTTTATATAGTGCAAATAAATAAGTGAGGACGATTATGCCTCGTAAAATATCGGTAAAAATAAGAATCTTCTTTTTAGGAAAACGATCTACAACTCCACCTATGAAAGGGCTAAGAAGAAGTTGAGGTAATCCTTTACTTATAAAGTGAAACTTTAATCATTGGGGGTTTTGTTCATCCCTCAATGATTATTAGTTGAACCAATCGGGCTTTACGGGCAGTTGATCCCACATGTAACTTCTTGGCTTTCGTTGAATTTTGAGGTGGGGGTCTTACTGCCCGTTAATGCGGGGTAAAGGTGAGTGCAATCATAAATGGAGATTCCGTCATGCTATAGACGAATGTTAATAAAGCTACAGTATGAAACCAATCTCCAAGTACACTTAACGTTTGCCCGTAAAATAATTTATTGAAGTTTTTATTTGTTTTTAGAAGTGTGGAATAAGAAACTGACATAAAATTTAATCTTTATGTAATGATGATGCTTGAACTTGTTTTTTCCACTTGCTTAAGTACACTTTCTCTGCTGTAGGAAGTCCAGTAGGTAATTGTGCAATTAATTCTAAACTATTTCCGTCAGGATCGTTAAAGTATACGGCGGCATGTGCTAATTCTGGAAAAACAATCGGTTCAATTGGTTCCATTCCAAGATCTTTTCGTGCTGAAATTCCTTTTTGATTTAGCCAATGAATCGCATTTTCTAAATCATGTAAGCTTACTTGAAAGGCGATGTGTCGTAAAGAGGGATGATAATTAACTTTGTATTCTGTGCCTTGCCAAAGACCGAGCCAACTTTCGTTTTCTTTAATCCAAAAGAAAGCAATATCATCTCCTCTTTTATATAATTTCAGTCCAAGTGATTCATAAAAAGATATTGATATCTCTAAGTTCCGGACAGGTAAATGTGCTTCGTAAAGACCTTTAATCATTGTAATCCTCCTTAGTAAAATATTTCTTATTTCATAGTAAACGTTTTTTTATTAGTTGAAATCACAAAAAAGAGGGATATCACTTCATACGAAAGTATGAAAAAACAGCTCAAATATGAGCTGTTTTCGTATAGTTTTTCGTTCATTTGTTAAGGATAGGATATATTAGTATCCGTATCCGCCGCCACCCCAGCAGCTACATCCGATGATGATTAGAAGGATGAATAGTACGATAAGCAAAGCAAATCCACCGCCGAAACCAGCGCAACTTCCACCATAGCTCATATGTTTTCCTCCTTTTGAGTAAGTTAATCTATATAATTCATGGACTACTATATACAGTATGTTTTTTGTATGGAAAAGGAGCCAGTCTCTTTTGTAATTAGACAAACGCCTGTATGGTCATTTTGATTGTATATTGAGCTAGGGATATGTGAAGAAATCGTTATATATTTTGCGATTTGTTCATAAAAAAGTATAAAAATTGTAAAAAAAACCATTTTTATATTTTTTTATGAGAGGATTTGTACTATAATTTTACAAGTAATATTATGGGAAAAGGGAGTTTTAGTAAAGAGATGGAGATGGGAAAATTACACAATAAAATAGAAAACAAAAAAAAAGAGCTAATTCAACTTGTTGCTAGACATGGATTGGAACATGATAAAGTTTTGTTATTTAGCCGAGATTTAGATATACTTATTAATAAGTTTATGAATGTAAAAGATAAAGTACATAAATAATTTGTAGTTTTTTATATTAAGATACTTTGTGAAAAAGGAGAGAAAAGTATTTGGAACATTTACAAGAAGAGCTATATAAACAAATAAAAGAAGAAAAAGGTATTGTTACAATTTTTTTAAAGAGTGGCGTTAGAATAGTAGGAGAAGTTGCTGCAATAGACAAATTTACCGTTTTAATGTTAGTTGATGGAAAACAACAACTGATTTACAAGCAGGCTGTATCAACGATAATGAAATAAGACACTCAAATTGAGTGTCTTTTCATTATCGTTTGCAAGCTTCCACGTCAATGCCGGCAGCTAGTAATTTCTTTTCTCCATCTTGCTCGATGATTTTTTGTAATTTAGATAGGAAAGAATCAAAGTTTGTATGCTTTGCCACTTGGAATGTCATTTTATGCTCGATTGGTAGCCACGTATCAATATCAGCTTCGTTATGCTGAATTTTCACCTCAAGTTTATCAAGTGCGTTAGCTACTTTTGCTTCGTACGTTTCTTTCGCTTCAAACTCCATCCATAAATCATATAATTCCTCACCGAGAGAACCTTTTAATGTTCGTTTAATATTTAAAATGGCTTCTTGCTCATTTTTTTGTTTTTGTAATTGTAATTCATGACTATTCATTGTATCAAAAGCAGGAATATCACCAGCTTCTGCCTCGACTAGGTCGTGAATGATAACCATTTTAAGTAATTTTTCAATATTTACTTTTTGATCTAAATAAGGCTCGACTAAAATGGCCATTAGAGACATGCGCCACGTATGTTCAGCAACGCTTTCTTGACGTCCGTTAGAAAGCCAGCTATGTCGCATTTCATATTTTAGTTTTTCTGCTAGTGCAATGACTTGTAAAATGTTATGTTCCATCGTGATCCTCCTCATATTTCCATACTATAATTCTAATATAGAAATGAAATGTGTCAATTCTATGAGTATATTGCGATAAATAGATGATGAGCGTATAATACTTATTATATGTGAAAACGCATTATTAAAATAAAAAAATGTTTTATAAAAATGAAAAGGGAAGGGCCGGAATATGGGAGACGAAAATCAAGTGTTTGCTAGACCAGAAAGAAAAAAAAGGAAGTTTGATATTTCTAGCCCAGTGGGCATAATAGTAGGTTTTGCTATAGTGATAGCGGCAATTATGATTGGCGGCGGCGGAGTAAAAGCTTTTAAAAACTTTTTAGATGTTTCATCTATTTTAATTGTAATAGGGGGAACAACTGCGACAATTGTTGTGGCATATCGATTTGGAGAAATAAAAAAATATACGAAAAGTATTTTTACTGTTTTACATAGAAAAGAAGAAGATTTAGAACAGTTAACGGATTTGTTTGTCAATTTTTCGAAAAAGTCTAAAAAACACGGTTTGCTTTCTTTAGAAGTTGATGGAGAGCAAGTAGACAATCCTTTTATTCAAAAAGGAATTCGATTAATGTTAAGTGGTTACGATGAAGATGAATTAAAAGAAGTGTTAATGAAAGATGTTGAAACGGAAGTGTATGAGTTAAGAAAAGGGGCAGCATTACTAGATAAAATTGGCGATTTCGCTCCAGCTTGGGGCATGATAGGGACTTTAATCGGTCTTATCATTATGCTTCAAAACTTGCAAGACACATCGCAAATTGGTACAGGGATGGCAGTTGCGATGTTAACGACATTGTATGGGTCAGTACTTGCAAATATGATTGCAATCCCTCTTGCTGAAAAAGTGTATCGTGGTATTGAAGATTTATATACAGAGAAGAAGTTTGTTATTGAAGCGATTTCAGAATTATATCGCGGTCAAATTCCTTCTAAATTAAAGTTGAAACTCGATACATATGTATACGAAACAAAGATAAAAAAAGTAAAACGAGCAGCCTAATATTTCAAGGAGTGGTATGGTTATGATGCAACGACCGCAAAAGGGATCGCCTCGTTGGATGACGACTTTTACAGATTTAACGATGTTATTATTAACTTTCTTTGTATTACTAGTTGCTACATCAAAGCAGGATGCAGTAAAATTGTCACAGATGCTTGAAAAGTTTAGTGACGTGGAGCAAGTAGATGCAAAAGTAATGGAAAATACAATACCAGATATTTCACATGAAAAAAATGATGAAAAAATGGTCTCTAAAAAGAGAATGGACGAATTATATAAAAAGTTAAAAGCATATGTAGATAATAACGGTATTAGTCAAGTGAATGTATATCGAGAGGATACGGGAGTAAGCGTCGTTATAGTAGATAATTTAATATTTGATACGGGTGACGCGAACGTTAAACCAGAAGCGAAAGAGATAATAAGTCAATTAGTTGGTTTTTTCCAATCAGTACCAAATTCGATTGTTGTTGAAGGGCATACAGATAGTAGACCTATTCATAATAACAAATTCCCTTCTAACTGGGAGCTGTCTTCAGCAAGAGCAGCAAATATGATTCACCACTTAATCGAAGTGTATAATGTGGATGATAAAAGGCTAGCTGCGGTAGGATATGCAGACACAAAGCCAGTTGTACCAAATGATTCACCGCAAAATTGGGAGAAAAACCGTCGCGTTGTCATTTACATAAAAGAATAGTATATTATCATTTTAATAATAAAATAATGAAAATACGAAAATTCTTTTAAAAAAATATTAAATTTTATCATTTTATTTTGTATAATGAGTGAGAATGATAAGGTGAAATATTAAGATATATTTATACATAGAAGGAGAGAATTAAAAAGAATGGCACATAAAATTTTAGTTGTAGACGATGCGATGTTCATGCGAACGATGATTAAAAACTTATTAAAAAGTAATTCTGAATTTGAAATTATTGGTGAAGCAGAGAATGGAGTAGAAGCAATTCAGAAGTTTAAAGAACTTCAACCGGATATTGTAACATTAGATATTACTATGCCAGAAATGGACGGACTTGAAGCATTAAAAGAAATTATTAAAATTGATTCAAGTGCAAAAGTTGTTATTTGTTCCGCAATGGGGCAACAAGGTATGGTATTAGATGCAATTAAGGGTGGGGCAAAAGACTTTATTGTAAAGCCATTCCAAGCAGATCGCGTAATTGAAGCTTTAACAAAAGTAGCAAACAGCTAATATAGAAGGGGTGCCACAAGGAATCTAAACATTGATAGCGGATATGCGTGTGGCCCCCTTTTTTCTTGCTTTAAAACACTAAATTGTTATACATAAATGAAATGTTTGTTAGACAGGTAGGGGATGAAAATGCAAACAGATCTATTAAATATATTTTTTGAGGAATCAGAAGAACATTTACAATCGCTAAATGAAAATGTGCTAACTTTAGAACAAAATCCCACTGATATGGATGTTGTGGGAGAAATATTCCGCTCAGCCCATACATTTAAAGGTATGTCAGCGAGTATGGAATTTACGGAAATGGCGGATTTAACGCATAAAATGGAAAACGTTTTAGATGAAATTCGTCATGGGAATATAGTTGTAAATGCAGAGATTATTGATGTGATTTTTGAGTGCATTGATAATTTAGAGAAGATGGTTGCAGATGTGCAACAAGGCGGAATGGGCAATATTGATGTAATTACAACTAAGCAGAAATTAGAAGCATTATTGAATGGCAATGTAGAAACTCCTGCGGAATATATTGAGCAAGAACCTATAAATAATGATGATGCAGTTTCGCATGAAGTGCATATAACTGTTGAGCAACATGCTATTTTAAAAGCAGTACGTGCAATTATGTGTATTGAAGCACTGCAAAATGTAGGTAATGTACAAAAAACAGTTCCAAGTATTGAAGAAATTGAAGCAGATGCTTTCGGGTTTGAGTTCACAGTATTTATGGATACTGATCAAAGTGAAGAAGAATTAAAACAAGTAGTGCTTCATGTTTCTGAAATTGAGAAAGTAGAAGTAAAGCAAGGACATACATTAAAAGAAGTAGTCTCGAAAGAATTGGGCACACAAGAAGCTATGCAGGAAGATTTACAAGCGGCTACGCATGTGGAATCAACTAAAGAAGTATCGAAGCAATCTGCTAATGCTACACCTGCTAAAAGCACTGCAAAAACGAAAAATGGTAAAGTGGAAAATCGTTCCATACGTGTTCAATTAGAAAAAATTGAAAGATTAATGAACATGTTTGAAGAAAGTGTAATTGAGCGTGGTCGTATAGATGAATTGGCACAAGCAATTCAAAACAAGGAATTAATTGAGCATTTAAATCGATTAGGCGATATTTCAAAAGATATTCAAAATGTACTACTAAACATGCGTATGGTACCGATAGAAACTGTTTTCAATCGTTTCCCGCGTATGGTACGTATGTTAGCGAAAGATTTAGGGAAGAAAATCGATTTACAAATTACAGGTGAAGACACCGAAGTTGATAAAATTGTTATTGATGAAATCGGTGATCCACTCGTCCATTTAATTCGTAATGCAATTGATCACGGTGTTGAAACTGTTGAACAACGTCGTGATGCAGGGAAAAATGAGACAGGTACGATTAAATTAGAAGCGTTTCATAGTGGAAATCATGTCGTTATTCAAATTACGGATGATGGAAATGGAATTCATAAAGGGAAAGTATTAGAAAAAGCGATTAAAAATGGTGTTGTAACAGAATCTGAGGCAAATAAATTAACGGACCGTGAAGTATTTGATTTGATTTTCCAACCAGGATTTAGTACAGCTGAAGTTGTATCAGACCTTTCTGGGCGTGGCGTTGGATTAGATGTAGTGAAACATACGATCCATAGTTTAGGTGGACATTTAATTATTGATTCTGAAGAAGGAAAAGGTAGTACATTTAGAATTGAACTGCCATTAACGTTGTCCATTATTCAATCTATGCTTGTTCAAACGAATGATAAACGTTATGCTTTCCCTCTTGGTAATATTGTTGAAGCAATTCGGATTAAGAGAGAAGACATCCAATCCTTACAAGGAAGAGATGTGTTAAATTACCGTAATCAAATTATTGAAGTGAAGCATTTAAGTACTGTATTTGGTGAGAAAACAGTAGATGAGGCGTTTGCGTCATATGATGGTCAAATGGTTCCTGTGTTAATTGTTCGTAATACACATCGCAGCTATGGACTTATTGTAAACACAATTATCGGTCAAAGAGAAATCGTCTTAAAGTCATTAGGTGACTTCTTTGCGGAGAGTTCTAATTATTTCTCTGGTGCGACAATTCTCGGTGATGGACGAGTGGTCCTCATTTTAAACCCAGAAGGTTTATAATAGGAATGAAGGAAAGCTCCCCACTTGTATACAATTGGGGAGCTTTTTGGTTAATCGTTACTAATCTAAAAATGGGAATAAATACATATTAACGTTTTATATAATAAGTTTGTTAAAATAAAATGAGAGTTTATATCATTTGATAGAAAAACAGAAATGAGGAGGCAGAGAAAATGCCTGAGCAACACACAAAAGGGGATACGAGCACAATTGTGCTAGAAAAAGAAAATGAGCATTTAACGCCTCAAGAATGCGATATTCTTGGCGAAATTGCAAATATATCATTTGGTTCAGCTTCGACTGTATTATCAACAATCTTAAATAGGCAAGTAAGCATTACTGCTCCTCGCATAGAATTGGTAGATTTATATGATTCAAGCGACGTCGAAGTTCCACACGTTGTATTAAACATTCATTTTACAAAAGGATTAGATATGGAAAACCTTCTTGTCCTTAAGCAAGATGTTGCATTATCCATTGCTGATTTAATGATGATGGGAACAGGTGAAGTGGAAGACGGAAAAGAACTTGGTGAATTAGAGCTAAGTGCTGTACAAGAAGCGATGAATCAAATGATGGGGTTCGCAGCTACATCTATGTCTGAATTCTTCCAAGATACAGTAGATATGTCTCCGCCGACAATTAAAGTTGTAAAGTTATCAGAAGAAATGGAGAAAATCTCTGAAATCGATGGGAATCATACGATTGTTAAAGTATCGTTTGATTTAAAGATAGATAATCTTGTAAACTCTAAACTTGTGCAAATTGTTTCAGTTGAACATGCGAAACGAATGGTAAATAAATTAATGCAATTATCTGGTGGAGTAGAAGAAAAAGATGAGCCAGCAGAAGTAGTGGAAACTGAGATTGTAGAAGAACAAGTTGAAAAAGAGCATTTAACACAAGAAGAGAAAGATGTCCTTGGTGAAATTGCAAATATTTCAATTGGTTCCGCTTCAACAGTATTGTCAACACTATTAAATCAGCCAGTTACAATTAGTACGCCCAATGTAGAATCAATCAATGTCCGTCATTATGACGGAGTACCAGTCCCGTTTGTTATTTTAAATGTTGATTTTGTTGAAGGGCTAAAGAATGAGAATGTATTCGTATTTACGAAAGATGTCGCTTTAACAATGGTAGATTTAATGATGATGGGAACAGGGGAAGTTGATCCAGAGAAGGAGCTTAGTGAATTAGAACTGAGCGGTATTAAAGAAATCATGAACCAAATGATGGGGCATGCTGCGACGGCGATGTCAGAAATGTTTCAAGAAAAAATGGACATGACACCACCAAATGTTAAATTCGTAACGTTAAAAGAAGAAATGGAATATTTGGGAGAGTCAATGAAAGTGGACGAACTCGTCCAAATTACGTTCAACCTTGAAATTGGCGATCTGCTTCAATCGAAAATGTATCAAATTTTACCGATTTCAGAAGCGAAAGAAATGGTAAGAAGACTTCTATATCCAATGGTGGAAGAGGAAGAAGAGATTGTTACGGAAGAAATTGAAGAAGAAAAAATTGTAGAACCTGTTGTGCAACCTATTGAATTTAAAGAAGTAAAACAAATGGAACCAGTATACATGGACACATCCATCTTACAAAATGTAGAAATGAATGTGAAATTTGTATTTGGAAGCACAGTGAAAACAATTCAAGATATTTTAAGTTTACAAGAGAATGAAGCGGTTGTACTAGATGAGGATATTGACGAACCAATTCGTATTTATGTAAATGATGTATTGGTGGCGTATGGTGAACTTGTAAATGTAGATGGATTCTTCGGAGTAAAAGTGACGAAATCGCTATAAGTCGTTGAAATAGGAGTTTGAGCTAGTAGATGAAAAACGTAAAGTTTTTTCTAATGAGCTGGTTATTCATAAATGTGTGTTTGTTCTTCCCACTGCAAAGTCAGGCGGAAGAACAAATTGAGCCAGATCAAAAATTAAATGAAATGAATGTACAAGAAGAAAACAAAGAAGTTCAAGAGCAGCCAGAGCAAGTGGAAGTGAATCAAGGTAAAGAGGAACAACAAGAAGTAGCAAATGAACAAGAGGTCGAAAAAAAGATAGAGACAGATCAAGGGGTTATTACAGTAAATAAGTCGGAATTAAAAGTTGGCGAAGAAGTGCGGGTTATTGTAGAGCCGAAAGAGCAAAATGTTCAAAGTATAAAAGGTATTTTGCGCTTGCCAAAAAACGGCGATCGGTATGAACAAGAAAGAATGCTATCGTTTAAGTATGATGAGGAAACGAAGCGATGGATTGCTAACTACAAGGTCGAAACTTTTGATTTGCAAGGTGATTGGAATCTTCAGCTCGTTCAAAGTTACAAAGAAAATGAGAAAGAAGAGCTTGTAGAAAATGAAGTGAAAGTCCCGCTCATTCGTATAAATAATGAAATGCCAACTTTAGATAAAGAGTTGCCGAAGTTGCATAAAGTTACGATTGATGAGACGAAGGGAAACGTAATTGAACGAAAACAAGGCAATTCTATACGTGTGCGAGTGAAGGCGACAGACGTAGAATCAATTGTGAAAGAAGTCCGCGTGATATTAAAGGGGAAAGAAAATAAAGAGATTACCTTTTTATTAGACTACAATAAGCGCGACATGGATTGGCAAAAAGTATTTGAAATAACGGATGCGTTGCCAATCGGGACATACGAAATACTTGTAGAGATAGTGGATGCGGCCGGCAATAAACTGGTTGAGGAAAGTGAGTATATCGTTTCTATTTTGGAGCAAAAACCAGAAGAGGATAAAAAGATAGAAGAACGAGAGAATGAAGATAAAGTAGAAGATAAGAAAGAAACTGAGAAGCAGGAAGACTCGAAAGTAGAAATCCCGCTTCCAGAAGAAAAACCGCCAGTTGTTCAAATTCCAAAAAAAGAAGAGAAAGTAAACGATCTTATAAAAGAACCATTGAAAGAGAAAGAAAAAATTACTTATGTTATAAAAGAGCCTCTCACAGACAACAAGGAAGTAAATAAAGCGAAGGCTCAAAAAGATAAAGATAATAACAATCAAGTCATTTCGAAAAAGAAAGAGAAAAAAGAAGAGCCAGAAGATAAGAAAGAAGCAAAAAGTGAACAGGGAATACAAGCTTCTAATGTATTTGCTATTATGTCTGGTTTATTCGTACTGTTCTTAGTTTTAAAAAGTAATAAAGAATGGGGCTAATTATTTCATAGTAGTGGAGGCGCTTAGATGGAGATTAAACGTACGACAATTGAAAATAAGACGCTACAACCATTAAAACAGCCTGCAGCTATTTCGGAACATGAAATCCAGAAAGAACGAAAGCATAGTAATCTAGTGTTTACTGGACAGTCTAAAATTATTTCGAAAAATAATGAAATAGGCATTTTACTCGCGAGTTTAGGTGATGGAAAGGTTATGAAGGAAATGCTTTCTAAAGAGATGGATACAGTGTTACAACTCTTTAAAAAGTTGCATACGTTATCTGGAGAAGGGAAGCAAACAGAAAAAGTATTTGAACAAGTAATGAGAAGTTTACAAGGGCTTGTTAAGCAGGCGCATATAAAAGAACTTCCTTTGTTAGATGGAACGTATGATTTCGCAGAAGTACAACTATCATTTGGTAGAAAGGTACATATTCCGTTATTAGATGTAAGTGCACTCATTTCTAGAGTGGAAAGTGATTCTTCAGAAGGAAATATAAATTTAATGGTAACGGTTATTACTGCTTACATAACGAAATTGTCTAACGAAACTATTTTAATTAGCGTTACAGATCGCACTGCTAAAGAGCGGGATGTAAGTGTATGGAGAGCGCTCGCAGAAATGAATATGACACAATTATCACAGGCCCTGAAACAAACGATGCAAGAACATAAATGGTCTATGACATTTCTTTTTCTCTTTGTATGGATTGTTGCTATTATTTTAATTCGAGTTATATAAAAAGGTCGTCACTTTACATTGTGACGACCTCTTTTATATTTTTTCGTAGAAGAATGTATCAAATCTCTGAAGATTATAACGTTCAGGTGTTAAAATTTGTTCGGTACTACCAACAAATAATACGCCACCTTTGCGTAAAGCACGACTAAATTTTTCATAAAGTTTTACTCTTGCTTCTTCTGTAAAGTAAATCATTACATTACGACAAATGATTAAGTCGTAATTTGTATCGAATGACTGCATTAAAAGGTCGTGCTGTTTGAACGTGACGTTTTGCTTAATGTTTTGATGTAATGAATATATATCATTCTCTTTTGTAAAATGACGCTCTTTCAAATCGATAGGTAATTCTTTTAAAGAACGTTCTGTATATTGACCGCGTTTTGCAGTTTCTAAAATGTGAAAATCAAGATCTGTTGCTTGTATATCAAAACGATATGGAGCTAGATGCTTCGATAAAATCAAAGAGAGTGTATATGGCTCTTCGCCGGCAGCACAAGCGGCACTCCATACTTTTAATTTTCCGTTATTTTGTTCGAGTAATTTTGGTAGTGCTTTCGTCTCTAACGTTTGCCAACGTTCTTTATTTCTAAAAAACTCTGAAACGTTAATTGTAATATAGTCAATAAAACTTAAAAATAAATTTTGATCGGTACGTAAATTGCTTAAAAAACTAGTGTAGTTCTCAAAGCCCTTTCTCGAAATAAAAGCATCGATTCTACGACGCATTCTATCTTGTTTATATGAAGCGATATCCATATTGAATTGTTGTTTAAAACTCGCGATAAAATGATCATAATCTTGTTCAATTATCATATTTATAATAGGCACAATAACGATATTGTGCCTCCCCCTTTACATCATACGGATTTTTTGTTCAAAGTTTTTTTTCATCTGTTTTTCATGTAAACCTGGTAAATCATAAATAACAGCATCAATTCCTGCTTCTTTTGCAACGTCAACGGGAATGACAGAAGTATGCTTGTCCCCATTATAAAAACAGAGAACTAAATCGGTATCTTCGATTATTTGTTTTACAAAAAACATATAATCTGATCGGTAAATGGAGTCAGAAGGATGATCAAAAGCGACATACTCGGCTCCGTGTTTTTTTAAGTAATCAACGACCTCTTGAAATTCATCTGTTAATGCTTGTAACGGCTGTAGCGTGTAAAGGCATAAATTTTGAGCGAGTCTTTCGTTTTCGATGAAAAAGCGAAGAATCTCATTTTCGATAGTTTTATAACATAATATGTAAATTTTATGTTTGTGAGCATAGTCAGTTAAAAATTTTTTTATTTCTTCTTGATCTAATGCTGTTAATTGATTTGAACCACAAAGAAAAATATTCATAGATTTGTGCCACCTCATGCTAAATTGTAACATATCTTTTATAAAAAATAACTGCAAAATATTAGTGTTCAGAGTATAATTATAAATAACTGGATTTTACGATTAAGTTTAGGAAGAAATAAAAAAATAAATAGGTGATATATATGCTGCGTTCGATCTCACATAATCCGATTTTATCGCATATACCGCCTGCTACTCAAATGCCGAAAGAAGCAAATGTCAGGACAGGACTTGCATTTTCGGATAATTTGCATGCAGATCCGAAAAAGGATAAATTGTTAGAACAAATGGAAGCATTTGTCGATAACATTGGAGAAATTAAAGAGAAAATTGAAATGGAATTAACGCTTGATAATGTAATGGAATACAAAAATACAGTAAAATCATTTTTGAATTTTTACGTAGATAATGTATTGCAATATAAAGATGTCATGTCTCGTCATCCGCGTTACGGATATTCACAGAAAATGACGATTGTGAAACAAGCGGAAATGGGATTAAATGAGTTAGAAGATGTTATGAATTTAATTAATACGAAAACGGGACATTTAGAAATGTTAAATCAGATTGGAGAAATCCACGGTTTAATTGTAAATTTAGTCTTGTAAAAGGGAAGGAAGCTATATGTACATACAATTATATGAAAAGCTCGTTATTATTCAAAAAGCATATGAAAACATTCAAGCGCTTGGGGAACAAATATATGAGAATTTAAAACATAAAAATGTAAATGCAGTTCAAAAGTTACAAGTAGAGCAATTGCAGTACATTGATGGTTTAAAAAAGTTATCAAGTTCATTTGAAGAAATAGTTGTTCAGTTTTGTAAAGAACAGGGCGTGGAATCATTTCGCGTAAGTGCGTTATTTTCGTATTTTTCTCATGAAGAAATTAAAAAAATGGAAGAATTACAAAAAAATGTAGTTGAATTAGAAGAGAATGTAAAAATGATTCTTTTGAAAAATCAATATTACTTAAACGTACTATTAAAAACTACAGAAAGTATTGTGGATTCCGTTTCTGAATATAATTTAGAGCGAAACAATAATTCACAAATCTTTATGAACGAACTATTGTAAAGGGGAAGTGAAACATTATGAGACTATCTGATTATAATACGCCGTTATCGGGTTTGTTAGCGGCACAAATGGGATTACAAACGACGAAACAAAATTTATCTAACATTCATACGCCTGGTTATGTGCGTCAAATGGTGAATTACGGATCGGCTGGAGCAAGTCAGGGCTATTCACCAGAACAAAAAATAGGTTACGGTGTACAAACGTTAGGCGTTGACCGTATTACAGATGAAGTAAAGACGAAACAGTTTAACGATCAATTATCTCAACTCTCTTACTATAACTACATGAATTCGACTTTATCACGTGTAGAATCTATGGTTGGAACGACAGGAAAGAATTCATTATCTAGTTTAATGGATGGCTTCTTTAATGCCTTTCGTGAAGTCGCAAAAAATCCAGAACAACCAAATTACTACGATACATTAATTTCTGAAACTGGTAAGTTTACAAGTCAAGTAAATCGTCTAGCGAAAGGCTTAGATACAGCAGAAGCACAAACGACAGAAGATATTGAAGCGCATGTCAATGAATTTAATCGTCTTGCTGGCAGCTTAGCGGAAGCGAATAAAAAAATTGGACAAGCAGGTACACAAGTGCCAAATCAACTTTTGGATGAACGTGATCGTATCATTACAGAAATGTCTAAGTATGCAAATATAGAAGTGTCTTATGAATCTATGAATCCTAATATCGCGAGTGTTAGAATGAATGGTGTTTTAACAGTAAATGGACAAGATACATATCCACTTCAATTAAATAAAGAAAAAGAACCAATGACTGCTGAAATTTACGGTTCGGAAATTCCTTTAACTAGTGGAGCAATTCAATCAGCGATCGATACGAAAGCGAAGATTGCTAGTTATAAGAAAAACCTTGAAGAACTAATGAGTTCTGTAAAGAATGAAGTGAACACAGTAATGGGGAAAGAGTTCTTCGTTGGAGATCAAGCGAAAGATATGAAATTAAACCCTGAATTTGCAAAAGATGTTTCGAAAATGAAAATATCAGCTGAAACAGCAAATAAACTAGCAGCAATTACGAATGATGATTATAAAGAAGGACTTACATATAAACAAGCATTAGACCAATTTATAGTTGGTGTAGCATCTGATAAAAGTGCAGTGAATGCTTATCAAAAAATTCATGGGGATTTATTAGAGGGGATTCAGCAAGAAAAGATGGGTGTTGAAGGCGTTAATATGGAAGAGGAAATGGTTAATTTAATGGCCTTCCAAAAATATTTCGTTGCAAACTCTAAAGCTATTACTACGATGAATGAAGTGTTTGATAGTCTATTTTCGATTATTCGATAAGTGATAGTAATTGATTGGAAATATATAAGGAGGAGATAGAAATGAGAGTATCTACATTTCAAAATGCAAGCTGGGCAAAGAATCAGTTAATGGATTTGAATGTGCAACAACAATACCATCGAAATCAAGTAACTTCAGGGAAGAAAAACCTTTTTATGAGTGAAGATCCACTTGCAGCAAGTAAATCATTTGCGATTCAACATTCATTGGCGAATATGGAGCAAATGCAAAAAGATATAACGGATTCTAAAAATGTATTAACACAAACTGAAAATACTTTACAAAGTGTGTTGAAGTCTTTAACAAGAGCAGACCAATTAACAGTACAAGCATTAAATGGGACAAATAGTGAAAAAGAATTGCAGGCTATGGGTGTAGAGATTGATCAAATTTTAAAACAAGTCGTATATTTAGCGAATACGCAAGAACAAGGTCGTTATATTTTCGGTGGTGATAGTGCAGAGAATCCACCGTTTACAGAAGATGGTACGTATCAAGGTGGAAAAAATGATGTGAACTGGCAACTAAATGACGGTTATGAATTCAAAGCGTTCCGGAACGGAGATGCATTATTATCCCCGGTTATAAAAACGTTAAAACAGATGAGTGAAGCGATGCAAAACGGTGACCCAAAAGCGTTACAACCGTTATTAGAAGAAAATAAGCAAAACTTAGATGGCATCATTAACCGCACAACTGAAGTCGGTTCAACAATGAACACAATGGAGACGTTTAAAACAATTTTAAGCGAGCAAAATTTAGCACTTCAAGAAAACCGTAAAGAAATTGAGGATGTTGATTTAGCGGTAGCAATTTCTGATTTAGCTTATATAAACGCAACGTATGAAGCAACACTTAAGGCAGTTAGTACGATGAGTAAAACGAGTATTTTAGATTATATGTAAACAATAAGGAGTGAAAAATATGGCAGGAACAATATCTGATTATGGTGGCAGACAACAAATATGGAATTTAGGAAATAACATAATAGATACAAAGAAGTTAGTCGATTTAGAGTTACAAGCATTGGAAATGAAAAAATCACCCTATACTACACAAAAACAAACGTTAACAAATGAAAAAAATGTGTATGCAAGCATGAAAAAAGAATTTGCAAATCTTGTACAAGTGTTCAAAGATTTATACGCATTTAAAGGTGATGAAAAGAAAACAACTCTATCCAAAGATGGTTTTATGAAAGCACAAGCTGACGCTGCCGCAATTCCTGGAACATACACAATTACAGTAGAGCGAGTAGCTGAAAGACATCAAATAACTACAGCTCCACTTACTCCTTCAAAAACTCCTGAAGGTATGGAGCAACAATTTAGTTTAGATTTAAAACTTGGAGTAGATGATGTATTTCAGATAAATGGAAAAGAAGTTAAAATCTCAAAAGATATGACGTATAAAGATCTTGTCAATAAGATAAATAATGGGAATTATGGTACATCGGTATATACTTTAGGGGATCAACTATTTTTCACATCGACTACTGCAGGAGAAGCTGGAGAGCTCAAATTAACTGATGGCGTCAATGGTTTTTTACAAAATATAGGGCTAGTTACTTCTGCGAAAAATACGGATGGAACGAATGTTGTTGCACATCAAGTGACAGGAGCAATAAATGCTGAGTATACAATAAATGGAATAAAAGGAACTAGTAAAACAAATAAGATAGATACAATTCCAGGATTAACTATTAATTTGGAAAAGGAAACTACAGAGCCAATAAAATTAACTATTGAAGATTCTGATATAAAAAATTCGATAGACTTAATAAAAAAAATGAAAGACGAGTATAATAAGGCTGTTAAAAGTTTGGATTTATTTGCTGGGGAAAATGGAGTAATGCAAGGGAATAATGTGTCATTTGCTATCAATAATGCAATGACAGGTATTTTTAACTTTTCCCAAGATGATAAGTATTTATTTTCTTTTGGAATTCAAATTGATAAAAAAGGTAATATGACTCTTGATGAAGAAAAATTGAAAACAGCTTTTAAAGAGAATCCGGAATCTACGAAACAATTTTTCTTTGGCTTGAATGGCTTAGGTCATAATACAGAGAAAAAGTTAGACGGGATATTTGGAGATGAAGGAATTATTGGGAAACGTTCTAAAAGTATTGAAAAGCAAGTAACTGATTTAGAGAGAAAAATTCAAGATATTGATACAGTTAATAAGGAAAAACAAAAAACAATTATTGATAAATATGCAAAATTAGAAAGTCAGTTAGCATTACTTGATAGTCAGTTGAAGACAATTCAAGCAATGACAAAAACAAAAAGTGATGACTAATGAAAGCTGAGGAAGTGATTGTATGCAAGCATGGCAACGTTATATGCAAAATGATATTATGACGAGTAATCCAATTAAAAATACAATATTTATTTATGAGAGATGTATCATCGAGTTTTGTAAATTGGAAGAACTTTTAAATACATTCAAAATTCAAGAAGGTGATGAACTTCTTGAAAAGTTAGAACGTATATTTGAAGAGTTGAAGCTCCAGTTAAATCCTGAAATTACGAAAGATTTATATGATAGCTTATTTGGTTTATACGATTGGATTAGCATTCAAATTCAAACGATGAAAGTAACGCGTGAAGCAAAAGACATGGATGCGATTGTGAAAGTGTTACAAGATTTAATAGATGGTTACCGCGGAGCACTTGAAAATGAACAATGATATTTATCGGACGTTTGTCGGCTGTTTTAATGAAATCGGTGAATTGCAAGTTTCAGATGGAGAGTTTGCTGAGAAGAGTGAAATGTTAAATCGCTGGATGATGACATTGGATGAAGAAACGCGTGCACAAGTTGCAGCAGAAGTAAGCCCATTCATTATTAAAGCGGCACAGCATATTCGAGATAAGCAAAAGATTTTGGAAGAAATGATTATGACAAATGATGGGCGCATGAAAGCTAATTCATTTTACGGTAAATTTTAGTGATAGAGTTTAGAAACGGATTCCCCTTTTAAGAGGGGATCCATTCCTTTGTTTAAATAAAGACTTCCGCTGGTTGAGGTTTCATTTTATGACTGTAATGAAAAAATAGTAGTAATCTAAATAATGTGAAAATGAACTTTAGTTTGTAGATCATATATTGAAATGTTTCATAGATTATTGCGTGTATACAGTTTTTTTGTATTCTTTTTTTATATTTTTGTATTTTTCTAAAGACAACAATGAAAAAATGGAATAAAATATGTAAGGGTACATGATTGTTAATATTTTAATAAACGCATATAAGGAAATAAATAATGAAGTGAAACTTCCATTAGTGGATCATGAAATTAGAAAAGAAAGGGTGTGGAATATGCCGGATTTAGTGAGTGATGTAGGCCATTATATGAATTATTTAGTGACGAAACGAAATACTGTTTCTAGTAATATTGCAAATGCGAATACACCTGGTTATAAAGCACAAGATGTAGCATTTGCTGAGCAAATGAATAAAAGTAGTGCATTATATAAAAACAATGCTGCGGACTTAAAGAGTAATCCAAATTTATATCAAACGAATGAAATGCACTTACCGACAGTGAATACGAAAAATACATATGCAAAGATGCAAACAAAATCAATGCAAACGAATAAAGATGGAAATAGTGTGGATGTAACGACAGAAATGCTAGATTTAATGAAAGCAAATCAGTTATACGGTATTTCAATTAACGCGATTAATACACAATATGCAATTAACCAAGCAGCACGCGGACGTTAATAGTAGAAGGAGAGACAACGATGTTTCAGGCAATTAATGCAAGTGGCTCAGGGCTAACGACAGCGAGAAAGTGGATGGAAGTTACTTCTAACAATATTGTAAATGCAAATACAACGGCTGCTCCGGGGGCGGATTTATATGAGCGTCGTAGTGTAGTGCTAGAATCAAACAATAGTTTTGCAAATATGTTAGATGGGTCTCCTACAAATGGAGTAAAAATAAAAAGTATTGAAGCAGATAAAACTGAAAACTTAGTGTATGATCCAACACATCCGCATGCAAATGAAGAAGGATATGTACGCTATCCAAATATTGATGTGACTGCTGAAATGACGAATGTAATGGTTGCCCAAAAAATGTACGAAGCGAATACAAGTGTATTAAATGCGAATAAAAAAATGCTTGATAAAGATTTAGAAATTGGCAGAGGATAAGGGGGAATATAGTAATATGAAAATCCAACCAATGTTAAATACGCAACCATTTGGAGCAATTCAGTCAATTGGTGCACCGAAAACGTCTCAAACATCTGTAGTTGAGGGGAAAAAGTTTATTGATTTATTGGAAGATATGAATCAAACGCAAAACAATGCGCAAACAGCAGTATACGATTTACTAACTAAAGGGGTAGGGGAAACGCATGACGTTTTAATTCAGCAGAAGAAGGCAGAGTCCCAAATGAAAACGGCTGCTCTCGTACGTGATAATCTTATCGAAAATTATAAGTCACTAATTAATATGCAAATTTAGGAAAGTGGACGGGTGTGTTTAAATGGAAAAGATAAAAAATGTTATCCAATCATTAAAAACGTGGCATAAGTTAGTAATCGGTGCTGCGCTTTTAGCGATTGTAACAGGAGCACTTTTATACTTCACCTTGCCAGATAAATATGTTGTTGTATATCAAAATTTAAATGATACAGATAAGCAAGAGATTACAGCAGAATTATCGAAGTTAGGTGTCGATTATCAATTAGCAGCCGATGGTTCGATTCGTGTGCAAAAAAATGATGCTCCATGGGTTCGAAAAGAAATGAATGGGATGGGCTTACCGTTTAATTCTAAAAGCGGTGAGGAAATTTTATTAGAAAGCTCGCTCGGTTCAAGTGAGCAAGATAAAAAAATGAAGCAAATTGTCGGTACGAAAAAGCAATTGGAGCAAGATATCGTAAGAAACTTTGCGACAGTTGAAACGGCGAATGTTCAAATTACATTACCTGAAAAAGAGACAATTTTTGATGAAGAAAAAGCAAAAGGAACAGCGGCAATTACTGTAGGTGTGAAACGTGGCCAATTATTAACTGCAGATCAAGTTGCAGGTATACAGCAAATGATTAGTGCAGCAGTTCCAGGTGTAAAAGCAGAAGAAGTAAGTGTGATTGATAGCAAAAAAGGTATTATCTCAAAAGGAGCAGATGAAGCGCATTCTACTAGTTCCTCTTCTTATGAAAAAGAAGTAGAGATGCAGCAACAAATTGAAGGTAAATTAAAGCAAGATATTGATGCAACGTTAATGACGATGTTTAAACCGAATGAATATAAAGTGAATACGAAAGTGTCTGTAAACTATGATGAAGTTACACGCCAGTCAGAAAAATATGGTGATAAAGGTGTACTTCGTAGTAAACAAGAGCAAGAAGAAAGCTCTACTGCACAAGAAGGAGCAGAGACGAAACAAGGCGCTGGTATTACAGCGAACGGTGAAGTACCAAATTACGGTACGAACAATAATCAAAATGGTAAAATCGTCTATGATAATAAAAATGGTAACAAAATTGAAAACTATGAAATAGATAAAACAGTTGAAACAATTAAGAAACACCCAGAATTAACGAAAACAAATGTTGTAGTATGGGTAGACAACGATACGTTAGTAAAACGAAAAATAGATATGACTACTTTCAAAGAAGCAATCGGCACAGCTGCTGGGCTTCAAGCTGATCCGAATGGAAACTTTACAAACGGTCAAGTTAACGTTGTAACTGTTCAGTTTGATCAGCCGAAAGAAGAGAAGAAGAAAGAACCAGAAGAAAGCGGTATAAACTGGTGGTTATTCGGTGGAATTCCAGCTGGTTTATTAGCGATTGGTGGTCTAGTATGGTTCTTGTTAGCAAGACGTAAGAGAAAGAAAGAAGAAGAGGAATATGAAGAATACTTAGCAGAAGAGGAAATTGCTGCAAGTAGTGAAAGTATCATGGAAATTCCTGAAGAAAAAATAGTACCAGAGCCAAAACCAGAACCAGAAGAACCGAAAGAACCAACGTTAGATGAACAAGTGCATGAT
Organism: Bacillus sp. DE0042; assembly: GCF_007680225.1. Classification (NCBI taxonomy): domain Bacteria; kingdom Bacillati; phylum Bacillota; class Bacilli; order Caryophanales; family Bacillaceae; genus Bacillus; species Bacillus sp. DE0042. The sequence continues at coordinate 1,159,346 of NZ_VEJP01000001.1, read as the reverse complement.
GCTACGAAAGAGCATGTAGAAGGAACTGCAAAAGTAATTAAAAAATGGTTAAATGGACAGTAAGGGAGGAACAACGATGTTAGATGAAATCTCCTCCAAAGAAAAAGCTGCCATCCTTATTCGTACATTAGAAGAAGGGGTGGCAGCAAAAGTCATTGAATATATGACGGCTGAGGAAAAAGAAGTATTACTTCGTGAAATCGCGAAATTTCGTGTATATAAACCAGAAACGTTAGAGAATGTACTAGGAGAGTTCTTGTATGAATTAAATGTAAAAGAATTGAACCTAGTGACTCCAGATAAAGAATATATTCGTCGCATATTTAAAAATATGCCAGAAGACGAACTGGAAAAATTATTGGAAGATCTTTGGTATAACAAAGATAATCCGTTTGAATTCTTAAATTCACTTACAGATTTAGAACCACTTCTTACTGTACTTAATGATGAATCGCCACAAACGATTGCGATTATCGCTTCTTATATTAAACCGCAGCTCGCTTCTCAATTAATTGAGAGACTACCAGATCATAAGCGAGTAGAAACGGTAATGGGTATTGCGAAACTAGAACAAGTAGATGGTGAATTAATAAATCAAATTGGTGATTTATTAAAATCAAAATTAAATAATATGGCGTTTAATGCAATTAATAAAACAGATGGCTTGAAAACAATAGTAAACATTTTAAATAATGTTTCACGGGGTGTTGAAAAAACAGTCTTTCAAAAGCTGGATGAAATGGATTATGAGCTATCTGAGAAAATTAAAGAAAACATGTTTGTATTTGAAGACTTACTCGGACTTGAAGCTCTTGCACTTCGTCGTGTATTAGAAGAAATTACAGATAACGGTGTTATTGCGAAAGCACTTAAAATTGCAAAAGAAGAGATTAAAGAGAAATTATTTACATGTATGTCTTCAAACCGTAAAGAGATGATTCTAGAAGAATTAGATGGCTTAGGACCGCTTAAGATGACGGATGCTGAAAAGGCACAGCAAACGATTACAGGCACAGTGAAAAAGCTAGAGAAGGAAGGAAGAATTATCGTTCAAAGAGGTGAAGATGATGTCCTTATTTAAAAACAGAATTCCGAAGAATTCTGTTTCTTTTTCTGAAGAAACGTATGAATTACAATTTCCAAAGCCAGCCGCAGTTCATATAGAAGAGGAAGAATTACAAGTTAATCATGCAGAACTTCGCGCGCAACAAGAATCGTTACATATGGAAATGAATCAACTAAGGCAAGAACAGCAAACGCTAGAAAGAGAGCGTCAACAGCTATTGCAAGATAAAGAACAATTTCAAATGCATATTCATGAACAAATGGAGCAGATGGAAGCAGCACGTATGCAGTTTCAAAAAGAACAACAAGAAACAGCATATGAATGGACAGAGTTATTATGGAATCAATCTTTTCATCTAGCAGAAAAAATCGTGAATCAAGCAGTAGATTCACGATTGCTTGATGTGTTACCTATTTTAACTGGTATCGTTCAAACGTTGCCTACTTCGTTTGAAAAATTAATCATTACAGTACATCCAGAAACATTTGAACGTATTCAAGAAGAGAAGGAAAATACGAAAGAGTATTGGTTACTACAATTAGTAGAATGGAAATATGATTTCTCCTTACAGTTCGGTGAATTTGTTCTAGAAGAAGAGAAAGAGTTCTTTGAATTTAAATTTGCACCTATATTTGCGAAACTTCGCCAGAAATGGGAAGAAGAGAAGTTATTTGAGGAGCAAAATGTATGAATCGACTATTAATGAATGAAAAACAAAAATGGAATACATTTATTGAAACGCCGTTTTATACGAAGGTCGGTAAAGTTCATAGTGTGCAAGAGCAGCTTTTCGTAGCGAAAGGGCCAAAAGCGAAAATTGGAGATGTTTGTTTCGTTGGGGAACATAATGTTTTATGTGAAGTGATTGCGATTGAAAAAGAAAACAATATGCTACTTCCATTTGAACAGACAGAAAAAGTATGTTACGGAGATTCCGTTACATTAATTGCGGAAGATGTTGTCATACCTCGTGGGAATCATTTACTTGGAAAAGTGTTAAGTGCAAATGGCGAAGTACTAAATGAGGATGCAGAGAATATTCCATTACAAAAAATAAAACTAGATGCCCCGCCTATTCATGCATTTGAACGTGAAGAAATTACCGATGTATTTGAAACGGGAATCAAATCAATTGACTCTATGCTAACAATTGGCATCGGTCAAAAGATTGGTATTTTCGCTGGGTCTGGTGTTGGTAAATCTACTTTACTCGGAATGATTGCGAAAAATGCAAAAGCTGATATTAATGTTATTAGTTTAGTAGGAGAACGTGGCCGAGAAGTAAAAGACTTTATTCGAAAAGAATTAGGTGAAGAAGGAATGCGAAAAAGCGTCGTTGTTGTAGCGACGTCAGATGAAAGTCACCTTATGCAACTTCGTGCAGCGAAACTCGCAACGTCTATAGCTGAATATTTCCGTGATCAAGGTAATAACGTACTACTTATGATGGACTCTGTTACTCGTTTTGCTGACGCGCGTAGAAGTGTTGATATTGCCGTTAAAGAGTTGCCGATCGGTGGTAAAACACTCTTAATGGAAAGTTATATGAAGAAGCTATTAGAGCGCTCTGGGAAAACACAAAAGGGATCCATAACAGGTATATATACCGTACTCGTTGATGGAGACGATTTAAACGGCCCTGTACCAGATTTAGCGCGTGGTATTTTAGATGGACATATTGTATTAAAACGTGAGCTTGCAACACTTAGTCATTACCCTGCTATTTCAGTGCTAGACTCAGTGAGTAGGATTATGGAAGAAATCGTTTCGCCAACTCATTGGCAACTTGCAAATGAAATGAGAAAAATCTTATCTATTTATAAAGAAAATGAATTGTATTTTAAATTAGGGACGATTCAAGAAAATGCAGAAAATGCTTATATTTTTGAATGTAAAAACAAAGTAGAAGGTATAAATACGTTTTTAAAACAAGGTCGATCTGATAGTTTCCAATTTGATGATATTGTTGAAGCGATGCACCATACAGTATAAGACCTCTGCCCAAGAGGTCTTATTTTTTTGTTTTTTAATATTTCACAGATTTTTTTGGAAAAAAACTATATAATAGAAAAAGAGAACGTTATAATAGGAAGGGGCTATGAAAACAGGTGGATAAGCAGCAGTACGACACGATAAAATTGCAAATAAATCAAGAAAAAGAACAGATTTTGAAAGAAGTGTATGAATTAACAGCTGAAAAAAGAAAAATAGAACAAAAAAAAGAATATGATTTATATGTTGTGAAATCGCGTAGTAAAGTCGTACAAACTGGGCAGCGTATAATGGCTGGCATGCTTTCGTCACATACGTTTTCACCTGAAAGAATAGAAGAATGGAATCGGAAAATTAAAAAAACGGAAGATTTTATTCGAAAAAATGAAAGCCTTTTAGAACAGGTAAAAGAAAAAGAACGTGTCATTGATGAGATGTATCAAGAAGGTTGTAGAAAGCTTGCTAAAGTACGAGAAAAGCAGGAAGAAAAAATGCTTCTTGATTTGAAAATGTGTATGAATGGATGAGGTGAATATAGTGATACAGTCTGTATTACCGGTGCAACAAAGTTTACCTCCGCAAAAAGAAAAAGGGCTAGAAGTACAATCAAAAAGTGAAGATTCTTCATTCGATCGTACGATGAGAATGGAAAATAAAAAGCAGCCGAAAACGGAGAAAATGAAACGAGAAGAAGCACCAAAAGAAGAAAAAAAAGAATATATTCTTTCTAAACAATCAGTAACGAAAGAAGAGCCAATTGTAACGAAAGAAGAAAAAAAAGAGACAGAACAGTTGTTATTAGCTGTATCTGAGCAAATGGTTGCAATTGAGCAATTACGTGTGCAACCGGAATTGTTATATCAATACATACAAAAAATACAAGAGCTATATAAAGAATATGGGAATATAAAACTTAACGCATTACCCGTCAATGAATTACAACAGTTGCAAGAGCTTCTTTCAAATATGAATATCAAAAATGCTATATGTTTAGAAGATACAATGCAAATGGCATTAGATAAAGTGACGATGCCAGAGCAAACGATGCAAGTATTGAAAGTTGTAGAAACAGAAACTTGTAATATCGCAAAAAAACAAGAAGATTCCAAAGACTTAGATGTAGATCTACCAAAAGCTGAGGGCGATGATGTAAAGATAGAGTTGCCGGAAGGTGATGTGTTAAATGATTCGAGTTCAACGGGTGCGGAGTTACTAAATAAAGCAACGGGTACGGATCAAATAGGAAAATCAAATAGTGGCGCTGAGAAAGTTACGTTACCTGACTTAGGAAAGAAAATGGAAGCACAAGTAGAAGCGTTGCAAAAATTTGTAGTGAAACAAGAGCGTGTTTTATTTCAGTTAAATCCAGAAAAACTTGGTACATTAACAGTGTTTATGAAAAAACATGGAGATCAAATTGATGTTCACGTAGAAATGGAAAAACACGATGCGAAAAAACGTGTTGAAATCATTTTTGATGAATTGAGATTGAAGTTAAAAGAAAAAGAAATCAATATTCAAATTAGCTATTCAGATAAAGATGAAAATCGAAAAGAACAGCGAGAACAAGAGCAAAGACAAAAACAAAAATTAGCAAGTACGAAACATGAAAAACAACATTCAAAAGAATTTGCGGGATTATTGGAGGAATAAAGTGTGCCAACAGTTGGATTAAATACAACGAGTACAAATCATATTCCGTTACAAGCAGGAGCACAAACAAAAAACGCATCTGTTACTGGTGCACAGTCGACAGCTCAACAAGCAAACGGAGTATCAGCAAGTAATCAAAAAACACCCGGTATTATGGATAAAGATGATTTCCTGAAACTTTTCTTAGCAAGCTTTCAACATCAAGACCCGTTTAATGCGATGGATATGAACCAAATGATGAACCAAACAGCACAGCTATCTCTTATGGAGCAAGTACAGAATATGACGAAAGCAGTAGATAAACTGCAATCAACGATGTATTCGACGGCTCTTGATGGAGGGATGAAGTTTTTAGGAAAGTACGTTAGAGGTGTAAGCAATAATGGAAAGCAAGTGACTGGTCAAGTGGAAACAGTTCGACTTGCTGAAAATAACGATGTGCAACTTATTGTTGATAATCAAGTTGTCTCACTTCGTTTCATAGAAAGGGTTTCTGATAAACCGATAACAGAAACTAATCCGGAAGATGAGAAGAAAGATGATATAGAAAAAAATGAAGAGGTTAAACAAGATTAATAAAAGGAGTGTACAAAGGTTATGATTAAAGCGTTATATACAAGTATTACAGGGATGAATGCAGCACAAAATGCATTAAGTGTTACTTCAAATAATATTGCAAATGCACAAACAGTTGGATATAAAAAGCAAAAGGCTATTTTTGATGATTTGCTATATAATAATACGGTTGGTTCACGTGGTGATGGTGCCTATGCTGGTACGAATCCAAAGAGTATTGGTAACGGTGTAAAGTTCAGTGGGACATCTACAGATTTTAGTGATGGTTCTATTACTTTAACTAGTGATAAGATGGAGACAGCGATAGAAGGAAACGGTTTGTTTTTAGTTGGTGATCGTAACGGTGGAAATGTAGAGTATACGAGAAAAGGGTCTTTTGGTGTATCGAAAGATAGCTATGTTACAAATACAGGTGGACAGTATGTACTAGGTTATGGTGTAAAAACAGGAACACAAGAAGTAGATTTTTCTTCACGACCAAGCCCAATTCATATTCCAATGGGATCAGCTGTTGGTGGGATTCAAACAGATAAAGCGACAATAGGCGGAAACCTTCCTAGAAACCAAAATGCATTATCTCACGAATTCACAGTTTTTGATGCGGAAGGGAACTCGTTAACGTTACGTGTAAATATTAAGCAAAAGACTGAATCAGAGATGGTAGATGGTAAAGAAGTTCAAAAACCGAAGGCAGGTGAATATACATATTCAGTTTCTGTAAGAAATGATTCTAAAAACGAAAAAGAATTTAAGCCTATTGAAGGCATGCCGGACGACAAACCCCTTATATTTGATACATTAGGAAATTTAAAGCAAACAGATGAACCTGTACAAAAGGATCCAGTAACTGGTGAAATTACTAATGGTGGAACGATTGATATTCCTTTTGGAAAGGGATTGAAACTGGATTTAAGTGGTTTAACAAATTATCCGACAGGGAAAACTATTTCTACAACAGAAGTAACGGGGCGTCCAGCTGCAATTGCAAATGACTATTCTATTTCTGACGGTGGTTTCGTTATGATGAAATATTCGGATGGTAGTATGAAAGTTGTAGGACAACTAGCTGTAGCTACATTCCCGAATTCAGGTGGATTAATGAAAACAGGGAATGGAAATTACGTTGCGACACCATCAGCGGGTATTCCAGGAATAGGTGTTGCTGGTGAGAATGGTGCAGGGAATGTACGAGGGTCAGCAAAAGAAAGTTCAAACGTAGATTTATCTGTAGAATTTGTTGATTTAATGCTTTATCAACGTGGATTCCAAGGAAATGCAAAAGTAATTAAAGTTTCAGATGAAGTATTAAATGAAGTTGTAAACTTAATTCGATAATATATCATAAAGTAAAATTGTAATGTAGTAGAAAGGGTTTTTTATTCGTATGACGACAAGACAAGAGCGAATTTTACAATTGCCTTTTTTCGAAAATAAACGTGAACTTGCTGAGCAAGTGTTAAAAATGGAACGAGAAGAGCATATATATTTACCGGATCACTTTGAAATTAAGCAAGTACCTCCATATTCATTTGGTGAAAAGCAATCAATCATTGGCCGTATTCATGAGTTTTATTTCGTAAGTGTTGGTAGCGAAGGAGAATGGAAGTATCAGCTGTTTAAGGATGAGATGAAGTGCCGTGAGTTTTTTATTACACTATCAGGGATAACGGATCAGCAGATTGCATTTTGGTTCAATAACATCGAGTTGTTGAAAAGCTCTTAAAAAGCTTTTAAAAGCCCTTTTTCAGGTTTTGAGAGAGGACCTGGCGGTGTGTGGTGGCGGTTAGTGCTTATGTGGGTGCTCGACCGTTGTTTAAGACCAGAGATAGGGAGAGTTACTAGGTTAGTTTAAGAAGATTTAAGTGAAGTGTAGTATGAATAATATGGTCTTAGCGTGTTAGATGGACTAATAAGTTTATTTGTGACGATAGATTTCTATAAAAGGAGAGGTGAGGAGGATGGCGCAGAATAAGTATCGCGTTACATTCATTTCGCCGAGTGAGGTTGAGCAGCGGACTGTAATGGCGGCGAGTAGTTTGCCAGATTTAATTCGTAAAGTAGAGAGTATTATTGCAGATCCGAACGGTTATTTTGTAAATGATAAAAAAAATAATTGCTATTTTAAAGTGATTAAAGAAAATGTTACGTTTATTCAATATGAGTTACTGTTTTCGGATAAGGAAATTCATATTGAAAAATTAAAACATATAGCACCAGCTATATTGAAACAATTATTTGAAAAAATAAATGATCCAGAATTATATGCGCTTGCGCTACTTGATGTTGATATAGCGACGAAAGAATACGTGCTAGAAGAAATGGATTCGGAGCTAAGAATAAGAGTAGAAACGGAGCTTTCAAAAAAGTGGGAAGCAATGCCGACAGAAATTGTAGGAGCACAAGAAGTGTTATTAGAGACACTTGCTTCGTTTATACAAGATTAAGCGTTTTTTAAATAAATCGTTCGACTATCTATATTTTTTATATAGGTAGTTGACTTTTTCGTTTTAATAAAGCTTAATAATTAGATATACGGAATTAATGGAAGGGGAGCGACACCTTTATGTCACAAGCACAAAGTATTTTATTAGAAAGTGGAACAAATGAATTAGAGATTGTCACATATACTGTTGGTGAAAACCTATTTAGTATTAATGTAATGAAAGTACGTGAAATCATTAATCCATTCCCTGTTACAACTGTTCCAGAATCTCATCATGCAGTTGAAGGTGTTGTTCAAGTACGTGGTGAAATTTTACCTGTTATTAATTTAGCAACGGCTCTTAATTTAAAATCGACAAAGCCACTTGATCAAACGAAATTTATTATTTCAGAATTAAATCAAATGAAAGTTATTTTCCGTGTTGATGAAGTGCATCGTATTCAACGTATTTCTTGGGAACAAATTGATGAACCAGCTTCATTGTCTATGGGACTAGAAGAAACGACATCTGGTATTGTAAAGCTAGATGGAAAAATCATTTTGCTATTAGATTATGAAAAAATTGTATGCGAAATTAGCGGTACGGGTTATGACAATAAATCACTTGCAGGGTTAGAACAGAAAACAGATCGAGCTGAAAAAGTGATTTATATTGCAGAAGATTCAGCAATGCTTCGCCAAATATTAGAAGAAACATTATCATCAGCTGGATATACGAAAATGAACTTCTTCAGCAATGGTGCAGAGGCATTAGCACAAATTGAAAAATTAGCGAAAGAGCAAGGCGAAAAAATGTTTGAACATATTCACTTGCTAATTACTGATATTGAAATGCCGAAAATGGATGGACATCATTTAACGAAAGTGGTTAAGGATAGTGAAGTAATGAATCGTTTACCTGTCATTATTTTCTCTTCATTAATTACGAATGAGTTATTCCATAAAGGTGAGGCTGTTGGTGCGAACGCCCAAGTAAGTAAGCCGGATATTCAAGAGTTAATTGGTCTTGTCGATAAGTTAGTTTTATAAAAAAAGATATGTAATTATTTGGTATTCCTATTAATGTAAGGTAGTCAATTCATATATATGATTGATTACCTTATTTGTTTGGTTTATATATTTTAAATTAAGTATAACTGCTTTTAAATATATATTTTTATGATGAAAAAGTACTTGAAAATAAAAAAATCTACTAGCATATTTTTAAAAAAAGTAAGATAATATAATCTGTTAATATTAAAATATTTAATTATCGTTCTATTAGAACAGGAGGAATTATAATGAAAAAAAATAAAAATTCTAAAATTTTAACGGGTATTTGTGTGAGTTCAGCTTTGATGTTTTCTGCTACAGCCCCATCTATCACAGCTTTAGCGGCAGGTAATCCATCGATAGCTCCAGCGACTTCAGCTATTAAGGTTGAAAATAAAAAAACGGGTGATACAGATACGATTTCAGTTGGTAATTTAGAAGCTGGAGATATTGTGAAAATATACAATGCGATTAAAGAAGAGAAGGCATTGGCTACAACAACAGTTGGAGAGAATGGTAAAGAAGGAACAATTGAGAAAACAGATTTATTAACAGCAACAGGTGGAACAGTGTACGTAACAGTGACAAAAGCGAATAAAGAAGAAAGTGCACGTGTGGCAGTAAAGTATGCATCTGAAACAGTAACAAAAGCGCCAGTGGCCGGAGCAATCACAGTAGTGAATAATAAAGCGGGCGTGAAAGATGTAGTGACAGTGACAGGAGTTAAAACAGGCGACGTAGTGAAAGTATATGACGCAGCCACAAAAGGAAAAGAACTAGGAACAGCAACAGTGGCAGAAAATGCAGTAGAAGCAAAAGTAGAAATTGATCAAATCGCAAAAGACGCAAAAACAAAAGGCAATGTATACGTAAGTGTACAAAGTAAAGGTGAGTTAGAAAGTACGCGTACAGTGAAAGCATATGATGCAGAAATCACAGTAACGCCAGCGGCGTCAGCAATTAAAACAGCGAACAACGCAACAGGAGAAGAAGACACAATCACAGTAAGCAAGTTAGAAGCGGGTGATGTAGTCAAAGTATATGACGCAGCCAAAGAAGGAAAAGAACTAGGAACAGCAACAGTGAAAGAGAAGGAAGCAGAAGTTGTAATTACGAAAAAAGATTTATTCGTAGCAACAGGTGGAACAGTGTACGTAACAGTGACAAAAGCGAATAAAGAAGAAAGTGCACGTGTGGCAGTAAAGTATGC
>NZ_VEJP01000001.1:776635-1149277 GCF_007680225.1 Bacillus sp. DE0042 | reverse complement strand
TTGATCAAATCGCAAAAGACGCAAAAACAAAAGGCAATGTATACGTAAGTGTACAAAGTAAAGGTGAGTTAGAAAGTACACGTACAGTGAAAGCATATGATACAGAAATTACAGCGGCTCCAAATGCAAGTAATATTGTTGTGTTAAATAATGATGCTGGTGAAGATGATATTGTTCGAGTGACAGGCTTAAAAGCTGGAGATGTAGTCAAAGTATATGACGCGGCACAAGAAGGTAACGAGCTGAAATCAGCAACCGTTGCTGACTCAAAAACGGCAGTAAATGTTAAAATTCCTCAATTAGGTGAGAAAGCAGGAAAGGTATACATTACAGTAACAAACGTGAATAAGGAAGAAAGTGTACGTGTAGCAAAAGATTTTATAGGTGAATAAAAGGTAGAGTATTAAAAATTAGTAGTTCAATAGAGAGCGCCAGGAGGAAGTAGATCTCTTGGCGTTCTTGTTTTTGGTTAAGTAATATAGATAGTAATAAAAAATATTTTTAAAATGGGATATTTAAATTTATGGGAGAAATGCTTTATGTATAAATAAAATAGCTAAATCTGATTTTATACTTTTTATATCTTTTTATATGTTAATTATTTGACAGATAATTTCGAAATGTTATAATATGGATATGTTAAAATTTATATTTTCTTAAAAGACATGGGAGTCAGATGAGAATTGTGAAAGGATGAGGGGGAGTGACACATATTATGTATCACCACACAGCAATTAATGTATTGAGTCTTTTACAAAACATGTCAAATAATAAAATGAACGATATGAAACTAGATGCGGAATTCAAAAAAATAGAGAAACAATTCAGAATAGGGTATGAAGAGCTAGTTGCTTTATATAAAAGAATGGTACTATTTCAAATAGATATAGAAAAAAATGGCGGTATGCGAGCATATGAAGAATCAGTAATTACATGGCTGAAATCTGAGTTAGAACTATTATATGAAGTGTATCAATTTTGTCAACGTCACGGTTTAAACATCGCAAATATTTCAAAATATGTTAGTAAAAATGAATTGAATATTTTTCCGAAAACAGAAAGCCAATTACAAAACACGTATTATAAATTAAAAAAACAAGAGATGTCTTTTGAAAATATTGAAAAACAAAAACCAGGGCGAAAAAGAAAATATAAACCTGTTAAAGAGAAGATTGCTGAGACGAAACAAGAAATAAAAGAAGACGTTCGAGGCGAAGAGGATGAAAAAAGTCTCGTAACAGTTATATCAGGTATCGTTGACAACTTTGAAACAATTAGTCAATGTAGCGAAAAGAAGGAACATGAACTGCATCAATTCATGGAAGGTATTTATAAGCTTTCTAGCATGGCTGCAGATCGTTCGAAAGATGAAAAAAATACACGTGACCTTGAAAGTCAATTAAAGTCGCTACAGTTTGAAAATGAAAGGTTAAAGAGGGAGAAGGAAGAACTCGTCTTTGATATTAAAGAAATGACGCATCATTTAATTCATTTCATTACGAGCTCTGATATCGATCAAATTCGCACATTACCTTACTTCGTAAAAGAGTGTAAACAAGACCTACATAAGCTAGGGCTATATAACGCTCAAGATGGAAAAATGAAAATTATGGTCGATCGTAGCGGACAAGTTATGACCGTAACACAATAAAAAAATTGGGTACAAAATAAAAGGGAGATACATAGTGTATATGTATTTCCCTTTTGTTTTGTGTGGAATCGTTCCAAAGAAGGAGGATGAATTTTTACGATTGTAGTAACTTAGAAACCATTTGCGGAATTTGATTAGCCTGTGAAACCATACTAAGTGCAACTTCAGTTAACAATTTAAACCTTAAAAAATCGCTCATTTCCTGCGCCATATCTGCATCTTCAATTTGAGAAGAAGTATCTGTTAGAGCCATTCTTTGGCTATTTAAATTTTCAATATTAAACTGTAAACGATTCATCATAGCCCCAAGATCAGCACGATGAAGTGATACATTTTGTAAAGCCTCTTCAATTTTACGAATCGCCGCTCTTGCTTCTTGTTCTGTTGAAATCTTGATGTCATGTTGAGTAGGGGAAGGAGGAATGTGTTTCGTTATATTTACTGTATGACCAATATCATCTAATATAACAGGACGGTTTTGTCCGTCAAATACGGATAAATCATTAAACTCAGTCGTCTCGCCAATATAGCCAATTTGTTTTTTTAAAGATTGAAACTCTTTATTCAATGAATCACGGTTTTTATTTGAATTTGTACCGTTCGCAGATTGAATAGCTAAATCACGCATACGCTGTAAAATATTCGTCACAGTTTGAAGTGCAGCTTCCGCTGTGCGAAGCATCGATATCGCATCTTCATTATTACGAATCGCCACGCGCATACCACTCGCTCGTACATGCATACGAGTCATAATCGCAACATTAGCAGGGTTATCAGAAGCATGGTTTAACTTCTTACCAGTAGCCAAGTGCTCGATCGCAACATTCATACGTTTCTCATTCTCATAAAACGACTGCCTGGCATTCATACTCAAAACATTTGTACCAATACGCATAATAGACACTCCTTATAGATTGATATAGTTAGTGTTCTAAAGCTAATAAACGGTCATGAAAAGATAAAAAGGTGTATGTTCATTTGTTGCTTGTGTTTTAACATAAGGGGTGATCAAGATAAGCACTGACCGCTTCTATGCACTGCAGATGCTCTCTTCCATCAAAAAAAGGAAGGTTTTACAAAAAATAAACCTCTCCGCAAGCAGAGAGGTTTATTCAGGAAACTAACTCAAATGGCTTATTGTAATAATTTAGAAACCATTTGTGGAGTTTGGTTTGCTTGAGAAAGCATGCTGATACCAGCTTCGTTCAAGATTTTGAACTTAGTCATTTCAGACATTTCTCTCGCCATGTCAGCGTCTTCGATTTGAGAAGCAGCAGCTGCCATGTTTGTTGCTTGGCTAGTTACGTTGTTTAAGTTATGGTCTAAACGGTTTAATTGTGAACCGAAAGTTGCTCTAGCGTCTGCAATTGCTTGGATAGCAGCGTCAAGTGGTACTAATTCTGCTGCTGCTTCTGCATTATTAGCCATACTATCGCCTAAATTTGTAGTTGTTAACTCTTTTACATCTAGAGATTGGATTTCTAATGTATCTCCTGTAGCATCAGAAAGTTGAACCGAGATATCAGCGTTACCACCAGTAGCTTCTGCTAAGAATGCCTTACCATTGAAATTTGTTTTGTCAGCAATATGGTCAATTTCTAATTTTAACTCAGCGTATTCTTTGCCTATAGAAGCAACATCGGTATCGCCATTTGTACCACTTGATGCTTGTGTTGCAAGATCACGCATACGAAGTAAGATGTTTGAAATTGATTGTAATGCTGAATCACCAGTACGTAATGCGGACATAGCATCTTGTGTGTTACGAGCACCCACGTTTAAGCCGCCTTCTTTTGCACGCATACGAGTAGCGATAGCTAAGCCTGCTGCATCGTCAGCCGCACTGTTGATTGATTTACCGCTTGATAAACGATTCATAGCTGTATTCATTTTGTCTTGGTTTTGGCGCATGTACTCTTGAGTACGCATGCTGTTAATGTTTGTATTAATTCTCATGTTAAGAACCCCCATTTTTTTATATTGACTTTTCTGCAAATTGAAAAACGGTAATATGCGAAAAAATCAATTTCGAGATTTATTGTAATCCCTGTCATAGCGGGTGTCAACTAAAAATTCGAATTAATAAATATAAAAAAATAACAGTTTAACAATATATTCATTTTTTTATTACAATATTATTAAAAGGATTATTGCAAACTTTAAAAAAAAACTCTAATATTAGATTATCTTTGTTTACCGAAAAGGTGATATTATGTTAGTTGGAAATATAGTAAAAGAAGTGCTTGCATATAAGAAAGGACAAATTCAGCAAAAGTTAAGTAGTCCACAAGCATTCGTTAGTAGTCGTTTTCAAGAGAAGTTGCAGAGTGAACCTGCGAAGGAGACGAAGGATACTGCGCAGCCGGTAAATGTAGAGGATATGAGTCAGCCGGTACAATCTACGAAAATAGAAACGGTCGTAAATAAAACGGAACAATCTATTAATAAAGTAGAGGAAGCGAGTAAGCCTGAAGAAAAGGCTGAAACGAAGAACGTAGATGAAGTGCAAGTCGCACAAAAAGAGTTTGAACGACGTTTCCCAGAAACGAAAAATGAGGCTGCTGATACGTGGGAATTAACGAAGAAGTATAATATTCAAAAAATACGTTCTTCCAATGAGGGGAAGTATGAGGATATTATTGATCGAGTAAGTCGTACATACGGAATTCCGAAAACGTTAATTCAAAAAATGATTGAAGTAGAGTCTAATTTTAATCCGAAAACGGTGTCACATGCAGGTGCGATGGGTCTTATGCAGCTTATGCCAGCGAATGTGAAAGAGATGGGTATAAAAAATCCATTTTCACCAGCTGAAAGTATTGAGGGCGGTGTGAAAGAGTTAAGCGGTTATTTAAAGAAAAATAACGGCGACTTAGTATTGGCACTTGCTTCTTATAATGCTGGCCCTGGTAATGTGAGAAAGTACGGAGGCGTACCACCATTTAAAGAAACGCAAGGATATATTAAAAAAATATTAAATATCGACGTTTCAAAATAAGAAATTTCATATATAGAGAGAACATGAAATTTTCGTGAACATGATATGGGAGTTGGCTAGATTTGAAATTACAAGATGATATTCCGTTAACAATTTATTTTGAAATCGGAAATACGAAAAAGAAAATTGAAGATTTGCTTCATATTACGAAAGGTACATTGTATCGTCTTGAAAATTCAACGAAAAATACGGTGCGTCTTATGCTTGAGAATGAAGAGATTGGAACCGGAAAGATTTTGACGAAGAATGGAAAGATGTACGTTGAAATCGTTGAATTGAAAAGGTAGGGAAGGGGATTGTCATGAGTGGCGAAAAATTAAGCCAAGAGCAAATTGATGCCCTGCTGAAGGCGGTAAATGAAGGCGAGGAAATGCCAGCTTTCGCACAAGAAGCAGGGAAGCAAGAGAAATTTCAAGAGTATGATTTTAATAGACCGGAGAAGTTCGGTGTTGAGCATTTACGTAGCTTGCAAGCAATTGCTTCTACGTTTGGAAAACAGACGTCACAGACGTTGGCAGCACGTATGCGTATTCCGATTGAGTTAGAACCTTCAACGGTTGAGCAAGTTCCATTTACGAGTGAGTATGTGGAGAAAATGCCAAAAGATTATTATTTATATTGCGTTATTGACCTTGGTCTTCCAGAGCTTGGAGAAATTGTTATCGAGATTGATTTAGCGTTCGTTATTTACATTCATGAATGCTGGCTTGGCGGAGATAGTAAGCGTAACTTTACGATGCGCAGACCACTTACCGCATTTGAGTTTTTAACGCTTGATAATATTTTTATGCTCCTTTGCAAAAATTTAGAACAATCATTTGAAAGTGTTGTGGCGATTGAACCGAAATTTGTAACGACGGAGACAGATCCGAATGCATTAAAGATTACGACAGCGAGTGATATCATTTCATTACTGAACGTAAATATGAAAACAGATTTTTGGGATACGACGGTGCGTATCGGTATTCCGTTCTTATCTGTTGAAGAAATTATGGATAAGTTAACGTCTGAAAATATTGTCGAACATTCTTCGGATAAGCGTAAAAAGTATACGTCTGAAGTAGAAGTGAAAGTAAATCAAGTGTTTAAACCTGTTCACGTTGCGATTGGTGAACAGAAGATGACAATGGGTGAGATTGAACAAATTGAAGAAGGCGATATTATTCCGATTCATACGAAAGTTTCGGATGAATTACTTGGTTATGTAGATGGAAAGCATAAATTTAATTGTTTTATTGGAAAAGATGGAACGCGTAAGGCGCTCTTATTTAAAAGTTTTGTAGAGTAGGAGGATCCATATGAAGCATGAAGTATCTCCTGTGTCATTAATGGGATTAGAAGATTTTGCAGGGAAGCGAAATGAAGCAGATAAAGCACATATTGATACTGTTTCAGATATTTCGATTGAACTTGGTGTAAAGCTTGGGAAATCATCTATTACGCTCGGTGATGTGAAGCAATTAAAAGTTGGCGATGTTCTTGAAGTAGAGAAAAACTTAGGACATAAAGTAGATGTGTATTTAAGTAATATGAAAGTCGGCATTGGGGAAGCGATTGTAATGGACGAGAAGTTCGGTATTATCATTTCTGAAATTGAAGCCGATAAGAAGCAAGCTGCGCTTATGAAAGCGCAAAGTCAAATGCAAGATAAAGAGTAGAGGAGGAGTCATATGTCGTATATGACGACCTTATTTCAAGTCGTTTTACTGTTTGGTGCGCTCGGCTACGGTGCATATTATATGACGAAAAAGACGCGCAAGCAGCAGTTTTTTAAGCAAGGTGAAAATGGCCATATTCAAGTAAAAGACGGTGTGTATTTAAATCATCAAACGAGCGCCTTTTTATTTGAAGTGGACGGCAAGCAAGTGTTCACTGTTATTAGTAATAACGGTGTACAATCTGTGCAATTAACAGGAACAGGAAATCAGTTTCAACAAGCGCTAGAAGACGCGGTGAAGAGTGAAACGAAAAAAGTAGAGGATCCATCATGAGAATAAAGAAACAGTTATCATTATTAGCCGTTATTTTCGTATTTTCTATCGTTTTTTCAATTATTTTTGTAAATCCAGCGTATGCGGCCCCGAACGGTTTTATTAATTTCGAAAATGGAAAAGAGTTTACGAGTAATTCCAGTGTACAGTTATTTGCGCTCGTTACCCTTTTATCATTATCTTCGTCTATCGTTCTATTATTTACACATTTTACTTATTTTATGATCGTTCTTGGGATTACACGTCAAGGGCTTGGGGTAATGAATTTACCACCGAACCAAGTACTTGTTGGACTTGCATTATTTTTATCACTCTTTACGATGCAGCCTGTACTTGGGCAGCTAAAGAGCGATGTGTGGGATCCGATGACGAAAGAGAAAATAACTGTAAGTCAAGCTGCGGAGACGACAGCCCCTATTATGAAAGAGTATATGTCAAAGCATACGTATAAGCATGATTTAAAAATGATGCTGAAAGTGCGCGGAGAAGAGTTGCCGAAAGATTTGAAAGATCTTTCCTTATTTACGCTCGTACCATCCTTTACGTTAACGCAAATTCAAAAGGGATTATTAACGGGGATGTTCATTTATTTAGCGTTTGTATTTATAGATTTGATTATTAGTACACTTTTAATGTACCTCGGGATGATGATGGTACCGCCGATGATTTTAAGTTTACCGTTTAAAATACTTGTTTTCGTATATTTAGGTGGATATACAAAAATCGTCGACATTATGTTTAAAACGGTCGCCTGAAGCGTTTGATGCTATGTGATAGGAGTCATATAAATGAATACGTCACCAATTATAGATATTTTTCAAACCTTTTTTTATAAAGGAGTTATGATTTTAATGCCGATTGCCGGCGTAAGTATGATTGTCGTTATTATAATCGCTGTTATTATGGCGATGATGCAAATTCAAGAGCAAACGCTGACGTTTTTACCGAAAATGGCGAGTATTGTACTCGTTATTATCATTTTAGGTCCGTGGATGTTTCAAGAGTTAACGACGCTTATTTTAGATTTATTTGATAAAATTCCATCGCTATTGCGTTCGTATTAAGTTAGGTGGACTGAAATGAATATGGAATTATGGGCGGCGACGTTTTTTGCGTTTTGCCGCATTACTTCATTTTTATATTTTTTACCGTTTTTCTCAGGTCGATCCATTCCAGCAATGGCGAAGGTTACAGTAGGACTTGCACTTTCGATTACTGTTGCCGAACAAGTTGATGTCTCACACATAAAGACAGTTTGGGACGTGGCAGCTTATGCAGGTACGCAAATTGTAATTGGATTATCGCTTTCAAAAATTGTAGAAATGCTGTGGAATATTCCGAAAATGGCAGGGCATATTTTAGACTTTGATATCGGTTTATCACAGGCAAGTTTGTTTGATGTAAATGCAGGCTCACAGTCTACGTTACTTTCAACCATTTTTGATATATTTTTCCTCATTATTTTTATTTCACTTGGCGGCATTAATTATTTCGTTGCCACGATTTTAAAGTCGTTTCAATATACAGAGGCGATTTCAAAATTGCTGACGACTAGTTTTTTAGATAGTCTACTCGCAACGTTATTATTTGCGATCACATCAGCGGTTGAAATTGCTCTTCCGCTAATGGGGAGTTTATTCATCATTAACTTTGTTTTAATTTTAATCGCAAAAAACGCTCCGCAATTAAATGTTTTTATGAATGCGTATGTCATTAAAATTACATGTGGTATTTTGTTTATTGCGATGAGTGTACCGATGCTCGGTTATGTGTTTAAAAATATGACAGATGTATTGCTTGAGGAATATACGAAACTATTTAACTTTTTCTTAACGAAGTAGGGGGACGCGCATGGCAAAGGATAATAAAACAGAAAAGGCCACCCCGCAGAAGCGTAAAAAATCGCGTGAAGAAGGGAATATTGCCCGGAGTAAAGATTTAAATAATTTATTTTCCATACTTGTATTAGCGGTTGTCGTTTATTTTTTTGGAGATTGGCTTGGTTACGAGATTGCCAATTCTGTAGCGGTGCTGTTTGATCAAATTGGAAAAAATACAGATTCGACCGAGTATTTTTATTTAATGGGTATTTTATTACTAAAAGTATCAGCACCAATATTAATACTCGTATACGCTTTTCATTTATTTAATTATATGATTCAAGTCGGTTTCTTATTTTCTTCTAAAGTCATTAAGCCGAAAGCGTCGCGTATTAACCCAAAAAACTATTTTACGAGATTGTTTAGTCGTAAAAGTTTAGTAGATATTTTGAAATCACTATTTTATATGGGATTAATCGGTTACGTTGCGTACGTTCTCTTTAAAAAGAATTTAGAGAAAATCGTTAGTATGATTGGATTTAACTGGACTGCGTCACTTACTGAAATTATTAGGCAAATTAAATTTATCTTTTTAGCTATTTTAATTATATTAATCGTTCTTTCTATTATTGATTTTATTTATCAAAAATGGGAGTACGAACAAGATATTAAGATGAAAAAAGAAGAAGTAAAACAAGAGCATAAAGATAATGAAGGGGACCCGCAAGTAAAGGGGAAACGAAAAAACTTTATGCATGCGATCCTGCAAGGAACAATTGCGAAGAAGATGGATGGTGCAACGTTTATTGTAAACAACCCGACTCATATTTCGGTCGTACTTCGATACAATAAACAGGTTGATGCAGCACCAATTGTCGTTGCAAAAGGGGAAGATGAGCTCGCATTATATATACGAACGCTTGCCCGCGAACAAGAAATACCAATGGTGGAAAACCGTCCACTTGCTCGTTCTTTATATTATCAAGTCGAGGAAGATGAGACGATTCCAGAAGATTTATACGTAGCTGTAATTGAAGTTATGCGCTATTTAATTCAAACGAATGAACTTGAAGTATAATAGCGCGGTTGGAGGAGATCTCTTGTGTTTAAGATAGATTCTGCAAGAACCTATTTTTCTATCTTTTTAGCAGCGTCATTCGTAGTGGCGCTCTTAATTCCACTTCCACCATTTATACTTGATATCGTTATCGTTTTTTTACTAAGTATGTCAGTGCTTATTTATATGCGAGCAACAAGTATTAACGAGTGGGATGAATTAAAGTCATTTCCGACGATGTTGTTATTAATCGGGATTTTCCGCGTATCGATTAACGTATCGACGACGCGAGCGATTTTGACAGACGGAAATGCGGGGCATGTTATTGAAGAGTTCGGTCAGTTTGTAATTGGCGGGAACTTATTAATTGGTATCGTTATTTTCATAGTATTAATCATATTCCAGTTTATCGTTGCAAACGGTGCGTCTCGTACAGCTGAAGTTGCAGCTCGTTTTACACTTGATTCTTTACCCGGGAAACAAATGTCAATCGATGCGGATTTAAACCAGCGTATTATTACTGAAAAAGATGCACAGGCAAAACGAAAAAAGTTAAATATGGAAACAGAGTTTTACGGGGCGATGGATGGTGCCGGGAAGTTCATTAAAGGGGACGTTATTTTCGGGATTGTCATTTTATTCGTAAACATTATTTTCGGTTTAATTGTCGGTATGATGCAGCAGGGCATGAGTTTTGCTGATGCAGCTATTCACTATACACAGTTAACTGTCGGTGATGGAATCGTAAACCAAATCGGTTCGTTAATGCTTGCGATTTCAACAGGTATTATCGTAACACGTGTATTTGATGGTTCAGCGGATACGGTAACTGAAGGTATCTTTAAAGAGTTATTAGCACATGAAGTTGTTGTATATGCGCTTGGTGGTTTATTTATTGCGATGGGTATTTTCACTCCGCTACCATTTCTACCATTCGCACTCGTTGGTGGAACAATTGTCTTCTTAGGAATTCGTAATAAAAACCGAATAAAGAAAGAAAAAGAAGACGAGCTTCAAAAAGAATTAGAAATGATTCAAGGCGAAGATGAACAACTGCAACAAGTGGAAGATTCATTCGGAGTATTTACAGATAAATATCCAATTATTGTAGAACTCGGTTTAGATTTAGCAGCACTTGTAAAGCAGAAGATTAACGGGGAAACAGCTCGTGATAAAGTTGTTCTTATGAGGAAGTCGATTATTACCGACCTTGGTATTAACGTTCCTGGCATTAACTTTAAAGATAATACGAGTTTTAGACCACGAGGACGTTACATTATTCGTATTAAAGGTGCGAAGGCAGCTGAAGGTGTTTTAAAATCAGGTTACTTATTAGCATTGAAAACACCGAATGTAATGGCCGATTTAGATGCAGAACCAGCGAAAGATCCGATTTTCGGTGAAGATGGATATTGGATTTTAGAGCATATGGTACAAGATGCACAAATGAAAGGCTATCAAGTATTAGAGCCGCTTAGCATATTAATTACACATTTAGATGTTATCGTTAGACGTAATCTTCATGAGTTAATTCAGCGTCAACATGTAAAAGACTTAATTAACTCGCTTGAAAATGATAACGGCGTTTTACTAGAGGAGATTAAGAAGAAAGAAATCGACTTATCACTTGTTCAAAATGTTATTAAACAATTGTTAAAAGAGGGTATTTCTATTCGTGATTTACCAACTATTATCGAAGGTATTATTGATGGAAAAGAAATTTATCAAAATCATGTAGACGGTGTAACGTCATTCGTCCGTGAATGTATTTCAAAAGTGATTTGTGAAAATGCGAAAAATCCTGACGGTAAAATTTACGCAGCGCTCTTCTCAGATTCAATCGAGTTAGATGCGGATGTTGTAAATAATTCATACCAAGGTTACTTATTAAACTGGGATTTAGATTTAGAAACACGTGTTGTTGAACAAGTACAGCGTGTCTTTAAACAAGCTCGTTTAATGGGAAGAGAACCAGTATTATTAACGCGTAGAAAAGATTTCAGATTTGCGATTGTAAGACTTCTTGAGCGTTATCAAGTAGAAGCGCAAGTACTTTGTATTAGCGAATTAGCACCGGAAATTGTTGTAGATCAAATTGCCTATATTGAATAGTAGGGGGTGAAGTAATGGAAAGTACAGAAAAGAAAGAAGCGTTAATGCGAATAAAAGCAGCTTCGAAAAATGAATTGTATCGAAAGTTATTTGACCAATATGGTACAGATTATTATTACGTTGTCGATGAAAGTGTAAAACGAAATATCCCGTTTTTTTGGAAAAAGAATTATGAAATGTTAGTTGCTTTTCCAGAGGATAAACAAGAAGAAGTGAATGAAGGCACAGCTCAATTTCATGAACAACTAATGGATGTTGTAAATGATTCTTCAGAACAAATTGTGAAGGCGAACGGAATTCAATCGGTACTGCACAATTTAGAAAACGTGACGACTTCTATGTCATATGCGGCGATGCAAACAGGAAATAGTGAAGAATGGACAAGAAAGAAAGAGAAACTATTAAAGCTGTTTGAAAAAGGTATCGTCGTTGTGAAACAGACGGAAGAAACGAAAGTAACGGAAAAGCAAAAAACTGTGAAAAAAGTCGTTCCCGTTAAGAAAGAAGAAGTTGTTGTAAAGAAAGAAAAGCAAGAATCTGTACCTTTTATTATTCAAAAAGTAATTCGCATGCTAGAGCAAAACGATGTAGAACAATATTTCATTCATGCATATGCTGAAAAGTTAAAAGTGAAGTTTGAGAATGCGACGATGATTACAGAAGAAGAAGTGATCGGATACATATTGGAAGATATGAGATCTCATTTCAATACGGAAAACGTTTTTGAAAAAGAAGTGCAAACAATTGCATTAATCGGTCCAACTGGAGTTGGAAAAACGACGACACTTGCGAAAATGGCATGGCAGTTTCACGGTAAGAAAAAAACGGTCGGTTTTATTACGACAGACCATTCACGCATTGGAACAGTACAGCAACTGCAAGATTACGTCAAGACAATTGGATTTGAAGTAATCGCGGTACGTGATGAAGCTGCAATGACAAGGGCGCTTACGTATTTTAAAGAAGAAGCGCGCGTCGATTATATTTTAATTGATACAGCCGGAAAAAATTATCGTGCGTCAGAAACAGTGGAAGAAATGATTGAAACGATGGGACAAGTAGAGCCAGATTATATTTGCTTAACGTTATCAGCTTCGATGAAAAGTAAAGATATGATTGAAATCATTACGAATTTTAAAGATATTCATATTGATGGTATCGTATTTACGAAATTTGATGAAACAGCAAGTAGTGGTGAATTATTAAAAATTCCAGCAGTATCATCAGCTCCAATTGTATTAATGACAGACGGACAAGACGTGAAGCAACATATACATATCGCTACAGCTGAACATTTAGCGAAACAAATGTTGCAAACATCATAGAAAAGAGGTGAAGGATAAGGCAACTGCCTTATTCAAACGAGTATGAACGGTCTTTATATAGGTTCTATGGGTATGATGAATTACATGCAGCGCATTAATGTTCATTCGAATAACGTTGCAAATGCTCAAACGACAGGATTTAAAGCAGAAAATATGACTTCTAAAGTATTTGATGTACAAGACACATATCGCCGCGGAGATGGAGCTGTGACAAATATCGGTTCGGTCGATTACGCTGTAGTACCAGCCGCAACGCATGTGAACTTAGTACAAGGAAATATACAAATGACAAATAGTGATACAGATTTCTTTTTAGATGATGGAACTGCTGGCACAGCTTCGTTTTTTGTTACATCTAAAAATAATGAAACGTTTTTAACAAGAGACGGTAGTTTTACATTAAATAGTGATCGTTATTTACAAACATCTTCAGGCGCTTTCGTAATGGGAGAGAATAATGAACGTATTCGTATTCCAGAAGGAGCAAAAGTAGCTGTACAAGCAGACGGTACGTTATATGATGCAGTAACACAAAATAATATTGCCCGCCTGCAAACAAAAACAGTAGGTGCAGAAGCGAATAATCGTCTCGTACAAAGGGAGAACAAAAGCTTTACACTAGCAGAAGGAAACATTGCTGATTTACCGAATGGAGCAGGGACAGTAAAAAATCATATGCTAGAAAATTCAAATGTAGATATGACGAAAGAGATGGCTGATCTTATGACAGATCAAAAAATGATTTCAGCGTCACAACGCGTTATGACTTCATTTGATAAAATTTATGAAAAAGAAGCAAATGAAATATTGAGATAAGAGACTTCCCTGAGTGGAAGTCTTTTTTTATTATTGCTTTTATTACAGTTACATCATAAAATGATAATGATTATCAATATCATTTTATCTATTTTCATAAGAATGGAATCTCATAATGATAGCAACATTTGTTTAACGAAGTGAATTAAAAACAAGGGGATGGTGTGTATATGTCTACAAAAAATCAACTTTGCATTGGATTATGTTTAATTTCGAGAAAGAAAGAGGAAGAGTGTATATTTGATTCGGGAATTGATGAACAAGTAGAGTTAGCGAAACGAGCAGAAAAATCGAAGTTAGATTTTGTTTTTAAAGCAGATTATTTAGTGGCGCACCCAGATTTAATTGCTCGTAATAAGGGAAATGTCATTTTAGATCCGACGTTATTGTTTACTGCTATTGCTTATGCAACAGAAAAAATTGGAGTCGTTACGACTGCTTCAACGTCGTTTTATCCACCATATATATTAGCGAGGCAATTACAGTCTTTACACTGGATTAGCAACGGCCGAGTTGGTTGGAATATTGTTACATCCATTGACGGCGCTGAAAACTTTGGAGAGGAAGGAATGCCACCATCTGAGGAACGATACGCGAAAGCGGCAGAATGTACAGCGTTAGTAAGAAAACTTTGGGGAAGTCACCCTAATGAAGTTTTGAAAGTAGATAATCCTGATGTTATTAGAGAGATGGTAAAGCCCATTGAGCATAATGGCGAATATTTTGAGGTGAAAGGTCCACTTAATATTCCGCAGCACATTTCAGGAGAAATGCCATTATTCCAAGCTGGTGCTTCAGAGTCAGGCCGGAATTTCGCCGCTTCTGTTGCGGATGCAATTTTTGCTGCAACGCCAGATGTAGAGTCAGGAATGGAACTGCGTCAAGATTTAAGAAGAAGAGCGGAACAGCATGGCCGAAAGCAAGATGATATACGTGTATTACCTGGATTATATTTCTTTATCGGTGATACATATGAAGAAGCGTTAGACATGCATAGGCAAGCACATCAACATCTCACAAAAGAGAAGAGATACTCGTTACTCGAAATGGTTCTCGGGCTAGATGCGAGAGGGATTCCCCTAGATAGTAAGATTACGGAAGAGATGTTGCCAAGCCGTGATCAAACTGTTCGCAGTAAAACACACGCTGAATTATTACGGAGCTACATTATTAAAAATGAACCAACTGTTGAACAAATACTAGAACGACCAGAAGTTGTTGGCTCAGCTCATTGGGTTGCGGTTGGTACAGCGCAAGACGTTGCGAAACAAATTATGGATAGGTTTGAGGCCGGAGCGTTAGATGGATTTATCGCCATTCCAGGAGGACCTCCAAAGTCACTAGATCTATTCTTTAGTGAAGTTATTCCTCTATTCGTGAAAGCTGGTGTATTTAGGGAAGAGTATACAGGTTCTACTTTACGGGAGCATTTGGAGGAGAATCTATCAAATACGTTGCAACTAAAATAAGTGAAATAGTATGTAGAAAAAGCCTTCTGATGAAAGGCTTTTTATTTTTGGGTTAAATTTCAGAATTATCAATTGACTTTGCGGGTCTGTTTTTTTATATTAGTAGGTATACTAATAACTACTAATATAAATACATCGTTTTGAGATGAGAGTTATATAGAATGTGAGGGATTGCTGATGGATGAAATAATAAAGGAATTACAAAAGTTAGGTTTTTCCCAATATGAATGTAAAGCGTATATTGGACTATTAAAACATTCCCCAGTAACCGGGTATGAAGTGAGTAAGCAAACAGGGGTACCGCGTTCGATGATTTATGAAGTACTCGGTAAATTGATGGATAAAGGAGCGGTGCATATCGTTCCTACTGAACCAGTGAAATATGTACCAGTACCAGCTACGGAGTTAATGGATCGAATGCGAAAAGATTTTGAAAAGTCCTTTGAATTTTTAGACCGAAAATTAAATTGTTTAGAACAAGAGCGACAAATAGATGTAATTTCGCATATTCGCTCAAATGATCGTGTTGTAAAAGAAATATGCAATATAATTAATAGGGCGAAGGAAGAGCTATGGATTTCTGTTTGGGAAGATCAAGTGCATGAAATTGAGCCATATATTCGTCAAAAGGAAGAGGAAGGTGTACATATATTTTCAATCTTATTTGGCGCTCCAAATACAAAAATAGGCGCGACGTTTCACCATAATTATATGACGCCCCACGTTGTTGAAAAGAGAATGGGTGGTCATTTAACTGTTATTGCTCGTGATGGAGAGGAAGTATTAATTGCGAACTTCTCAAATGATAGCACTTCATGGGCCGTTACAACGTATGACCCAGCACTAGTTCTCGTTGCTACAGAGTATGTGCGGCACGATATTATGGTCGAAGAAATTACGAAGGAGTTTGGGGCTGATAAGTTAGATACGTTGTGGCGTGAAAATATAGATTTAGTTCATGTCGTAACAGGAAAACGAACGATGGAAAGAATGGAGGATGATACGGATGAGTAAAGCTCAGGCCCATGTAGCTTTGCAGAGCGATGATACATTTCAGCAAGGAGTAAAAGATTGTTTACCAACTGTATTTGGTTATTTGAGCATCGGTATAGCAGCTGGTGTAATTGCAAAAACAGCAGGTTTCTCCATCATTGAAATTGCATTTATGTCCACTTTAATTTATGCAGGTTCTGCCCAATTTATATTAGCTGGTATGTATGCAGCCGGTGCTCCTGCTTCAGCAATCATTTTCACCGTCTTTTTTGTTAATTTACGCCACCTTCTAATGAGTGCTGCCCTTGCACCATACTTTACGAAACTTCCTCTATTAAAAAATGTAATTATCGGTTCTCAAATTACAGATGAAACGTTCGGCGTGGCAGTACAGCATGCAGCGCAAAAAGGATATGTAGGCGACAGGTGGATGATGGGCTTAAATGTAACAGCATATTTAAATTGGATTCTTGCTACTATTATTGGCGGGCTGTTTGGTGAGTGGATACCAGATCCACATACGTACGGGATGGATTATGCATTACCAGCAATGTTTATCGGATTATTTGTCCTTCAGCTCATAAGTAGTAAACCGAAACTAGCAATTCATCTTACTGTTGCAATTGTAGCGATTATGATTGCATACGTTTCACACTTATTTATGCCAGATAGTATAGCAGTTATTATCGCAACATTACTAGCTGCGACGATTGGAGTTGTGATTGAAAAATGGAAATGAGATTAGACGTACTATTACTTTTACTAGCAGCTGGAGCTGTCACACTCGTGCCACGTATTTTACCTCTACTCGTATTTAGCAAACTACAAATTCCAGACTGGGGTTTAAAATGGTTAAATTACATACCAATTGCGATATTAGCAGCACTTTTAGCTCAAGTATTATTTATGCATGAGACGATGCAGTGGGATTACCTTATCGCAGCAATCCCAACATTTCTTGTAGCGATATATACTCGTAGTTTATTAGGAACAGTATTAACGGGAGTGATTGTGATTATTTTGTTACGTTTCTTTTTCTAAAAAGGATTACGCTCATATAATAGCGAAAGGTGTAATAACATGAAAGATATAGGGGTGGTGTTATGATACTTTTAACGATAGGAGCAATTTTGTTAACGTTGTTTATTTTATTTATTATCGGCTTCGTCACGTTTATGATGTTTGTTGATAAGGCGACACCTCAAATATATTATACACCTTGTGAATCAGTGACAGTGAAAGCTAAAGGTAAACATAGAAGGAAGAAAAGTTGAAAGTTGGCTTTTCTTCCTTCTGTTTTATCTGATTTTTCTGTATAATTTAAGTTAGTTATCCAACTAACTTAAAAGGAGGTTGTAGAAGTGGCAAAACCGAACGTTGTTAATAAAGAGAAGTTACTAGAAGCAGCAAAAGCAATTATTGCAGAGAACGGGATGGAAAAGTTGACATTAAAAGCAGTTGCAGAAAGTGCTCAAGTTACACAAGGTACCGTATATTATCATTTTAAAACGAAGGATCAATTATTACTTGAAGTAACTGAATCGTTTTGTAAAGCGTCATGGGGACAAATAGGAAAAGATGTACAGTTAGAGAAGGCTTTACAGTCTGCGGAAAGTAGATGTGTGAAAGATTCAATGTATCATCATTTGTTCTTTCAATTAGTAGCTAGTGGATTACAAAATGGTGCGATGAAAGATAAAATTGGTGGATTGTTACATTATGAAAATCAAAAATTAAAAGGAGTGTTAAATAAAAAAATAGGAGATACAATGACATCTCAAATTTCAACTGAAACATTGAGCGTTTTATGTAATGCATTAATTGACGGGTTGGCATTGCAAGCATTATTCAATCCATCTTTTTCTACAGACAAAGTATATGGTGATTTATATATGCTCTTGGAAAAGTTTACAGTGCTAAAAAATGGAGGTAATGTCAGTGAATAACAGATTTTGGCTCACTATATTATTTTCGATTGGTATATGGTTTTTTGCCTCAGCATTCTTCATTATTTTCGGTTCTTCCGTTTTATTAGAATACACTTCAAGTAGATTTTTTCTACAATTGACGTTTCTTGAATTAGGAACAGCTATAGCCTTATACTTTGTAATGTGGTTATACAAAAAACTAGATACTACGAAATATGCAGTTATTAAGTTAGGTATATGCGGTACAGCAATCGGTTTAATTTTAGATACTTACATCTTATATAATTCTTCTAATCTATTCTCACAATTCTCTTCACAGCAAATCATATCATTTACCATTTGGATGGTTATTGCCTATGCATTATATTTAACAATCCCTTTCATCATGGAACGAAAAAAATTGTTGTAAAGAGGTATGTTATCCTCTTTACAACAATTACATCCCCGAAAGCACTAACAACAATAACCCAAATAGAAAACTAATAAAAGAAAGAAAACCGATACATATTGAGAACACACGATTGTTTCTCCATTCGCGACAGAAAACGATACAACCTAAAATACAAAGAAAAAACCAAATGGGCAGGAATATGAATTCACTAACTTTCTCAGGAAGTAACGTATAAAAAGTTGTTACATATAAGATCCAATTTGTAAAAAATAAAATGCAGACGATAATAGATTGTAAGTGGGGGCGTTTGAAAAACTCCCCTTTTTTTACGGTTATAAAAATGATAGTTAGCGCTAATATAAAGGCGATGAGTATGAAACTGAGTAAGAGTAATATAAGCGTCATTTAGATCTCCTTTATAAGATTGTTCTTGCAAGAAATGAATCTATTATATTGTATGCCTGCTTTGTAGAGTTCTCGCTATATTTTTCGGAGTACGGATTTAGAAATCCATGTTCACCGTGTAGTTGTTTTATTTCTAATAAAGGATTCTTTTGTCGCTGCAATGTTTGGATTAAAGAGGATACTGAAAAACTAGATTCTTTTTCAGGGAATATAAGTAATGTAGCGCATGTAGGTTTTATGTGAACATAGTCGCGTATACGAGAACCGTAACATCCGATAATAAAATCTATTTTCGGATTGTTACTACATAGCCATGAGATGGTAGCTCCAACGCTAAAGCCGATAAGTCCAATATGTGTATAATTACTTGAAAGAGTATTGATGAATTCTTCAATTTGGTATTTCCCATCATCAAATCCAACATGATTTACAAAATGTTCATATGCTTTTTCTTCATCACTATAATGAAATGCGTGTTGTGATTGTAGAAGATTAGGACAGAATACATCTATTTGAGATGAAGTGAAGTGGTGGGTAACGTGATGCATATGGTCGTTCACACCATATATTTCATGAACAGCAACGAGAGCTAATTTTTTCTTCATAGTTATAAAGTACCTCTATGAAACTTAAATTCTTTTTCAACAAGGCAGATACGCAGGTGGAAGTTTTCATACCATTGCTCAAGACCTCTTTTTTTCGCTTCTTTATGTAAGGCGTTCTGTTTCCAATTTTCAATTGCCGCAAGAGATTCCCAATAAGAAATTGTGATTCCAAGTCCTGAATGATCTCGCGCACTTTCTACACCTAGAAATCCAGGTTGCTGCTTTGCAAGTTCCTCCATTTTGTCGGCAACGTTACTATAATCTGTTGTATTATTTGATAAATTAGAAGTGAATATAACTGCATAATAAGACTTGTTTTTTTCTAAATTAGATGCCATTATTTTTCCCCCTTAATGTATAGTGTGAATGATTAATCCATAGTTTGTATTTTAGCAGGTCACAAAAAGAAAAGAAGTAGAAAATTCTTATTTTTTTAGCTCCTGTAAAAGAGAAGATACAAGAAATTTATAATAAGCAATCTAAAGGAAGAAAAATGCCACTTCAAAATCGAAGTGGCATTTTTTATATTTCCTCTAAGCTATTAACTGGAACAGTTAATTCGCGTCCTGGATTTTTTACTTCATATATGCGGGCGGTTTCGTTGTTTTCATCGACGTGTTGAATTGTAACAGGCATGCCTTGAAAACTGACATTCGCTTGTTCTGATGACATAGAAAGCTCTTTTGCACGTTGAATATTCATTTATATTCCTCCCATCATTATTATCTTTGCTGAAAAAGAGGAATAATATACCATTTCGAGACATTCTTAAAGTTTTTGTATTATTTGTAATGTTTCTTTAATAAATGAAGAGAAGATGGAATCAGGATAGCTATCTATCGCTTGAACTGCTTCTTTTGCTTCTTTGAGTGCAGCTGTTTTATCTTGAAGTTCTATATAGCAAAGAGCACGATAAGATCCAGCTGTTAATAACCACGATTGATCAAGTGGATGACTCATATAATCTGGTATAGTAGCGTGTTTTAATGTTTCCAAAGCGTCCTTATAACGTTTTAAGCCATACAAAGATTTTCCTTTTTCAAGATAATACAGTCCATCGTCTTGAAAAATTGGTACATCTTTTAGTTTTTCTCGGAATTGTTCTAAATGTTCTAATGCAATTGTATATTCATTCGTAACGGTGTTATAGTAATAAGCTTTTAATATATGTATATTTGCAGCGGATAAAGTATCTTCTGTAAAAATGGCAAATTGCTCAGATTTTTTTATGTAATATAAATATCTTTCTTTATCAGTTGTAATGATTTTTTGATAAGATAAAATACGGTAAAATTCATCTGTTTTATAATACACTTGGTGTTTTTTTGAAAATGCAAGTGCATCTAAAATGACTTTTTCACATTTTTCATAATTACCATATGCGAGTAAAATAATTGCTTCTTTTAAATATAATTGTATATGTGTAATAAGATCCATTTCTAAATTCTTCGTTTTATATTCATCGCGAATTTTGGTAATCAACTGTAAACATTCTTTATATTTTTTCCGTTTGTAGAGCATATAGTAAAACAGTAGTTTCGTTTCAGTGCTTTCTCGATATAAAGTATATTTTTCAAATATAGAAACAGCGGTTTCAACGTAAGATTCAATATTATAATCGTTCATAATAGCTGCTCCTGTTAGGAATTGTTTATATAAACGAGCCGTATTTATAGTAGAAGGTAGCTCTTTTTGAACAATCGGTAGTAGAGTTTCATATACTTCATCACATTTATTTTCCTTTATGAGTTGCTCCATTTTTGTAATGAGTTCTACAATTTCATCATCGTCTTCCTCTAATAAAAAGCTCGTTTCACATTCAAGTTTTTCAGCAATATATTGTAATGTTTTCATGGAAGGTGTAGCTTTTCCATTTTCAATTTGACTAAGCATACTTTTTGTCAGTTCCGAACCTGCCAGCTCTGTTTGTGTAAGTTTTTTTTCTTTTCGTAATGCCTTAATTTTTTCGCCGAGAGTTGCCATATTATTGCTCCTTTATCATTAAAAAGTTAAATTGTATTTAACTTTTTGTTGTAAAAATTGGAAAGTTGATTATATAATAAGTTTAACACAATTTAACTTTTAAGGGGAGAGAGTCATTATGGGAGATATAAGTATAGGACAACATGATGCAAGAATGAAAGTTGCAACGAGAAATATTATTTTAATGATGATTGGAAAAATGACGTCCTTGTTAGGGGCGGGTATTTATACGTTTGCCATGGGATTATACGTATTAAAGACAACTGGTTCAGGGATGGGGTTTGCTATTACGCTTGTTTGTGGATCACTTCCAAGGATGATTTGTGGTCCGATTGCGGGTGCTGTAGCTGATCGTGTGAATCGAAAATGGCTTGTCATTGGCACTGATTTATTAAGTAGTTTAACGATGCTTATTATGTTTATTCTTGCTACTATATTTGGACCGTCACTTCTTTTTATCTATATTTCAGCGGCATTATTATCAATTTGTGCAAGTTTTTATTCTGTTGCATTAACTTCGTCTATTCCTAATTTAGTAGATGCGGGGCGTATTCAAAAAGCGAGTGCTTTAAATCAAACGGCAGCTTCTTTATCAAATATTTTAGGGCCGATTATTGGTGGAGTTGTATTTGGCTTCTTTTCAATTAAGTCGTTTTTTTTGTTAAATAGTATTACGTTCTTTTTAGCAGTTATTTTGCAATTATTTATTGTATTTGATTTATATAAAAAAGAAGTGGCTGAGAGTAAAGAGCGTTTCTTGACGAGTATAAAAGAAGGTTTTTTATATGTAAAACGCCAGCATGAAATATATGGTTTAATGAAAATAGCATTGTGGGTAAACTTTTTTGCGTGTGGGCTAACCGTTGCACTTCCATACATTATCGTCCATACATTGCATCTATCTTCAAAGCAACTCGGTACTGTAGAGGGAATGTTAGCAGTCGGGATGCTAATGGGTGCGATTGCTTTATCGGTGCGTAAAGAAGTGAATAATCCGTTTCGTTCTATTTATACTGGGCTGTTTTTGTTTGCGGGTTTAAGTTTATGTACAGTCTTCCCATTGGTAGTTACCATTTCAAAAGGGGCAAGTTTTATTTACTATATTGCTTTTATGATGTTAACGGGTATAGCAATTATGATTGTAAATATTCCGATGCAAGTACATATGCAAAAAACGACAGATCCGAGCTACTTAGGGCGTGTGTTTGGCCTACTTGAAACAATTGCTACTGCAATCGCACCACTCGGTATGATTGTATATGGATTATTATTAGATATGTTGCCAACTAGCATTGTTATGATGACGATAGGCGGAGGTTTATTGTTAGTTGTATTAGTTGGAGTAAAGCAACATATGGCGAAAAAACAAGTAGATGTATCAGCTTAAAAATAAGAAAATAATAAAAATTTGACTTATCATTATAAAAATGACCAAATTAGTATTTTAGTTTTTGAAACTCTTTTTCATGTGTGTTACAGTATAGTGAGCAGGCAAAGAAAAGGAGAAAACATCATGAAAAAATTAAGTTTTGTTATGCTTTTTCTATTAGTCGTAATGGCTGGATGCAGTAATTATGACACGTATATTGAAACAGGTATGCAATCATTGAAAAATGAAAAATATAGTGATGCGATTATGTGGTTTGAAAAAGCGGAAAAAGAGAAAACAGGAAATGAAGCGAAAGCATATAAAGAAGTCGCTCAGTTATTGGATCGTGGTGCGACAGCATTAAAAGATGGTAAGTATTTAGAAACGAAAGATATTGCAAATGAAGTGCTACAAAAGAAAAAAGACGATGCACTTGAAAAAGCTGTAACATCAAATGCAGAGGATATGCTTCAAAAAGCAAAAGATGTGGAAAAGAAAGTAAATGAAAGAGTGGCAAAACGGAGAAAAGTAGAAGAAGAAGGAATCGATAAACTCATTAAAGCTGTCGACAGTATAGATGATGTAAAAGAAAAAGAGAAGAAAGTTTCAGAAGCATTAGATAAGGCTGAAGAGGCACAAGAAAAAATTGAAGCAAAGAAAAATAAATAGAGTAATAGTTTAAAAGGCTGTCGTGTATAACGACGGCCTTTTAATTTTTTGCTGCATAAGAAGTGATGCTATGTAGTAAAAAAGAAATAATTTTAGAATTCCACCTGTCCTCATGATGAATCGTATAAATGTTACGTTGAAATTCAAATCCAGGGATGGGCATGTAGCATAGTTCATTTCGGTGTACTTCTTGTTCAATAGCGAGTTTAGAAATAAAAGCAACTCCATTACCATATTTTAAAATTTGTTTCATCGTTTCTAATGAATCTAATTCAATTTCAGATTGGAACGTAATGTTATGTTCTAACATCCATTGCGTAAGTAAATCTCTCGTTGTAGATGGGTTACGATGCAATAGTATACGTTCTTTTTCAATATCTTGTAATGATACATTTTCTTTTTTTGAGAAATGATGTTCTTTGGAGAAAGCAAGAACAAGTGTATCAGGTATTATTTTTGTTTCTTTTAAAAGTGATTCATCAAACGGTGCCGCAGAAATTACCCCGAGATCAATTTCATGATTTTGTAGCATTACTCGAATTTCAGGAGCTGTTTTTACCATAATTGTTATTTTTATATTTGGGAATTCGTATTGAAATTGGTGAATAATTTCTGGTAAAAGATAAGTCGCTGGTACATAACTAGCGCCAATTGTTATAGCACCTTTATGAAAATCTTTAAATTCTTGCGTGACCCGCCTAGCTTCTTTCATAAGTGCATCTATTTTACAAGCATAATGATGCAGTGCCTCACCAGCCTCTGTTAAGAAATATCTTCCAGAACGTAATTCAAATAAAGGCACACCGAGTTCCTCTTCTAAGCTTTTTATATGGAATGTAATAGTAGGTTGTTTAACACCAAGTTTTTCTGCAACAAGTGTAAGTTTTTTATATTTCTTAATAAGCACTACAATTTCTAATTTTAAGAGATTCATGGCAAGGTGCTCCTTTTTCTTCTAACTATAGAAAAAATCTATAGAAATAAATAGTTTATTAGAAGTTTTTTAATTTAATCTTTACAGTACATTAACATTCAGTATAAATCTTCCAGATAGAATGAAAGCAGGTTAAGAGTGAGGGGAAAGAGGTGAAACGATGGATATTAAAATTTATGGATTAGAAAAGAAGTTTGGAAAAACACAGGCGTTAAAACCGTTACAAATTGTCATGAAACAAGGTGAATTCACTACACTTTTAGGGCCTTCGGGATGCGGAAAAACGACTTTACTTAGAATGATTGCAGGACTTGAAGAGCCAGATAAAGGTGAAATATATTTTGGAGATAAGTGCATGTATTCTGGTGCGAAAAAAATAAAAACATCTCCTCATGAACGTAATATCGGTATGGTATTTCAAGATTTTGCTTTATGGCCGCATATGACAGTATTTGAAAATGTTGCATTTGGTTTAAGGGCTACAAAGCAAACGAATCAATTACGGGAAAAAGTAGAAGATGCAATAAAGCGAGTTCGCCTGCAAGGGATGGAGAAAAGGTATCCGCATGAACTCTCTGGTGGACAGCAGCAACGTGTCGCATTTGCTAGAGCGATTGTAACAAAACCGCATTTTATTTTGTTTGATGAACCGCTGAGTGCACTCGATGCAATTTTGCGAGAAGAAATGCGATTAGAGCTTATGGATATCGTTCATTCGATCGGTTTAACGGCCTTGTATGTCACGCACGATCAAACAGAAGCAATGTCAATGTCAGATCAAATTATTGTCATGAAACAAGGAGAAGTATTACAAAAAGGAACACCAGAAGACATCTATGTGAAGCCATCTCATGAATTTGTTGCAAAATTTGTTGGTAAGGCAAATTGGCTTGTAGAGGGTAAACAAATGATTCGTCCAGAGCATGTGAGCTGGACGAAAAATGAAGTGTGCGAAATGTATACAGGTGAAATTCAGCACGTTACATATGTAGGAGAACGGTATGAAATGAAAGTAAACATGGGTGCACTTGGAATATGGACAGTTTATCACAATAGTAAATTAAGGATCGGTAAACCAGTATCGTTATATGTGCCAAAAAAATGTATTCATCATATAGGGGGAGAATCGTATGAAGAAATTCAGTTCGCTTAAGTCTTTATTTGTATGTACGTTATTATTTTCTGCTGTAGTAACAGGGTGTAGTTCAAAGACAGGTAGTGCAGATGCCAAAAATAAAAATGCGAATGAAAAGAAAATTGTTGTATATAGTGCGGGGCCAAAAGGATTAGCAGAAAAAATACAAAAGGACTTTGAAAAGAAAACAGGCATAAAAGTAGAAATGTTTCAAGGAACAACAGGTAAGATTTTAGCGAGAATGGAAGCTGAAAAGAAAAATCCAGTCGTTGACGTAGTCGTACTTGCATCTTTACCAGCGATGGAAGGATTAAAAAAGGATGGGCAAACGTTAGCTTATAAAGAAGCGAAACAAGCTGATAAGCTTCGTTCTGAATGGTCGGATGATAAAGGACATTATTTTGGATATAGTGCTTCAGCATTAGGAATTGTGTATAACACAAAAAATGTGAAGACAGCGCCTGAAGATTGGAGCGATATAACAAAAGGGGAATGGAAAGGAAAAGTGAATCTTCCAGATCCAGCACTATCAGGTTCAGCATTAGACTTTGTGACAGGATATGTGAAAAAGAATGGAAAAGATGGATGGAATTTATTTGAACAGCTTAAGAAAAATGAAGTTACAGTTGCGGGGGCAAATCAAGAAGCGTTAGATCCAGTTGTAACCGGTGCAAAAGATATGGTCATTGCTGGTGTTGATTATATGACGTACAGTGCAAAAGCAAAGGGCGAACCGGTTGATATTGTCTATCCAAAAAGCGGAACAGTTATTAGCCCACGTGCAGCAGGTATTATGAAGGATAGTAAAAATGTAGAGGGTGCAAAAGAGTTTATTGATTATTTATTA
Organism: Bacillus sp. DE0042; assembly: GCF_007680225.1. NCBI lineage: Bacteria > Bacillati > Bacillota > Bacilli > Caryophanales > Bacillaceae > Bacillus > Bacillus sp. DE0042. Next base: position 1,122,779 of record NZ_VEJP01000001.1, on the reverse strand, counting down.
TCAGATGATGTGCAAAAACAAGTTTCTAAAGCGTATTTATTACCAGGCAGAACAGATATAAAAGCTGAAAATAGACCAAATGTAGAAGAGATTCCGGTATTAAATATTGATTGGAAAACAGTTGAGAAAGAACAAGATGAAATAGGAAAACAATTTAAGAAAGTATTTCAATAAGATGGTGATTACATGGTAAATCGATTTGTATCAGTAAGACAAGTTGGAATGACGGTAGCGTTGTTACTTGTGGCGATGTTAATCGTCATTCCGCTTTTCCTCATTTTATTTTCTAGCGTATATGAAAATAGTAGTTGGAATTTTTTAAAGCCTTTTGAAGTGATGCAGAGTGGTGGATTAGCCGGGATTTTTCTAAACTCGATGCTTCTAGGTGTACTCGTAGTAATAGGAGCAACCGTATTTGCATTTCCATTGGCGTTTATTATGAGCAAAACAGATGTTGGAAAGTATAGTAAATTGGATATTATTTTTATGATTCCATTTATGACACCGCCATATATTGGATCGATGGGCTGGATTTTGTTCATGCAGCCGAACGGCTATTTCGAACAGTTTTTCCCGATGCTAAAGACGATTTCATCTTCATTTTTTAGTTTAGGAGGTATGGTTTTAATTATGAGTCTGCATTTATTCCCATTTCTTTACTTTATGTTGAAAAACACGTTACTTCAAATTGGAAGTAGTAAAGAAGAGGCTGCAGCGGTTCATGGTGGAAACTTTTTCTATCGTTTACGAAAAATAATATTACCATTATTAGTATCAAGTTATGTAATGGGTGCTTTACTTATTTTCGTAAAGACGATTGCTGAATTTGGAACACCGGCTACATTCGGACGAAGAATAGGATTTCATGTGTTAACATCAGAGATTCATAAATTTATTTCGAGTTGGCCGATTGATTTTAGTAGTGCAACAGCATTATCTTCTTTATTACTTAGTGCGTGTATGCTCATTTGGTATATGCAAAATGTATTGAATCGAAAGTATTCATATGCAATGGTTAGTGGAAAAGGTGTGAAGTCTAAAAGGTATACTTTGTCTATATTTACACGCATTGTAGCATGGGGCTATGTAATTGGTTTATTAATCGTATCAATTGGAATCCCGTATTTTTCTATACTGATTGCTTCATTATCAAAATTAAGAGGCGGTGGCTTACATATAAACAACTTTACAACGAGCCATTATGAAGCATTGTTTACAATTGGATCTCCAGGATTAGAGGCTTTATGGAACAGTTTTCTTTTTTCACTTATAACAGCGATTATTGCTGCTACTATTGGAGTGTTTTTGGCGCTTATGATTCGAAAGGGGAAAAACTCTTCTGAAAAATGGCTTGATATGTGCGGTATGTTACCGAATATGGTACCAGGAATCGTGATGGTTGTAGGGCTTATTTTATTTTGGAATTCACCCTATATGCCCATGTCAATTTACAATACGCCAGTCATGGTTATCGTAACGTACGTTGTTCTTTTTTTACCTTATACGGTGCAATATGTAAAAGCATCGCTCGTGCAAATTGATGATTCTCTAGTACAGGCAGGAAGTATTTTTTCTGGAAATTATATTTATATTTTTAGAAAAATAATATTACCTCTTATTATCCCGGGAATTCTTGCTGGGTGGGCGATGATATTTACAATCTCGATAAGAGAGTTAGTAGCATCCCTTCTCGTACTGCCTCCATCAGTAGAAACGTCAGCAACATTTATTTTTGCTCAATTTGAACAAGGAGAAGTATCTATTGGCATGGCAATGGCTGTCGTTTCAGTTGGACTTACAACAATATGTTTATTACTTCTGCAACATATGGAGCAAAAACGAAAAGGGGTAGCATGATGAGGATAGAAGTATGGGGAGGAGCGGGAGAATACGGTCGCTCCTGCTACTTCGTAAAAAATAAAGAGACGAAAATAGTATTTGATTGTGGTATTAATCGGTCATATGAGGATAGTTATCCAAAGATAGAGAGGGAAGTTGTACCGTTTTTAGATGCAGTATTTTTATCACATATTCATGAAGATCATACGATGGGCTTACCTTTATTAGCGAAGTATGGATATAAGAAAAAAATTTGGACGACTCGTTATACGAAGGAGCAACTTCCCGCTTATTATGAAAAATGGAGAAACTATAATTTGACGCAAGGATGGAATGTACCTTATAACGACCAAAATGTTAAAGATTTAAATTATGTATATATTGATGAGATTAGTAATCCGAATGAATGGATACAGATTACACCTACATTGCGTTTTCAATGGGGGTATAGTGGGCATGTATTGGGGGCTGTTTGGTTTTTAGTGGACATGAGTCATACATATGTATTTTATTCTGGCGATTATTCAGCGGAGTCTAACATACTACGAGCTAATTTACCTGAGAAGTTGCACGGCGATATAAAAGTCGCAATCGTAGATGCCGCTTATCATACTGATGATGTTTCGCAACACGAACGAATAAACGAACTGTGTACAGAAATTGAACGAGTTGCGCAAAAGAAAGGAATAGCATTATTGCCATTGCCACCGCTTGGTAGGGCGCAAGATATCGTATTGTATTTATATGAAAAATATAAAGAACTTCCCATTATAGTAGATCAAGAAATTTTGGATGGATTTCAAGAGATGTTCGTATATAAAGATTGGATCAAAAATAATGAAGAACTTGAAGGGCTTATGGAGAGTTTAAAAAGAAACATAATCGTTATGGATCATGACTTTGGTACGCAAAATAGTTATGGAATAGTTATAATGAGTGATGCGAATATGCAAACGAAACGAGCGCAGTTATATTATGAACAACTGCGATATGAAGAACGAAATTCCATTATATTTACTGGACATATTGCTAAAGGGAGTTTTGCAGACAAAGTTTTGAAAGAATGTGTAGGTAAAGAATGTAGGGTGACGCGAGTTCCATATAAAGTTCACCAAAGTATAAGAGATGTGAAAGAGATGTTAAATACATTATTACCAGAACATACGGTGTTAGTACACGCTTTGAAAGAGGATACGGATCGATTGCAGGAAAAGCTTAGTATAGCAGGGTATGAAAATGTGTATTCACTTACTATGGAGCGTATAGAAGTCATTTAAAATGTAAAGGAGATAGGTATATGAAAAAAGTATTTGTATTCGTAAGCATTTTCTTTTGTTGTTTCCTTTATAACGTTAAGGAAGGGTTTGCTGCCAGTCCGATGACACCTAGTTTTGAAGTGAAATTATTATTAAAACCAGAACAAGTATTAGGTTATAACAAAGAGATAAATCAAGAGGTATTAGAATATTTCCAGGCTGGTACAAATTATGAAAGAATACAAGTGCAATTTTTAGATACGGCAAATAAAAATTTAAATAATGAAGGTTGGTTTGCGAGAATTCGAAAGAAAGAATTTAGTAAAGATTTTGAGCTAACATATAAAAAAAGATATCCTATTCAAAATGGTGTAATTCAAGATGCACTAGAAGTGGCTAAAAAAGATGGATTTGATAGTAAAACTGATAACTATGAGGCAGAAATAGATTGGGGATTTGAGAAGAAAACGTTAAGTATTTCAAATAAGAAAAGCTACAGTGCTAAAGGATATGGAGTACTTGATTTACCAAAAGAACGAGCTGCTCAAAATATGTTAATAGAAAAGTTGCCAGGGAAAATGAACAAATGGTTGTATACAAATTGGGGAGAAGAAATGCTCAAAAATTCTCGTATTTATGGCCCTGTATTAATGAAACGGTATACAGCTGAATTTGAAAATATTAAAACGAATATTGAAGTTTGGCCACTAAGTAATACAGGGAAAATAGAAGATGATTTCGTAATAGAAGTATCGTTTAAAACAAATGAGGAAAGTATTGCAACAAAACAAAGAGAATTATTAATGAAGAGTTTAGAACAAAAAGGATGGTTGTTACCGAAAGATAGTCTGAAGACAGAACTTATTTTTCAGTGAATAGTAAAAAGGAATCCATATTCCATGGATTCCTTTTTCTAATATATGAGTATTAAGCTAAATCAGCTGACACGAACATATCATTATTTTGAAGGTTTTTAGAGCGTAAACTATAAGCAACTACCTTCTTTTTATGTTGCTTTACAACATCAACATGCTCTTCATGACTATAAATATAAAATGTAAAATCTTTTTTGCCACGTTTTGCATTGATAATTAAAGGCGTGCCCTCATTGTGTGGTGGTGCATAATAGCGATCTAAAAATAAACCTTCGTTAAAATCATGAATAATTTTGGATTTCTGTTCGCCTTCTAAGTTATTTCCATTGATTGTAACAGTCGCATTCTCTTCTTCAAGTTGTGGATGTGTCTCGTACTTGCTAATAATGGATTCAATAACAGAGTTGGGAAGGCTAGAAACGATAATTTTAAATGCCCCAAATACAACTAACATAACAATAAACCACGTCGTCATAGTATATCATCCCCTTTTTCCTATTAAATAATATAACTCATATGGTAATAGTACATATGGTGAAGTTTTGTATAATTTGTGAAAAATATGCCATTTTTACGAACGAAATATTAGAAAAATCAATTTTGTTACAAAAAGTTGAAATCGAAGTATTTTAAAAGAAAAAGGTTTATAATAAAAATATAACTAATAACAACATTACTAATTATAAGGAAGTGTAACTATGAGTACTGTAACAATCGTATATGGTATTATTCTTTCTACAATTATTGTTTTATTTATTGTCGGGGTTTCACGTTATATTCATAAATGGAAAGAAGGCGTTGCGAAATTAAATCACATTGAAGAAGAACTTAGTGATTTAATGTTACATCATGGTAAGTAAACGTTTATTTTTTAACTAAACAATGTGAAAAATATCACAAAACATGCTCTCATCATGAAGGCATGTTTTTTTTGTTATGTGAATGATAGGCACATTCATACATTTTTTCCATACGATACAGTGTGAAAGTAGAAATGTTCGGAGTGGAAAAGAGGGATAAAATGAGTAGTTCAGGTTATGTTCCAGATAATAAAAATTTAAAGAAAAGCTCAGGAACTCCAAACCTTTTCTTTGATTCAAGAAAAAATGTCTTTTTTAAAAGAGATGAGAAAAACGTTGCATATGAAGTTACGTCAACGCAGTTACCAGCGATGATAGGAGGGGCGTTTGTTGATTTGTTTATGACGAAAGGGCATATGAGGGAACCACATTGGCATCCGAATGCGTGGGAATTAGATGTTGTTGTATCAGGAGAAGCAGTTACATCCATTTTAAATCCGGAAACGAATCAATTGCAAAATTATCATGTGAAAGCGGGGCAAACTGTCTTTATTCCAATGGGATGGTGGCATTGGATTACAGCGATAACAGAAGAAGTACAATTACATTTGTTCTTCAATAACGATCAGTTTGAAACAGCAGAAGGATCAGACATACTTAGATTAACTCCGCCAGAAGTATTTCAAGCTGCATACGGTGTAAGTGCAGAAAAATTAGGAAAGGACCTTTCGCCAATTAAGGAGTCAGTTGTAATTGGTCCTCCTAACTCAAATCGACTAAATAGCGTTAAAGAAAGTCACGACTCAAATATAATCGTTACGTTAAATGGAAACATAACATCATGTGAAATAGAGTAACTCTTTCTATTTTAGGAAGGGTTACTCTGTTTTGTTTAATTTTGTAATTTAATTCGTTATAATTATTATATAGAAGGGAATTTCTAGAGGGGGCATATTGTGAACATATTAAAGATTATAGGAATTGTTGCAGGAGTCATTATAGTAGCCGTTATAGCTTTCTTTGTTATTATGAAGTACTATTTGTCAAAAGAAGATCCTGATTATGTATTAAAGTACATAAAAGAACATAAAGATGATAAAACATGTTCATTACTAATTAGAAAAAATGGGGAAGTATTAACATCTATAAATGAAAATGTAAAATTGCCATTAGCAAGTACGGCAAAAATCGTCATAGCAGTTGAATTTGCTAAGCAAGTGTCAGAAGGAAAGATAAGCCGTGATGAACAAATTTCACTGCAGGAGCTAGAAAAATATTACGTTAATAATACTGATGGTGGAGCGCATCCTGACTGGTTAGAAGATGCCAAAGCGAGAGAATTAGTGAAAAATGGACAGATCGCCTTAGAAGAAGTCGCTAAAGGGATGATTCATTATAGTTCTAATGCAAATACAACATATTTGTTAGATAAGCTTGGAATAGAAAGGGTAAATGAAAGTATAAAAGAATTAGAGCTTACTAGTCATGACAAATTCTCTTCGTATACTGCTGCACTATATATGAGAGGGTATGTAGAAAAAGAGCTTCATGAGCCAGAAAATCAATCGTTAGAAATGATACGTAACATGTCAAAGGATGAGTATAATAAACATGTATTACAAATTCATGAATGGATGAAAGATGAAGAAGAATGGAAAAAAAGGGATATTCCATTAAAGGTAGATATGGAATTTCAGCGAATTTGGTCAGATCGATTAGTGAGTGCCAACGCTAAAGATTATATGAGTATAATGAAAAAGATAAATAGTAGAAATTATTTTCCAAAATCAATGCAAGAAGAAATTGAGAATATTTTCAAAGGAACAGTTAATAATAGTAAGTTAGAATTTGCTGGTCAAAAAGGTGGCTCTACCGCATTCGTATTGACAAAAAGTTTGTATACTACAGATAAGAAGGGGAATAAGGTAGAAGTTGTAATTATGTTTAACGATATAGAAGATCAAGTTGCATACCAAAAGCTGAGAAATAATATAGATTATTTTATTCAAGATGCTATAACAGATGAAGAGTTTAGAAAGAAATTATAACGAAATAATTTTATTATGTAAACAAGGGCGCTTTTTAGAAAGCGTCCTTTTTCTTTTTATAATACAGGATTTCTTATTTACTTCATTGAATATTGATTGAAAATAAGAAGGGAAGTTGAAAAATGACCACAATATATTTCGTTCGCCATGCCCACTCTACATATACAAAAGAAGAACGGGAAAGGCCTTTATCTGAAAAAGGTTTGTTAGATACGCAGCATGTAACACGCTTATTAAAAGATAAACATATTGATGTTGTGATTTCTAGTCCGTACAAAAGGGCAATGCAAACTGTGCAAGGAATTGCGAATACATATAATTTATCAATACAACTGGAAGAAGATTTACGGGAAAGGCTATTAAGTAAAGAACCAGTACAGGATTTTAATGATGCTCTTCAGAAGGTATGGGAAGACTGGACTTTTGCATACGAAGGCGGAGAATCAAATGATGTAGCGCAAAGACGTGCTGTAATATGTATGCAAAGTATATTAAAAAAATATAAAGGTAAGAATATTGTAATAGGTACTCATGGGAATATTATGGTATTACTAATGAATTATTTTGATTCGAAATATGATTTTCAGTTTTGGAAAACCCTTCATATGCCTGACGTGTATAAATTAACTTTTGATAATAATTGTTTCAGTTCTGCTGAAAGAATACAGTCTACAGATTATCAGATAAATAATTTGTAAAAGTTTATCAAAAAAAGAGGAAAGGGAGAAGTTATTGTAGAAGTATGACTTTGTAACATAAAAAATATGTGTTAAAGGAGGCTGTTTACATGTTTGAGAAAGAGAAAGAAGGGCTTATTGAAGTTCAGAACGTATTTGAAATTGTACCAGCAGATGGAGCAATTATTGGTATGGCAACGGAAGAAGAAATGGAAATTGCTGCTGAACTAGAGCTGCAGTACTATGCCCATTCTCGTTTGCTAGAAGCAAATATTCAGTTAGACGGTTCCTCCTACAAAGAGTTACTTCAGGAGTTCCAGGAGTATGAAAGAAAATCAATGAGCTTTTGGCGAGCAATACATAAGCGTTTAGCTGTGCCATGGGCATGGGTATTACGTATTGACGTTGCGAATGGCCCTATTTATGTAAGTAATGGGAATTCGTATTATGAAGAAATCGATGATGAAGAAGATTATGAATAGATAAGTAAGGAAGCAGCGTTAGTTGCTTCCTTTTTTTATTTGCAAGGAGTGAATTGCTTCAATACCTCTACAAATTTATAAATAGTAAACCCTCCTAACTAAGCTTGAAATAATTTTTGACAAGCAAAAACGATACACCAAACCCCAATTCCGAGTAAGACAGATGTACTAAGTGAAAACGAATTTTTCAACCCAATATAGACGATAAATAATAGTAGTGCGGATGCAGGAAATCCATATAATACGCCTATAGCAAATTGACTTAATTCTTGTTTGTTCCCGCCTTCTAAAGAAATCCAAAATAGGCTTAGTAAACTAACGAGTGGAAGGGCAGCAATAAAGCCGCCTATCGTACTATAATGTTTAGCGACTTCAGTAATAACGCCAATAATAAGTGCAGAAACGATTACTTTAACGAGGAAATGCATATTTTGCCTCCTTCGCTAATAACGAAAAGGCTTTTTCAATTAATTGTTGTTCTTCTTTTGATAACTGTGATTCTAATATTTTTATCTTTTCTTTATCTAGTAAAGTATGCTTTTCTAATACTTCAATGCCGCCTTTCGTTAAAGTAAGGTTTACGACCCTTTCATCTTGTTTATTTCTTTCTTTCATGATAAATCCTTTTTGAATAAGGCGCTTTACGTGTTCAGACGCTGTGTTATGAGAGAGACTAAGCTCAATAGCGACTTTTCCAATTGTTATATCTTTCTCACGAGAAACGATTTGTAAAATACGAATGGCTTGGTGGGAAAGGTTGTCTTCATATTCATATCGTAAGTGATAATAAATACTTTCCCAATGTTGATTGATGTCTTTCATAATGATAAATCCTCCTATTTTTATATCGTATAGTAAGATATATTCGTGAATATAGAAATAAAATCCTTTTATTTGGATAAAAAATGTTGAAAAAGTATATTTTTATTGAAATATAAGGTAATCTATGTGTAAAGGTATACATTTAGCAAGAGAGAGGATGATAGCTGTGAATACATTCAAATGGATGAGTCATGAACAGATGTATGTAGATGAAATACATGTTGAAAAATGTGGTCCTCTTTCAGTCGGCGTATATGGGGGAAATCAAGAAAGTGATGCATATGAAAGAGGAGATGCGGTGCTTGCTTGGTGGGATCCTGAATTACAATTTGAATTTGTTATGATTTTTGATACACACCACAAAACAAAAAATATCGATTATATAATAGAAGCAATTTCAGAAAGAAAAGAGAAACTAAAAGAGTTATTTTCTTACCCGATACATTTAGCTTTTCATCATACGCATATGTACTTATTAGCGTTATTTACAGATGAACTGTTTATTGAAAAATGTGATCAAGATGATGAGGAACTTGCATGCTTAATTTGTTTGCGAAAAGGCGAATTTTTATATTGGCTATCAGTTGGTGATTGCTTCGCATATTTATTCCATTCTGAAAAAACGAAGAATGGTAAAGGGCGGTTAAATAAACGGAAGAATTACGAATATATTGGTAGGAAAAATATTTTTGCTGCAAATACACCTTGCTTTACATCAGGTGTCAGAGGATTAGAAAAAGGAATGAATCACATTGTAATGGCAACGGACGGTATTTTAGAGTGTGATAAACGAAAATTTGATGATGATCAATCTTTAGTAGAAATATTGCACGACGGAAGTTGCTTACAGATTGAGCCAGTATTAACAAATGTACTGCAGTGGAAAGGTAGAGATTGTGCCACTATTATTGGGTGGTCTATTGACACTGAGAATAAACAATGTGCTAATTAATATAAAAGGAGTTCAAGGTTTTTATCCTTGAACTCCTTTTTGTTAAGCAATATGAATATGATACGTTTTCAACCATTCATTTACTTGTAGCATATATTCCAGAGCACTTCTTGCTTCAAAATTGTTAATTTCTTTATTGCTTTGATCGGCAATGGCAAGTAATGTGGAATGATTAATAAGTGAGAAGATAGGATTGTTTTTATTACTGCACATGTCGAGTGATAAATGACGGATTGTTTGTAAATAATGTGGATCTTGTGAAGTTGGATAAGCACTTTTTCTTCTATTGCGTACATCGTCAGGTAAAGCAGGTTGCAGTGCTCTACGTAAAATGCCTTTTTCAATATTATCAATGCTTTTTATATTGAAAGGAACGTTCCATAAATATTCAACTAATCTATAATCGCAAAACGGTACACGAACTTCAAAGCCTACAGCCATACTCATACGGTCTTTACGATCAAGTAAGAATGGGAGAAATCTCGTTAAAAATAAATAAAACATTTGACGTTGTTTCGCGGATTTTTTACTTTCACCTTCAAGAGTAGGTACTTCAAGTATCGCTTCTTGGAATCGTGTATCAATATAGTTTTCTAAGTTGCATTGGTTATTTACTTCATTTAGTAGAAGAGGGGAAGTGTTTTTCCAATTTGTTAGCCAAGGAAATTTATCGACATATAGTAATTCTTCTTGATGAAACCAAGGATACCCGCCGAATACTTCATCAGCAGATTCTCCGGATAAAGCTACAGTTGCATCTTTTTTCATTTCGCAAAATAGTAAATATAGTGAAGTTTCCATTTCGCCAGCACTCGGTAAATCTTTTGCATGGAGGGGAACGAATAAGTGATTTGCTAACTCTTCAGCATTCACAATAATGTCATGATGAGATGTCCCTACATGTTCAGAAACGCGTTTTACCCAAGGAGCGTCTAAACCAGTGCGAGCAAATGTCAACTCGAAATCTTTTGCGCTATTTACAAAGTCAACGGAATACGTATGAAGTGTTTTATTTTCTGCTGCAAATTCTTTTCCTGCTAGTGCAGTAATACCGCTAGAATCTAATCCTCCTGATAACATACAGACGAGAGGAACATCGGCAATTAATTGTCTTTTTACTGTATCTTGTAAAATAGATAAAATATGTGATGATGTATCTTCAGTACAGTCTGTATGAACTTTACTTTTTAAATTCCAATACTTTTGAACTACTTTTTTATCACGTGTAAACGTTATAAAATGTCCAGCACGCACTTCTTGAATATGTTTAAAGACGCCACAGCCTGGAGTTCGAAATAAGCCTAATCCAAATATTTCGTTTATTCCATCCGAATCAATTTCAGCAGGAACAGATGGATGAGCTAATAATGCTTTTATTTCAGATCCGAAAATAATGCTGTCATTTCTTTCTGTATAAAAGAGTGGCTTTACGCCTAAATGATCGCGTGCTAAAAACAGTTGTTGCTTTTGATCATCCCATATTGCAAAGGCAAAAATCCCATTTAAATGTTGTACGCAGTCTTCTTTCCATTCTAAATATGCATGTAGTAATACTTCTGTATCTGAATTCGTTTCAAATGCATGACCACATTGTTGAAGTTGCTCTCTCAGTTCATGGAAATTATAAATTTCTCCATTATAAGTAAGAGCATACGTATAATCACCAGCACGAAATGTCTTCGGCTGTGTCCCACCTTCTGGATCAATAACAATTAAACGCCGGTGTGCAAAAGCCGCACGTGGTGAAAACCAAAATCCTTCAGCATCAGGACCACGATGCTGGATACTATTTGCCATCTTTTCTAAAATAACATGTTCATTGGAAAGATCCTTACTCCAATTTACCCAACCTGTAATTCCACACATACACATCTCATCTCCTAGTTTAAAATGTTGAAAAGTAGATTAATGAAATAAAATGTACACCTAGTTAAAGGATGACCATATAAATAGTGTACTACATGAATTAAAGCGTAGACTTGAGAAAATTTTCTTTGAACGCGTAGTTATGTGAGACAATGGCTAAGGGAAAGTATTCCATTACATACAAAAAATAAAAAAAGATGAGAGAAAATATTTTGTAAGACGTTATATAGGGTGTAAAAGCTTTTACAAAAATATAAGGGGAATCGCTACATGAAATCAAATGAGAAAAATTTTATAAAAAGATTACAGCGGCAAAAAGAAGATGCGCTAGAATTTGTTGTCGATACATACTTACCACTCATAAAGGGGATTACGCACAAAGTTCTTCTTCCGGTTCAAAATGATGGATTAATAGAAGAATGTATAAATGATATTTTTCTTTCCATTTGGAATAACGCAAATAAGTTTCATGGAGAGCCGAATGATTTTAAAAAATGGATTGCAGCGATTGCAAAGTTTAAAGCAATTGATTATTACCGAAAAGCGACTAATAAAGTAGAAATTATTTCAAATGAGTTTCATATCAGTACGGAAAAGTCAGCGGAAGACGAATTAATCGTTATGGAAGATAGGGAAGAATTAATGCAGCTTCTTAACCAATTAGAACCGTTAGATCAAAAAGTATTCATTATGAAATATCTTCTCGGTATGAAGACAGAGGAAATCGGAGAGAAATTAGGATTAACCCGAGCAGCCATAGATAACCGGGTGTACCGGGGAAAAAAGAAACTACAACAAAATGCTACGAAAATTAGTTTTGGAGGTAGTGCAATATGAAAGACATTTATGAACTATTAAATGATATTGATATAGATGAAAATGAACTTGAGGAAATTGAGGCTTCTGAAATTGAAAAAGAAAAAGTGAAACGTAATGTAAAACAATCGATACGTACGAAGAAAAAGATGAAAAGTTGGAAAAAGGGTGTCGCTGCTGCATCTATTTTAGTAGGGTTATCAGTTGCAACGCTTGGTATCGGGTTTCCTACATATGCCGGGGGATTGCCAATTGTAGGTGACATATTCCGATTTTTAGATAATGGTAGAACAGGGTTATATGAAAATTATAAAGAGTTTTCGACTGAATTGAATATGACGAGAGAGAGTAATGGGGTTAAGGTTACAATTAATGATGTAATTTCTGATGGCAGAACATTATCTATAACGTATTCACTGGAAAGTGAGCAAGACTTAGGGGATGATCCTATTATATTAGGCGGATTGGATATAATGGACGCTCATGGTAGTTCAGGAAGTGGGAAAATGACTAAAGTTACTGAAAAAAAGTATGTAGGTATGGTAACAACGACGCACCATGATATTAATAAAAAGGACAAAGTAAACTTTAGATGGAATATAGAGGGAATAGAGATGCCAGATAGGAAAAAATCAATACAAGGTAATTGGAATTTCGCATTAACTGTAAAATCAATGGATAGTAAAGAGAGAACAATTGGTGGAAGTTCGGAAAAAGAAGGTATAAAAGCAAATATGGAAAAGGTCGCAATGTCGCCGGTTTCATTTATTCTTTATTACAATCAAGAAGTTTCTAAGGGTGCGAGGAAAGAATGGGATAGTGTAGATGTTGAATTGACGGTTAAGGATGATCTAGGGAATGATTATTCGGGTGAAGGAAATGGGGGAAGTGGCAACGATCCTTACAATATTCGATGGAGTGCCACATTCCAAAAACTAAACGAAAATGCAACAAAGCTTATCGTTACACCTCACGTGCACTTGCGAGTTCATACACCTGAAAATCATGGTGGAGTGGAATATGTGAATGGAAAAGAGAAGAAAATTGAAGTGCCGAAAAAAGAAGAGAAGAGTAAAGATATTGTTCTAGATGATATCGTAATTGATTTAAAGAAATAAAAGAGAGACTGCCTAAAAACATTAGGCAGTCTCTTTTCCGTTAAAAACTAGTTACGAGTAATGCATGCGGATGCTGCTTTTTATACTCATCTTTCCACGGAATATTTAGTTGTTCCCATGATTCGCCGCTATCATTGGATTGAAACATGCCGTTGTTATTTAAAGTGTAAAATGTATGTGGTTCTGCTGGATTTGTCGCAAACATTGAAATGACTGTACCAATTGCAGATGGTAGACCTTGCTGCAATTGCTGGAACGGAGTATCTTTCGTTTTACGATAAATATAAGATTCATAAGGAATACGGTGATGAGCGAGGTCAGCACTTGGTGCGGCAGAAACGAGAATCGTATCGCAATCGGCCGGATCGATAGCCATGCTGTATAAATAATGATGTTCAAGTCCTTCACTGCATGAGATCCAGCTGTTTCCATTGTTATAACTTTCAAGGTATGCGCGATCAGGTCCGCCCATAAATCCGTCACCACATGATGCATAAAGGCGATTTGGAGCTTCAGGGTGCATAAGTAATTGATGAGCGTCGATAGGAGCACCGAATTTTTTATCAATCCATGTATGCCCTCTATCATTACTTTGAATAACAGCACCAGCTTCAATTGAAACATGGATTGTATTTGGATTGTTTGGATCAACTGTAATCCAGCGTACATGATGGGTGAAAGGTCTAGGCGGAAAAGCCCACGTGTAAGAAGATAATAATGATTTCATATTTTTAAGTTCAGTCCACGTTTCACCACCATTTTCCGAACGGAATAAAGCGCTCGGTTCTGTGCCGACATAAACGACGCCATAGCCGTTAACTTGTTCATTAGGACTTATCGTAATGGAAGTTATCGAAGAGTGTAAAATCCCATCTTCTTTAGGGAAATCAAAGTAACGATATGAATCTCCAATTGGTTTCCACGAATCCCCGCCATCGCCGCTTAACCATAAACCTCGTCCAAATGTTCCGCAGTATACACGATTCTTTTGAAATGGATCAACAGCGATACAGGTAGGTTGCATATTTTGTAAGTGATACGCTGTTTCAAAGTGACCATATTGTTCTTTCACTACAACAAGTTCTCGCTCCATACAGAGAAATAAACGTTTCATTTTAGTAACCTCCTTAAAAATTCTTTCATTAGTAAACAATATGAAGCTGAAAAAGAAGTAGTCTTATTTTTTGTTGAGAAAAAGGACTTGTTTGAAAAATAGCGAAGTGTGTAGGTAGAGGAAGCGGACGTTTATGGGCAGTTAATGGGGGATAAAGAGGGGGAGTTTGTTTCATACTAACATACAGATATTGCACTTAAAGGAGCATTTGTATGGGGCATTCACATGATCACGGTCATTCTAACAATAAAAAGGCGTTACTAATTGCTTTCGTATTAACGACAAGTTTTATGATTGCTGAAGTGATTGGGGGATTTGTAACAAATAGTTTAGCACTACTATCTGACGCGGGGCATATGTTAAGTGATGCAGTATCCTTAGCGTTAAGTTTACTTGCGTTTAAGCTTGGAGAAAAAACAGCAACAGCTGCGAAAACATACGGGTATAAGAGAGTCGAAATGTTAGCGGCATTATGTAATGGTGTCGTTCTTATTGTCATTTCAGTATACATTTTTATTGAAGCAATTCGCCGTTTTAAAGAACCAGTTGAGATTGCTAGTAATGGGATGCTCATTATTGCTGTACTTGGTCTGCTTATTAATATTTTATCAGCTTGGATATTAATGAGAGGCGGAGATGTGAAGGGTAACTTGAATTTAAGAAGTGCTTTCCTACACGTATTAGGCGATCTATTAGGATCAGTCGGAGCGATTATTGCAGCGCTATGTATTAAATTTTTCGGATGGACTGTTGCTGATGCGATTGCTAGTATTCTTGTGTCTATTTTAGTCATTATTAGTGGATGGCGTGTAACACGTGATACCATCCATATATTAATGGAAGGTGCACCGCAGCACATAAATGTTGAAGAGGTAAAAAGTACATTATTAAATATTACGGTTGTAAAAGAAGTTCATGATTTGCACATATGGTCTGTCACATCTGATTTTCAAGTATTAACTTGCCATTTGATTATTAAAGGTGATGAAACGCAAAATGTATTAAAAGAGGCTACGGATGTATTAAAGGAGAAGTTTCATGTAGAACATGTCACTATTCAAGTAGAAATAGATGGTGAATCTAATCATAGTGAGACAACTTGCAAAGTATGAAAGAAAAAGGATTAGAAAAAGTGTCATAACATTTTTCGCGTGACATACATATATATAATGTGGCCACAAATACTTTGTAAGGTAAATATTTCATGAAATTACTTTACTTATAAAGAGTCATCTTTTATAATCTAAAGTGGTAATTGATAAAGATTATCATTTTCAATGATTGTAGAAAGGAGTTTTTTAAAAGATGAGTAGTCAACTCCGTTTTGCTGTTGAAAATCGTAAGAGGCATTTAATTGATGAGTTAATTGGAGCAGGTGTGTTTAAGATTCGCGACCGACAATTATACGAGCTGTCTTTAGAGGAATTGGAAAAAGAGTACGAAAATATGGAAGATTATGCAGATATTCAGGTATAACTATATAGATTAGTAAAAAGTGAGCTGGTTACGATTTTGTGTAACCAGCTCTATTATTATTTTGTAGAAATTATTTTTGATATTTCTTTCATTGGACGGAGCCAGTTTTGAGACATCATTTGTTCCATTTGTTTTTCGTCCTGCTTTTGCAATGCTTGAATGATAGAGTGATGCTCTTCAATAGATTGACTTGCTGGAACAAAGTTTTGGAAAAACAAATATTCAAGGCGTAGAACATGAAGTTGCATATTTTCTAGAAAGGGTTCAATATATTGGTTTTTAGCAATAGAAGAAATTGTATTGTGAAATTGTATATCTAGTTTTAAAGCTTGTTTTGCGTTTTTCTTCTCTATAGAGCGCTGAAAATCAGCATTTATTTCAGAAAGTAGTTTCAAATCAGCGTCTGTAATGTTTTGAAGAGCTTGCTTTCCTATAATAGAGTGAAGACCAGCCATCGTTTCATAAATGATAGGAATGTCGTCTAACTTAATAGGAGCAATTTTTGTTTTTTGCCCAGGTACCATTTCCACTAATCCAGAAAGCTCTAATATTTGAAGTGCTTCTCTTACAGGTGTTCTGCTTACTCCTAGTGCTTCAGCCAATTCCCCATCATTAATTTTTTCATCAGGTTGCAGTACACCTTCAATAATCCAATCTTGTAGTTGATTTAAAACGAGTGATTTTGCCGAAACTCTTCCTTGTTTTTTATAATTTTGAGGGATAGGCATAGTGAATTCAATCCTTTCATTGTATATTTTCTTTTTTCTCATGAACAAACTTTAATTCCTGTTTCCCTTCATCCGGTTTTTGGCTTAAGATGAGCACCATTACAATGACACAAAAAGCACCTAATAACTGAAAAGATTGAAAGGGTACGTGTAATATAAGTACAGAAGAAATAATAGCTGCGAGTGGTTCAGTACAACCGAATAATGTCGTTTCTTTCGGAGTCAGGTATCGTATGCTGTCTAAGTATAAATAAAATGCAATCAGTGTCCCGAAAATGACGACAAATGTGATGAGCGGTAGGGTACTTAGTTTTACATATTTCATAGTCGATAATAAAATGAATTCGTTTGTAGAAATAAAGTGTAGAATCGTAACGCCAATACCCCCAATAATCATGCCCCATCCAACGATAACAGAGGAAGACCATCTTTCTAGTAATGTCTTGGAATATAAACTATAAAAAGCAAGAGATACCCCAGATAAAATACCCCAAATAATAGCCGGTGTAGAAACAGCTAAGTTATGAACAGACCCATTTGTTAGTAAGAGAAAAGTGCCTACTAATGAAAGGGTAATGGAAATGAAATCAATTTTTGATGGCCGAACGTTCCATTTGAAAAGTAAGTATACAGTAATAAATATAGGAGCTAAATATTGCAATAATGTTGCGACGGCAGCGTTCCCTTCTTTAATAGAAGCGAAGTACGTGTACTGTACAGCAAGCATACCGAATAGGCCAAACAATATCATTTTAGTAGCATCAGATCTTTGTTTCCATATGCCGAATATTTCTTTTTTTCTCGTTCCGAATGATGAAATAATGAGCAAGATAAAGCCCGATATAAGCAAACGAATTGTAACTAACCATTCAGTAGAAACATTTTCATATTGAAAAAGTTGTTGTGCAGCTGTCCCGGACAAGCCCCATAAACAAGCACCAATTACAACCATAATGATTCCTTTTAAACGATTTGGATCCATATAGTTTTAATTCTCCTTTTCTAAAAATTCGTTTTGGATACAATATGCAATATATCACGAAATGAATAAAAAATAAACTGAAATTTCTGTGTTAGAAGGTGGGAATTTTAGTAGTTCCAGTTATGTTTACGATACAAGTGAGTAGGTGAAATAAAGCGAGATAAAATTATAAAATTAAATCATAATCAAGAGGATAAAAAAATAAAGATAAGAGTAATTTGGTTTGTTAAAAATATGTGTAGAAGGAGAAATGTGATGAGCTGGGTTACTTATAAACCAACATTTGAATTTGATCAATATAGTCCATATATTCGAATGAACTCTGCGTGGGTGGGACATTTAAACTTCGCTTATGATTTAGTAAGATTTGAAAAACCAGAAATATTAGTTGAGTTAGGTACACATTTAGGAGCTTCTTTTTTTAGTTTTTGCCAAGGGGTAAAAGATGGAGGAGTATCTACAAAATGCTTTGCTGTAGATACTTGGGCAGGAGATGAGCACACAGGTCCATATGGAGAAGGTGTTTTTCAAATAGTGAGTAAATTCGTGAGCACGAGTTATCCTCAAATAGGGAATTTAATTCGGTCTACTTTTGATGAGGCTGTGGATCAGTTTCAAGATGGAACGATAAATTTGTTGCATATTGATGGCTATCATACGTATGAAGCAGTTTCTCATGATTATAAAACATGGTTACCGAAACTTGCGAATAACGGTATCGTGTTATTTCACGATATTGAGGTGAAAGATCGAAATTTCGGCGTGTATAAATTTTGGGATGAGGTCAAAGCGAAGTACCCTCATTTTCAGTTTGAGCATTCATATGGGCTCGGAGTGTTATTTCCGAAAGGTTGTAGTGATAAGTTTGCGGAAATACTTAAAAATAAAGAAGAAATACAAAATATGTATAAATAAAAGTGGAGCATGCATCATTTTAATGATGTGTGCTTTTTTGTGGGGAAAAATGGTAGTCCTTAAAAGGTGAGGATAATAGTAAAAAATTTGTTATGGCAAATATTAAAAAAGTTATTTATGGATTGTTCTATATAAAAATGTAACATTTTTTATATTTTCCATTGCGAAAAGTAACATCTACTTTTACAATAGAAAAGGTGTTATATTATACTGGAAAAATAAATCGAAATAATATGAAAATTTTGTTTTGTCTTCGCTAATTGTATATTACATACATGTAAGACGACACACGTCATGTTATCGACTTGTAAGGAGAGAAAAAAATGAAAAGTGTAAGATTACCATCGATGCTAGAAATCATAGTTCTTTTATTACTATTTCTTGCTGTTGTCTTTTCCTTCCAAACGATTTTTGATCTCCCAATTCAATTAGCGCTATTTATTTCATGGTTTTTAGTAATTGCGCTTGGATTAAGATTAGGATTTCGTTATCAAGAATTGCAAGATGCAATTACGAAAGGAATTTCTAACGGATTAGAAGCAATACTGATTTTAGTTGCAGTAGGTGCTTTAATTGGAACATGGATTGCTGGTGGCGTAGTACCAACATTAATCTATTATGGATTAGAATTTATTCACCCTAGCATATTCCTATTAGCAACATTAATCATTTGTTCGATTACTTCTATCGCAACAGGAACATCATGGGGAACAGTAGGAACAGCGGGTATTGCTATGATGGCGATTGGTGAGGGACTTGGATTACCACTTCCACTTGTTGCGGGTGCAGTTCTTTCAGGAGCTTATTTCGGCGACAAATTATCACCACTTTCTGATAGCACAGTTCTTGCAGCTTCTATGGCGAAAGTAGACGTTATTGCCCACGTTCGAGCTATGCTCGTATTAGATGTTCCGGCTTATATTATTACTAGCATTATGTTTACTATAGCTGGTTGGATGTATGGCGGCGATAATGTAGATTTGAATCGAGTAGAGTTTTTAAAAGAAGCTTTATTAAAGCAATTTGATATTAAAATATGGATGCTTGTTCCGGCGGTCATTGTTATTGTTCTATTAGCGATGAAAAAGCCGTCTATGCCGACAATTGCAATGGGAGCTTTAATTGGTGCAATTTGGGCAGCTCTTTTCCAAGGAATGAACTTTGGAGAGGCGATTGGAACAGCGTATAACGGATTTTCAATTCAATCTGGTGTTGAGTTTGTTGACAAGTTATTAAACCGTGGTGGAATTAACGGTATGCTTGGCTCAGTGGCCGTTATTATTTTCGGTTTAGGATTTGGTGGATTACTTGAAAAACTAGGTGTTTTAAAAGTGATTGTATCTAAATTTGAGAAGAAATTAAATTCTGCAGGCAATGTAACATTGTCTACATTAATCGTGGCATTCTTAGCTAATATATTTGGTTGTGCGATGTACGTATCACTAATTTTAACACCGAAAATTATGGAAGATAGCTATGATAAATTAAAAATAGACCGACGTGTATTAGCGCGTAACTCAGAAGTAGGTGGAACGTTAACTTCTGGTATGGTTCCGTGGTCGGATAATGGTATTTTTATGGCTGGTATTTTAGGTGTAGCAACGTTCTCATACGTTCCATTTATGTGGTTAAGCTTCGTATCGTTAATTTTAGCAGTTATTTACGGATATACAGGTAAATTCATTTGGTATGTAGATGACGTTGAAAAAGGAAAGCAAGCATCATAAAATAAAAAATCACCTTCTACAATATGTAGAAGGTGATTTTTTATTTTGTAATAGGAGTTGAAGAAGTTATCTCGTTCTCATATTTAGCGATTTTTTGTTGTATCTTTTTTAAGTTTTTTTCAGTGTCTTGAATGAGTTGTAAGACATTGGTCTCCTGTTGTTGCATTAATTCCAACCGTCGAAGGATTGTAGATTCTCCCTCCATAGACCAGTCGATAAATTGTTTTATTTTTTGAATGGGCATACCGGTGTTTTTTAAGCATAAAATCATCTCTAAATATTTCAGTGCTTCTTCATCAAAAACTCGATCTCCTTTTCCATTTCTTTTAAGAAAAGGGAACAGTCCTTGTTTATCGTAATAACGTATTTGAGAAATAGTTAAGTGGTGCATTTTGGCGACTTGCCCAATTGTATAATACATATCGTTCATCCCTTTATTACCAAGGTATAATGCCATCTTTATTTAGTATTTTACCATTATAGTTTGTTTCACTTAATGCATATTTAATAATAATTTTAGCACTTTCATTAGTCGTATGGCCACCTGGGGAATTTCCATTTAGGTCAGTAGTTGTAAAACCAGGAGTTACTCCGAAAATTTCTGGACCGTTAGTACCAAATTCTTTGCTAAAAGCTAATGTTAAAGCATTAATAGCTGTTTTTGAAGAATTATATCCTAATGTATTAATCGGGTGTGTTTCACCATTAGCAAACATTGTTAGTGAGGCCATGTCAGTTGTTACATTTATAATTTTACTGTTACTTGATTTCTTTAATAATGGTAAAAAGGCTTGCACCATTTGGAATGTTCCAAAAAAGTTAACTTCAAATCCTTGGCGTAAACTTTCAATATTCAATTCACTAGGTATCGTATGGAAGTCTAGTGCTATGCCTGCATTATTGATTAATAAATCTAAGTGGTCAGTCGTTTCATGGGTTTTTTTGATTGCTTCTTGAATGGATTGAGCACTAGAAATGTCTACTTGAATATAGGAAACGTTTGAAACATGTAAAGATTCTATGGCTTGTTGTCCAAGTTGTTTATTACGGGCACCTAAAAATACGTGATAGTCTTTTTCGGCTAATTGACGAACAAGTTCATATCCTATTCCTTTATTCGCACCTGTTATGAAAGCATATTTTTTCATTTTGAATTCCTCCAGTAGTGTTATAGTAGGTTACAATGGAAAGGATACGGCCTAAACTTAAGTTTAGGTCAAGAGGAATTTTTAAAAAAAACATTGAATATTTGTATATATAAGTGAGAATTCTTATCATTTGATTGAAAGTCTGTTAATATAAGAAATGTAGGTATTATATTTTCAAGGGGATGAAAAAATGGATTACAGAATTGAAAGAGATACAATAGGAGAAATAAAAGTTCCAGCTGATAAATTATGGGCAGCACAAACGCAACGTAGTAAAGAAAACTTCCCGATTGGAACAGAGCAAATGCCGCTTGAAATTGTAAAAGCATTTGCCATATTAAAGAAGAGTGCAGCACTTAGTAATCAAAAATTAGGAAAGCTATCAGAAGAAAAAGCAGAAGCAATTGTGGCAGCAGCTGACGAAGTGATTGCAGGGAAATGGAATGAACATTTTCCACTTGTCGTATGGCAAACGGGTAGTGGTACACAGTCAAACATGAATGTGAATGAAGTAATTGCAAATCGAGGGAATCAAATTTTGAAAGAGAAGGGATCTGACGTACATATTCATCCGAATGATGATGTGAACATGTCTCAAAGTTCAAATGATACATTTCCAACAGCACTTCATGTAGCATGTGTAATCGCAGTAGAAAATCACGTATTACCAGCAATTACGAAATTAAAAGAAACGTTTGCAGAAAAAGTAACTGCATTTGAACATATTATAAAAATTGGTCGTACACACTTACAAGATGCAACACCGTTAACATTAGGACAAGAAATTAGCGGATGGCACCGTATGCTTGAAAAAACAGAGCGTATGATTGCTGAGAGCAATACATATATGAAAGAGCTTGCGATTGGTGGTACTGCAGTTGGAACAGGTATTAATGCTCATCCAAAATTCAGTGAGATGGTGTCAGAGGAAATTAGCCAATTTACAGGTAAGCAATTTATTTCTGCACCAAATAAATTCCACGCATTAACGAGCCATGATGAAGCTGTATATACGCATGGTGCATTAAAAGCATTAGCAGCTGATTTAATGAAGATTGCTAACGATGTGCGCTGGCTGGCAAGTGGTCCACGTAGTGGTCTAGGAGAAATTATTATTCCGGCAAATGAGCCAGGAAGCTCTATTATGCCAGGTAAAGTAAATCCAACGCAAAGTGAAGCGTTAACGATGGTTGTAGCGCAAGTGATGGGAAATGATGCAACAATCGGATTTGCTGCGAGTCAAGGTAATTTTGAGTTAAACGTATTTAAACCTGTTATTGCATATAACTTCTTACAATCCGCTCACTTATTAGCAGATGCAATTGTTTCATTTAATGATAATTGTGCAGTTGGTATTGAAGCAGATGAAGAAGTAATTAAAGAGAATGTGAATCGTTCATTAATGCTTGTTACAGCATTAAACCCGCATATCGGATATGAAAATGCAGCGAAAATTGCGAAGCATGCTCATAAAGATGGGTTAACGCTAAAAGAAGCAGCACTGCAATCTGGACTACTAACAGAAGAACAATTTGATGAAATTGTCGATCCGAAAAAAATGATTGCTCCGAAAGAGTAATGAAAAAGCCAAGATTCTTAGTTTAGAATCTTGGTTTTTTTGATATTTATTTTTATGACTTCCATTTGTATTACTGCAAGTGCCAAAATATATTATTTGTTAGCAGGCATATTCAATACTTTCATTTGTGGACAGTTTTCTTTTAAGAGTGAAATGAACTTTTCTTCTTCTTGAGGTACGAAAGTTGTCACAGAATCAAATAAATTGTAATGAATTTCTAATTGCTGCCTAGTCCACTTTTCTGAGCGAAGTGTTTTGCCAGAGTATTTAATGTGGCGAATATCTTCAAATGGAATTTCAGTACGCAGTATGAAACCATGTTTTACAACAAGAGAGGATTCCGTTACGTTGTAGTGAGAGAAATAGAATGAAGAAAGATTGACGATATTTAATAGCATCATGAGAGTGAAAAAAATAGAATTTTCATTTTGGAAGAATAGCGAAACGAAAAAAATAATGATAAATAATGTAATAAAAATGACGTGAAATGGATTCTTTTTCGCTTTGAATTTCAAGTTAGTCACCTCAGTTTACGTGTACTCTAACTAAATTAAATCACAACATCTTAATAAAACGTGTGAATATGCATAATTGCATATTCACACGTTTTATTATTCATGTAAAATTTTCTGATGGGATAAATTTAAATGGAATTTTGCAGTAGTGGAGAGGTATAAAGTGACTTGCAAAAATAGAAAGTTAGCATTAGTCATAATTAGTTGTATGATGATTATGGGTAGTTGTGCTAATAAATTTGTTGAGGATGGAAACCGAAAGCATATATTCGTACAGGTAAGTAGAGCTTTAGTCGAGGTTGTAAATAGAATATATAATGGATAAAAGGTATTTCTGTATACGGAAATACCTTTTTTGTAGTTAAAATTGAATACTGAAGTTTTCGAATGAGTGAGTACCAGTTCCGTGTTGAATGAGGTTGTTATCACTCAAATATTGAATAGCGTATTTTACTTCTTTCAGTATAGTAGGCGGGAGACCAAGAGTATGATGTGAACCGTAAATTTGATTAATAGGTGAGAAATTTGTAATTTTGTGTAGAGACTGGACGAAGTCTACAGGATTAGTCGTTGGATAAAACGCAAAAATTGTGCCTTCATAAAGTAAATCTCCTGTGAATAAAAACGCAGTTTCATAATCGTATAGGCATATATGTCCTGGTGAGTGACCTGGGGTATGTATAATTTGAATTTTCCTATTTCCAATATCAATCATATCTCCATCTTGTAGTAATTTTGTTGGTGTCCCTTGGAATGGCTCGAATGTTTCAGGTTGAAATGTTTTAGGTGTAGGTAAAGTAATGTCACGAGCGATGTCGTGCCTAATTTGAGTAATAGGGAGTCCTTTTATGCCGTTAATGAGCCAATCTTCTTCTAAAGCATGTACATAGATTTCTTCATATTGTGCGTGGCTACCGATATGATCCCAATGGACGTGTGTTGTGACAACTGTAATGGGTAAGTTTGTTAGTTGGTCCGTTATACGTTTCATATTATCGATACCTAGTCCTGTATCGATAAGAATTGCAGCAGTATCGCCTATAAGTAAGAAGGAATGTACTTTCTCCCAATGTCCATATTCACTAATTGCATATGTATTTTGTGCAATCTGCATTACAGTAAACCAAGGGTCTTGAGGAATAGTCATGTTCTATTTCACATCCTATTGAATGAATTTATATAAATACATTCGCTTTTCGTTGTACCAAACCCTTTTAATAGATGTTTTTATAAAAGTTTACAAAATGGGTAAACGAAGCGTTGAAGTGTTTGTTTGTTTTATGTTAAGATGATGAAGAGATAGTAAACGTTATTGGAAAATGTCTGTTTTTAGATAAACATTTTAAAGGAGTGTTTAGTGTGAGTGATATTTCAGAGAAGTTTTGGGATGCTTCGGTAGAAGAATTGAAGAAAGGGTATGTATTTGAAGCGGAAGCAGAGGAGTATATTTGTTTAGCTTGTGGAGAAGCGTTTATTAAGGGGGTTATTTATCAAGATAATCAGGTTTTGTATGAAGCAGAGAAGTTTATACAATTGCATGTGCAAAATGAACATACGTCTATGTTTGATTATTTATTAAACCTTGATAAGAAGTATACTGGTTTAACGGATTTGCAAAAGAAAATGGTTCAGTTTTTCCATATGGGGCTAAATGATAAAGAGATTGTAAAAGAGATGGATGGCGGAAGTACATCAACCATTCGTAATCATCGATTTACACTTCGAGAGAAAATGAAGCAAGCGAAAGTGTTTTTAGCGTTAATGGAACTGTCAGAAGAAAAATCAAAAGTACAAACGAAATTTGTACCCATTCATAGAACAGCAACGATGGTAGATGATCGTTACAATATTACGGAAGAAGAAAATGATGAAGTATTAAAAGCACATTTTACAGAAGGATTAGATGGACCGCTTTCTACATTTCCGAAAAAGCAAAAGCGTAAATTAATTATATTACGCCATTTAGTGACGAAGTTTGATAGTAATAAAAAGTACACTGAAAAAGAAGTGAATACTGTTATAGAAAGTGTATACCCGGATTTTGTAACTTTAAGAAGATATTTAATTGAATATGGATTTTTAGATAGAACAGCTGATGGAAGCCAATATTGGGTGAAGTTATAATCATACGGAAAAGAAAATGAATAGAAGCAAATTATTATAACAACTATACAAAGAGATAGAAGTTGAAAAAACAGATTTTTAATAAAAGGAGAAATGAAATTTGAAACCACCTACAGATAACAATAAAGAAGGTGCGGAGTCACATAAGTTAGAAAGTGAGAGTAAACCGATTTGGAAGTCGATGTCCATGTTTTTAGTACCGTTACTATTAAGTAATGTATTACAATCGATTGGACAATTATTCGGTATGGTAGTAGTAGGAAGATGGCTTGGAGTGAATGATTTAGCAGCCATATCAGCATTCTTCCCGCTATTTTTCTTACTCGTTTCATTTGTAATTGGTATTGGTTCAGGTAGTTCTATTTTAATTGGTCAGGCGTTTGGCGCTAAAAACGAAGATCGTTTAAAAGCTATCGTTGGTACGACGCTGACATTTACATTTATTATTGGAGTCGTGTTGGCGATAGTAGGCAGTATTTTTGCAATGGATATTATGCGCCTTATGGGAACGCCAGAAAATATTATTGAAATAAGTGTACATTATGCACGGATATTATTTATATCGATGCCAGTATTATTTTTATATTTCGCATATACAACATTTATGAGAGGTACAGGAGATTCCAAAACGCCATTTTACTTTTTAATTGTAAGTACAGCGCTAAATATGATTTTATTACCAATTCTTATTTTCGGATGGTTAGGAGCTCCGAAATTAGATGTGTATGGAGCAGCCTATGCTTCTGTTATATCTACAGTGATTACGTTCATTGTCATGTTAGTGTATTTAAAGAAGAAAAACCATCCACTACAATTAGATAGTACGGTAAGAAAATATCTTCGAATGGATGGGGAGTTATTAAAGCTATTGCTACGACTCGGAATTCCAGCGAGTATTAACATGATATTAGTTTCATTATCTGAAATTGCGGTAATCGCGTTTGTAAATCGTTATGGTTCGGATGCAACAGCGGCATATGGCGTCGTGAATCAGGTTGCAAGTTATGTACAAATGCCAGCAGTTAGCCTTGGTATTACAGTTTCCATTTTTGCAGCACAATCAATTGGTGCGAATCAATTTGATAGATTGCAGAAAGTTGTGAAGGCCGGAATTATTATGAACTACGTCATCGGTGGTGTGCTAATATCTCTTATTTACTTGTTCTCAAGAGACATTCTATCACTATTTTTAACGAGTCAAACTACAATTGAAATTGCTCATAGTCTAGTTATGATTACATTATGGAGTTATTTAATTTTCGGGCATGCGCAAATTATTAGTGCGACAATGCGAGCAAGTGGTACAGTATTATGGCCAACTGTTATCGGCGTTGTATCAATTTGGCTTGTTGAAGTACCTGTAGCGTATTACCTTTCTTACCATACAAGTCTCGGCATAGAAGGGATATGGATTGGGTACCCAGCAGCATTTATTGTTAGCTTAATATTACAGTATGCATATTATAAGCTTTCATGGCAGAAGAAACGAATTACACGATTAGTGAGTTAAATCATGCAAATGTCCCTAAGCTATTATACTTAGGGACATTTTTTGTAAGTGTAGGTTTACAAATAGCTTTTTAAAGTGATATCAAAATGTTGTCTAATGAGCTCGTTATCACTCATATAAAACTCCCATGCTTTTTCAGGTTCACCAATAATTTCAAAAGATTCTTCTGTAATATATAAAGCGCAATTATCCTCTAGTGCAATTCCTTCTATATTACCTTGATGATTTTGTAAAAAGGAATGGAAGGCGTTCATTCTATTTAATTGATTATAATGTGGACAAAACCTTTTGTTAACAATCCCCCAACCGTTACACTCTATATAACCAGAACCTTCATAATCGGATCGGATACTAGATGTGAACCAGCACATAGCACCAGCACTATACCCTGCAATGAGTGTTCCTTGCTGCAAAGCAAATAATAATTTTTCATCTAGTTTATGTTCTTTCCATTGTGTAAGCATGTGAATGTAGTTCCCGCCACCGAGATAAATTAAATCAGCAGACTGAATCATTTCGTCTATTTCATATTTAGAAGGTGTATCAGCTATAGTACTTAAAATTTGTACTTCACAGTGTAATTGTTTTTCGAACGCGTCTAAAAATAGCTTTATATAGCTTTCATCATCATGACTAGCTGTAGGAATGAATAATACTTTTGGATACTGTTTATTTGTTAATTCTATAAGTCGCTCATTAATAGGCGAGTGATTTGAATCTTGTAAATCACCGCCACCAATGACAGCTAATTTCATAGTAAAGCACCACCTAATCATTTTTGTTATATAAAAATTCGATAGAAGAGAGTAACATTCCTTCTCTTACGTAATGAATAAGTAGAAAATGCGGTTTAAATATATTGGAATAGTAAAGGTGATGATAGCTATATAGAAGAATGAATTAGAAACACTTTATTGATATATAATACTTCATACTATTGTTTCAAAATATGGAAACAATATGTTTAAATGGATATAACGAAGCATTATTTCATATTGCATTAGTGTTTATATTTTAAAAAGGAATCGGAAATAATAGAGATTTCACAAATCATTTTTTACTTTTAATAGGAACTTGTATTACAATATGGTAAAATTATTTCAATATATTTATTTAATATAAAAATACAAAGAGGGAGCGTGAAAAAGGTGGATTTTCGATTTGAGTTTGCAACGAAAGTGAAAGAATACTTAGATGATGAGAAGGATGAAAAAATAATAAAAGATGGACATAGAGATATAATTTTTCACTATTTATATGCGTTAGAGGCTGAAATTGGCGTTGTTAAAAATCCTAACTTTACTTTCTTTACATCAGGAAGACGTTCACATATCGTATTAGAAAATATTGAATTTAAAACAGAGGTAAATGTCAAAAGTAACATCATTGAAATTACAAAAATAGTGGATAATGTCGTTATTCCATTAGATACTATCGTAGCGAAAGATCGGGAATTATTTGCACTTGGACGTAATGAGAAGTTTAGTGTGCAAATATTAGAGCAGTATCTCTTTGATACATTTGGAGAGAAGTTAGGTTTACGATGAATAGAACGGGGTACTGATTTATAGGTAGTGAATTTTAGTGCATATCATTCGTGTTTGACCTTTCATTTAATTTATACTACAATTCGTAGTGTGAAAGGAGCCATACTATGTTTACTCAAAACTATAAGTTAAATGAGCAAGGGTTAAATCATTTCTTTGGACCGCTTGAAGCGAAAATTATGGAGATTGTCTGGTCCACCGAGGGTATTACGATTAAAGAAGTGCAGCAGAAATTAAGTGAAGAATCACCTGTGAATTTTAATACGGTCATGACAGTTATGAACAGGTTAGTAGAGAAATTCCACTTAGAAAAACAGACTGTGAAAAGAAGTGGCATATATCGTACTGTACAAACAAAAGAAGAATTCTTATCCAATCAAACGAAGAAGATGACACAAGAATTGATGGGGGAATTTGGGGATTTAGTTGTAAATCATATGCTTGATGAGTTAGAGCAGGCTGATCCGACTTTAATAAAAAAATTAGAAGACAAATTGAATCAGTTAAAAAAAGAGGATCAATGAAATGAAATGGCAAATGCGTAAAATCGTATTGTTAGCAGTAATTGTTAGTACCCTCTTTTTCAGTATGTTAGTGTATTACGTTACATATCCATTTCTGTTTCAAAATAAGGCGTTCTTTCTTTCAAAGTTTTGCTTGTTCCAGTTAGAACAACATATGAAAGAATTATCGCTCATTCGTATTATAATTGCTGGATTACTATTACTTACTGTACTCATAGTTTGCAAAAGAATTTGGCGACAATTTTTCTATAGTAAAAAATTACAAAAAGTACTTATCCCTTTCATTCGAAAAGGAAAACAAATATATATATTGCCGACCGTGGAAGTTGCGGCATTTACAATTGGGTTATTTCGTCCGAAAGTTGTCATGTCAGAAGGGATGCTTCAAACATTTTCAGATGAAGAAATGGATGCAATTATTTTTCATGAAGAATATCATCAAAATAATCGAGATCCGTTAAAATTATTTTGTTTTACGTTATTAGCAGAAGGAATGATATACATCCCGATATTAAAAGGGCTATTGCAACGCTATCATGTGTATCAGGAGTTAGCTGCAGATAAATATGCAATGCGAAAAATGAAATCTAAATTCGAGTTAGGTAGCGCATTATTAAAATTAATTAAAATAAAGACAATGGAAAATAGATGTGTTACAGCTTCATTTGCAAAAACAGCAATAAATTTACGAATCAATCAAGTGTTAAATGAAAAAGTCGTAAAGCTTAATATTCCATTACATACGAATTCAGTATATGTAACATTAGGTTTATTCTGTATATCGGTTGTACTTATTGTCGGAGAGTGCATATAGCCTCTTTTTTTAAAGATTAACACTACCTATTGTAGTGTGTTTAGGGGGAATAAAATGAATGCAGCAGATTTAACAATTTGGCTTGTAGCTGGGGCAGGGGTACTGTCGTTTATATCACCATGTTCTTTACCGCTATATCCATCTTATTTATCGTATATTACAGGTGTGTCTATTCAAGATTTAAAAGAAAATCGTGGAATGATGCAAAAATCAGCGATCATACATACCGTATTTTTTATGATCGGATTTTCGGTTATATTTTATGCGTTAGGCTTATCGGTAAGCTGGATTGGAATAACATTTTCATCTAACCAAAAATTGATTCAACAAATTGGTGGGATTTTCATTGTTTTGATGGGGCTGTTTATGACAGGTTTGTTTCAGCCTAAGTGGCTTATGGCAGAGAAAAAGGTACAGTATAGAAGTAAATCGACTGGATATATTCGCTCGATTTTAGTCGGTATGACATATGCAGCGGGTTGGACGCCATGTGTTGGACCGATATTTTCAGCTGTACTCATGCTTGGGGCGACGAATCCTGAAGGTGCACTTCTTTATATTACAGCGTATACCCTTGGGTTTGCGGTTCCGTTTTTCGTGATGGCATTCTTTATTGGGAAGGTAAGATGGATCGTTACATATGCCAATGTCATGATGAAAATTGGTGGCGGAATGATGATTGTAACAGGAATTTTATTGTATACAAATCAAATGACGAAAATTACAGCATTCTTTATTCGTCTATTCGGTGGATTTACAGGCTTTTAATAATGAGGAGGAAGAAAAGTGAAGAAGCTAATTGCGATTATACTGGCCGGGGCACTAATTTGGGCCGGAGTTAATTTTTATAATACAAAGAAAGAAGAAAAAGAAAGAAAAGCAAAACAAGCGGAGTTACAAAAAACAGAAGTATTACCACAAGTAGGATTTAAAGCGCCAAACATAACGTTAAAAGGGTTAGACGGGAAGCTGTATTCGTTAAATGATGCAAAGGGAAAGCCATATCTTATTAATTTTTGGGCATCATGGTGTGGTCCATGTGAAATGGAGGCACCTGACTTAGTTCATATGTATGACAAATATAAAAAGGATGTTGAAATTTTTGCGGTAAATGCGACAATCGGAGATCCAGTACAAGAAGCGAGCGCATTTGCAGATCGTCACGGATTTAAGTTTCCTGTTTTACTAGATATGGACGGAGTAGCTGGATTAGATTATAAAGTATTTTCGTTACCAACGACATTTTTTGTTAATAAAGATGGAATTATCGTAGAGCAAGTGCGAGGCGTATTACCTCCAGATCAATTAGAAGAGAAATTTAAGAAATTAATTGAGAGTTAAAGAGGGGATTTTGTATTGATGGAGTGGATCGTGAGGTTACAACCTGTATCTATTATAATTGGAAGTCTATTTGGGTTTATGTTGATGAAACGAAAGATGAAGAACGAAAGTGTACCATATGAAAAAATGATGGATGCAGTAACAAATGCTTTTCTTATCATCGTATTTGTATGGAAATTTGCACCGGCAATTATAAATCCAGTATGGGCTTTTAGGTCGCCATTGCAGGCACTATTAGCTGTAGGAAGTATGCAGCATATTATAGCAGGATGTGTAATTGCGAGTATATACATTGTTTGGAAAAGTAAAAAGGGACAATTTTCGCTTCGTATTTTACTTGATGCATTACCTATTGGACTATGTATGAGTATTATTTTTTATTTTCTATTCAACCACAAAATAGGTGTACAAACGACATTGCCTTGGGGTGTGAAAATATATGAATCTAAATTTTTATATCATCCTATTTTCGCATACGAGATCATCCTTACCCTTTGTATAATCGGCTTGTTATGGATGAAAAATGAAAGGCTCGGAAATGGAAAGAATATAAGTGTTTTTCTAATTATTGAAGGGGTTGCTCATATCATTATTTCGCTTGTTAGTGAACAAAATTCGGTTTTATTTGGTTTATCAGCACAGCAAATAATGAGCTTCTTTGTTATTAGTTTAGGGATTATGTTCGTGCCGAAAAAATAAAAAGGTAGCCACATATGGAGTGTGTCCATGCGTGGCTATTTTTTTATTTTGTATTAAAAAATCGGCGGAGTAACAGAAAATAAAACAATTGCATTTTTCTCAAATTGATTTACCCATTTATGTTTTAAATAAGCGGGTATTTTTACGCTATCACCCGTTTCTAATATGTATTCTTCTTCGTTTAAGTACAATGTGATTTTCCCGTCTAATACGTATGCTAACTCTTCACCTTTATGTTCTAGTACATTTTCTGATGAAGCTGTATTTGGCGGAACAGTCATAATTGCTGTTGCTAAATTTCCTGTGAAATCAGGTGATAACAATTCATATGATAAATTATCAATAATCATTTTTTTTCGTTTATGAGAACGTACAATTAAATCGTCTGTATTTGTATCTTCCAGTAAAAAGCTAAATGTTGGTACATCAAGAGCTTTAGCGAGTACTTTTAATGTTTGAATAGAAGGGTTAGCAGACCCACGCTCAATTTGACTTAACATAGATGGTGTAATACCTGCCATCGTTGCTAGTTCTTTACTCGTTAAACCTTTTTCTTTTCTTTGCTTTTCAATCTTTTTACCAATATCTATATTTTCCATAATGAAAGGCTCCTTACTAATTATTAAATTGTATTTAAAAAAATTAAATTAAAATTAACTTAAGTGAATGATTTATGTTAAACTATATTAAAATTAATTTAATTATAATTTATTGAATCGTAAGCTACAAGGTTATGAGGAGGAAGAGAAATGAAGGAAATAGAGAAATTAAAAGAGGAATATCCACTATTAAATAAATTAATCGCAACAGAAGAAGTGTTTTGGGTAAATCCGAACATGGAAAAGTATGAAACGGCAATAAAAGATTCCCCATTGAATGAAGAGAATGTAAAAGATGCGGAAGAGAGGTTAAAGCGTTTTGCACCGTACATTGCGAAAGTTTTTCCAGAAACGAAAGAAACGGGCGGCATTATAGAATCACCTTTAGTGAAGATACCTACTATGAAACAGTCTTTAGAGAAAAATTATGGGAAACCTATATTAGGTGAATTACTATTAAAATGTGATAGCGGGCTTCCGATATCAGGATCCATTAAAGCTAGAGGCGGCATTTATGAAGTGCTGAAGCATGCGGAGAAATTAGCTTTGCAGCATGGAATGTTAACAGAAGAAGATGATTATTCCATTTTAGACAGTGATACATGTAGAGAGTTTTTTGCGAAATACTCAATTGCGGTGGGTTCTACCGGTAATTTAGGACTAAGCATTGGGATTATGAGTGCAAAACTAGGTTTTAACGTAACTGTTCATATGTCAGCAGACGCAAAAGAATGGAAAAAAGATTTATTAAGAAGTAAAGGTGTAGACGTTATTGAATATGAAGCTGATTATAGTAAAGCAGTAGAAGAGGGGCGTCAGCAAGCAGATGCAAATCCTAGCTGTTATTTTGTAGATGATGAAAACTCCCATGATTTATTTTTAGGATACGCAGTAGCAGCATCGCGATTACAAAAGCAATTAGAAGAGTTAGAGATTGTAGTAGATGAAAATCATCCTTTATTCGTTTACCTTCCGTGCGGAGTAGGAGGCGGACCTGGCGGAGTCGCATTTGGTTTAAAGTTATTGTATAAAGACAACGTGCACTGTTTCTTTGCGGAGCCTACGCACTCTCCATGTATGTTACTCGGTTTAATGACAGGACTTCATGATAAAATTGCTGTTCAAGATGTCGGGATTGATAATGTAACAGACGCGGACGGACTAGCGGTAGGAAGACCGTCTGGATTTGTCGGTAAAACGATGGAACCATTTTTGAGTGGGAATTACACAGTAAGTGATGAAGAGTTATATAGATTATTAAAAGAACTAGCTGATACGGAAAATATTTATTTAGAGCCTTCTGCGTTAGCCGGCATGATAGGACCAATGAAAGTATGTAAAGAAGATGAGTATTTACAGAAGCAACAGTTAATGGAGAAGATGAAGAAAGGTACTCATATTGTGTGGGGAACTGGCGGTAGTATGGTTCCGGAAGATGTGATGAATGGGTATTATAAAACAGGCGAGTCATTAACAATATTAGAAAAATGAGGCTAATTGTGGCCTCATTTTTTATTTATATGACATATGTATTATTATAAATTCTTTGTTATTTTCGCATTAGTTCATTATAGTATAGATATAAAGAACGAATATCAAATAAATATAACAAAAAGCTTTATTTTACATAATAAGAGGATGTGTATACGATGTCATTACAGAC
This sequence comes from Bacillus sp. DE0042, assembly GCF_007680225.1. Classification (NCBI taxonomy): domain Bacteria; kingdom Bacillati; phylum Bacillota; class Bacilli; order Caryophanales; family Bacillaceae; genus Bacillus; species Bacillus sp. DE0042. Next base: position 1,088,223 of record NZ_VEJP01000001.1, on the reverse strand, counting down.
TAAATATATAGCGGGTATTTCGCTTGGGGTTATGGGAGTAGGTTTTGCGGCTTCTATCCCTTTTCAAGGAACGGTAGTAGGTGAGATTATACAAGGGGGATTTGAAGCTGGATTAGTTGGCGGACTTGCGGATTGGTTCGCAGTTACAGCATTATTCCGTCATCCGATGGGAATTCCAATTCCACATACAGCGTTATTACCTAAAAATCGTAAACGAGTAACGAAAGGGCTCATTCATACGTTAGAAAATGAGTGGCTGACGAAAGAAAGTATTACGAATAAAGTAAAAGAAATGCAGCTAGCGCAAATGGTACTGCAAATTGCTGAAAGAGAAATGCAGTCTGACGCTGTGAAAAAGGGAATTGTAACAATTGCTGAGAAGGCGATTGTTACAATAGATACGGAAAAATTAGCGGTTATTATTGAAAAAGAATTAAAAACGTATTTGCATACAATTAATACAAGTAACATATTACAAGTGCTTGTTGATCAACTAGTTGTGCAAGAATATGATGAAAAGACACTTGATTACATTTTAGTAAAAGTGAAAGATTGGACAGCGCAAGATGAAGCGCGTTACCAGCTCGGAAGCTTAGGTATGAAGGCGATGGAAAACATAAAAGTAGATGGATTTTTACAGTTTACTTTGAAATCGTTTATGAATATTGTAGATGAAGATAAAATTGGCGGCATTTTGCAGAAATTTATTATTAGCAATATTAACAGCTTACAAGATGCAGATAATAGCACAAGACAACTTATATTAGCGAAAATTCGTCAAGAAATTATAAATGTAAAAGAAAATGAAGCTTTACTGCAGGAATTAGAAAATTGGAAAGAAAAATGGATTGCCAATTGGGATGCTACTGACAAAATTAAAGAGATGCTGGGGCAAGTACAACAAAGGGCAATTACTTTTGTGAAAAATGAAGAATTTACGGATAAATATGTTATGCCATTTTTACAAAAACAAATGAATAAAATAAAAGAAGATGAACAGACTGTTCAAAAAATAGAAGAGTGGTTACAAAAACAAGTTGTCACACTTGTGGAAAAGAATCATTCGAAAATCGGAAAACTTGTACAAGAAAATCTTGATAAGTTAGACGATAAAACGTTAATTGAAATGATTGAAAATAATGTAGGTAAAGATTTGCAGTGGATCCGAGTAAACGGGGCTGTTTGCGGATTTATGATTGGGTTAGTGTTAGAAGGCATTAAAGCGATTATATGAGAAAAACCTTCCACAATTGTGGAAGGTTTTTTATTTTTCAATAACACTCATATTTAAATTGTAAGCTTTCTCAATGTTTAACTTATACGTCCCATTGCCTGTTTTAATTGAATTTTTATACCAATGTTCTTGCCCGTTGAATTCTGGATTTTCTTCTGAAGTATTATCTTCTTTTTTCGTTAAATCTTCAACTTGTTCCCAAGGAGTGCTTCCGTGTGCTTCTTTTTTGTTTGTTACGGCGATTAAAGACACATCACTTTCTTTTGCTAAATGAACAGATACATTTGAACTTTCTTGTACAAACCAATTATTTTGTAATTGACCTGGATAAAGGGATAGTTCGTTATTTGAAGCACGAACTTCTACATTTTTATTTTGCGGAAGAACGAGTGTTTGTTTTACCTGTGGTGCTGAATTCCATAACGTATGTTGAACAGGTAATGATTTCAAAGTGATATACATCGTTTCCCCAGCTGTTTGAACTGAAAGGAAATCTTCTTGTTTTAAATTAAGTTTTTCATTAGCTTTCGTTGTCATTTCATATGTTCCAAGAAGGTGAATTTGATTTGTATCATTACCCTCTATTGTTAGAGGATAATGCCCTGCATCCACTACGATTTTTTTGATAGATTCAGGTATATCAAGTTGTCCACTTGGAATATTACTCGTTTGCTGAGTGGTATTAATAGAATGACGAACTTCATCTAGTAATCCAGTTGATAGTAAACAGTAAAAAGCAATTCCAGCGCTTCCTAAAACACCGATAAAGAAAATACTAAAAATATCATATTTAATAAAAGATTGTTCCTTCTTAGAAAATAGAAGGTATAGTAAAATTTCCACGCCAAGTATGACAAGTAAAACAGGCCACCAAGCTGTTAAGGAATCTAATACCTCAGTACCTTTTATAACTGAAAATAGTAAGAAGCAACCTAATGCAATAATAGAAAGCCCCATTGAAAATGTTCCAACGCGCCATGTTCTCATTCTTTTGTACCACCTTTGTTTTCTTTATTTCCAAGTAACAATTTAAAGCCGCCACCAATTAAGAGGAGTGCAACGATAGATGTTTGGAAATAGCGATAATACAGCTCGCTAAGATGAATGTTAAATATAGTTGCAAAGTAATCGTTCAAAATAGGAAGGACTGTTTGATCTAATAAATAATAACCACCGAGTGTAATTAACCCAATACCGATCCATCTTTGATGATTGATAAAATAATCAATGATAGGTTCGTCATTTACACGTTCTTTTCCATACTTTGCGGTTTGCTGTAAAGCGTCAAAAAAGCTATAGAACCAAATGATTGGAACTAAAAATAAAAACGCTGAAAGTCTTAATAAGTCGAGTAAATATATGGAAAGTAAAAAGGCTGCCATAAGTTGAAGGCCGCGGCGTTGTAAGCCTAAATACATATGTCCTGCTCCGGGGAACATCGCTAAAATAGAAGCGAATGTTTTATTCTTCTTTCCTTGTTCACGATGCTCTTCAAACTCTTCGAAAATAGTACGATCATCTAGTTGCTCGCCACGTTCTTTTTTCTGGAGTTGCTGAACAACATCAAAGAAATTGTAAATCCATAAAACAGGTAATGTAATAAGGAAGATAAGGAAACTTTCTTGCGATGTTAAAAGTGCAACGAAAATAATCATACTTCCGATTCCTGTGCAAGCTACTAAAAATGTAAGTCCACGTTGCATAAGTCCTAATTGAAAATGTCCAAGTCCAGGGATGATTGATAGAAGAATGATATAAAATCGTTCGCTTTCTTTAGAGGACTCTGTAAATTCTCCTGCAGCTTGTTTTTTCGATTGGTTAATAATAGTGATAACTAAATCTAATAAATTGATCGCCCATAAGACGACTAGTAAAAATAGAGAAAGAAAAGCAATATCACGCGCACCTAATGCTATTGTACAAAATGCTGCAAAGATAAATAGAAATACAGCCCCTCCGCTATATAAAATAAACCGTCCAAATTTCTTTAAATATAAATGTCCAAGCCCGGGAATTAGCCCTAATACAAGTGCTAAAAAGGGATTTTTATTCATGCTTTGAACCTCCGTCCTTTTTTGATGTGTCTACCGATTTGTTTACAATTTGTTGTGAGATAGAAGACTCGTTATGTTTTGAAGATTTCTCGAAATTTGATGTCGCTGTGAAGATATACTGGAATAAACCACTTACCATAAAAATAATTGTAGCCGCAGTCGCAATTATGTAGTGAATAATGGTGCGCTTTAGTGAGTTTGTTTTTATATTTTCATTAGGTTGTAGCGTTTCAAAATTAATTTGCGTCATAACTTCGTTCGTAAATGAATCATCATTTATCATTGGAAGGTTTTCATGTTGTTCACCGATACTTTCCATATAAAGTGCTAAACAATGATCACATTCATAAAGGTGTTCTTCCATAGATTCACGTTCATTGCTTTCTATAAAATCTAAAGTATAATTGCGCCAATCCTCTTTTGAATAATGCATCATAGAAACTCTTCCTCCTTCCAATGTTTTTTAATCCATTTTCTTGCCCGGTACAGTTTCATTTCGACTGTTTTCACTTCGATGTTTTCCTGTAAAGAAATTTCTTGATAACTTTTTTCTTCTAAGTAATGTGCGAGAACGACGTCACGGTAATTTTCGGGAAGTTCTCTCAGTTTTTGAGCAATGAGTAATTTTTGCTCTTTCGTCAATAATAAAGCCTCAATATTCTGAGAGGATTTTATATTTTCCTCAGTGTCTTTACATAAGGAGAGTTCTTCATTTTCTCTAGCTTTCTTCCTTTTATAATCAATAGCGTGATTGGTGGCAATACGTGCCATCCACGTTTTTAATCCGCGAAATTGATAATTTGGGAGAGAGGCGTGAATTTTTAAGAATACTTCTTGTGTAACATCTTTCGCATCTTCTTCATGTCTTAAAATAGAAAAGATAACTTGAAAAATATAATGACGATATGTTTGCACAAGGATACGAAAAGCATGTTCGCTTCCTTGCTGTGCTTTTTCAATTAATTGTTTTTCCTCAATGGGTCTCTCCCTCCTTTTTGACGCATTCTATTATATAGACGTAAGAAATGATTGGTCACCCTACACATGTTGTAAAAAAAGAATAATATATTTTTAGGAAGGAAGCTATATGAAAAAAGGTGTGAAAAAATGGTAAAAAGAAGTATATAATGAGCAAGTGGGAAATGTTACGTGAAGAAAGGATGTGAATGTTAGTAGGGGAAGGTCCATACTAACAAACATGAAAATTAAAATATTAATAGCGGATGATAATTCTTTTATTAGAGAAGGCATGAAAATTATTTTAAATACATATGAAGAGTTCGAAGTGGTAGATACAGTAAATGATGGGAAAGAAGCAGTGGAATATTGTAAAAAGAACGACGTTGATATCGCTCTTTTAGATGTCCGCATGCCAAATATGAACGGGGTAGAGGCAACGAAATTTATTTGTGAAGAAACGGAAACGAAACCACTAATTTTAACGACGTTCGATGATGATGAATATATTTTGGACGCAGTGAAGAACGGGGCGAAAGGTTATTTATTAAAAAATAATGATCCAGAGCGTATTCGTGATGCAATAAAAGGAGTATATAACGGTCAAACTGTTATGCAAGATGTAGTGCTTGATAAAATTAAGAGCAATTTAATGGAGAGCAAAGAGGACGAATGCAAAATAGATACAAGTCTTTTTACAGAAAGAGAACTTAGTATTATCGCATTAATTGCGAAAGGTTTCTCGAATAAAGAAATTTCAAAGCAACTTTTCATATCAGAAGGAACGATTGCAAATTATATTACATCAGTTTTAGGGAAAACTGGACTTGAACATCGCACACAAATTGCAATTTATTATTTAACAGGGAAAGTAGATTAAAGATATGGAATTTTGGTTAATTGTAAGTAAATTAATTGTCTTTATATATATTGTGTTTAGTTACATTTATTTAAATGTTGTGAACTTACCATGGATTATACTTACTTTGCTTTTATATCTTTCTGTAAATGTGCTGATCTCTATATTTAAACAAGATACGTACAAAAACATATTATCTAATCTGTCAATTGGCATAGTTATATTATTTACATGGAAGGTTCATCCATTTTTTATTTTATTTTTACCATTGAACTTATATGAAGTTATATTTCGTTATATAGAGAAGAAATGGCAGCTCTTTATCATTATGATGATTCCTATTATCTTTACAGAAGAAAGTATTCGAATGACATATGGATTAATTGTTACATTTTCTTTTATTGTATTAACTATGGCAGAACGGTATATATCGCGTGTATTAAAGCTTGAATCACAAAATGATAAGATGCGAAAAGATATGCAGCGGCTGACGAAAAGCTTACATGAAAATAAAGAGTACATAAAGCAATCAGAGTACACATTTAAGTTAGAAGAGAGAAATCGGTTGTCACAAGAAATTCATGATAAAATTGGCCACTCGATGACAGGGGCGCTAATTCAAATGGAAGCAGCAAAGAGGTTAATGGGGATAGATAAAGAAAAATCTGCCGAGTTATTACAAAATGCAATTCATATATCGAAAGATGGAATTGAAAGTATTCGGGTTACATTAAAAAATATGAAGCCGCCAACTGAGCAAATTGGTATTCATCGTATGAAATTATTCATAGAGGAATTTGCCGGTAAACATGATATAAATATTCCTTTCGTATATAAAGGGAATTTAGATATGATTTCTCCAATTCAGTGGAAGATTATCGGTGAAAATGTTACGGAGGCACTAACGAACGCGATGAAATATGCTGATGCGACAGTCATTTCAATCGATATTCATGTACTTAACAAGATGGTGAAAGTACAGGTGAAGGATAATGGAAAAGGTGCAGCTCTCGTTAAGAAAGGTCTCGGGATTATGGGGATGGAGGAGCGAACAGCATCAGTAAACGGAAAAATTATTGTAGACGGAAGAAGTGGTTTTTCAGTAACGATGCTGTTGCCCATATAGGAAATTATGACGAGGATGAATCATCTCATATGAAAAAAGTGAATAATCTCATGTGAAAAGAATGAACTTCTGCACTGAGCAGGTTCATTTTTTTTGTTTATACTAAAAGCAGAGAAACCGAAATAGGGGTGAAATGATGAATACATTAGAAATTAAAAATTTAACGAAAAAATTTGGTGATTTCATCGCGGTAGATAATATGTCTTTATCTATTAAAGAAGGAGAGATATTTGGCTTTTTAGGATCAAATGGTGCTGGTAAGAGTACAACGATAAATATGATTGCTGGATTGCTAAGAAGTAATGAAGGTGAAATTAGCATACTAGGAAAAAATATAAAGAAACATAATCGATTTGCCAAAATGAACATCGGTATCGTTCCGCAAGATATTGCGATTTATGAAGAGTTAACTGCCTATGAAAATGTGAAATTCTTTGCTGGATTGTACGGGTTAAGAGGAGCTGAGCTAAAAGCGAGAGTAGAGGAAGCACTTCAATTTGTAGGGCTTAGTGATAAGCATAAAAGTTACCCGAAAAACTTTTCTGGCGGGATGAAACGAAGACTGAATATTGCTTGTGCGATTGCTCATAGACCGAAGTTAATTATTATGGATGAGCCGACAGTTGGAATTGATCCGCAGTCAAGAAACTATATCCTTCAGTCTGTTCGGAAATTAAATGAAATGGGAAGTACTATTATTTATACGAGTCACTACATGGAAGAAGTAGAAGAGATTTGTTCGAAAATAGCAATTGTAGATCACGGTAAAGTGATTGCAGAAGGAACGAAAGAACAGTTAAAAGCGATTATTACTGATACGAAAGACATTTGGGTTGAAGTGAAGTCAGTAGAAAATTTAGATGTAGAAAAGTTAAAAGAGATAAACGGTGTGAAAGCTGTTCAAGTTGAAGAGAACGTAATCAAGGTAAACTCGGATGCAGGAGTAAATAATTTAAATAAAATTATTCAGCATTTCATTAATCATGACATTGAAATTCGTTCGTTAGAGGAGCAGGCCCCGAACTTAGAAACAGTATTCCTTACGTTGACTGGAAGAAACTTACGAGATAAATAAAAGGTAAATGAAGAAAAGGTAAAGGGAGGTTCATCAATTGAACATCTTCAATATTGCAGTTATGCATATTAAAAGAGATTTCAGGGACGTAAGAACTTTAGTTTTTATGTTAGCATTTCCGATTGTACTAATGCTTGTGTTAGGAACAGCGTTAACGAATGCATTTGATAGCGATAGTCAAGCGATTAAAGATATACAAGTGCTCTACAAAGATGAAGCGAGTAGCACATTTTCTCAAACGTTCGAAGCATTTACGAAAGAAGTCGATAAATCGGGTATTCATTTTAAAAAAGCTTCCGGCAGTATAGATGGGAAAGAAGAAGTGAAGCAAAATAAATATGCTGCTTATGTAGAATTAAATAAAGATGGTGCGAAATTTTACGGAAGTGACAAAAGTAGTATTGAGGGAAGTATTGTGGAAGGCATGCTTACAACATTTATTGATAAGTACAATGTAGCGGCCGAAGTTGCAAAAGTTGATCCTAGTAAGGTGAGCGCGGTTATTTCAAGCGGAAATCATAATGATTATATAAAAGAAACATCTTTACAAGCTGCGAAAAAGCCAGGTTCTATGGATTACTACGCGGTTGTAATGACAACGATGATTGCACTATATGCTGCGATGGGAGCGAGTTCTTTAATTCGAGGAGAACGAATACGTAAAACAGGAGATCGTCTCATTGCTGCACCTATAAGTAAGGCTGAAATATTCATTGGAAAAGTACTTGGTAGCCTAGTAGCAAATGCTCTGTGCATATTACTCGTCATGTTATTTAGTAAATTTGTTTTTCAAGCGAATTGGGGCGACCATCTTGGAATCATATTTCTTATTTTATTAACACAAATTTTTCTAGCAATTAGCTTCGGTTTAGGAATTGGATATATTACAAAAACACCGGAATCATCTAGAGCGATTATTATGGTTATTGTGCAATTAGCCTCTATTTTTGGTGGTGCATATTTCGTAATAGAAGAAAATTTCGTTACGAATTTATCACCATTAACGTGGGCAAACACAGCTGTTATGAAAATTATTTATGCAAATGATGTAGGAGCAGCACTACCGGTAATATGTTTAAACCTTGGCATTTCAGCACTCTTTTTATTAATTGCAATTATTGCATTACGTAGACGGGAGGGGCTATAGTATGAAAGATATTTTATGGCTCATACAAAAAACGTTATCTGTACTTTTGAAAAATAAAAAAGGGTTATTCATTATTATTAGTTTGCCGATAATCGGAACACTAATCTCCTTCTCGATGTATGGGAATATGGGGCAAGGGACGTTAAATATCGGGGTTATTAATAAAGAAAATCAATCTATAGCAAATGATACGGTGAAATTTTTAGAAGGATTAAATCATGTAAAGGTAAGTAAAATTAAAGAATCTGAAGTAGAAGATAAACTCACTTCCAAAAAACTTGATGGAGTTATTACATTAGATTCTGGTTTTTCAAAAAGTGTTCGAGAAGGGAAACCAAATCATATTGAAATTTCATCGATTAAAGGTGATCAAGTAACAGGATTTATAAAATCATATTTATACAATTATATTGATAATGTAGCAGCTATTAGTAAAGTAGCAGGAACAGATCAAAGTGCATTTGATACTATGTACGCAGGATATCAAAAAGGTTCATTTAAAATGAAAACTGAGACGCTAGAAGATACTTCGAAAAATAAAGATATGACAAACCAAACGATGGGTTACCTTATTATGTTTATGCTATTTTCAGCAGCGAACTTATCAGGTTATATTTTAAAAGAAAAAGAAAATAGAACGTATTTTAGACTCTTATCAACGCCGATAGATGGGAAGAAATTCATATTATCTAATGTCGGGGTAAATATGCTGCTATTAACAGTACAAATTCTGATTACAATCCTATTCCTAACGAATGTTTTTCATACGAATATCAATATGCCTTTCATAGTGATGCTTGGCGTACTCATGCTATTTGCTTTAATAGCGATTGGAATATCGTTAGTGCTTGTCGCTTTTTCGAAAAACTCAGCATCGGCAAATGCACTGCAAAATATGATCATTGTACCGACATGTTTACTCGCTGGATGTTATTTTCCATATGATATTATGCCGAAAGCAGTGCAAAAAGTAGCTGATTTTCTTCCGCAAAGATGGCTATTAGATACGGTATCAAAACTACAACAAGGAATTCCAGTTTCAGATTTGTATTTAAATATTTTAATCCTAATTGCCTTTGCGGTAGCATTCTTCTTAATTGCTATTTATAAGTTTGGAAGAAATAATGATGCGAGAAACTTTGTTTAATGGAGAAAGGGTGTGACGTTAAGTCGCATCCTTTTTTGTATGGAGCATGAAATTTAAATTGGAATGACAAAATAGAAGAGTGGAAAGAAAATGAGCGGAAGGAAATCAAAATGATAAAAAAAATATTGCGAGTTACTTCTATTGTAATTACTATTTTCGTTTTTGTTTTAATTTGGATGCATATTGACGTTACGCTCGGAAGAAAAATGGAAGTCGGGAAAAATATGCCGACAGAGTACGCTCCTCATTATAGTGATTTTCAATTATATGTAGAAGGAAAGTCATTTTATAAACAGTTATTTACTGATATAAGAGAGGCGAAGCAATCTATTTACACGTATTTTTTTATTTTGTCGGATGATAAAAGTAGCCATACTTTTTTAAACTTATTAAAAGAGAAGGCAAAAGAAGGAGTAAACGTCTATTTATCAGTTGATCGCATTAATGATTTATCATTTGAAAGAAAGATGAAAAATGAATTGCGGGAAAGTGGTGTGCATTTTACATATAGTAGAAAACCTGAATTGCCATTCGGATTTTATTCACTTCACCATCGTAATCATCGCCGTATTACGACCATTGATGGGGAGATTGGGTATACAGGTGGTTTTAATATGGGAGATGAGTACTTAGGAAAAGATAAGCGATTTGGATATTGGCGTGATTATCATGTGCGGCTTAGAGGAGAAGGAGCGAAAGATTTAGAAGAGCAATTCGCTTTAGATTGGAGACGAGATACGAAAGAACATATAAAAAGAAGTACGAATAAAGCTAGTAAAGGGAGCACATTACATACGATGACTAGCTATAATGGACATTACGTCGCTGAAAAGTATATCGAATTAATAAAACAAGCGAAGCATTCAATTGTCATTACAACACCTTATTTTATAGCGAAAAATAAAGAATTTATGAATGCTTTAATTGAAGCGCAAAAACGTGGTGTCACAGTGAAAATACTTTGGTCATATAAACCAGATATTCCTCTTATTAAAGAGGCAGCGTATCCTTACATTCGTCAAGCTGTTAATAATGGGATTAAAGTATATGGTTATAAAAAAGGAATGTTTCATGGAAAGTTAATGCTGATTGATAATGAACTAACTGTTATCGGTACAACGAACATAACTGCACGTAGCTTTTATATTAATGATGAGATGAATTTGTATATTCACGGTGGGACTATCGTATCAGAAGTGAATGAGGCATTAACAAAAGATTTTCGTGATTCAAAAGAGATGACGAAAGAGTTTTTTGAGAAGTTATCTTTTTGGGAGCGGTGTAAGGAGAAATTAGCAGGATTGGTGGACTTTTATTTATAAAGGTTAATGGAAAAGGGTGTCTTTTATAGACACCCTTTTTAATGAGAAATCATTAGTTTTCATGCATAAGCAATGAAGCATCATCATTAATCAATGTCCCCACATGCTCACCTAAGCAAATTCTTTTCATAACTCCAGGCTCATCAAAGTTAAAGACGTGTGCTGGCAAATTATAATCACGGGCAAGTAATAAAGCGGCTTGATCCATTACTTGTATGTTTTGCCTAACAATGTCGTTATAGTTTAGTTTTCTGTACATTTTTGCTGATTTATTATGTTTTGGATCACTAGTAAAGACGCCATCTACTCCTTGTTTTGCGACTAATATAGCGTCACTATTCATTTCAATGGCTCTTTGAACACTTGGATAATCTGTCGTAACAAATGGTTGCCCGTTACCACCTCCAAAGATAATGATATAACCGTTATCTAAATGATGTACTGCGCGTAGGCGGATATATGGTTCAGCTACAGCATTAAACGGGATGGAAGTCATAACGCGTACTTCTTTATTTGTTTTACTTGTTAAAACGCCGCGTAGCATTAGACTGTTGATAATTGTACCTAACGTACCGATATTATCAGCTTCTACACGATCAATTCCCCATTCTTCAGCTAAATGACCTCTGAAAATGTTACCGCCTCCGATGACAATAGATACCTCGATACCTAAATCAACAATGGATAAAATCTCGTTTGCGATATGTTCTAATCTTTTGGAGTTAAAGCTATTTCCGGTTTGATCGGCAAGTGCACCGCCGCTTAATTTAATTAAGACACGTTTATATGGCCTCATAACAATTCCCCCCTATATAGATCGCAATAAAAAAGGAACAAAGGCAAATGCCTTTGTTCCTTTTTTAGAAAATGAAAAAGAAAAGAAGAAGATAGGACGAATTTTTGTACATAATTTTTCATATCATCCACTCCTTTTCATTTCGATTTGTTGTAAGTATATATCTTTTTGATTATACGAAACAATCTGATTACTTATCAAGTATATTTTATTTCTTTTTAATGAAAAGGTGTCAATGAAAAAGAAAAGAAAAATTTTCGAATTTTTTGTGACGAACTTGTAGGTTTTTGTATGATTTTGTAGGTTCGCCTATAAGATGTGTGAGTAAGCTTTTATAAATACGAAATGAAAGCGTTCGCATGAAGGGGATGAACATAAATGAAAAAATTCGGATTGGCAACACAAATTTTTGTCGCGCTTGTTTTAGGGATTGTAGTAGGGGCAATCTTTTATGGCAATAAAACGGCGATTTCTTATATCACACCAATTGGGGATATATTTATTCACTTAATTAAAATGATTGTAGTACCAATTGTTATTTCAGCATTAATTGTTGCGGTAGCTGGTGTAGGAGATATGAAGAAGCTTGGGAAACTGGGCGGTAAGACAATTCTTTATTTCGAAATTATTACGACGATTGCTATTTTAATGGGATTACTTGCAGCGAATATATTCCAACCAGGTACTGGCGTTGATATGAGTAATTTACAGCAAAGTGATATTTCTTCTTATAAACAAACAGCAGATGCAACAGAGAAGAAAGGCTTTGCAGAAACGATTGTTCATATTGTACCGAAAAACGTATTTGAATCGATTGCACAAGGTGACTTATTACCGATTATTTTCTTCTCAGTATTATTCGGTTTAGGAGTTGCGGCAATTGGAGACAAAGGAAAGCCCGTCTTTAACTTCTTTGAAGGTGTACTCGAAGCGATGTTTTGGGTTACAAATCAAGTTATGAAATTTGCACCATTTGGTGTATTCGCATTAATTGCAGTTACGGTTGCAAAATTTGGTGTAGCAACACTACTTCCTTTAGGAAAACTAGTGCTAGCTGTATACGTAACTGTTATACTATTCGTTGTGATTGTATTAGGGATTAATGCACGAATGGTTGGCGTAAACATTTTTACATTAATGAAAATTTTAAAAGAAGAACTTATTCTTTCATTTACGACAGCAAGTTCAGAAGCTGTTTTACCTAATATAATGAGAAAAATGGAAGAGTTCGGTTGTCCAAAGGCAGTTGCCTCTTTCGTTATTCCGACAGGTTATACATTCAACTTGACTGGATCGGCTATTTATCAAGCGTTAGCGGCATTGTTTGTTGCACAAATGTACGGTGTGCACATGTCACTGACAGAGCAAATTACGTTATTATTCGTTCTCATGTTAACATCCAAGGGTATGGCGGGAGTTCCAGGTGCATCGTTCGTTGTTGTATTAGCAACGTTAGGTTCAATGGGATTACCACTAGAAGGTATAGCGTTAATTGCGGGAATTGACCGCATTTTAGATATGATTCGCTCATCTGTCAATGTATTAGGAAATGCATTAGCGGCCATTGTTATGTCGAAGTGGGAAGGCGAATTCGATAATGAGAAAGCAAAACAATATGTAGAAACAGTCAAAGAAACAAAAGCAGCATAAGAAATCGTTAAGGAGTGAATAATCATGGCAACATTAACTGAAGTTAAAAATGGTGTTCGAATTGAAAAAGATTTTTTAGGTGAAAAAGAAGTGCCAAACTATGCATACTACGGCGTACAAACAATGCGTGCAGTAGAAAACTTCCCAATTACAGGATACAAAATCCATGAAGGCTTAATTAAAGCATTCGCAATTGTAAAAAAGGCTGCAGCGCTTGCTAATACAGATGTAGGAAGATTGGAATTGAACAAGGGCGGCGCGATCGCAGAAGCCGCTCAAGAAATTCTTGATGGAAAATGGCATGATCATTTCATCGTAGATCCAATCCAAGGCGGAGCAGGTACTTCAATGAATATGAATGCAAATGAAGTCATTGCCAATCGTGCTCTTGAATTATTAGGAATGGAAAAGGGAGACTATCATTATATTAGTCCAAATAGTCATGTAAACATGGCGCAATCAACAAACGATGCATTCCCAACGGCGATTCATATTGCAACATTAAATGCATTAGAAGGCTTATTACAAACGATGGGTTATATGCACGATGTATTTGAATTAAAAGCAGAGCAGTTCGATCATGTTATTAAAATGGGTCGTACACATTTACAAGACGCTGTGCCAATTCGTCTTGGACAAGAATTTAAAGCGTATTCTCGCGTACTTGAACGTGATATGAAACGTATCAAGCAATCACGTCAACATCTATATGAAGTAAATATGGGAGCAACTGCAGTTGGTACAGGCTTAAATGCAGATCCAGAATATATTGAAGCAGTTGTAAAACATTTAGCTACAATTAGTGAACTGCCACTTGTTGGTGCAGAAGACTTAGTAGATGCAACGCAAAATACGGATGCATACACAGAAGTATCAGCAGCACTGAAAGTATGTATGATGAATATGTCTAAAATTGCGAATGACCTTCGCTTAATGGCATCAGGTCCACGTGTTGGCTTAGCGGAAATTATGTTGCCTGCTCGTCAACCAGGTTCATCTATTATGCCAGGGAAAGTAAACCCTGTTATGCCAGAAGTAATTAATCAAATTGCGTTCCAAGTAATTGGTAACGACCATACAATTTGCCTTGCTTCAGAAGCAGGACAATTAGAATTAAACGTTATGGAACCAGTACTTGTTTTCAACTTACTTCAATCTATTAGCATTATGAATAACGGTTTCCGTGCCTTTACAGATAATTGCTTAAAAGGAATTGAAGCGAATGAAGATCGCTTAAAAGAGTATGTTGAGAAGAGTGTAGGAATTATTACAGCCGTGAACCCTCATATCGGTTATGAAGCAGCAGCTCGCGTTGCGAAAGAAGCAATTGCAACAGGTCAATCCGTTCGAGAACTTTGTGTGAAAAATGGTGTACTGTCACAAGAAGACCTAGAGTTAATTCTAGATCCATTCGAAATGACGCACCCAGGGATTGCAGGAGCAACTCTTTTAAAGAAAAATTAAAAGAAGAGGGGGACAATCCCCTCTTTTTTGTTTACAATATAGAAATGCTATATATGAATAGAGGTAGGGATGTTATGAGTAAGTTTACAGTAGCTTCTAATGGTTCATTAGAAACGACATTAAGAGGAGTAGAAGTATTATCGACACCACTTTTAAATAAAGGGGTCGCTTTCACGCAAGAAGAGAGAGAAGAATTAGGTTTAAAAGGGTTATTACCGCCAGCAGTTTTAACTTTAGAAGAACAAGCACGCCGAGCGTATGAACAATTTTGTTCTCAGCCGGATGATTTATTAAAGAACGTATACTTAACAGCGTTACATGATCGAAATGAAGTATTATTTTATCGTATATTAACAAATCACTTACGTGAAATGTTACCAATTGTATATACACCAACAGTCGGTGTAGCAATTCAAAGGTATAGTCATGAATACCGTAAACCACGTGGTGTGTATTTATCAATTAACGATCCGTCGGGTATCGAAGAAGCATTCGCCAATATCGGTGCAACAGCTGAAAACATTGATTTAGTCGTTGTAACAGATGGAGAAGGCATACTTGGAATTGGTGACTGGGGTGTTGGTGGTATAAACATCGCAATCGGGAAATTAGCTGTTTATACGGCCGCAGTTGGTATCGATCCTAGCCGTGTATTACCGGTAATTTTAGATGTGGGTACAAATCGTGAGGAACTATTAAACAATCCATTTTATATTGGAAATCGTCACCCTCGTATAACTGGTGAAGCTTACGATGAATTTATTGATACATTTGTACAAGCAGTGAATAAACAATTCCCGAAAGCACTTTTACATTGGGAAGACTTTAGCTCTCGAAATGCACGAAAAATTTTAGATAAATATCGTCATGATATTTGTACATTTAATGATGATATTCAAGGTACAGGTGCAGTTTCACTTGCTGCTGTGTTATCGGCAGTGAAAGTTTCGGGTGTACCTTTAAGTGAACACCGCGTTGTTGTGTTTGGTGCTGGTACGGCTGGAATCGGTATCGCAGATCAAGTTAGAGATGCAATGGTCCGCGTTGGCGTATCAGAAGAAGAATCATATAAGCGTTTCTGGTGTATTGATCGTAACGGGTTAGTTACAGATAATATGGAAGATCTTCTTGATTTCCAAATTCCATATGCAAGAAAAGAAGCGGAAGTAAGTGAGTGGAAACAAAATGATGTGATCGGACTTGCTGAAGTTGTGAAGCATGTAAAACCGACAATTTTAATCGGTACATCAACTGTTGCAGGAGCATTCAAAGAAGAGATTATTAAAGAAATGGCTTCTCACGTAGAAAGACCAATCATTTTACCGATGTCGAATCCGACGCCACTTGCTGAAGCAAAACCAGCTGATTTAATCGAGTGGACAGAAGGAAGAGCATTAGTTGCAACAGGAAGTCCATTTGAACCAGTTACATACAACGGTGTAACGTATGTGATTGGACAATCAAATAACGCACTTATTTTCCCAGGTCTTGGTCTTGGAACAATTGTTGTACGTGCAAGCGTCATGACGGATGGAATGTTTGCAGCAGCTGCTGAAGCAGTTGCAAGCATGGTAGATACAAGTCAGCCAGGGGCACCTATCTTACCAGAAGTTGAAGAGCTACGTAATATCTCGGAAATGGTTGCAATTGAAGTAGCGAAAGTTGCCGTTGCAGAAGGTGTTGCTAGAGAGAACTTAAGTGATAACGATATCAAGATTGCAGTGAAAGAAGCAATATGGGAGCCGGAGTACCGCCAAATAAAAGCGGTAGAAAAGGTTAGAATATAGAAATAAAGCCCGTTTATTATAATAAGCGGGCTTTCACTTTTATTGTCGAAAAAAGTATAGGAAGTGGCACCTTTGAATTGGAATCAATTATGGAAGAAAGATATATCCCTTTTAATTATATTAATGGTAGTTGTTCCGATTGCTGGAGAGCTTAATTTTCATCCTTTTAACGATACGTTTCGCGTTAGCTTTGGGACACCGCTTTTCTTCTTTTTATTATTATTTTTAAGAAGAATACCAGCAGGGGCTGCGGGTATTCTTGTCGGTATATGTGTCGTTTTATTCCGTGTATGCCTTGATTGGATCATGCAAGGTTCATTTCATATGACAGAATCATTTTATTTGCGCTATGCTGTGTTCTTTTATTATTTTATTTATGGAAGTCTTTTTTCACTTTGTAGGGTGAATAAGTTTCATCAGAAACCAATCGTTATTGGGTGCCTTGGAATTACAATTGAAATTATCGCAAGTATGTCAGAACTTGCGATTTATCATATGGTAGTACTCAGTACAACAATAACAGTTTCTGAAGTGAATAAATTAATTATTATTGCTATTTTTCGTAGTTTCTTTGCACTTGGCTTTTTAAATATGATGATTTTATATGAAACGAAATTAAAAGAGTCACAAGTCCGAAAAGAAAATGAAAAAATGTTAATGCACCTTTCAAATTTATATGTAGAATCTGTTCACTTGAAAAAAACGTTACAAAATGCAGAGTTGATTACACAAGAAGCATATCAACTATATCGGAATTTACAGACAAGCGATGATTCTAGCAGTAAAATAGCATTGAAAATAGCGGGAGAAGTACATGAAATAAAAAAGGATAATCAAAGAATTTTTGCAGGGTTATCTAAACTGTTATTAGATAAAAATGTGGCTGAGTATGTAGAAGGACATGAGCTTACAGAAATGATCGTAAGAATAAATGAGAAATATGCTGAAATGCTAGGGAAAGATATACGTTTTTCAAAACATATAGAAGGTGAACACGCTGCATATCACGTGTATACAGTGCTATCAATCTTTAATAATTTAGTTGCCAATGCAGTGGAAGCAATTGAAGATAGAGGTCTCATTCGTATTAAGTTATATAAACGAGATCAACATGTAATCTTTGAAGTAATTGACGATGGCCCTGGTATTGCACAAAAGTATAAGAAATTAGTATTTAAGCCAGGGTTTACTTCCAAGTATGATCAAACAGGAACACCGTCAACAGGTATTGGACTTTCTTACATACACGAAATGGTAACAGAGCTCGGCGGAGAAGTAAGGTTAGAAGACAATGAAACAGGAAAAGGGTGTAAGTTTATCGTTTGTTTACCGGAGTGCAGTTTAAAGCGGGAAGGGGAATAGGTTTGTTTTATTATATCGTAGATGATGATGAAGTTTTCCGTTCGATGCTTTCGCAAATTATTGAGGATGGCGATCTTGGGGAAGTAATTGGAGAATCGGAAGATGGAGCTTTTGTTGAAGCAGAACAGCTAAATTATAAAAAAGTAGATATTTTATTTATTGATTTACTAATGCCGATGAGAGATGGCATTGAAACAGTTCGCCATATAGCGTCTTCATTTACTGGGAAAATTATTATGATTTCCCAAGTGGAATCGAAACAGCTCATTGGTGAGGCGTATACACTTGGTGTAGAATATTATATTACGAAACCACTAAACAAAATAGAAGTAATATCTGTTGTACGAAAAGTGATGGAGCGTATTCGTTTGGAACGTTCTATATATGACATTCAAAAATCATTAAATAATGTGTTTCAGTGGGAAAATCCGCAAATGCGTAGTGAAACAGTGCAAGAAGGAAAAAAGTTATCAGATTCAGGACGCTTCTTACTAGCAGAACTCGGTATTGCGGGAGAGAACGGAAGTAAAGATTTACTTAGTATGCTGGAATATTTATACGGACAAGAAAAGGCGCAAACATTTGAATTTGGATTTCCTGCGTTAAAAGATATTTTTCACCAAATAACATTAAAAAAATTAGATCATATAGCTTCGGATGCAGATATAGATAAGGAGAGAAAAGCATCTGAACAACGTGTAAGAAGAGCGATTTATCAATCATTGAATCATTTAGCCTCCCTCGGACTAACAGACTTTTCAAATCCAAAATTTGAAAGCTATGCTCCGAAATTTTTTGATTTTACGATAGTTAGAAAACGGATGACAGAAATGACAAAGGATGAACTAGCGACTTCTGGCCATATACGAATTAATACGAAAAAATTTATTCAAGTGTTATATTTTGAGGCGAAACGGTTGATGGAGATAGAGTGAAGAAGGTGCTTATAAATAAGCATCTTTTTTTGTTCAATCAATATTTTATATTTTCTCGTAGAGCATGTAAAATGTTAAGTAAGAGAAAATGGTTTTACATTAAGGAAGTGTCAAAACAATGAGTTTTACATTAAATAAATCGATTATAAAAGAAGTATGCGGAGAGACCTCATATAAAAGAGGTGAAGCTTATTATAAAGCAAATAAAGTAATCGTGAATCATTATGATGAAACGAAAGAAATTTGTGAGGCGACGGTAAAAGGGAATGAAGATTTTCATGTTACAGTAGAAAAAGCTAAAAAAGGTGATGTAGTTGCGAGATGTAGTTGTCCTTCATTAGCGTCTTTTCAAACGTACTGTCAACATGTTGCAGCCGTACTGATACAAATAAATTATAACCAGCAAACGGGCGGCATGTCCGAAAATATGAGCGGAAATGATCAATTAACGAGCGGAATGTTTCAGTTGTTTGCAGACAAACCACTGCGGCCAAAAAGTAAACAACACCGTTTTGATACACGTGAAATATTAGATGTTGCGTTTATATGTTCACCAGTAGCGACGAAAAGTGGTGGGGCCCTTCTTGGAATTCAGTTAAAACTTGCGAAAATATATTTTATAAAGCATATTAGAGAATTTCTTTCTAAAGTGGAGAAGAGAGAGACTTTTCATTGTTCTAATGAATTTACATACACACCAGATGTACATAGCTTCAGCCAGGAAACAGATGCGGTTATTCAGCAGCTTATTAAAATGTATCATAATGAAAAAATGTATGAAGATGCGTTAGAAGTACATGCGAAACAAGATGAAAGTATGATATTCATACCGCCAGCTTCGTGGAAAGATATGCTCTCTTCACTTTCTAAAGTTGAGTATGTACAGCTGAAACAAAATGAACAACAGTTTCAGGGTTTACAAATTTCAAACGGTTTATTGCCATTACATTTTGAGTTTACGAAAGGAAATAATGGTGGATTCACACTTCATATAGACGGCCTAAATCGTGTTCAAGTTATGGAAATGTATAACAACGCTCTTTACGATGGGAAATTATATCATTTACCTATGGAAGATTGTATGCGACTTATTGAATTGCAAAAGATGATGAGTCGCTCAAATAGCAATCAGTTTTATATTCCTGAAAGTAAGATGGAACATTTTGTAGCGAAAGTTGTGCCAGGATTAATGAAACTGGGAACGGTACGCATTGATGAAGTAATATCAGATCGTGTTGAAACGCCGTCGCTAAAAGCAAAGCTGTATTTAGATCGAGTGAAAAATCGTTTGTTAGCAGGTCTTGAATTTCATTATGGAAACGTCATGATCAATCCGTTAGAAGAAGATGGACAGCCGTCTGTTTTTAATCGTGATGAGAAAAAGGAAAAAGAGATTTTAGACATTATGAGTGAAAGTGCCTTTGCAAAAACAGAAGGCGGTTATTTTATGCATAATGAAGAGGCTGAGTATAACTTTTTATATCACGTCGTTCCGTCGTTAAAAGGCTTGGTTGACATTTATGCGACGACAGCAATTAAATTACGTATTCATAAAGGGGATACAGCACCACTTATTAGAGTGAGAAGAAAAGAAAGAATTGATTGGTTGTCATTTCGTTTTGATATAAAAGGAATACCGGAAGCAGAAATTAAAGGTGTATTAGTGGCTCTTGAAGAGAAACGCAAATATTATCGATTAGCGAATGGTTCTTTATTATCACTAGAGAGCAAAGAGTTTAATGAAATTAATCAGTTTGTAAAAGAATCAGGTATTCGAAAAGAATTTTTACATGGGGAAGAAGTGAATGTTCCGCTTATTCGGAGTGTGAAATGGATGAACGGACTTCACGAAGGTAATGTTTTAAGTTTAGATGAGTCTGTTCAAGATTTAGTGGAAAGCATTCAAAATCCGAAAAAATTAAAGTTTACAGTGCCGCAAACTTTAAATGCTGTAATGAGAGAGTATCAAGTATACGGATTTGAGTGGATGAAAACACTCGCCTATTACCGTTTTGGCGGTATTTTAGCAGACGATATGGGACTTGGAAAAACGCTGCAAAGTATTGCTTACATAGATTCTGTGTTGCCTGAAATTCGAGAAAAAAAACTACCTATATTAGTCGTTTCACCGTCCTCTCTTGTTTATAATTGGTTTAGTGAATTGAAAAAATTCGCCCCGCATATTAGAGCGGTTATTGCAGATGGAAATCAAACAGAGCGGCGAAAAATATTAAAAGACATAGTGGAATTTGATGTCGTAATTACGTCATATCCATTACTGAGAAGAGATATAAGATCGTATGCGAGGCCGTTTCATACACTGTTTCTTGATGAAGCACAGGCGTTTAAAAATCCTACAACCCAAACTGCAAAAGCAGTGAAAACAATTCAAGCTGAATACCGTTTCGGGCTAACGGGAACGCCTGTAGAAAATTCATTAGAAGAGCTATGGTCTATCTTCCATGTCGTATTTCCGGAATTATTACCAGGAAGAAAAGAATTCGGTGATTTAAGGCGCGAAGATATAGCGAAGCGCGTAAAACCTTTCGTATTAAGACGATTAAAAGAAGACGTATTACAGGAGCTTCCAGATAAAATAGAGCACTTACAGTCATCGGAGTTATTACCAGATCAAAAGAGACTTTATGCCGCTTATTTAGCGAAATTAAGGGAAGAAACGTTAAAACATTTAGATAAAGATACGTTACGTAAAAATAAAATTAGAATTTTAGCTGGCTTAACGAGATTGCGACAAATTTGTAATCATCCGGCTTTATTTGTTGATGATTATAAGGGTAGTTCAGCTAAATTTGAACAACTACTAGAGATACTAGAGGAATGCAGAAGTACTGGTAAGAGAATTTTAATCTTTTCTCAATTTACGAAGATGCTGTCTATTATTGGTCGTGAGTTAAATCGTCAAGCGATTCCATACTTTTATTTAGACGGGAGTACACCATCACAAGAACGTGTAGAGCTATGTAATCGGTTTAACGAGGGGGAAGGGGATCTATTTCTCATTTCTTTAAAAGCTGGTGGTACGGGTCTTAACTTAACGGGTGCCGATACAGTTATATTATACGATTTATGGTGGAATCCAGCTGTTGAACAACAAGCAGCTGATAGAGCATATCGAATGGGACAAAAAAATACGGTACAAGTTATTAAGTTGGTGGCCCACGGAACAATTGAGGAAAAAATGCATGAACTGCAAGAGAGTAAGAAAAATTTAATCGCTCAAGTGATTGAGCCGGGAGAAGAGAAATTATCATCAATGACGGAGGAAGAAATTCGAGATATTTTAATGATTTAATATAAAAAGCTATGCCTTCAAATGTATGAGTGCATAGCTTTTTTGTTGTAATAATTATATTTTGTTTTGTACAAAGTAAAGAAATCAAATGGTATTTAAATTACTTCTTTGTACCTTTACTTTTGTATGGCTTTGCAGCTGCCTTTTTCTTTGCACTTGATTGCCAACGATTCCATCCCTTACTTCCTGTACCTTGCCCTACACCTTTTTTCGGTTTTGCTTTCGTTTTACTCATATGATCACTCCGTTATATAAAAATCTTATTTGATAATAGTCAATGATTTAGAAAATACTCTTTATAAATGACTATGATTACTTTAAGTAAAAATAAACTGCTTGAATGCTATAGTATAACATGAATTTGCAAGTAAACTGAAAGGAATTACAAAGAAAATGAAAATAATACGAAATACTGCGGATTCTATATTTCGAACGATTACATTACTTGTTGTGTATATGTTAGTCTCGGTTAGTGAAACGTTTTTTGGATTGACAAGGCAAAAGAAGTGAAGATGTTATATTGAAAACAATCAATAAAGCCGTAAAATAAAGAATTGAAAAATATTTTTAAATTTTTGTTGACTTTCTTTATTTTTTGTATAGAATAATCATTAATAAAATGTTTCAGAGATGTGACAACAAAACGACTATGAAAGGACGAGTAGTAGTAGGATGTAGTCTAAGCGAGTCAGGGGTGGTGTGAGCCTGATACGAAGCCTATTATGAAGAACCTCCTGGAGTTGCTAACCGAAATCCTTTACAGGAAAGTAGACTTAGCCGGGAACTTCGCCGTTACAAGAAGAACAGTATCGAGATATTTCATCTCCGTATTGTATAAGTGAGCAACCTCTGTTGCTAATTTGGGTGGTACCGCGGAACCAAAGTCTTTCGTCCCAGTTTTTTGGGAAAGAAGGGCTTTTTTTGTTGGCTTCTTTTCACAACATCCAAACATTTTAGGAGGAAACCACCATGTATCAATCATTAATGACAGTAAGAGAGACTCAAATCGCAATTAAGGAAGTTAAAACATTTTTCGAGGATCAATTAGCAAAACGTCTTGAACTATTCCGCGTATCTGCACCATTATTCGTAACAAAAAAATCAGGATTAAACGATCACTTAAACGGTGTAGAACGTCCAATTGAATTTGATATGTTACATTCAGGAGAAGAATTAGAAATTGTTCACTCACTAGCGAAGTGGAAAAGATTCGCATTACATGAATACGGATATGAAGCTGGTGAAGGTTTATATACAAACATGAACGCGATTCGTCGTGATGAAGAACTTGATGCAACACATTCCATTTACGTTGACCAATGGGATTGGGAAAAAATCGTTCAAAAAGAATGGCGTACTGTAGATTACTTACAAGAAACAGTACAAACAATTTATGGAATATTCAAAGATTTAGAAGACCACTTATTTGAAAAGTATCCGTTCCTTGGAAAGTATTTACCAGAAGAAATTGTTTTCATCACTTCCCAAGAACTAGAAGATAAATATCCAGAATTAACACCGAAAGATCGTGAACATGCAATTGCGAAAGAGCATGGTGCAGTATTCATTATCGGAATTGGTGATGCACTTCGTTCAGGTGAAAAGCATGATGGACGCGCAGCTGATTATGATGATTGGAAATTAAACGGTGACATTTTATTCTGGCACCCAGTATTACAATCTTCATTCGAATTATCATCAATGGGAATTCGTGTTGATAGTAAATCACTTGATGAGCAGTTAACGAAAACAGGTGAAGACTTCAAACGTGAGTACGATTTCCATAAAGGCATTTTAGAAGAAGTACTACCATTAACAATTGGCGGTGGTATTGGACAATCAAGAATGTGCATGTACTTCTTACGTAAAGCACATATTGGTGAAGTTCAATCTTCTGTATGGCCTGACGATTTACGTGAAGCTTGCAAGAAGGAAAACATTCATCTGTTTTAATAGAAGAGAGAGGATAACTCAAAGAGTTATTCTCTCTTTTTTATTGTGTAAACGAATGGTTTACAGTGAATTTTACCAATAGTTTCTTTCTTTTTTATCTCCTAATATGTAATAATTTGTTAAAGGAGGGGACGTTATGAGCTTAGGACAACAACTTAAAAAATTAAGAGAATCAAAAGGATTTTCACAAGAAGATGTTGCTAAAAAGATTGGTATAACGAGGCAAGCAGTGTATAAAGTGAAACTTTAATCAGTGGGCGATTTATCCTACTTATTATTAGTTGAACCAATCGGGCTTTTATAGGCAGTTAATCGCATCTGGCTGCCTTGATTGTGCTTAAAAGCTTTGATGAGATTTACTGCCTGTTAAAGCGGGGTAAGTGGGAAAATAATAAAAGTTGCCCTGATATTGAAAATTTAATTTTATTGAGCGAAATGTATAATGTTACGCTCGATGAGTTAATAAAAGGGAACCAAAATTTAAAAGAGAAAATACATATTGATGAAGATGAGGATTTTGAAAAAGAGAATGAGTTTGGTTTGCTAATTGTGATTGCTTTCATTGATTATGAAGGAATGCAAGAGATTTTATTAGGAATTGCACTATTCATGATGGTTTTTTACTCTGACGTGAAGAAAGTTATTTTGAATGAGTTCAGATCGTTTTTTAAAAGAAAAGATATATATGATAAGAAGTGAGAAGGGTCCGTTATATTTCCTAGGAAAGAGTATAACAAGTAATTGAATTGTTTTATAATGATTTCGGGATGTTGATAGTATGTTAAAAAGTTTAAACAAGCATAACCCCGTTCTAAAGCTAGGACGGGGTTCAAAATCTAAGTTTTATTAAGCGTAAAGTTCTTTCAAATATTTTTACTTCAGTAAAGACGTCTAATAAAACATTACTTATTTGTTACCGAGTTCTTCCGCTAAACCGATTAAAATTCCTTCGGTTCCACGAATGTAGCAGAGTCGATACGAGTTCTCATACTGAACTACTTCACCAACGAGCTGAGCACCATGCTTAGTCAGTCTGGATACCATTTCGTCAATGTCTTCAACGGTGAACATGACGCGCAAATAACCGAGGGCGTTTACAGGAGCTGTCCGATGGTCTGCTATAGTAGGTGAGGTGAGAAATCGAGAAAGTTCAATTCGGCTGTGGCCATCTGGCGTAACCATCATAGCAATCTCTACGCACTGAGAACCGAGTCCAGTTACGCGACCAGCCCATTCACCTTCAACAGTAGCTCGCCCTTCGAGATTCAAGCCAATCTCCTCGAAGAAAGAGATTGCGTTATCAAGTGATTCTACAACGATGCTGACATTGTCCATTCGTAGTAATCGGTTGTTTGCCATAGTTTTTATCTCCTTTTATGTATAAATTTATTATTTAATTATCCTCATAATTATACTAAAATCTTTTCTAAACAAAAAACATCTTGTCACAGTGTAGGAAAATGTGACAAGGTGTTTTCGGGCATAGTATATAAAATCTTGTTAACGAATAACACTTCGTAAACCCTTTACTATTGAAATATGCGCGAACTTTATTTCGTGAATGCTATCATTTCAAGAATTTGATACTGTAATTGCTATTCGATAGAATAACTTCGACTTTCCCACAAAACAGTCCTACCCTGTTTCTATTTATATAGGAAGGAAATAGATTCATATATTTTTTAAAGTTTTACCGGTGGAAATTAACTCATCTGCACTAAAGGCTCAATTTTTGCCATAAATGATTGATGCAGCGCCTCAACACCTGTTACTAAATGAAGGCGGTCAATAACGACAGATACTTTAATTTCTGATGTACTTACCATTTTAATATGAATATCTTCTTCTTTTAAAGTAGTGAACATATTCGCAGCAACTCCTGGATTAGAGACCATACCAGATCCTACAATGGATACTTTTGCTAAATGATTTTCATATTCTACAGATTCATAGTGAAGTGTTTCTTGATTTTGTTCTAATACCTCTAATGTTTCTTTTAAATCATTAGAATGGATTGAGAAGGAGAGGTGAACAGTTCCTTCATTTGTAATACTTTGAATGATGATATCTACATTAATATGTGCTGTTGCCAATGTAGAGAAAACTGTTGAGAGTGCACCTTGTTCTAATCCTTTCATTGTGACGCGTGTAATATTATCTTCAAATGCAATACCTTTAACGATTGATTGTTGTTCCATGTTACATTCTCCTTTTACAATTGTTCCGTTTTCTTGTTCCATACTTGAGCGAACTTCTAACATGACATTATGATTTTTAGCAAACTCAACAGCACGCGGGTGTAATACACCAGCACCGAGGTTTGCAAGTTCTAGCATTTCGTCATAAGAAATTTCATCTAATTTATAAGCATCTTTTACAACTCGTGGGTCCGTCGTATATACACCGGTCACATCCGTGTAAATATCACATTTTTTTGCTTTCAGTGCAGCAGCTAATGCAACAGCAGTTGTATCAGAACCACCGCGTCCAAGCGTTGTAATTTCATGTTCTTCACTGGCTCCTTGGAAGCCAGCTACAATAACAATCGTACCTTCAGTAAGATAAGATTGAATTCGATCTGTATGAATGTCAGTAATCCGTGCACTACTATGTACAGATTCTGTCGTAATACCAGCTTGCCATCCTGTTAATGAAATCGCGTTATAACCTTTTGCTTGTAGTGCCATCGTTAATAATGAAATAGTAACTTGCTCTCCTGTTGATAGAAGCATATCCATTTCGCGTTTACTCGGATTTTCTGAAATCGCGTTAGCAAGTGCTACGAGTTCATCTGTGCTTTTTCCCATTGCTGAAACGACAGAGACGATACTATGTCCTCGTTCATATTCTTCAATAATTAAATTTGCTACATGTTGGATGCGCTCAACGCTTCCAACAGAAGTGCCACCAAATTTTTGTACAATCGTTTCCATTACGAATTCCTTCTTTCATCCATTTTTAAGAATAGATTAGGACATATATAGATCCCAATATTCCTGTAGTTACCAGAGAAAAACAAAAAACACCATCTCAAATAAGTGAGGATGGTGCTGTTACAGGAAAAGGGAAACAGAAAACGGAGCTAATAAAAAAACCGCCAAAAAAGGAATACCATAAAAATGATATCTCTTTTTTGTAGATAGCTCTTCATACATACACTTCTGTACATATGACAGTTCTGTTTCTATTCGAAAACAGCCCCAATCGATAAATGCAGAGAAAATTATCGATTTCGGCAATACTTCCTTTCATCTAATTTCATAGACATCTCTGTGTCTCCATTAGAATAATCATAAGTATCGCAACCTCTATCTCACGTTTTAGGCGAGAGTGTTTGATTTATGAAGTTGTTGGTAACATTTGTTTTATAATAATTTAAATTTTTCGGGGAATCAAGTGTTTTGTATAAATTTTAAAAATTCTTTCTTTTCTTGAAGGAGTTTGTGAAAACTGTAGCAAAATAAATTCATAGCATGTACATTAAATTTATAGTGCATAGGAGGTGGAAGAATGAAGGGGAAAAAGCCTATTTATGTTTCGGCAGAAATGAACACAACAATGGAAAAATTATGGGTATATACACAGGAACCAGATATACATACAGAATGGGATGCTCGCTTTACTGAAATTTCGTATTTAAAGAAAAAAGAAGGAGAACCGCAGAAGTTTTTATATAAAACTAAAATTGGATTAGGACTTGAAATAGCTGGTGAAGGGGAATCGATAGGAGAAATAAGAAAAGAAACGGGTGAACGGATTTCTTCTTTAAAATTTTGGACAGATAATAAATTATCACTTATTCAAATAGGGCGTGGTTATTGGAAGTATACACCGCGTAAAGAACACATTCATTTTGAGACGCAATATGATTACGATACGAGGTTTGGTCGTATAGGAAATGTAATAGATTTCTATATGTTTCGTCCGTTATTAGGCTGGGCGACTGCTTGGAGTTTTGATGCTTTAAAATTATGGTTAGAAAAGGGACTTCATCCGAGATTACTAATTAGAAGAACAATGACATATTGGCTTGTATGTTTTTTATTTGCTTTTGTATGGATGTATCAAGGAATAGTGCCGAAACTAGTGTTTACTCATTCAGAAGAAGTAAAAATGCTATCTGTGATAATTGGTTCAACGGAATATAGTATTTTTGTACTTAAAATAATTGGATTATTAGAAATTATTTTTGGTGCCATATGGCTGTTGCCATTTCCAAAACGAAAAGTATTTATCGTACATATTTTTATGTTAATAGCCTTAACGATAGCGGCGGGTTTTACGAATATCGTAAGCTTTACAGAGCCGTTTAATCCAATTACATTAAACGTTCTACTTATGGGGTTATCGATTGTCGGTTATATAAATAGTTCTGATTTACCGAGTGCAAAAAATTGCAAGAGGAAGAGAAAGGAATAATGTATGGCTAATATGTATGAAAGACTATTAGGGGATTCTTATAAAAAACTTCATCCGAAATTACAGAAACGCTATGAGATCACGGAAGAAAATAGCTTTATTGGAGAAGGGGAAATGGATGAAATTTACGGAGGTTCTTTTTTCGTAAAATTAATATTAAAAATTGCATCGAAGTTTAGAATGTTTTTCTCTGAGCGGGGGAAGGAAGTGCCATTTACAATACATAATACCGCTGAGCGAGATGAACATGGAAATGAACTTGTGCGGTGGAATCGTACTTTTTATTTTCATAATAAGAAAAGATACTTTAACGCCATTATGCAGATGGATGAAGAGAATAATGAAATTTTAGATTATTTTGGTGAACCGCAAATACTTGTTTCTACATTGAATTTTCATATTGATGAGGTGGGGGCAATGCATATTTCTTCAAAGAAACAATGGTTTTACATGTTTGGAAGGAAAGTCCCGTTACCTAGGTTTTTATACGGAGAGGCCAACATTGTAGAAAGTTATGATGAAACACTACAATGCTTTCGAATTCATGTACAAGTAAGCAATCCGTTAATTGGTTCATTATTTTCATATAAGGGAACATTTGTAGAGAGGAAATAAATGATATGAAAAATATAATAGTTGGGTTTGCTTGTTATATTATTTTTCTAATATATGAGTGGTCAAATATAAACCCGGTGGAAGCAATTATTTTATTATCTATTTTGTTATTTATACCGATGTCATTTTGCATCATTGATAAGAAAACAAGAAATGGATCGTATGTATTCTTTTATAAATTTGTATCGCCGCTATATCCAATTGCAGCAATTAGTGCAACGTTAGCTTTCGTAACAAATCATTATTTCTTTGCGTTACTTTGGTTTGTATATACAGGAATTGTTGCGTTATTTGGTATAAGTAGATTGCTAGAAAGAGGATGGAAACCGTTAGAGGAGACAGCTATCGATAGTGCGTTTATGTATTTGTTTTTAGGTGGTTTCTGGTTTTTTGCTTCTGTAGCAAAGCTTTCCATTATGCACTTTAGTTCCGACATTGTTTTGCTTACAGCTGCACACTTTCATTATTCGGCATTTCTATTGCCGTTATCAGCTGGTTTAATTGGGAGGAAAAGAGAAAAGAGAAGTAAAGTATATGATGCTATTATGTTTGTCATCGTCATTTCACCTATGACAGTTGCAATAGGAATTACGTACTCGAGGGTATTTGAATTTTTTGCAGTGTTCCTATATTTATGTGCTATTTATAGTTATGGGATTTATGTTTGGCGTACGAAATTTAATGCTGTTAGTGCAAAAGTTCTCCTAATCATATCTTCTAGCACACTCATGGTAACAATTATGTTTTCACTTGTATATTCATATGGGAATTTGAAACATGTAATGACGATTACAATTGCTCAAATGGTTTGGATTCACGGTGTTGTCAATGGAATTGGAGTAGCGTTACCCGCATTTGTCGGCTGGATGATTGAAAAGAGTGCTCCGAATCATAAATATTACGGGAAACCAATGAGCAGGTTAATAGGAAATACGACAGTTGGTGAAGCATTTTTACATAACAGAAGTTTAATAGATAGCAAGGAATACAAAGGTTTAGTTGATAATATGAACGATTTTCATAGTGAGGGATTTGACATGGCGAAGATTCCTTTAAGTATTACTCGTTTTTATGAAAATACAAAAGAGTATGAGTTACAATCGCATATTAAGTGGGCTCGTTGGTTTCGTCCGGTTGCATTTTGCTATGAGAAAATGAGTAAGCGTGTAGGACAAATACATTTAGGAATGGGCGGTAAGTGGGAAACGATGCATGGCTCTATCGTCGGGATAATAGATGAGAAAGATGGAAGAGAGAATGTAAGGGCTTGGCTAAGAAAAAATGAAGCAGGAGAATCTATTTTTGTAGCTCTTTACTCAAAGCACACATATAAGAGCGAGACATATATGAATATTGCATTACCTTTACCATATTCGAATATGACGGGGGTTTTAAAATTATGTAATAAGAGTAATGATTTAATCATTACTAGTAAGCTGAGAAGAAATGGTAAAGGAGATGAGGGGATTTATTTACATACTCGTTTCTTTACAATTCGTTTACCGTTAGCAGAGACTTTTATTATAAAGGAGAACACGAATCACATATTAGAAGCTAACCATAGAATGTGGATATTTGGAGTTAAGTTTTTAGAAATTGATTATGAGATTAAGAAAATAGAAGGAAAGTGAAAAAAGCTTGGAGAGATACCAAGCTTTTTTTACGTATGCGTAATTGTCATAGCAACTTGTTTATCTAAGTCTTTGTCCCAAACACGTTGAATTTCAAACGTACCTATTTCAAAAAATAATGGGAATCTCTCTTTAAACCAATCTTGCATAGGAAGATGTAGTGCTGTATCGATTGCTACCCATGATAATTCGCCTTCAGGAGGATTCAAAAGGAGTTCACCTTCAAATGAATCTGTCCAATAGTTAAATACCATATATCGAACATTTTCTTTCGGATTTACGTATTCATCTAATCCCTTAAAAGTTAAATTTGAAACAAGTAATCCAGTTTCTTCTTTTACTTCTCGTTTAGCAGCTTGAACGATACTTTCTGGGAAATCTACTTTTCCGCCAGGAGCGATGTAGCCAGGAAAACCTCGATGATCGGGGCGTTTTATAAGTAAAACTTCATTATTTCGCTGGATCATACACATTGTATAGATGCGGTGCTCGATGTTATGAGAATTTTGAGGCATAATAATGTATTCTCCTTTATATTTATTTTGATAATTTTACCATAACATAATGGTTTCTTATATAATTGAAAAAGAATATTAGGAATTTTTAGTGATATATAATAAAGTCTATAATCATTTGAAAAAAAGGAGAGAGAAATGCAAGGGGAAGTACAAAGAGAAAAAGCTTTGGGGTATGCCGGCATTATCACCGTATTAATTCCATGGTTATTTAATGTTCATCATTTTGAAGCATATGTGTATGGATTAGGAATGGCATTCTCTGGTGTTGGAGCTGTAATTGCCGCCTAATATTTGGCGGGAGAGAACGGTGGCATAAGCGGGAATGACTTGCCTATGGTGGTGTATTAATAAGTGGTTATGCGCTTTTAATAATGCCGTTTATTGCTTGTGCACCTGCATTAATTGGATTAATGGCAATTGAAGGGTTCGGTATGATGATATTTGGACTCATTTGGGAAACAAGTTTACAAGAGCTTGTGCCAGAAGAAGCATTTGCAAGAGTGGCAAGCCTTGATATGCTAGGTTCATTTGCTTTATTGCCACTAGGTTATGTGGTTGTAGGATGGTTAGCTACTGTCATAGGTGGCGAGATAACGATTATAACACTAGCTATATTAGTACTTGTAACAATGGGAGTAGCATGATATGTACCAAGTATTCGACGATTTGATTGATGATATAAGGGAAAGGAGAATAACTTATATGATTATAGAAAACTTGAACGATATAGTAGCAAAGGAATTGGCCAGCCAATACACTTTGCAGGAAAAGGTTTTTGAAGCAAAAAATTTCACAGTCTATATCGCCACCCATAGAGAAAATAAGCTAACATATAATCAACTAGTATTAGTAAAACATCTTTGTAACGAAAAGCCTTCCGTACATATTTGGGACAAGAAAATTAGTACGGAAGCAACAGAACTAGAAATCACAGAAGAAGTAACGGAAGCGATTCAATCTGGTTTTGTAAATGAAGAATAAGCCCTAATCAAATTAGGGCTTATTCTTCATTAAACACAAATGTTTGTTTCATTTGTTCCTCCTCATTTACCGGATGACCGTTGTATGAGAAATTTTTTTCTTCCCAAGTAATGACGACTTTGAAATTATGGCTGTTAAAGTCTAATGGGAATACGATGTAGTCAAAGCTTGTCTGACTTTTTGAAACGTTGTTATGTAATGTAGTAGGATTAAAACTAGCTTTAAAGGTAGGAATGTTATCAACTATTTCTACAGCTACGTTTGACACATCATTGCCGATGTTTTTTACGAGTAAGCGATATGTATCGTATACACCTTGTTTTTGCTGCGCTGCTTGCTTGTTTACGTTATAGGATTTATCAATTTCGATATACCACTGTTTTGATTTTGATTCAATTGGTAGTGATTGGAATGTGTATGCACTAGCTTGTATTGGTAGTGCGAAACAGATTAGTGCAAAGAGAGAAAATATTATTCGTTTCATTTTTAGAGAGCTCCCATTCTGTAACGGATTTATTTATTAGTATCTTCTCTTTATGTGAGTATATACCATATAATGTAAGGTGGTATTTATGACACTCATGAATGTAATTTACATTTTAAATGCGAATACCAACTGCTGTATTCTTTATAAAAGCTGTGTAGAGATTTTTCTACACAGTTTTTTCTAATGTGAAAAAATTGCCAATAATATGTTAAAATAACATTGTCATACAACAAGGGGGATTTGTTTTATGGAAAATGGACACCTTGCTAAAGTAGATGTAACGAAAAGAATTGAATCGAAATCTAAGTACAATAAGAAACTTGAAAATTATCAAAGGCGCTTATTAGCGTTGCAGCAAATTGTAAAAGAGGAAAAAATCGCAGTTATGCTCGTTATGGAAGGCTGGGATGCGGCTGGAAAAGGCGGAGCGATTAAGCGAGTAACAGAACACCTTGATCCACGTGGGTTCCAAGTAAATCCAATTGGAGCACCAGCACCTCATGAAAAACGGCACCATTACTTGCAACGTTTCTGGCGGAAACTACCTCAGTACGGGCAAATTACTATTTTTGATCGCTCATGGTACGGCCGTGTGTTAGTTGAGCGTGTTGAAGGTTTTGCTACAAAGGAAGAGTGGACGAGAGCGTATGATGAGATTAATGATTTTGAAAAACTATTAACAGATGATCATTATATAGTCGGAAAGTTTTTCTATCATATTAGTAAAGATGAACAATTAAAGAGGTTTAAAGATAGAGAGAACAACCCTTTGAAAAAATGGAAAATTACAGACGAAGATTGGCGCAACCGTGAAAAATGAGATGAGTATGTTAAAGCGATGGAAGACATGTTTGAAAAAACAAATAAGCCAAATGCAAAATGGCAAATTATCGCGAGTAACGATAAATTATATGCTCGATTGAAAACGTTGAAAGTGATCATTTCATTAATTGAGGATTACCTTTTAGAACATAATATAGAATTACCTTCGTATTATTATGAAATGAAAGAGGGTAAGACAGAAGGTTTTGAAGCTAATCAAGATGAAGTTGTAAAATAGTACAAAGTTTGTATATGAAATATAAAGTAGAGCCACCCTGTAATTTTAGATAATAAAATTACAGGGTGTTTTTATTTAGAAACATTTTACAATTAACGGAATGAGGTATATAATCAATAATCATATTAACGTCGTTAATATGATTATTGATTATATATAGTATGGAGGTTTTATTTTGAAGGGAAGAGATGTTATTTTAGGCTTGTTAATGGGAAAAGAAATGTCTGGTTATGATATTAAAATTGTGTTCGAAGACGTATTTACTCATTTCTTTGATGGGAGTTTTGGAATGATTTACCCAACGTTACGACAGTTGGAAAAAGAGGGGAAAATAAAGAAAGAGGTTATTATGCAAGAAGGAAAACCGAATAAGAAAATGTACTTTATTACAGATGAAGGGCGTGAAGAGTTTTATCAGTACATGCAAACAGATGTAGAGAAAGATGTTTTACGTTCAGATTTTTTAATGAGGATGTATTTCGGTAATTATAGCGATGACAAGGCAATAAAAAAATGGATTGCGGAAGAAATTGAAAGGAAAGAAGCATATATTGCGGATCTTCGTTTGAAATATGAAAAGTGGAGAGAAGGTATTACTTTTGTTGAAGAAATTTCACTAGATGTAGGTATCGCATCGTATAGTGCTCAAGTAGAGACGTTGAAAAGAAAACTAGAGCAACTAGAAGTAAAAAAACACAATAAAACGGAAGAATGAAAAACACGTTCATAATAAATAAAGGGGTAGATGAACATGGAGCAATCAAAGGGTATTAAGATTGTCTTTTTAATGTGCTTAGGTATATTTCTTTGTATGATTGATACGACAATTATGAATATAGCTTTACCAGCCATACAAACGAGTGTAAATACTTCATTAGAAAAGATGTCTTGGATATTAAATGTTTATACGATGACGATTGCAGTACTAGCCATTCCACTAGGACGGATAGCTGATATTTTTGGGAAAGCAAAGATGTATATTCTTGGTTTGATAATTTTTGGTGGTGGATCAGTGCTTTGTGCTTTTGCCAATACGGGCGATTTTCTTATCTTTTCTCGTTTTATACAAAGTATTGGTGCAGCAATTTTATTTCCGACAAGTATGGTAATCGGCGTATCAGCAATGCCATTAGCAAAGAGGCATGTTGCACTTGCAATTTTAGGGGTAACACAAGGGCTATCAGCTGCAATGGGACCAGTAATAGGTGGAATTATTACACAAAATTTCGGTTGGAGATGGGTGTTCTTCGTAAATGTTCCAATTTGTATTCTTGGAATAATTTTATGCTGCATTATGCTGCAAATAAAAAATGAAGAACGTATTATCTCGAAAATAGATTGGGTAGGACTACTATTAAGTAGCGCAGCAATTTTTTCTTTTACTCTCATATTAGTAAAAGGCAATACATGGGGATGGCAAAGTAATATTGCTTTGTCTTGTTATGCAATTAGCACTATTTCTCTTATTCTATTTGTTTTAGTAGAACGAAAGATTCATAATCCAATGGTGAATTTAAAGTTATTTCAAGATCGAATGTTTGTCGGAGCGTCTATCGTTGTCATATTAAGTAATTTATTTTTAATTGGAGTAACTGTATTACTTCCAACGTTCTTGACGAAAATACAAGGTCGAACGGAAATTGAAGCAGCTTTTTTAGTGACACCTATTTCAGCAATGATATTTTTTGTCTCACCAGTTGCAGCAACTTTAATTAAAAAACTCGGAAAAGTAACTATTATTTTGTCAGGCTTTCTTGTTATGGGTTTCTCTTATTATTGGTTGCAAATGATTGATGTTAATTCAACAAATATAGAAATTATTATTCCATGTATGATATTAGGTGTTGGGTATGGTTTAGTAGTAGGTCCAATTACAGTTTTAAGTGCTTCTTCGTTTGAAGGAGAATTATTAACCGCTTCTCAAAGTGTTGTCTCGATGTTGCGGCAAGTAGGAATTGTATTAGCAGTTGCAATATTTGTATCTAACTTAACGCACAATTTAGCTGTAAATAAAGAGAATGTATATCGTTATGCAGAAGAAAAAGTGCATAATATTCATGTGGATAGCTCACAGCAAGCTGAAATACTACAAGTAACAAAAGAAAAAATAGAGAACCAAAGTATAGAACCAAGTGTAGAAAAGCATCAAAATAAAACATTTGTAGGGTTAAATAAAGAGAAAAAAGATGCATTAATTCACCAAAAAGTGGATGAAGTATTAAGAGAAATTCCAGTAGAATATAGAGATGTAAAAAGAGAAGAAGTTATGAATCAAGTGACAAATGAAGTTGAAAAACAAGAGGAAAGTATAAAGAAAGAAGTACGTGCATTTTCGAATGATGTGAATCATTATGCTAAGAATCAGATGGCTATGAGTTTTACAGATTTATATAAAGCAAGTGTGCCAATTATTTTAATTTGTGCTTTAGTAAGTTTGTTATTTTCGGAAAGAAAGGCTTTGAGTAAAAAGAGAAGGGAAAGAGTAGTAGAGGAAGTGTAAAGATAACAGGCTATTAGCAGCCTATTTTTTATTGTTTTCTCCTTGCATATTGTGAATAATAGTATTTTTAATATAGCATGGGAGAAGTCGAGTTTGGTTAGAAAGTTTTTTAGAATGAAAGAGATAAATGGAAAACAGCATTGAATATGTAACGTTAAACATAGTACATTAACAAGAGGATTTAATTTTAAAGGGAGGATGAGGAATTGTTAGATAGGGCGGGGGCTTTAAAAAGTAATCGTATGTATACAGAAGAAGAGCAACGAAAATTATACAAACGAACATTACTAATCGTAAGCATTTCACAAATGTTCGGCGGAGCAGGGTTGGCTGCTGGGATTACAGTAGGTGCACTCCTTGCGCAGCAAATGCTTGGGACAGATGCATATGCAGGATTGCCGGCAGCTATGTTTACAATGGGATCTGCGGTAGCAGCTTTCTTTGTTGGGAAGTTATCGCAAAAACATGGTCGCCGCATAGGGCTTGCAGGAGGTTTTATAGTAGGTGGACTAGGGGCTATTGGAGTTGTGGTGGCAGCTTTAACAAATAGTATTATTCTTTTACTAGTTTCTTTACTTATATATGGCGCGGGCACAGCTACGAATTTACAAGCGCGTTATGCTGGAACAGATTTAGCGAATAAGAAGCAAAGAGCAACCGCTATTAGTATTACGATGGTAATGACGACTTTTGGTGCAGTCGCAGGTCCAAATTTAGTAGGTGTAATGGGAAGGTTTGCTCATTCAATTGGAATTCCTGAACTTGCTGGTCCGTTCATATTATCAGCAGCTGCATTTATACTGGCGGGTCTTGTCCTTTTTGTTATGCTTCGTCCAGATCCGTTACTTATTGCAAATATGATAGAAACATATAAACAAGAACATACAAATAAAGGGCAAGCAGTAACAGAAGAAGCGACAGAAAACAAACGAGGTATTACTGTTGGAGCTATCGTAATGATACTTACACAAATCGTGATGGTTGCGATTATGACGATGACACCGGTTCATATGGGGCATCACGGTCATGGATTAAGTGCAGTAGGACTTGTGATTGGTTTTCATGTAGGTGCAATGTATCTTCCATCTCTCGTTACAGGAATGTTAATTGATAAAATTGGCAGAACTACGATGAGTATAGCTGGTGGAGTAATTTTACTAGCAGCAGGTGTCATAGCTGCGATAGCGCCGAGTGATTCTTTAATACTATTAATTGTTGCTTTGTCTTTACTTGGATTAGGATGGAACCTTGGTTTAATAAGTGGTACGGCTCAAATTGTTGATGCAACTATACCTTCCACACGTGCAAAAACACAAGGGAAAATAGATGTGTTTATTGCGCTAGCTGGAGCTTCAGGCGGAGCGATGTCAGGTATGGTAGTAGCGAATTCAAGTTATGCGGCACTGTCATTAGCTGGAGGAGCTTTAGCTTTCATGCTGATTCCTGTTGTGATATGGGATCGGACAGGTAAATAAAATTAAGATAAAAAAAAAGCTGCGTTCAAAGAGAGGTAACCAATCTTTGAATGCAGCTTTTTTGTAGTTAGTTGTTTAAAAGAAAAATTTCAGTTTAAATCCCACTCCACAATAAGGCCTAAATGCGTAAGACCACCACCAAATCCGTATAGTAAAAGTGTGTCTCTGTTGTTTAATTTCCCTTCTTTTCTAGCTAAATCTAGAGCGAGTGGAATGGAAGCTGAAGATGTATTCCCCATGTATTTTACACTCGTTAAAGTTTTTTGAATTGAAATTTCGGTTTTCTCACAAATAGATTCAATCATTCGTAAGTTAACACTGTGTGGTATGAACCAGTCTATATCATCTATTTGCATATTTGCAGTATGTAATAGTTCTTTTATACCTGCTGGCACCGTACGTGTTGCCCATTTATATACTTCTCTCCCATTTTGCACGATTTTTTCATTTGTTTGCAGTTGTGTGCCATTCATAGTAGTAGATAAGTTTGTTCGGTATAGATGAATACCACCGTGCCCATTTGTTCCCATATGAGCAGCAATAAAGCTCGGTTTGTTTTCATCTCTTTCTAATAAAATAGCTCCAGCACCATCGCCGAATAAAATGCAGGTCGTTCTATCGGTGTAATCAGTAACTTTAGATAATGTCTCTGTCGCTACGACTAGTACTTTTTCATGTGAGCCAGAAGTAATCAAGCTATTCCCAACGTGCAGACCATATGTGAAACCAGCGCAAGTTGCATTTAAATCAAATGCTATTGTATGAGGTATGTTGAAGTGTTGTTGTATTTGACATGCGACACTAGGAAAAACATAGTCAGCGGTTGTTGTAGCGACGATGATACAGTCTATATCTTCTAAGTTCTTTTTAAAAGTTGTACATAAATTTTCAATTGCTTTAATGGCTAAGTGTGAGGAGTATTCGTCTTCGCTCGCAATTCTTCTTTCCTTCATTCCTGTTCTTTGTACAATCCATTCATCATTCGTATCGATCATTTTTTCTAAATCATTATTAGATAACATTTGATTTGGAACATGAGTACCAATTGCAGTAATACGAGATTTAGAATTCATAGGAACAGCTCCTAACTTATTTTTATAACTTGATACTAATACCAGGTGGCAAAATAGTCAACAGGTTATGAAATAATTTAATATCCTTATATAAAAAATGAGCGAAAAGGGATATGAGAAGGGATGTCAAAATAATATACAGAAAGCTTCTGAAATTGATAATGAAAGGGTCTGAGATTCTTGAAAAGAATCGTTTATTTGTTGTCTCTTGTTTTGATTTGTAGTTTTATTTTTTCAGATAAGTCTTATGCGTGTGATTGCACTAAAGTATCCACAGAAGATGCATTTCAAAAAACAGATGTAGTGTTTGAAGGTAAGGTGTTAGAAGTTCAAGAGAAGGACGGAAAAATGAAAACATTATTTGAAGTGAAGAAAATTTGGAAAGGGACAAGCTCTTCGCAAATTATTATATATACAAGTTTTGGTAGCTGTACATTTCGTTTTGCAGAGGGAGGAGAATATTTAGTCTTTTCTTCTTATAGAGGGGAGGAAAAATTAGAGACATCTATGTGCAGTGGAACACAGAGATTAGATGAGGCAGAGCTGAAGAGAAACGCCTTAAGTCATATTGCAAAAGAATCTGTTCCGACGAAGAAAGTCGATTTAAAAGGTGGCATGTTGAACGGTTTAAGCTGGTGGCAAGTTGTTACTCTGTCTGTAGGTCTGTTACTGATAGTAGTTCTTGTGATTTTTAGTGTAAGAAAAACGCGCAAAAAATGACGCTTAAAGTAAAAATATAAAGAATTTCTTTAGCGTGAGATAGGTTGTTAAATCTTGTGAAAGCGAATTACTTATGCTACACTTTATGTAACTTAAAATGAACGGAGGGGCTTCCTTTGATCTTAATCAGATTACGTCTCAATACTTTGTGCAAATAATTGAATAGCGCTCAAAGGCTCTGTCTGTGTGCAGAGTGAACGGGATTGGTCTGCCTATTTTAAAGGAACCCTTTATTAAGCTTATATGTGAAAAAGAGGGAGGGACGAATACGCCCTCTTTTTGTTTTGCCTTTATAAATAGAATGAGATCGTATAGGTGAACACTTATTGTGGATGCGTATATGATCATGGGACTTTTTGACTATGAGATAGGATGAAAGTATAACTTTCTTCTATTTCTTTGGTAAACCCTTATCCGTTTACGAAAACACAGGCAGTAACCTGTGTTTTTTATTTTACGTAATCGAAATGGAGGAATAAATATATGGAAGAATTATTACAAAGAGCAGTTTTAGTTGGAGTAAATTTAGGTAATGAAGATGATTTTGCATATTCAATGGAAGAGCTAACAAATCTTGCAGAAGCTTGTGATGTAGAGGTAATTGGGCAAGTGACGCAAAATTTACAACGAGTAAATCCGTCCCATTATATTGGAAAAGGAAAGATTGAAGAAGTAGCAGCTTATGTAAATGAAGTAGATGCGAATATGGTAATCTTTAACGACGAATTATCTCCTTCACAAATTCGAAATTTAGAAGCGGATTTAGATTGTAAAGTAATTGACCGTACCATATTAATTTTAGATATTTTTGCGCAACGTGCGAAAACGAAAGAAGCACAGTTGCAAGTAGAGGTAGCACATCTTCAGTATATGATGCCTCGTTTAATCGGTCTTCGTGAATCGTTAGGAAGACAGAGCGGCGGAGTTGGTACGAAAAATAAAGGTGTCGGTGAGAAGAAATTAGAGTTAGATCGTCGTAAAATTGAAGAACAAATTTCAGTTTTAAATAAAGATCTAGAAGCACTTGTTGCCCAGCGTCAAACGCAGCGAAAGCAACGTAAGAAAAATGAAGTACCAGTTGTAGCATTAGTAGGCTATACGAACGCCGGAAAGTCAACGACGATGAATGCGATGCTTGAAATTTACAATGGTACTGAAGAAAAACAAGTATTTGAAAAAGATATGTTATTCGCGACGTTAGAAACATCTGTGCGAAATATTGATTTGCCAGATAACAAATCATTCTTATTAACGGATACAGTTGGATTTGTAAGCAAATTACCGCATCACCTTGTGAAAGCGTTCCGTTCAACGTTAGAAGAAGTAGCGGAAGCAGACCTACTTATTCACGTTGTAGATTACGCGAATCCAAATTATGAACAATTAATTGATATTACAAATGAAACGTTAAAGAAAATTGGAGTAGAAAATATTCCAACCATTTATGCTTATAACAAATCAGATATGGTAGATGTTGAAATTCCGAAAGTACAAGAAGATCGCGTTTATTTATCGGCGAAGAAACATGTTGGAATGGAAGAGCTTGTAGAAATGATTCGCTCACACATCTATAAAGAGTATACGAAG
The DNA here is from genome assembly GCF_007680225.1 of Bacillus sp. DE0042. Lineage (NCBI taxonomy): Bacteria > Bacillati > Bacillota > Bacilli > Caryophanales > Bacillaceae > Bacillus > Bacillus sp. DE0042. The sequence goes on along the minus strand of NZ_VEJP01000001.1, from coordinate 1,046,976 downwards.
TGTGAAATGTTAATTCCGTATGATCAAGGACAGGTAGTTTCTTATTTCAATAATCATGCGCACGTTTTATCTACAAGTTATGAAAACGAAGGTACGAAACTAGAAGTAGAATGTAAGACGAGTGATTACGAAAAGTATAAGCGTTTTGCAATTTAATAAAGAAGGCGATCCTAATATATGTTAGGATCGCCTTTTTCTTATTCTGTAATAGAGGCCCACTTATAAGAATAAATTCCTGCAAATGGACGAATGACAACATCTTTTACTGTTGGACGTTCTAAATATACAAGCCCTGATTGGAATATTGGAGCGATAGCTGCATCATCTTCCAGTAAAATTTTCTCTGCATCTTGGAACGCTTTCCAACGTGTTGGTAAATCAGTTGCTAAAGTAGAGCTCGTTTTCTCAATTAATTCGTCGTATTGTTTGTTTGAATAGCTCATCTTATTAAACGGTCCGTCAGTGACAAACATATTTAAGAATGTTGTAGGATCAGGATAATCTGGTCCCCATGTAGAAAGTGAAATTTCATAGTCACCATTTCCTTCACGATCTAAAAATGCTTTTACTGGAAGGGGCTGTAATGTGATTTTTAAGCCAGGTAAGTTTTTCTCCAATTCACCTTTTAAAAACTCGCTAATTTTTTTATCGTTAGACTCATCAGTTGTTATGATTGAAAGTGAAGCGTTTTGTAAGTTTGTTTCTTTTTTTGCAGTTTCCCATAGTGTTTTAGCTTCTTTCACATTTGTTTCTACTTTTACATTACTTGTACTGCGAAAATCTTTATTATCAGGTCCTTTTACGAATCCTTTCGGAACAAATGCATTCGCAGGTATAGAACCATTATTTAAAATCGTTGTTGCGATTCCTTGTTTATCAAAAGCAAGCGAAATAGCTTTTCGAGCATTCTTGTTTGCTAATAAAGGATTCTTTTGGCTAAATCGGAAAAATGTCATAGAAGGCCGTTCCATTTTCTTTAAGCTCGGATCTTTTTGATATTTATCAACAAACTCTGAATTAATCGTAATTCGGTCTACTTGTTTGCTTTCAAATAAATTAACGGCTGTGGAAGTATCTTTTACGATATTTACATTAATTTCACTTAACTTCACATTTTTATTATCCCAGTAGTTCGGGTTTTTTGACATTTTATAACTTGTATCATGTTTCCATTCACTTAATTGAAACGGCCCGTTATAAACTACATTTGCAGCTTCAAGTCCGTAATTTTTCCCTTGCGCTTCTGCAACTTTTTTGTTTTGAGGATAAAATGTTGCAAATCCCATTAACCCTAAAAAGTATGGAACAGGGTGTTCTAACAGTACTTCAAGCGTTTTATTATCAAGCGCCTTTACACCAAATGAATCAATTGGTAATTCTTTTTTATTTATTTTTTCAGCGTTTTTAATATCGAACATAATATGTGCGTATTCAGAAGCAGTTTCTGGATTTATAGCACGTTTCCATGCATATTCAAAATCATGAGCAGTCACTGGATCACCATTTGACCATTTTGAATCGTGTAATGTGAATGTATATGTTTTTCCGTCTTCGCTCAGTTTGTATGATTCAGCTGCCGCGGGAACAGGTTTATTGTCAGGACCAGGCATATATAATCCTTCCATTACGTTGTTTAATGCAGCGTAAGAAAATCCATCAGTTGCGATAGATGAATCAAGTGTAGAAATTTCCCCAGCTTCTACAATGTTTAATACTTGTTTTGAAGATTCTTTTTTCTTTTCTCCGGTAGTTGTTGCCTCTTGTTTTTGACCACATGCTGTTAAAAACATAGATAATGTGATTGAGAGTACAACGATTCCTTTTGTTTTTTTCTTCATAGTTGTCATCCTTTCCTTCATCTCTGTCCTAGTATAAAAGAAAATATAGAAAATTTCTATAAATAAATCCGATAAAACATATAGAAAAAATATATTATTAAAGAAGTGATATTTCTGGAAAAAGAAATGAAACCAGTATAGAATAGAAATGTTTTAAAAGTCAGAATTTATCGAGGTTAAAGTTTTACTTTATTACACTTGCTGTAATAAATATATATTTTGTACAGGAAGGAGAAATACGCGTATGCAGGCAGTTTCGCAAAAAAACACTGTTGAAACACCGACGATATATCGAATACTATTTGCGATTAGTTTCGGTCATTTTTTAAATGACTCGATGCAAGCAGTCGTGCCGGCATTGTTTCCTATTTTGGAAAAAACGATGAATTTATCCTATATGCAAGTAGGGTGGATAGCGTTTGCATTAAATATGACGTCATCGATTATGCAGCCGGTTTTTGGTATGTATTCAGATAAGAAGCCATCACCATTTTTATTACCGCTCGGTATGTTTTCGAGTATGCTTGGGATGATTGGACTTGCGTTTGCACCGAACTTTATTATTGTTATTATCTCTGTTTTATTTATCGGATTAGGTTCCGCAGTCTTCCATCCAGAAGGTGCTCGTGTTGCTTATATGGCAGCCGGTGCAAAACGAGGTTTAGCGCAAGCAATTTATCAAGTGGGAGGAAATACAGGGAATTCTCTAGCTCCTATTTTTACAGCGTTAATTTTCGTTCCGCTCGGCCAAATTGGCTCTTTAGGTTTTACAGCTTTTGCGGCAGTAGGAATTGTATTATTAATTTTCGTATCAAATTGGTATAGGAATGAATTAGCAACTGGCGCTGTGAGAAGGAAAAAGAGGGCTGCGCTTGAGGCGGAAAATGCGATTGTAAGTACACATATTAAATTTGTTATTATACTTCTTGTTTTTCTTACTTTTGTACGTTCTTGGTACGGTGCTGGTATCGGGAATTTTTATCAATTTTACTTAATTGAACATTACGGTTTATCTATAAAAAATGCCCAGTATTTCGTATTTGCATTTATGATTGCCGGTGTATTAGGAACTTTCTTTGGTGGACCGTTAGCAGATCGATTTGGAAAGAAAACAATTATTGTATTTTCAATGATAGGTTCGGCACCACTCGCCCTTTTATTACCTCACGTTTCGCTCGTGTGGGTTGTACCGCTATTTTTATGTATCGGTTTTATTAGTTCAAGTAGTTTTAGTGTAATTGTTGTTTATGCGCAAGAGCTTGTTCCTGGAAAAGTAGGGATGGTATCTGGATTAATTGTAGGGCTTGCGTTTGGACTAGGAGCTTTAGGATCTGTAGTACTTGGGAAATTGGCGGACATATATAGTCTACAATTCATTATGTTACTATGTAGTTGTCTACCATTAATTGGACTTACTTCTTGGTTATTACCAAGTGATAAGAAAACGATAGAATAGGGGATGCACTATGAAATTATGTGAAAATGTTACAGAATTAATAGGAGATACACCTGTCGTCCGATTATCTAAATTTATTCCAGAAGACGCAGCAGATGTGTATGTGAAACTAGAAATGTTTAATCCGTCACGCAGTGTGAAAGACCGTGCTGCCTATAATTTACTGCACGTTGCAGAAGAGAATGGTCTCATCAAACCAGGAGATACAATTATTGAACCGACAAGTGGAAATACAGGAATAGGCTTAGCGATGAATGCAGCTGCGAAAGGATATAAAGCGATTTTAATTATGCCAGACAATATGTCAAAAGAGCGTATAAATTTATTGAAAGCATACGGCGCAGAAGTAGTTTTAACACCGGCAGAACAAAGAATGCCAGGAGCAATTGCGAAGGCGATAGAACTGCAAAAGCAAATACCAAATAGTTTTATTCCGCAACAATTTGAAAATCCAGCAAACCCGAATATTCATCGTTATACGACCGCCCTTGAAATTTATGAACAAATGGATGGCGAGCTTGATGCATTCGTAGCAACGGCAGGAACTGGTGGAACTATTACAGGTACTGGGGAAACGTTAAAAGAGAAGCTACCAAACTTATATATTGCAGTAGTAGAACCGAAAGGATCTCCCGTTTTATCAGGCGGTGTTCCAGGTCCTCATAAACTAGTAGGAACAAGTCCAGGGTTTATCCCGAAAAACTTAAATACAGAAGTGTATAACGAAATTATTCAAATTGCAGACGAAGAGGCTTTAACGACAATGAGAAACTTAGCTAGACAAGAAGGTTTATTAGTTGGGCCATCGTCTGGAGCATCTGTTTACGCAGCAATTATGATAGCGAAACGTCTAGGCGCAGGTAAAAAAGTTTTATGTATTGCACCTGATACAGGAGAACGTTATTTGAGTATGGGATTATTTGAATGAAATTGATAGAAACAGCTTAATCGTGAAATTGTCACGATTAAGCTGTTTGTTTTAGGTTGTAAAGAGGGGGAGAATGAAAATGAAACTATTAAAACCAGCAAATGAATATAGCGAACAAATTATAGAGTATCGGGAGGCATTTTTACATACGGATGAAAAACCACATGGTAGTAGTTCTTTACAAAATTTTGATTCTCTCGATAATTGGTTTGAAAAAGTGAGTAGACAGGAACTAGGAGAAAACTTACAAAGTAATCGAGTACCGTCTAGTCAATTTTTAAGTTTTGAAAAAGGGGAACTTATAGGTTTTGTGAATATTAGACATCGACTAAACTCAGAATTATTGAGGGAAAGTGGTCATATTGGATATAGTGTACATCCAAATAAACGTCGTCAAGGTTACGCTACGAAACAACTACAACTTGCATTAGATGAAGCACAAAAGTTAGGGTTACAGAAAGTGTTAATAACTTGCGATAAAGTTAATATCGCTTCGGCTAAAACGATTCAAAAGGTTGGCGGTATGTTAGAAGATGAAGTAGTTTCTGTTCATACTGGGGAAATTGTTCAGCGTTATTGGATAGAAATATGATTTAGTGGGACATTGAAAAGGGAATGCAATGCATAATATCGAAATAGATAAATGAAAAGGTAACTGTGTACTGCAATTATAGGGGGAAATGAAGTGGGATTAAAAGAGAAAGCAATAGAAATGTCGGAGATTTATAGGAGAAATCCGAAAGTAGAGACTATTATTTTAGCGGGTTCAGTAGCTAGAAAACTAGAAGATGAACATTCAGATATAGAATTACATATTTTATGGTCAATGCCACCAGAGGACGAGGATCGTAAAGAGCCTATTAATCATATTGGTGGAACAATTTTGTCATATTATCCTTACGAGGAAGAAGAATGGTCGGAAACGTATTTGACAAAAGAGGGAATTAAATTAGAGATTAGTAACTTTTTAACTGAAACAGTAGAGAAAGTTATTTCGGATGTGGTGGATCAATATGATATAAGTTATGAAAAACAATGTATCGTATCATCCGTTCATGATGGTGTTAGTTTGTATGGAGAAGAGAAAGTACATGAATTAAAAGATAGAGTGGTGGCATATCCAGAAGACCTAGCGAAACGGATGATTTCAGAAAATCTTTGGTTAAGTAATCGCTGGCATAATCGAGTGGCGCTTTTAAAACGAAAAGACTGGCTTATGTTATATGATGTTATTTGTGAAGTGCAAAGAAATATATTTGGGGTCTTATTTGGTTTGAATAAAATGTATGTACATCACCCGGCATTTAAATGGATGCCACATAATGTGGAACGAATGATTATTAAGCCTGAAAATCTATACGAGCGTATGGCAAATACGTTAATAGGGAAACCGGAGTATAGTGTACAGGAGTTAGAAGTGTTAATTGAAGAGCTATTACATTTAGTAGAACACCATGCGCCAAAATTACATATTGCGGAACAACAAAAACGTATTCAATATGCGAAGTAAAAAAGAAGGGATGTAACAATGAGTTACCTCCCTTCTTTTTATTTGACTAATTTACCTAGTATGGGTAATCGTTGAAGTCTATCACCGAGAATATGTGAAGCAAGTCCACTCGTTAGGACGAATAAAAGATAAACAATCCCTCCTACAGCGCCGCATATAAAGACAATAAGAAGTGATTCCATATAGGATTGTCCAGGAATCATCCATTTTAAAATCGCTTTTAATGCAATTACAACAGCAGACATTGCAGCGGAGTAAATTGTAATAAGAAGTACTGTTTTTGCTGTCTCACCAATTTTAAATTTCGCAAACTTAATGATGCAGTACAACATAATAGCATTGGAAACGAGGTATCCAAGAATTGTTCCAAGTACAGCACCGTGTCCGCCAAATAAATGTAAGAGCGGTGTATTTACTAAAACTTTAACGAGAATACCGACTGAGAAAGCGATCATCGTTTTTCTTTGATAATCGATTCCTTGTAATATAGCTGCTGACACTGTGAAAATCGCACTTAATATAGCAGAAGGTGCAAAAGAAATTAAATATTGTGATCCACCAAGTGCAATTTCAGGATTTACATAAACCATACGGAATGCATCGTAAGCGATGCTAGCAAGACCGAATGCAGCTGGGATAGTGAAGAATAATAAGACTTGAAATATCTTTGCAATTTGTTCTTGTAGTTCTTCTAGTTTCCCGCTTGTATAAGATTTCGTTATAGCCGGAATGATCGTTAATGAGAATCCAGTTGCAAGAGAAGCTGGAATCATAATTAACTTTTGGGCGTAGTTCGTTATATAAGCGAAAACTGCATTCGCTGTTTCTAACGGCTCGCCCATCGCCCTAAGGACATCAGCTACAGTATATTGATCTACTAACGTGTAGAGTGGAATTGCAATACCGACAAATACAATTGGGATTGCATATCGAAGTAATTCCATATAAATATTTTTTAATGGAATATTGGATGCTCTTGACTTTAATTCTCCTTCGGGAGGCTTTAATCTGTTATATTTTTTCCAGTACAACATTAAAATCGAAACGCTGGCAAGCGCTCCGATAACAGCGCCAAACGTAGCAACTGCAACAGAAGAAGCTACGGAACCCCCTAATAGTTTTGAAATGATAAAACTACCAACTAAAATGAAAACAACGCGTGCAATTTGTTCTACAACTTGAGAAACAGCACTTGGTTTCATATGCTGAAATCCTTGAAAATAACCACGTGTAACACTCATAGCTGGTACGATAATAAGTGCGAAACTTAATGCTCGCATCGTAAGTGTTACGTCGGCGATAAATTGAGGGTCTGGCGTTTTCGAGCGAATAATAAATTGTGATATGTATGGTGCCCCAATAAATAAACTTAAAAATCCTAAGAAGCCCATAAACAGCATTAATTTTACACTAGAGTTGTATAATTTTTTGCTTGTACTATAATCACCGAGCGCATTATGCTTTGCAACAAATTTGGAAACGGCAATAGGAATACCAGCTGTTGAGAAGCTTAATAAAATACCGTACCAAGAGTATGCATATCCATATAAAGCGACCCCTTGTGTTCCGACTAATAGTTGAAAAGGGAAGAAGTATATAAAACCTAATATACGTGAAATCATTGTTGCACCACTTAATAAAGCAGTACCTTTTAAAACTTTTGAAGTAGACAAAATTCTTTCCTCCTACTCGTGCTGTCTTGCATTTATCGTATACTACTATAAACCTGTTAGAGAAGTTAATATAGTATGGAACATAAATATTCTAATATTATTCATTTAAAAGTCATATTTTACATTTTTTAAATAGAATGTAATACATAAAAATTCAAAATATAAGTTGACACTATTTTTAATGTGTGATAAAAATGATAGTAATCAATTCGGAAAATAATATTTGGGCAATGAAAGGGTATAGTAGTGAATATCTCCCTATTTCAGAGAGCTGATGGTTGGTGTGAATCAGTATATAGATTATTCATGAAGTTCGTCCTGGAGCATCTTTCATAAATCTCACATTGTGAGGAAATGAAAGACGGTAGTTTATACCGTTATCAAATAAAGTGGTGAAGATTGTTTCACAACTAGGGTGGTACCGCGATATTTATCGTCCCTACGTATTTACGTAGGGACGTTTTTTATTTAGGTCCTAACTTTGTTGTGGCTTCATAACTAGGGTGGTACCGCGATAATTTATCGTCCCTACGTATTTGCGTAGGGACGTTTTTTATTTAGGGCCTAACTTTGTTGTATCTTCATAACTAGGGTGGTACCGCGATATTTTTGTCGTCCCTACGTATTTACGTAGGGGCGTTTTTTTATGATTAGGGAGGAAGTGAACGTATTCGAAAAGAGTATTGATAGAACAATATAAATACTGAACTGAAACAAAGAAAAAGAGACAGAGAGGAGATTAACAAATGAATTCACAGCAATGGACATCGAAATTAGGTTTCGTATTAGCTGCAGCAGGTTCAGCAATTGGCCTTGGGGCGATTTGGAAATTCCCCTATATGGCCGGCATCGGAGGAGGCGGGGCGTTCTTCCTTATTTTCATCGGTTTCACATTATTAATTGGTTTACCGCTATTATTAGCTGAATTCGTTATCGGAAGAAGTACACAAAAAGAGGCTGTTGATGCATATAGAGAAATCGCACCAAAAACATTATGGCCATGGTTAGGGAAATTAGGGATTGTAACTTGTTTCATATTACTTTCTTTCTACAGTGTTGTAGGGGGATGGATTTTATTATACTTATGGAATGCAATTACAGGTAGACTATGGGAAGGAAATGGCGCATACGAAGCTACGTTTGGTGAAATCATTTCCAATCCTTATTTAGCAGTAGGAGCACAGTTATTATTCATTCTTATTACTATTTTTATCGTAAGTAAAGGCGTACAAAACGGTGTTGAAAAAGTAAATAAATATTTCATGCCAGCGCTATTCGTTTTATTCTTTGTATTAATTGTTCGTGCTCTTACATTAGACGGCGCGGGAGAAGGAGTTCGTTTCTTCTTACAACCTGATTTCTCACATGTAACATCAGAAGTTATTTTATATGCGATGGGTCAATCGTTCTTCTCATTATCGGTCGGTGTAGCAGTAATGGTAACATATAGTTCATACTTACCGAAGGAAGAAAGTTTACCGCGTTCAGCATTTTCTATCGTAGCTTTAACATTAGTAATTACATTACTTGCAGGACTTGCAATTTTCCCAGTTGTATTTGCATTTGGATTAGAACCATCTCAAGGACCAGGATTATTATTTATCGTATTACCTGCTATTTTCAGTAAAATGGCGTTCGGAAAAGTGTTCTTCGTTATTTTCTTATTGCTGTTCTTCTTCGCAACGATTACATCTGCTATTTCTATGCTAGAAATTAGTGTTGCGTCGTTAACATCAAAAGGTAAAGGCAAACGTGAAAAAACGGCCTTAATCGTAGGGTTATTAATCTTCGTTGTTGGAGTACCATCAGCATTATCATTTGGTATATTAAGTGATCTGAAGATTTTCGGAAAGACAATCTTTGATTTAGCGGATTATGCAGTGAGTAACGTACTAATGCCACTTGGTGTTTTATTAGTTTCCATCTTTGTTCCTTTAAAAATGAAGAAAGATGTATTAATGAAAGAACTTGGTGTAAGTAAAAATAAAGGCTATAAACTGTTCGTATTATGGTTATTCTTACTTCGCTTTATCGCACCAATTGCGATAATTATCGTATTCTTAAATGTACTTGGCATTATTTAAAAAGAAAGGTAGCGTATCGCTCTATGATACGCTACTTTTTATTTTGCTCTTTTTTGCAGTTCGTTTACTGTTACGAACTGATAGCCCTTCTTAGATAAAGAGTCTAAAATACCTTTAATCGTTTGTAAATTTTCATTAGAATCATCGTACATAGAGTGCAGTAAAATGATAGAACCTGGTTTTACATTTTTATTAACATATTCAATTTTATCAGCCGCAGATTTATAAAAAGTATCAGGTTCAAGGTCCCATGTGATTGTTTCGATATTGTTTTTATTTAAATAATAGGGCAGACCAATTAGCTTTTTCCCGTTAGGTGGTCTAAAATCAATTTCGTCTGTAAATCCTGTTTGGCGGATGAATGAATTCGTTTTTTCTATTTCTTCTTTAATAAAAGAAGGTGTTTTAAAAACCATTCTGTTATGAGAGTATGTATGGTTTCCAATTTGGTGTCCAGATTGTACGATATCTTCTCCTAACGATAAGTTTTTCTCTAATTCATTTCCGATTAAAAAGAATGTAGCTTTTGCATTGTATGTCTCTAGTAGCGGTAATATTTGTTTTACATTGTTCGTAGGGCCATCATCAAAAGTTAAAGCAATCACTTTTTCATTTGTTTCTACTCGGTTTGTTACATCTCCAAATAATTGAAAACTTCTTGCGTTCATCAATTTGTATGTTCCAAATAATGCTACAGTAATAATGAATAATGTAACGATTGTAATGATTATTTTTTTCTTCATAACGCAACCTCACTATACTTTTTGATTGGACTAAAAAGTATTATATCAAACTAAGTAATTTCATGCTTAAAAAAGGATGTGGATGCAAGGGGAAGGAATTTATCATATAATAAAATACAAAAGGTATATTAGGAGGTGTTTATATGGCGATTATAATTCAATTGCCAGACACTGCAGCGTCTCATGCAAAGCCAAGTATGGAAATGGCGATACTTTGCGTGAGGTAGACAAGTAATATACAATCGCCTAAATGAGCTCGTATCATTTTTTATATTTGGCTTTGCACCTTATTGAAATGAACCATAAAAAATAAGGGGCGAGCAGAAATGAAATACGTTAAAGCTGCGACGGTTTTACCAGAAAGTTTAATTACTGAAATTCAAAAGTATATACAAGGTGAAACAATTTACATTCCAAAACAAGAAACGAAACATTATAAATGGGGTACACGATCTGGAGGAAGAAAACAACTAGATGAAAGAAATAAAGCAATTAAAGAAGCGTTTAAAAGCGGAATTTCCATTCATCAACTTGCGGAGGAGCATTTTCTTTCCGGAGAAACGATTAAAAAGATTGTGTACTCTAAATGAAGATAAAAGAGTCTAGTTCAATTATTAAATTGAACTAGACTCTTTTTGCTTTGTATCTACTGGATATGAATGGGCATGATAATAGCAATATTGTGCCGTTTTTTTACTAAATAGTATACATAGTATTTGAGTGAAAAGCAGAAAGGTGAACATATATGAATCATATTGGACAAATAACTATAGAACTTTTAGTTGGATTTTTTGTTCTGTTAATTGCTACGAAAATATTAGGGAAAACACAAATATCTCAGCTGACGCCATTTGATTTTATTTCTGCTATCGTTCTTGGTGAGCTTGTTGGGAATTCAATATATGACCCTAAAATTAAAGTGTGGTCTATTTTATATTCAGTATTTGTATGGGTGGTTTTAATTTATACAATAGAAGTGATAACACAAAAAATAAGAGGAACAAGAAGGTTTTTTGAAGGATATCCTTCCATTATTATCCGTAATGGAAAGATTGACCGAGAACAATTAAGTTCAAATCATTTGGATATTAATCAATTACAACAAATGCTAAGACAACAAAAAGATATATTTTCAATCCGAGAAGTTGAATATATGATTTTGGAACCTAATGGAAACATAAGTGTTCTGAAAAAGAGCAAATATGAATCTCCCACTATAAATGATTTAAGCTTAAAACATAAGCCTGTATACTTACCGATTTCATTAATTAGTGATGGAAAAGTAGTGAAAGATAATTTGAGAGAAGCAGGCTTTGATGAAGGATGGCTTTATAAACAAATAAAGCAAAAAGGGATTACTAAATTTGAGGATGTATTATATGCAGAATGGAAAACAGACGATGGTTTCTTTTGTCAGGAAATGAAGCGGTAGAACATAATCGGAGTATGTAATATTTGTTTCTAAGTTATCTTTTACATATCAAAAAGCTGAATCATTGTATACAATAAGACTAGATCAACAATTTGTATGGAGTGATAAAGATGGAAGCTTTTATTAGAAGTGATCAATACAATTTTATAAAATCACAAGCTTATATTTTAGCAAATGGGCATGCAACGGCAAATGATAGAGGTGTAATTCAAGCATTAAAATCACTTGCGATTGAAAAAATAATACATGTATTTGAAAATTTAACAGATGAACAGAAAGAGTTAATTGATACGGTATTAACAGTTCAAAATAGAGAAGATGCAGAATCGTTTTTAATGAAAATAAATCCGTATGTCATTCCGTTTCAGGAAGTTACAGCGCAAACATTAAAAAAATTATTTCCTAAAGCGAAAAAGTTAAAACTTCCTGATATGGAAGAACTGGACATGAAAGAATTATCTTATTTAAGCTGGATTGATAAAGGGTCAAGCAGGAAATTTATTATAGCGAAAAATGATAAAAATAAGTTTGTTGGTCTGCAAGGAACGTTCCAAAGTTTAAATAAAAAGAGCATTTGTTCATTATGTCATGGACATGAAGAAGTAGGGATGTTTTTAGTTGAAATTAAAGGTGATGTACAAGGAACTTTCGTTAAAAAGGGAAACTATATTTGCAAAGATGGTGTAGCTTGTAATCAGAATATGAAATCACTTGATAAATTGAACGATTTTATTGAACGATTGAAGAAATAAAGAAAAAACCTCTAGTATTGAAACTGGAGGTTTTTATTTTTTGAAGAAGTAATAATAGGCTTCTTTTGTAGCTGTAAATTTATAAAAAAAGTCGGGTCATTTATAATGAAATTAGATAAAAATATCTATTTGGATACAGTTGCTTATATGCAAGGAGGTAAAACATGAATTACATTTCACCGAAAGAAGAAATGTTAAAAGTGAAACGGTGGCCTAAAGGTACGATAGCGGCAGGTCGTGGTCATACAGTTGCTCTTAAATCGGATGGCACGGTTGTGGCAGTGGGGCGAAATAAAGAAGGAGAATGCAATGTAAGCGGTTGGTGTGATATTGAAGCAGTCGCAGCGGGCAATGTTCATATGGCGACGAACACGGGTAATGCTCATACAATCGCTCTGAAAAGTGATAATACTGTGGAAGCGGTGGGGTGGAATAAGCATGATCAATGTGATGTAAACGAATGGCATAATATTGTATCGGTTGCGGCGGGATGGCGTCGTACCATTGGTCTTAAACCGGATGGCACGGTAATAGCGGTGGGGCGAAATAAAGAAGGAGAATGTAATATAAGTAGCTGGAGAAATATTGTGGCGGTCACGGTGGGTGATTGGCATACAGTCGGTCTTAAATTGGACGGCGCAGTGACGGCAGTGGGGAATAATCGATATGGCCAATGCAATGTAAGTGGATGGCGTGGTATGGTGGAGTTGGCGGCAGGTTACCTTCATACTGTTGGTTTGAAATCGGATGGCAAAGTGATGGCCGTGGGTAATAATAAACTTGGTCAATGCGATGTAGGCAGCTGGAAAGATATTATGGCAATAGCAGCTGGTACAAATCATACAATCGGACTTAAATCAGACGGTACCGTGGTGGCAGTAGGCTGGAATGAGTATGGTCAATGTAATGTAAGTGATTGGCGCGATATTGTAGCGGTAGCAGCTGGTTGTGCGCATACGATCGGTCTTAAATTAGATGGCACCGTGGTAGCAGTAGGTGATAATACATACGGTCAATGCGATGTAGGTAGTTGGCGCAACATCCGATTGCCTGGCAAATAGTTAATGTACAACAAATCATTAGTAATATTATTCTATTTTAGGAGTAATTATAGTAAAGGATATGTAGAAAATAATCAAATTTGCATTTGATGAATAAGAATCTCTTTTCAAAAGGGGTTCTTATTCTTTTTGCGTAAAATGAGTGTCTAAATAGAATTTTTAAACAAGCTTTATTTCAAAGCTACAGTAGAAGAGATAAATAAGACATAGGAGAGCTGAAGAAATGCTTAAAAAGTTTTTGCTTTCTTTACCGGATGTTTTACTTGTATGCGTTGTTCTCTACATAACATACACAACTACTTTTAGTTTTGGACAGACGTTAGTAATTTCAATTGCAATCGGAATCATTGGTGGTCTTGTTATAAGAATTTGTACGGATGTATTCACGTATATAAGATGGACAATTAAACAGAGGAAATCTTGAATATGTTGTATTGCTATTAGGAGGGAATGAAATGACTAAGAAGAAGAGTAGAGTGAAAAATGAAATCGCACTTTGGACATTGACAGCGGTTGTTCTCATCATTGCATGGCACTTTTTTCAAAGATAAAAATGCATCGTACTTAAAAGGTACGATGCATTTTTATTATTTTTTTTGCCAATTTTCTTTTATAAAGTCTTCACGGCCAGATTCTTTTTGCTCATTAGCATATTTTTCTGGGTTCTTTTTATAGAAATGTTGATGGTATTCTTCAGCCTCATAAAAAGGTGCAGCCGGGCGAATTTCAGTTACGATTGGCTCTTTAAACATACCGCTTTCTGCAAGAGCTTGTTTTGATTTTTCAGCAAGCTCTTTTTGTGTTTCATTATGATAAAAAATAGCAGTGCGATAAGAGGGACCACGGTCAAAGAATTGTCCGCCATCATCAGTTGGATCGATTTGTGGCCAATATAAATCTAGTAATTTTTCATATGGAAAAATAGAAGGATCGAATGTAATTTGTACAACTTCTAAATGACCAGATGTACCAGCTTTTACTTGTTCATATGTTGGGTTTTCTACATGACCACCTGCATAGCCAGAAAGTGCTTTATGAATACCAGGAAGTTCATCAAATGGCTTTACCATGCACCAAAAGCAACCGCCTGCGAAGGTTGCGAGTTCGTATGTTTTTTCGGACATTGTTGTAATCCTCCTAAATGTATATGTTTTATATAGTATTATACATTTTTTTTTATTGCGCAATAAAAAAGATTTAGAAGTAAAGAAAAATTGAAATATATTTCTTTATAAAGTCTTTAAAATTCCTTCAAAGTTTCTTTTTTTCTGAGTGTTATGATGTAAATCGAAGTGAATATGTGAGGTGATAGGCAATGAATCCACATATGAAAATTAATAGTTTACAACAAAAAATGAAAGAGAGACTAATATGAAAAAGGAATTTATACAAAGCGATTTAAGAAATATATTAATTGCGGCATGCTTACTATTAGGGTTGGTTATTTTTGGATATTTTTTAATAAATAATTACCCAGGTACAAATGAAAAAAAGAAGTTAACAGATGCAACATCTACTTCAGAATCAATTACATCTATTGCTAATTCAGATGCCAAAAAAAGGGTTACAAAAACTTTTAATATTACGGCGAAAGTAGCAAGTTTAGATTTGGGAGATGGGAAAAAGGTAGATGCATGGACCTTTGATGGAACATCACCGGGTACTCAAATTCGAGTTAAACAAGGTGAACGTATTGTTGTAAATTTGAAAAATGAATTGCCAGAACCAGTTACAATCCATTGGCACGGATTAGATGTTCCTGCGGTGGTAGACGGTGTTCCAGGTGTTACGCAAAATGCTATAAAACCAGGTGAAACATATACATACGCATTTAATGCTGATCAGGTGGGGACATATTGGTATCATTCACATCAAAAAAGTGCAATACAAACGGAGCGGGGACTATTTGGAACCATTGTTATTGAACCGAATAAACCAGCTGTAAAATATGAAAAGGATTATACAGTGGCGATCCATGAATGGAAAACAGGAGCCATAAAAACTCGTAAGCATAATGGCGAACAAGATAAAGATTGGGATAGCTACCCTAGCAATCATATTCGAAATGAAAAGGCGCAAACTTTAGAAGGCCCGTTAATGATGCCAAGTAATGATCAACTCAAAGATTTATCTGATGGAGATGATTACGATGTATTTACATTAAATGATACAAGTGAGGGTCTACGATTGGATGCAAAACCAGGTGAAACAGTACGCCTTCGCTTAATTAATGCTGGGAATAATACGCATTTAATGACATTAGTTGGGGCGCCATTTCAAATTATCGCATTAGATGGTCGTGATATAAAAGGTGGGGACGAGCTAGATAAAGCAATTCTTCCGATGGGAGCTGCACAACATTATGACCTTGTTTTTAAAATGCCGGAAACAACGAGTGTAAAACTTATTAATGTGGATCCATCTAAGAAAATGAATCAAATGTTAACGGCGACTATTGGGAATGGTTCTTTGCCGAAAAAACCTATTGATATAAAGAGTTATCCATGGTTTGACTTTACGAAATATGGAGAAAAAGAAGTTGGCAAGTTTACGATAGATTCAAAGTTTACAAAGGTCTATGATATGGATTTGGCAGAAGGTGTGAAAGATGTAAATGGACAAGAAAAATGGGTGTATACGATTAATGGAAAGACATCACCTAATATTCCACCCATTAAAGTAGAGAAAGGAGATAAAGTTAAGATTCGCTTTAAAAATAAGGGAGAAGAAATTCATCCAATGCATTTGCATGGACATACATTCCAAGTTATTTCTAAAAATGGTAAACCAATGGAGGGAAGTCCGATTTACTTAGATACAGTTAATGTTTTTCCGGGAGAAGAATATGAAATTGCTTTAGAGGCAAATAATAGTGGACTATGGATGGTTCATTGTCATCATCTCGTTCATGCGGAAAAAGGAATGCATACGATGATGAATTATGAGGGGGTAACTACTCCATTTTCTACCGGGGATCACTCAGGTAATCATCCAGAATAATAATACGGAGGTTTTCATGCTTTATAGAATGATAGTATTTATTTTAACAAGTGTAAGTATATTTTTATTTTCTCATAGTAGTGTATTTGCTCATACAAGTGTTGTAGGAGCCACCCCTAAAGAGGGGGAGGTTCTTACAGTACAACCGGAACAGATTATTCTTGAATTTAGTGAACCAGTTACAGGAAATGTAGTCAATATTGAACTGCTAGATCCAAGTGCAAAGAGAGTGCAAGTATCAAAGGTTGAAATATTAGATAACCCAACAAAAATAAAAGTGAAATTACCAAACTTAAATAATGGTACTTACACAGTAAGGTGGTCTATGATTTCTGCAGACGGACATCCGAGTGAGGGAGGCTATCCCTTTTCAATTGGAGAAGAAGTACAAACTAATGTAGTGGTAGAGGGAAATGCGAGTGGGAGTGGCTCAGTATTTTCAGATGTTATGATAGTAACACTACGCTATATTGTAGAGGGAATGATTTTAATTGGAGCAGGAGTAAAGTGGCTCGATATGTTTGTAAAACGTTATAGATTACCTTCCATATTGCAAAGAATGAAGAATATGAAAAAGATTTTTTTCTCTATACTTGTAGTAGGATTAATAGCCGAATTAATAGTGTATAAGTCAATTATTCCGAAGGAGAGTTTACTTATTCATTCGCCATTTTCAGTTATTATTATGATTCAACTGCTATTATTAGTTCTTATGTCTTTGCAGCATATGGGGAACGAATGGTATGCGCTAGTTTGGGGATTTCTTGTTGCGAGTTTTTCTTTCACAGGTCATGTATGGATTACTAATCCAAATTGGGCAGCAGTTATAATTAGAATGGTCCATGTTATGAGTATTGCAGTGTGGCTAGGAGCACTTATTTATTTAGCTCTTGTTATAGCGTGGACAACATTATACAAAATTACATTTGATCAAAAGCGTTTCCGTAAACATTTTAGTATTATTGCTGGTATTTCATTTATTTTAGCATTTCTTTCTGGGGAATTAATTGTGTTTTTACAGACAAGGAATTGGGTGCTTTTTAATTTTAATTCAATATGGACGAACCTTTTAAATATAAAGATTCTTACTGTATGTATAATTACAATTGTAGCATGGAGACAAACGAAAACATGGGGTAACGATATTGGAACAGTTAATCGCCGTTTATTGCTCTTAGAAATTGTTCTAGCTATACTCGTATTATTAGTTGGTATTTGGATGAGTCAAGTTTCGTTTCCGGTGAATTCTGTAACAAGCTAAAATTATAATGTTCATAGGAGTTCTGTAATGTCAATCCGTATTAGATTGCTGTTGTCGTATGTTGCGATGGTAATTATTCCAATCGTTTTTTGCGGTATAGCAGTTATGTTAATTAGTGTTACTTTATTTGGTGATATTCGTATTGCAAAAGCAATCATTGGTCTTAATCAAAATAGTCATTCTCTCATTGATAAAGAGCAGGAGGGAGCTATTCGTACAAAAGAAGATGAAGATGATATTTTTAGTAGGTTGAAAATTCTTTCATCGTATGCTCCAGATAAATTGGAGGATATAAATTTTTTAAAGGAAACTGATAAAGAATTAAACGATAATCAAGCAGGATTACTAATTCGAAAAAATGATGAGCTTACATATTCATCCCCATATTTTAAAATCTCTTCGTTTGATAAATACCTACCCGCATTTGAAACGGAAGGACAAAGAAAAGGAATGGATGTGAAAATAGAGGATAATTCTTTTTACTATAAGCAATTTGATTACTACGATGAAGAGAAGGATAAGGTAAGTATTTTTGTATTTGAGTATGTAAATCCTTTAGAAGAAATGATTAGAGAATTTTTCCCGTATTTCGTATTCTCTTTAATACTTGGGTTAATTATTACGAATGGAATATTAACATATTTTATATCACGGAGTATTATTAAACCATTGCATTCATTAAAGCAGGCAACGGAAAGAATTCAAAAGGGTGATTTAGATTTTCAAGTAAAGCCACTTGCGAAAGATGAAATAGGTGAATTAAGTTTATCGTTTGAAGAGATGCGTGGCAGGTTGAAGGAATCGGTCGAGCTGCAAATGCAATATGAAAAAAATCGTAAAGAGTTGCTTTCAAATATTTCTCATGATTTACGGACGCCAATAACGGCTATTAAAGGTTATGTACAAGGAATTAAAGAGGGTATCGCTCGAACTCCAGAACAATTAGATAAATATTTAACGATTATTTATCATAAAGTGTTTGATATGGATCAATTAATTGACGAGCTTTTTCTCTTTTCAAAACTTGATTTAAAAGAGGAACCGTTTCAATTTGAAGAGGTTGAAATTAATCAATACTTATCTGATTGCATAGAAGAACTACAGCTTGAATTACAAGATAAGGGAATTGCAGTGAGATGGGATGCTCAAAAGGATACTTCTATTTTGGTAAAAGGTGATCGTGAAAAATTACGTCGTGTTATTACAAATATCATTTGGAATAGTGTGAAGTATATGGATAAAGAAGAAGGATATATAGGAATTCGCATGACCGAATCTATTGATTATGTAACGATTTACATAAAAGATAATGGGGTAGGAATAGAAGAGAAGGCGTTGCCTCATATATTTGAAAGGTTTTATCGTGCAGATCATTCTAGAAATTCTAAAACAGGTGGAAGCGGACTTGGTTTGTCAATTGCACATCAGATTATCACACAACATGGTGGTGATATTTGGGTAGAAAGCAAAAAAGGTAAAGGAACGACGCTGGCATTTACATTACAAAAAATCAATTAGAAAAAGGAGAGCATCTTGAAAAGAATTTTAATTATTGAAGATGAAGCTATTATAGCAGAGTTAGAAAAGGATTATTTAGAGGTTGCTGGGTATACAGTAGATATTGATTACTCTGGCGAAAAAGGTTTACAAAGAGTTCTTCTAGAGGATTATGACTTGTTAATTTTAGACATAATGTTACCGGGAATAGATGGATATGAAATTTGTAAACAAGTTCGATTGGAAAAGGACATACCAATACTTATGGTGTCCGCAAAACAAGAGGAAATCGATAAAATTAAAGGGTTAGGTTTTGGAGCAGATGATTATATTATAAAACCGTTTAGCCCGAGTGAAATGGTGGCACGTGTAAATGCTCATCTAGCTCGTTATGATCGTTTAACAGGAAAACGAGAACTAATAAAAGATGAAATTCGTATTCGAGGATTGTTTATTGATAAATCGGCCCGACGTGTATTTGTAAATGGAACTGAGGTCATGTTAACCGGAAAAGAATTTGATTTATTAACTTGTATGGCAGAACATCCAAATCAAGTATTTAGTAAAGATCGTCTCTTTGAAACTGTATGGGGGATGGATGTAATTGGTGATGCAGCAACGGTTGCTGTACATGTGAAAAATATTCGTCAAAAAATTGAACTCGATCCATTCGATAAATCATATATCGAAACAATTTGGGGAGTAGGATATCGTTTTACACAGTGAAAAAGGCCAGCAAAAATGCTGGCTTTTTTTGCGTAAGTAGATTAAGAAATTACAAACAAGATCCTCCGCTAACATCAATTAATTGTCCAGTAACCCAGCGGCTGTCTGGAGAAGCGAGAAATGCCGCGGTATCGGCAATATCTTCTACTTCACCTAAGCGATTAAAAGCGGAAATGGTAGTAGCGTACTGTTTCATCATTGGGTCGCTCAAGAGTTCCACATTCATATCTGTTTTAATAAATCCAGGAAGTATTGCATTCACTGTTATTCCTCGTGCTCCGAGCTGTTTTGCTAGTGTGAAAGTCATTGTATTAATAGCGCCTTTCGTCATACTATAGGCAACGAAATCAGGTAAAGAAATACGAGTGGCAGCGGATGAAATATTAATAATTCGGCTATTGTCACGTAAACGAGATAGAGCTTGTTGGATAATAAAGAATGGTGCTTTTGCATTAACTGAAACCATTCTATCAAAAAATTGTTCAGTCGTTTCTTCAATAAAAGCACCAGGACCAATTCCAGCGTTGTTTATTAAAATATCAAATTTAGTACTACCAGTTTTTTTTTGTAATTCGCTATCTAAAGAACTATAAAGGGTTTCTACACCATGTAAAGATTCAAGGTTTGCACCGATAGAAAAAGCAGATCCGCCATTTGATTGAATTTCATAAATAGTTTCTTCAGCATCTTCTTTTCGATTTCCGTAATGAATAGCAACTAATGCACCGTCGTTTGCTAAACGTTTTGCAATAGCACGTCCAATTCCTCGGCTTGCTCCTGTAACTAATGCCACTTTTCCTTTTAACATAGTTTTCTCATCTCCTCATAAAATTTTATATGTTATTAAGTTGTTTTTTTATGTAGTAATGCGAACATACTTAAGTAATATATGAGTATGTGTAAGAAGTTCATTCCGATTTTGTTTTGAGAAAAAATAAATAGACTTCTCTTGAATTGATTGAATTTTATTTTTTTTTTGGAAAAACATGTTGACAATGAAAAGAACAACGTCCTATAATACGTTTAACAAATAAAAGTTAATTAAGAATTTTCTAACTTTATATGTTGCATATGCAAAGAAGAGGAAAGTAGATGGTTATGATCGTTTCAGAGAGCTGCTCCTAGGCTGTGAGAGTAGTAACAATCGAATCATTGAAGATCACCTCGGAGCATCGCTTGCGAAAGGGAAACTGAGTAGAGGGCGACGGCATCGTCTCCGGTAAAAGGACGGGGGTCTAATTGGACCTACAAAGCTTATATTTCGCGAGAAGTATAAGGAAGCTGAGTGGTACCGCGAAACTCTCGCCTCAGCAATCAAAGCTACTAAATTGTAGTAGTTGATTGCTGAGGCGAGAGTTTTTATTTTAAAAAATCGAATAAGAGAATGCGTAGAAGAGGAGAGTAAATGATAAAAATTGTTTCAGAGAGCCGCCTAGAAGCTGTGAGGGCGGTAACAATTTCATCATTGAAGATCACCTCGGAGCACTACTTTTGAAACTAGTAAAAAGTAGCGGAGTTGTTTCCGATAGAAAAACAAAAGTCTAATTGGACTTGCAGAGCTTATATTTCGTGAGAAGTGTAAGGAAGCTGAGTGGTACCGCGATTCCCTCGTCTCAGCAATGGATTGCTACAAGTATGTATGTATGTATGTAATCGATTGTTGAGACGAGTATATTTTTAAGGTTTATATACTGAATATTCTGTTAAAAATACTCATCTCAGCAATCGATATAGAAATAGATTGCAAAAATAGAGAGAAAAAAAGAGGAGCGATGTGAGATGGGAAACCAGTACATTTATATGAATGGGGAATTTGTAGAAAAGGAAAAGGCAGTTGTTTCAGTATATGATCACGGTTTTTTATACGGAGACGGTGTATTTGAAGGAATTCGTAGTTACGGTGGAAATGTATTTTGTTTAAAAGAACATGTAAAACGATTATATGAATCGGCAAAATCTATTTTACTTACAATCCCATTGAAGGTTGAAGAAATGGAAGAAGCGGTTTTACAAACGTTGCAAAAAAATGAGTATGCGGATGCTTACATTCGTTTAATTGTTTCACGAGGAAAAGGTGACTTAGGGCTCGACCCTAGAAGTTGTGTGAAACCGAGCGTTATTATCATTGCAGAACAATTAAAGTTATTCCCTCAGGAATTTTACGATAATGGATTAAGCGTTGTATCTGTTGCATCAAGACGTAATACGCCAGATGCACTAGATCCACGCATTAAGTCAATGAACTACTTAAATAACGTACTTGTAAAAATTGAAGCGGCGCAAGCAGGAGTGCTAGAGGCACTTATGTTAAATCAACAAGGATATGTTTGTGAAGGATCTGGAGATAATGTTTTCGTTGTGAAAGATGGAAAAGTGTTAACACCTCCTTCTTATTTAGGAGCGCTAGAAGGTATTACGAGAAATAGTGTTATCGAGCTATGTGAGCGACTTAATATTCGGTGTGAGGAAAGACCGTTTACTCGTCATGACGTATATGTAGCTGATGAAGTGTTTTTAACAGGAACGGCAGCAGAATTAATTCCGGTTGTAAAAGTTGATTCAAGAGAAATTGGAGATGGGAAACCGGGAAGTGTAACGAAACAATTGACAGAGGAATTTAAAAAGTTAACGAGAGAAAGAGGCGTACGTGTTCCAGGACTGGCGGAGAGCTTACTGTAGATAGGGAGAGGAGTTAATTAAAATGGAGCAGCATACAACACGTGAGAAGTTACAGTGTGAAAATGTGACAGGTGCCGGACACGTTATTCAATGTTTGAAAAAATTAGGTGTAACGACTGTTTTCGGTTATCCGGGCGGAGCGATTTTGCCAGTATACGATGCGTTATACGGAAGTGGTTTGAAGCACGTTTTAACTCGTCATGAACAAGCTGCCATTCATGCGGCAGAAGGATATGCGAGAGCTTCTGGAAAGGTCGGGGTAGTCTTTGCTACCTCTGGACCAGGGGCGACAAATTTAGTTACGGGTTTAGCAGATGCTTATATGGATTCGATTCCTTTAGTTGTTATTACAGGGCAAGTTGCAAAACCTCTCATCGGAAAAGACGGATTTCAAGAAGCAGATGTTGTCGGGATTACAGTACCTGTTACGAAGCATAATTATCAAGTTCGTGATGTGAATCATTTATCACGTATTGTACAAGAAGCCTTTTACATTGCCGAAAGCGGGCGCCCGGGACCAGTATTAATTGATATTCCAAAAGATGTTCAAAATGAAAAGGTAACAAGTTTTTATAATGAAGTAATTGAGATTCCAGGATATAAACTAGAGCCTATGCCAGACAGTAGGAAGCTTAGAGAGGTAGCTAAAGCAATTTTCGAAGCAAAACGTCCACTTCTTTATATTGGAGGAGGGATCATTCATTCGGGTGGTTCTGATGAACTTATTCAGTTTGCGAGGGAAAATCGTATTCCTGTCGTTTCCACTTTAATGGGACTTGGTGCATATCCGCCGGGAGATTCGTTATTTTTAGGAATGCTCGGCATGCATGGAACGTATGCTGCAAACATGGCAGTAACAGAATGTGATTTACTACTTGCTTTGGGTGTTCGCTTCGATGATCGTGTAACAGGAAAATTAGAACTCTTTTCTCCGCATTCGAAAAAGGTACATATTGATATAGACCCTTCAGAGTTTCATAAAAATGTAACTGTGGAATATCCGATTGTTGGAGATGTGAAAAAAGCGTTACACATGTTGTTACATATGCCAATTCGTACACAAACAAATGAATGGCTTACGAAAATAGAGGAATGGAAGGAGGAATATCCTCTTTCCTACAATCAAAAAGAAGGTGAGTTAAAACCACAGCATGTTATTAGTCTAGTAAGTGAATTAACGAACGGTGAAGCGATTGTTACGACAGAAGTAGGACAGCATCAAATGTGGGCTGCGCATTTTTATAAAGCGAAAAACCCACGGACTTTTCTAACATCTGGCGGACTAGGAACGATGGGGTTTGGTTTTCCGGCGGCAGTTGGTGCTCAGCTTGCGAAAGAAGAAGAACTCGTCATTTGTATTGCAGGCGATGCTTCTTTTCAAATGAACATTCAAGAATTACAAACAATTGTTGAAAATAACATCCCTGTAAAAGTATTTATTATAAATAACAAATTTTTAGGGATGGTAAGGCAATGGCAAGAAATGTTTTATGAAAATCGTTTGTCAGAATCAAAAATTGGATCGCCAGATTTTGTGAAAGTGGCAGAAGCTTATGGAGTGAAAGGATTAAGAGCGACAAATTCAACCGAGGCGAAACAAGTGATGTTAGAAGCATTTGCTCATGAAGGTCCTGTCGTAGTTGATTTTTGTGTAGAAGAAGGTGAAAATGTATTTCCGATGGTTCCGCCAAACAAAGGGAATAACGAAATGATTATGAAGAGGTGGGAAGAATGAATCATACTTTTTCACTCGTTATTCATAACGAGCCAAGCGTCTTATTACGTATAAGTGGGATTTTTGCTCGGCGTGGTTATTATATTTCTTCTTTACATTTAAACGAAAGAGATACTAGTGGTGTTTCTGAAATGAAACTCACAGCAGTTTGTACTGAAAATGAAGCGACATTACTTGTTAATCAGTTGAAAAAATTAATTGATGTACTGCAAGTAAATAAATTATAGGGAGTGTATGGAATATGAAAACGTATTATGAGAAAGATGCAAATTTAGAGTTATTACAAGGGAAAACAATTGCGGTAATTGGTTATGGATCTCAAGGTCATGCGCAGGCACAAAATTTACGTAATTCTGGTGTGGAAGTTGTAGTTGGTGTTCGACCTGGTAAGTCTTTTGAAGTAGCAAAAGCAGATGGATTTGAAGTAATGTCTGTTTCAGAAGCTGTTCGAACCGCGCAAGTTGTACAAATGCTATTGCCAGATGAACAGCAAGCACATGTGTATAAAGCAGAAGTAGAAGAGAATCTCCGTGAAGGACAAATGTTACTTTTCTCACATGGATTTAATATTCACTTCGGACAAATTAACCCGCCAAGTTACGTAGATGTAGCGATGGTCGCGCCAAAAAGTCCAGGTCATCTCGTTCGGCGTGTATTTCAAGAAGGAAATGGTGTTCCGGCATTAGTAGCAGTACATCAAGATGCAACAGGAACAGCATTAAGTTTAGCTCTTGCGTATGCAAAAGGTGTAGGCTGTACACGTGCAGGCGTAATTGAAACGACATTCCAAGAAGAAACAGAGACGGATTTATTCGGTGAGCAAGCAGTGCTTTGCGGCGGGGTAACGGCACTTGTGAAAGCTGGTTTTGAAACATTAACAGAAGGCGGATATCGTCCTGAAATTGCATACTTTGAATGTTTACATGAATTAAAGTTAATTGTTGATTTAATGTACGAAGGTGGTTTAACGAACATGCGCCATTCTATTTCCGATACGGCAGAGTTCGGAGATTATGTAACAGGGTCGAGAATTGTTACAGATGAAACGAAGAAAGAAATGAAACGAGTACTTACAGAAATTCAGCAAGGTGAATTCGCGAAGAAGTGGATTTTAGAAAATCAAGCTGGGCGACCAACGTATAATGCGATGAAAAAAGCAGAACAAAATCATCAGTTAGAAAAAGTAGGAGCAGAGCTTCGTGAAATGATGAGCTGGATTCACGCACCGAAAGAATTAGTAAAGAAATAGAATAAGAGATTATAAGTGAAAAATACGTAAGAGGGGATTTGACAAGATGAGAAGTGACATGATTAAAAAAGGTTTTGATAAAGCGCCGCACCGTAGTTTATTAAAAGCAACTGGTTTGAAAGATGAAGATTTTGATAAACCGTTTATAGCTATCTGTAATTCTTTTATTGAAATTATTCCAGGTCATAAGCACTTAAATGAGTTTGGGAAACTTGTTAAAGAAGCAGTGCGTGCAGCAGGTATGGTTCCATTTGAATTTAATACAATTGGAGTAGATGACGGTATTGCGATGGGGCATATCGGTATGCGTTATTCGCTTCCGAGTCGTGAAATCATAGCAGATTCAGTAGAAACGGTTGTAAATGCACATTGGTTTGATGGTATGATTTGTATTCCAAACTGTGACAAAATCACACCCGGTATGATGATGGCTGCACTTCGTATTAACATTCCAACTGTATTCGTTTCAGGTGGTCCGATGGCGGCTGGAAAAACATCTAAAGGAGAAGTTGTCGATTTAAGTTCTGTTTTTGAAGGAGTAGGAGCTTATCAATCTGGTAAAATTTCAGAAGAAGAATTAAAGGATATTGAAGATCATGGCTGTCCATCTTGTGGTTCTTGTTCCGGTATGTTTACAGCGAACTCTATGAACTGTTTATGTGAAGTATTAGGTTTAGCTCTTCCGGGTAACGGAAGTATTTTAGCCATCGATCCAAGACGCGAAGAATTAATTAAACAAGCAGCAGAGAAATTAAAGATTTTAATTGAAAGAGATATTAAACCGCGAGACATTGTAACGGAAGAAGCAATTGATGATGCGTTCGCACTTGATATGGCGATGGGCGGTTCAACAAATACAGTGTTGCACACATTGGCGCTCGCGCAAGAGGCTGGATTAGATTACGATATGAACCGCATTGATGCCGTTTCAAGACGTGTACCACATTTATGTAAAGTAAGCCCTGCTTCCAATTGGCATATGGAAGATATTGATCGAGCGGGCGGGATTAGTGCAATTTTGAAAGAGATGAGCCGAAAAGAAGGGGTACTTCATCTAGACCGAATAACGGCTACTGGGCAGACGTTAAGAGAAAACATTGCTCATGCAGAGATTAAAGATAAGGAAGTTATTCATTCTCTCGAAAACCCTCATAGTGAAGAAGGGGGATTACGTATATTAAAAGGAAACCTTGCGAAAGATGGGGCAGTTATTAAAAGTGGGGCAACAGAAGTAAAACGATTTGAAGGACCTTGCGTTATTTTTAATTCACAAGATGAGGCGCTTGCGGGCATTATGCTTGGAAAGGTTAAGAAAGGCGATGTAGTTGTTATTCGCTATGAAGGACCAAGAGGCGGCCCTGGTATGCCGGAAATGTTAGCACCAACATCAGCGATTGCTGGTATGGGATTAGGTGCAGATGTTGCGCTATTAACGGATGGTCGTTTTTCTGGAGCTTCACGTGGTATTTCGGTAGGGCATATTTCGCCAGAAGCAGCTGCGGGCGGAACGATTGCACTTCTCAAGCAAGGGGATATCGTTTGTATCGATGTTGAGGAAAGATTGTTAGAAGTAAGAGTTAGTGATGAAGAATTAGATAAGCGTAAAAAAGAATGGAAACGACCAGAACCGAAAGTGAAAACTGGCTGGCTTGGACGTTATGCACAGATGGTAACATCGGCGAATACAGGTGCAGTTCTAAAAATCCCGAATTTTGATTGAGCCAATTTAAAAGAGATAAGGATGATATGAAATGGTGCAGAAGGTAAAGGAGAGAGTGAAAATTGAAGATATCTTAATGGCTCATAATTGCATGAAAGATATCGTTATTAAAACACCGTTACAACGTGATACAGTTTTATCTGAGAAATATGATTGTGACGTTTATGTAAAAAGAGAAGACTTACAATTAATTCGCTCTTTCAAAATCCGTGGTGCGTACAATTTAATTCAAAGTTTATCGAAAGAACAATTACAAAACGGTGTTGTTTGTGCAAGTGCAGGTAATCATGCACAAGGAGTTGCTTATACGTGCAATTTATTGAAGATTCCGTCAAAAATCTTCATGCCAACAACGACGCCTAAACAAAAAGTATCGCAAGTACAATTTTTCGGTGGTGATTTTGCAGAAATTGTATTAGTTGGTGATACATTTGATAGCTCTTTCCAAGAAGCGCAGCGCTATTGTGAGGATAATAGAATGACGTTTGTTCATCCGTTCGATGATCCGTATGTTATTGCTGGTCAAGGAACAGTGGCAGTTGAAATTATGCATGATATGGAGAAACCAGTTGATTATATCTTTACAGCAATCGGCGGTGGTGGATTAGCATCAGGTGTTGGTACATATGTTAAAGGTGTTAGTCCTGCTACAAAGATCATTGGTGTAGAGCCAATGGGAGCTGCATCTATGAAAGAGGCTTTTCTTCAAAATGAAAATGTCGCATTGGAGAAAATAGATAGTTTTGTTGATGGGGCAGCTGTTAAAAAGGTAGGGAAGTTAACATTTGAAACTTGTAAAGATGTAATTGATGATATTGTTTTAGTACCAGAAGGAAAGGTTTGTACGACGATTTTAGAACTGTATAAGAAAAATGCAATTGTAGCTGAACCGGCTGGTGCACTATCTATTGCAGCGCTTGATTTATATAGAGATGAAATAAAAGGTAAAACAGTTGTATGTACGCTAAGTGGTGGAAATAATGATATTGATAGAATGCAAGAAATGAAAGAACGTTCGCTCATTTACGAAGGGTTAAAGCATTATTTTATCATTGAATTCCCGCAGCGTTCAGGTGCGCTAAGAGAATTTCTTGATAAAGGGTTAGGGCCAGAAGATGATATTACGCGCTTTGAGTATATTAAGAAGCATAATAAAGAAAATGGCCCAGCACTAGTCGGAGTAGAGTTAAAACATAAAGAGGATTATGAGCAATTAATTACTCGTTTTAAAGAAAATAATATTCAATTTATGGAGCTTAATAAAAATCCTGTTTTGTTTGATTTACTTATTTAATAGAAGGAAAGAGTTAGCACCCAAATAAAAAAGATAGATACAAGCGGGGAAATATAATGCTTGTTCTATCTTTTTTAAAGTTAAACTAGATACTCATTAAATTCAAGAAGAATAAAGCTAGCTAACCAAAAAAATATTGCAATGCGAATAATTGCATACATTGTAAATTCAAAGGTAGTAAGCTTTCGTTCACGTTTTATTTTTTTTAGAAGTCTAACAGAAAAAAATGAACATAAAAGTAGAACGGCTATAGATATTTTATAAATATTCTCTAACAAACTTACATTTTCTAATAAGTCTTTCAGCATGTTCATCACCTATTCTGTAAAGTATGTTACAGAGAAATAGATCTTGCGCTGTCTAGTTTCGTTTGTTTTTTATGTTCCCTGTATCATCAATTTCTACATCAGTTGAAATCGTTTGTAAATATTGTAGAGCTTTTTTCTTTTCTTCCTCATTTACAGGGGAAACTTGGTTGTTGCGAATGATGTAAGGATTGAATGACATTTGGACATCCTTTCCTTTAAAAGTTAAAGTTAATACGCCAGTTTCGGCGCTTTTCCCGCTCACATAACTTGGGAATAAAAAGTTTCCTAATGAGTAAGCGATAGGAACTTTATTATAATACTCAAACCCTTGTAACCAATGTGGGTGACTTCCGACAATCGCGTCAGCTCCTGCTTCAACCATTTTAGGAACATATTGTTTTTGGTATTCTACCGGACGATTTGATTTTTCAACGCCCCAATGCATATAGACAATTAAATAGTCTGCATCTTTCTTTTGCTCTTTAATTGTTTTTGTTACGAGATTTAAATCATAACCATTCGCAACACCAGGTTTATTGTCGCCAGCTACCCAATTCGTATCAGGCATAAATCGAACGAAGGAAAGAAATTTGAACTTTTTCCCTTTCACAGTCATTTCTCGTGCTGTATATGCATCTTTTGCATTTTTCCCGGCTCCAATGTATGGGAACTTTAATTTTTCTACGTGAGAAATCGTGTCTAATAATCCATCTTGCCCATAATCAAGTGTATGGTTATTCCCGATATTTACGATGTCATATCCAGTGTTTTTTATCGCTTGTAGTGTGGATGGATCACTTTTAATCCAAAATAGTTGCCCAGGTGCTTTTTTTTCTCTCGTTGTAAATGCTGACTCTAAATTAACGAAAGAAATATCAGCTTTTGTTATTTCTTCTTTTACATGTTGGAATGGATAATCAGCCCCGTTTTTTTCGATTACAGGACGTAATTGCCAATCGAACATAGTATCACCAGAGAAGGTGAGTGTAATTTCCTGATCTTCTATTTTCTTTTCACTTGTTGAAGCGGTTTTACTAGATTTGTTTTGTAAATCGGATTTGTCTTTCGCTTTTGAAATAAAAGAGTAGTTGATTAATAAAACAATTGGTGTAATGCAAAAGGCTATTAACAGAAATCGTTTTAGTAAAGTTTTCATAAATACCGTCCCTTTTGAGTTTATACCGCAATTTGTGGGCAGTAAAACTCGCGCTAGTTAAAGTTTCACTTTATGTATAACTACAAAAAATTGCGGTTTATGTAGTGAAAAACATTTGTTAATATTCTCAATATTAAGTTAACATATAGATAACCTGTAAATCAATGTATAAACCAAAATATAGAAATAAAGAATTCGAAGGGTGAAGAATGAGAAATGGTTATATTAGGAGCAGTTGTAAATGGGGTTTGTATTATATTTGGTACTTTACTAGGTAAATTATTTAGTAGGATTCCAGAAAGTATGAAGGGAACAATTATGCATGCAATCGGTTTAGCGGTTACTGTGCTTGGACTTCAAATGGCATTGAAAAGTGAAAATTTTCTTGTTGTCATACTAAGTTTAGTTATTGGTACCGTCATCGGGG
This sequence comes from Bacillus sp. DE0042, assembly GCF_007680225.1. Lineage (NCBI taxonomy): Bacteria > Bacillati > Bacillota > Bacilli > Caryophanales > Bacillaceae > Bacillus > Bacillus sp. DE0042. The sequence goes on along the minus strand of NZ_VEJP01000001.1, from coordinate 1,016,447 downwards.
AATGGCTACAATTAGAGGGGAAATTAAAACAGTTAGGAGATTGGCTAGAAAATAAAGTTGGATCGAAAGGGAAAGGGAGCATATCAGAAGGTTTTGTAACAGCTACTTTAATTTTTGCAATTGGTGCGATGGGGATACTTGGTGCACTCGACAGCGGGATTCGCGGCAATCATGATATTTTATTTACAAAGGCGATTATCGATGGATTTATTTCTATTATATTAACGACAACTTTAGGAATTGGTGTAGTATTTTCGGCGATTCCAGTTATTTTATACGAAGGAGGGATTGCGGTTTTTGCAACACAAATTAATAGTTTGGTCCCGAAAGAATTAATGAATCAATTTATAGTGGAAATGACAGCTACAGGTGGTATTATGATAGCCGCTATTGGATTGAACTTACTTGGTATTATTAAAATTAAAGTGGCAAATTTACTGCCAGGTATATTGGTAGTTGGAATAATTGTTTCACTTATTTATGGTTACGGTTTAATAGTAAAGTAATAGGAGGTGGAGATACATATGGAGGAGTATAAATTTACAAAACGTGTTCATAACATATTGAAGATTGCAGCAGAAGAGGCAGAAAGTAATATCATTCAACCAGCTCATCTGCTTATAGGCATGTGTAAAGAAGGTGCTGGAGTTTGCAGCGAGTTGTATATGTATTTGTTTCGTAACGTGGGTACGGATTTTTTAGAAAAACTTTCATTACGAAAACAATACGATTTAACGGATCAAGAGTATAAAAAAATAGGACAATATAAGGTATCTTATAAGGTGCTAGAAATTTTACAAATAGCGAAGAAACGTATGGAACGTTTTCAGCAAGTAATAATGAATGAAGGGCATGTTATGTATGCACTATTCCGCACGGATACGTTTATTGAAAATGCACAAATACAAAAAGATATATTACATATTATAGCTGAGCCAAGAGATTTAGCGGTTGATCTAAAATGTTTTGTTCCTACTTATAATGATTTAACTTGTACTGTTAGAAAGGCTAGCTCTTCTGATTTCGAAAAATTAGCAAGTTTTGTTGAGGCGGAATTTGGTGAGCGTTGGTTACATTCGATAGAGTATGGATTTCGTACATATAAAGAAAATGTCCCTATTTATATAGCAGAACAAGAAGAAGCGATAGTAGGCTTCGCTTGTTATGATGTAGTGAGAGGAAAGAAGGGATTGTTTGGTCCAATGGGCACAGCGAAACAAAATCGAGTGAAAGGTGTAGGGAAGCAATTGTTACATCGTTGTTTACATAGTATGAAGCAAGAAGGATATGAATACGTAATTATTGGACAAGCAGGTCCGATTGAGTTTTATGAGCGAAATTGTGATGCGCGTTTAATACCGTTAGAGAATAAGTAACCAACTCCAGATAGGGGAGTTGGTTTTTTTATGAAAATAATGTAAAGATGTAGTGATTTTTACTAGAAAATAGCGGGTTTTGTAGTAAATCTTACAAATAAAGCAAATTACTAAACTTTTTACAAGAAAGGGTGTAGAATGGGTATCTAAAGAAAGAAGGTGTGAAAATGGCCAGCTGGAAACGAAATTTAATGATTTGTTGGCTAGGTTGTTTTACCACTGCAGCCGGTATGAGTTTAGTAATTCCTTTTTTATCTTTTTATATTGAGGAATTAGGAGTAACTGGCACTTCTAGTATTGCACAGTGGTCGGGACTTGCATTTGGTATAACATTTTTAATGGGTGCGATCGTATCACCAATATGGGGAAAGCTTGGTGATATACATGGACGGAAATTGATGCTGATTCGTGCGAGCCTTGGTATGGCGATCATTATGACGCTTATGGGGTTTGTAACGGATGTGTATCAACTAGTCGCACTAAGGTTTTTGATGGGAGCAGTATCTGGTTTCCTTTCAACGGCGATGACATTTATTGCAGCAGAAACTCCGAAAGAACATTCAGGTTGGGCAATCTCCACAATTTCAACAGGTGGCGTGAGCGGTTCTTTACTTGGCCCATTACTTGGTGGTTATTTGTCTGAGTTAATTGGAATGCGCCATGTTTTTCTTGTTACAGGAGCTTTTTTATTCCTTTCTTTTCTCATCGTTTTTTTCTTCCTACATGAAGAGAATCACTCCGCTCAAGCAAAAAAAGTACAACCGAAAAAAGTATGGACGATGGTTCCAGCAAAGCACTTAATTATTAGTTTATTTGTAACAACATTTATTATTCAACTTGCGAACATGTCAATTCAACCTATTATTACATTGTATGTAAAGAATTTAGAAGGCCCAGGAACAGCTCATATTGAAATGATTGCAGGCGCAGTCATGTCTGCGACAGGTTTAGCTATTATTATGGCAGCTCCTAAGTTAGGGAGATTATCAGATCGTATTGGACCTCAAAAAACGTTAGTTGTGGCGTTGTTTGCGGCAGGAATTATTTTTATTCCGCAAGCATTTGTAACCTCAGCTTGGCAACTATTAATTCTTCGCTTTTTATTAGGTATTGCACAAGCAGGACTATTACCTTCCGTACAAACTCTACTAAAACAACATACACCAACCCATGTAACGGGAAGAATATTTGGGTATAATCAATCGTTTCAGTTTTTAGGAAATATGATTGGACCAGTACTTGGTGGACAAATTGCAGCACATGCGGGCTTCCAATATGTTTTCTTTTCTACTTCATCACTATTATTTATTGCGTGCATTTGGGTTTATTTTCACAATAAGAACGAAGAGGTATCAGAGAAACGACATTTGGAAGTTAGTTAACTAAGTGAATGAAAAAAGGATGAAGCAATGATTGCTTCATCCTTTTATTTAAAATTGAAGACAAAGATAGCTTAATGTACCAAGCTCGTAACTGCGGTGAATGACTTCACCGTTATTATCGCCACTTCCCATAGCGATAAATAAAGGAACAAAATGCTCTGCTCTTGGTACTGCTAGTTGTGCATGAGGGGCATTTTTCTCCCAATTAAATAATGCATCTTTATCAGTAGTCTGCATATGTTTAATAATCCAATCATCAAACTCAATTGCCCATTGTTCGGGTGTAGTTTGATTCCATTTTAAAGCTCGTAAATTATGAACGGTAACACCGCTCCCGATTACTAAAATATCTTCTTGTCCAAGTCCTTTTAGTGCTTCTCCAATTTCAAATTGTTCTTTTGCAGGAAGGAATGGATTGACTGATATTTGGACGACAGGAATATTTGCTTCTGGATACATGCGGTGCAAGAGTGTCCATGAGCCATGATCTAAACCTCTCGTCATATTATGATGGACTGGAATACCTTTGTTTTTAAATTTTGTTTCTAACATAGATGCAATGTTAGAAGAGCCTTTCGCACGATATTTAATTTCATATAACTCAGGAGGAAAACCTCCAAAATCATAAATTGTTTCATATTCGTTATCTGATGAGGAAATCGTTAATACTTCACTTTCCCAGTGAGCAGTAAAAATAACAATTGCTTTCGGTTTATATGTTTCTCCAAGTGTTTTTAAAAAACTTGTATATTCTGTATCTTGAATAGCAAGCATCGGTGATCCGTGTGCTAAAAATAATGATGGCATCATAATAGAAACCTCCCAAAAATATAATAATTACTTTATGTAAGTTACTATATAATTTTATTTCGAGTTCGTCAACATAATAGTTATAGAGCTAATTGGAAAAGTGCAGCATTTGTCATAATGAAAGCAATTGCATATAATACATTATAAGAATAATGAATGGATATTCATTTTTTGATATACATAATAGAGTTGGGGGCTGACGAAATGAACGTACAGGAAAGTTTCGTTACGGCATTGGATGGATCGGAAATTTATTTACGTAAGTGGCTACCAGAAAGAGATCCGCGAGGGATTATTCAAATTGCACATGGTATGACAGAACATGCAGGTGTTTATACAGACTTTATTGCTGCTTTATTAGAAGCAGGGTATGGTGTTTATGCGCATGATCATAAAGGTCATGGGAAAACAGTGAAAAGAGAAGAAGATTATGGTCATTTTGAACCAAATGTAGGTTGGAATGAGGCTGTGTCTGATGTTATTTTTGTATCAGAAACGATAAGAAAAGAGCAGACATGCCCGTTGTTTTTACTTGGACATAGTATGGGTTCTTTTTTATCAAGACGTGCTGTACAACTTAAAGGTGGATTATATGATGGATTCCTTATTTCAGGAACTGGTGGGAACCCGGGATTCTTAGGAGTCATTGGTCATAAAGTAGCGACAATCGAGATGAAACTACGCGGGGCAAAAACGAAAAGTCCGATGCTAAACTTTTTATCTTTCGGAAATTTCAATTCGCACTTTAAACCAAATCGTACGAAATTTGATTGGTTATCTTCAGATAATAATCAAGTTGATAAATATATTGCGGATCCTTTATGTGGATTTATTTGTACAACAAGTTTTTATCGTGAATTATTTTCTGGGGTATTAGAAGTAAATAAACTAGAAGAGTTTAAGAAAACACCGAAAAACCTTCCAATACATATTTTTTCAGGAAATCGTGATCCTGTTGGGGATATGGGGAAAGGTGTAAAAGAAGTATATGAAAATTATAAAAAATGTGGCGTGAAAGATGTAACATTGCGTCTATATGAAAATGGAAGACATGAAATGTTCCATGAAGTAAATCGAGATGAAGTATTTCAAGATTTGATTTCTTGGTTAGATGGACATATTGTATGAGAAGAAACCTCACTTTTTTCAAGTGAGGTTTCTTTAAGGAGACGGAGGAATAGTTATGAGTGAATTTGTAAATAAAGAGTATATAGAAATAGATTTTCAAGATGTTTTGATTAAAGAAGAGGAATTGAAAAATTGTACTTTCATAAAATGCCGTTTTAGAGGGATAGATGCATCGGAAGTTTCTACTGAAAATTGTAATTTTATAGAATGTGATTTTACCGGTGCTCTATTTAACGCTTCTATCCATCAAGGAACTACATTTGCGAATTGTAAGTTTGTTGGTGTGAATTTATTCGTATCGAAGTTTGAAGAATGTAAAATGACTGGCTCTGATTTTGAAGATGCGAATTTAGATGGAATAACTATAATATCGGGCGATTGGTCATATACGAATTTAAGGTTCGCGAACTTAAGTAAACAAATGTTAAAGGGTATACGTTTAATTGAAGCTGACCTATATGAATGTAATTTAGAAAAAGCAGATTTACGTGAAGCAGATTTAACAGGTGCACAATTAGGTAAGGCGAAACTTAGTGGTGCAGATTTAAAAGGGGCGGTAGTTGATAGAATTGATTTTACAAGTTTTGATTTAAAAAATGTGAAATTAGATATAGCGCAGGCAGTTGCAGTAGCAAGATGTTATGGGGCTAAGGTGAACTAAATAATCTGTAAAACCGTTCAAATTGCTGAACGGTTTTATAAATCATAATAGTAAATGAGGTGTTAATAATATGGAAGATAAAACATTAGGTATACTACTAGATGTTGTTGGGGAATTATTTTCAGATGAAATATCAATCGCCGTTTCAAATACGAAAGAATATATTTACTATCGACCAAGCAAACGAATTGATTTAAAGATTAGCACCGGGGATCCTATTAAGGAAGGGACGATTGCTCATAAAGCAATGATAACGAAGCAAAAAGCCTCTGAGTTTATTAACCGAGATGTTTTCGGTATTCCTTATCATGGAATGGCCGTACCTTTTTCAAATAATGGCAAGATTGAAGGTTGCGTGACGGCAATTTATCCCGCTTTAACGGATGGTAAGTCGGTCGTTACTTTAAAAACAACAGACGGCTGGGTTCCAGTTCCTTTCTCAAAGGTCATGTATTTAGAAGCTAAAGATAAAAAGACGTATGTGAATTCAGAAGAGTTAACAGGAACACATAAGTACTCGCTACAAGAATTCGAATACTTGCTGCCGAAAGATTCTTTTATTAGATGTCACCGTTCTTTTATTGTAAATGTTAATCATATTAAAGCGATTTACCCTGATACGCATTCTACTTTTTTACTTTCTATGGATAACGGAGAGAGGGTACCAGTGAGTCAATCATATGCTAGCTATTTTCGTAAGCTTCTAGGATTCTAAATGTTTCTGCTTTAGAACCTAGATTCGCTGTTTTATCTGAATTTTCGGCATTGTGTAAGAAAATCCCTATTTTGATACTGTTAATGTGTAAAATAATTATGAATATTCATTAAGAGAGGGATTACATATGGAGAATAATTTAGATAGAATTAGGGATCAACGTTTAAAAGATCGAGTAGTTACACCTGAAGAAGCAGCTTCATGGATTGAAAGTGGAATGACTTTAGGTTTAAGTGGATTTACACGCGCTGGGGATGTAAAAGCAGTCCCATTTGCACTTGTAAACCGAGTGAAGAATGATAAATCTTTTAAAGTGAATGTTTATACAGGGGCTTCCTTAGGTTCGGATGTAGATAAATTATTTGCTGAGGCAGGAATTTTAGGGAAAAGATTGCCCTTCCAAGCTGATGCGACTATGCGAAAAGGAATTAATAACGGAGACTTTTTATTTGTGGATCAGCACTTATCTCATACAGCAGAGTTACTCCGTGCTGACGTTATGGATATAGATGTCGCTATTTTGGAAGCGGTTGCGATTACTGAAGATGGCATGATTATTCCAACCACTTCAATTGGAAATTCCTTAGCATTCTCCTTAAATGCTAAGTCCATTATTATTGAAATGAATATGGCTCAATCTACGCAACTAGAGGGGCTACATGATTTATATGAACCAGGTAAACAAGGGGAAAGACTCCCAATTCCGCTCGTAAAAACGGATGATCGAATTGGAACAATCGGTATTCCGATTGATGCTGAAAAAGTGAAGGGAATTGTGTTTACGAATCAACTGGATTCGCCATCGACAATTGTTCCTCCAGATGAAGAAACTGTCATTATGGCACAGCATTTAATAGAGTTCCTTCGAGAAGAGGTTAAAGTAGGCCGATTAACAAATCGTTTAGCACCGTTACAATCGGGAATTGGTTCAGTTGCTAATGCAGTATTGCATGGCATGCTAGATTCGGAGTTTGAAGATTTAGAAGTGTATTCTGAAGTTTTACAGGATGCGGTCTTTGATCTAATGGATGCTGGGAAAGTTAATTTTGCTTCCTGCTGCTCCATCACGCTTTCTGAAGAGAAAATGCAACAAGTATTTTCTAACTTTGAAAAATATCGTGACAAATTAATGATGCGCCCGCAAGAGATTTCTAATCATCCTGAAATCATTCGTCGCCTTGGATTAATCTCGATTAATACTGCTTTAGAATTAGATATATACGGAAATGTTAATTCTACTCATGTTTTAGGTACAAAAATGATGAATGGTATTGGTGGTTCTGGCGATTTTGCAAGAAATGCGCGTTTAGCTATCTTTGTTACTAAATCGATTGCAAAAGGCGGCAACATTTCAAGTATCGTTCCTTTCGTTTCGCATGTAGACCATACGGAACACGATGTAGATGTTATCGTCACTGAACAAGGGTATGCGGACTTAAGAGGACTAGCGCCAAGAGAAAGAGTGGAACTAATTATTGAGAATTGCGTACATCCAATGTATCGTGACCAGCTAAGAACTTATTTTGAAGAAGCACAAACAAGAGGTGGACAAACTCCTCATGTTTTAGAAAAAGCTTTTTCTTGGCATACGAATTATGCTAAAAATGGAACAATGCTTGAAGCGGTAGTAGAAACTGTATAGAAATGTAAGAGTGATTCTTAAAATAATATGCCATAAAGGTTAAAAGAAAAAGAACGTCAATTTTCAGGAATGGCGTTCTTTTTCTTTTAAAAAATTGTTACCTATAATAAAGATTTATAAAAGTAATCTCTTATTTACGGAAATAAGAGGTTTTTTAAATTACTTTTCGAATCATTTTAAGAGTTTATATATTGAATGTGAGGAGAAAGAATCATGAAGATAAGAAAAGCGTTATTAAGTGAAGTAAATGAATTAAGTGAACTCGCACTACATTCAAAAGCAACGTGGAACTATAGCGAAGAATTCATACTTGCTTGTAAGGAAGATTTAACAATTACCGATGAGTACATAAAAAATAATTTTGTATATGTTTTAGAAAACGATAATACGATGATTGGATTTTTTTCATTTTTACGTAATGAAAATGCTCTTGATTTTTTATATATTCATCCTCGTTACAAAGGGAAAGGATACGGGAAAATACTTTGGAAGTATGTAATAGAAAAAGCAAATGAACTAGGGATAAAAAATTTTACAATTGATAGTGACCCGAATGCAAAAGGGTTTTACTTGAAGATGGGAGCGAAGTTAATCGGGGAAACACCATCAACGGTTTTTAAGGGGCGATTACTGCCTCTTTTGAAATATGATGTGTAAAACAATTAATAGTAGGAGAAGCTGAAAATGGATCATATAAAGAGAAAAAGAATATATGAAGCACTAATAAAATCGTGGTCGATTGAAACGAGTTCAAAGTGGACAAGTGAAAATCCAGCAAAGGGACAGTGTGGTGTAACGGCTTTAGTCATTCAAGATATATGCGGAGGGCAAATCAAGAAGACAAAAATAGGAGAGGTGTGGCACTTTTATAACTGTATAGATGGGAAGAGGTTTGATTTTACAGGGGCTCAATTCAATAGAGAATTGGATTATATGGATGAGAAATCAAATCGGGAAGAAGCATTTGCAGATACAAATGAAAAACAATATAGCATTTTGAAGGAAAAGATAATGAAAGAATTCAAATTATCTTTTGACTCTTAATCTTTAATAAGTTACTATAATGGTGGTAACTTATTAAAGGGAACTTCATAGAGTTGAAAGGGGAAATACTTTTGAAAACAACTTATGTAAACGCTACAATCGTAACGATGAATGAACAAAACGAAGTGATAGAAAATGGATATATCATTGTAGAAAATGATCAAATTATAGATGTAAAGAGCGGAGAATTTGCTGATAATTTTGAAGTAGATGAAGTAATTGATATGAAAGGAAAGTGGGTTTTACCAGGGCTTGTAAATACACATACACACGTTGTAATGAGTCTCTTAAGAGGGATTGGAGACGATATGTTATTACAACCGTGGCTGGAGACGAGAATTTGGCCACTTGAAAGTCAGTTTACGCCAGAGCTTGCGGTTGCTAGTACGGAATTAGGATTACTTGAAATGGTGAAAAGTGGTACAACATCATTCTCTGATATGTTTAATCCAATTGGAGTAGATCAAGATGCAATTATGGAAACGGTATCAAAGAGTGGGATGCGAGCTGCTGTTTCAAGAACTTTATTTAGCTTCGGAACGAAGGACGATGAGAAGAAAGCGATTGAAGAAGCTGAAAAATATGTGAAGCGTTACTATAACGAAAGTGGTATGTTAACTACGATGGTTGCGCCGCATAGTCCATATACATGTTCTACAGAACTGTTAGAAGAGTGTGCTCGTATTGCAGTAGAAAATCAAACGATGGTTCATATTCATCTTTCGGAAACAGAGCGTGAAGTACGTGATATTGAAACACAGTACGGAAAACGTCCAGTAGAATATGCAGCAAGTTGCGGTTTATTTAAACGCCCAACAGTTATTGCACACGGTGTAGTATTAAATGAAAATGAGCGTGCATTTTTAGCAGAACATGATGTTCGAGTAGCTCATAACCCGAATAGTAATTTAAAACTAGGTTCTGGTATAGCGAATGTAAAAGCGATGCTAGAAGCAGGAGTGAAAGTAGGAATTGCAACAGATAGTGTGGCATCTAATAACAATTTAGATATGTTTGAAGAAATGCGTATAGCGACTTTACTACAAAAAGGTATTCATCAAGATGCAACAGCATTACCAGTTGAAACGGCTCTTACACTTGCGACTAAAGGAGCTGCTGAAGTAATCGGCATGAAACAAACAGGATCACTTGAGGTTGGAAAGTGTGCCGATTTTATTACGATTGATCCGTCTAATAAGCCGCATTTACAACCAGCAGATGAAGTGTTATCACACCTTGTATATGCCGCTAGTGGAAAAGATATAAGCGATGTAATTATTAACGGAAAACGTGTCGTTTGGAATGGTGAATGTAAAACGTTAGATGAAGAGCGTATTATATTTGAAGCGAGTCGTTATAAACGAGGTTTACAAAGATAGGTAATTATATGTAGTTGAAAAAGCTATCCTTTTTTAAAAGGATAGCTTTTTTCTTGAACGAATAAATATTCAAAAGAATGTCGCATCTTTCTGTTCATATTTCTGCTATAATATATAACGCTTTATAATATTTTATACTTAAGGAGAACAATTCATGAAGCAAAAAAAGAGCCATTTAATGGTAATGGCACTTGTTACAACTTTATTATTAACAGCTTGTAATAATAAAGCGAATAAAAGTGATGCAGAAGCTAAAAAACAAGTGTTAAATGTAACAGTATCAGAAGAAATTCCTTCTCTTGATACTGCGAAAACGATGGATGGTACATCAGCGCACGTTATGCAAAACATATTTGAAGGTTTGTATGTATTAGATGATCAAGATCAGCCTATTCCAGCGGTAGCAAAATCGTTTAAAAGAAGTAAAGATGGTAAAAAATATACATTTGATTTGCGTAAAGATGCAAAATGGTCAAATGGAGACAGTGTGACAGCAAATGATTTTATGTTTGCGTGGAAACGTGCAATTAAACCTGAAACAGCATCTCAATATGCGTACATGCTCTTTCATGTGAAAAATGCGAAAGAAATTAATAAAGGAACAATGCCTCTTGATACACTTGGGGTTAAAGCAATAAATGATTATACGTTAGAAGTGGAACTCGAACAGCCAATTCCGTATTTTTTACAGTTGTTAGCACTGCCGATTTACTTACCACAGCATGAATCATTTTTGAAAGAACAAGGAAAGAATTATGCATTGGAACCTAGTAATCTCATATATAACGGGCCATTTGTATTAGAGAAGTGGAAGCATGAACAAGAGTTTCAATTAAAGAAGAATGCTACATATTGGGATCAAAAGAAAGTGAAATTAGACGAAATAAACTTTCAAATTGTAAAAGATACAATGACGGTTGTTAATTTATACGAAGCTGGTGATTTGGATCGAGTGCCTATTAATTCTCAATTTGTAGACAAGTATAAGGGAAGTAAGGACTTACATATGTCGAGCGATTCAGGAATTGCTATGCTACGTTTTAATGAAAAAAATAGTGCGTTAGCAAATAAAAAGGTGCGTCAATCTATTTCATTCGCGTTAAATAAAGAAGATTTCGTTGCTCACTTTATTAATAACGGGGCAAAACCTGCAAGCGAACTTGTACCGGCTGGTCATATAAATGAAGAGACTGGCAAAGATTTTAGAAAAGAAAACGGAGATCTTTCTTCATATGATTTGCAAAATGCGAAAAAGATTTGGGAAGAATCGAAAAAAGAGCTTGGAGTAGAACAAGTAAACCTAGAGTTTTTAACGTTTGAACAAGATAATGCAAAACGTATGGCAGAATATATAAAAGGTGACTTAGAAAAGAATTTGCAAGGATTAACGATACAAATTAAACAACAGCCATTTAAGCAAAAATTACAGTTAGAACAAACAGGAGATTACGATATATCTATGGCAAATTGGGGACCGGATTATAAAGACCCAATTAGTTATTTAGAACTCTTTACGACGGATAATCAGAATAACAAAATGAATTATTCTAACCTTCACTACGATGAATTAATAAAGAAAGCGAAAAGCGATTTTGTACTAGATCAAAAGAAAAGATGGGAAGCATTGCAAGAGGCCGAGCGTATTCTGCTAGAGGATGCTGCAGTTGCACCGCTTTATCAAATGGGATCAGCTTACGTACAAAAGGATTATGTAAAAGGAATTGAGAAGCATCAATTTGGTGGTGTTTATACGTATAAGAATGCTTATATCGCTAATGAATAAATACAAAAAACCTTACTTTTTAAAAAGTAAGGTTTTTTTAAAGAGTACATGGAATAAGGGAATACAGTACAAATCAGCATAAAAACAATCTCTTGTTGTAACTATGTTTGTTTTTAATTATATAAAAAATATTAGATTATATATTTTGTCATTGATATACTTAAAAGGTAATTGAGGTATTAAGATGAATCGATAGCGATGTTTGTGTGTAATTATTTGAGTATTATAAAAATAAGGGAGCTTAAGTGTTTGATTTGAACGGGGCTTTTTCTATATGAATTAATAGGTATGTATAATACTTGGGGATATTAATTTGGGAATCTCGGGGGATCCTTTGAAGCTAGAAAAAGCAGAGTCAAATTCCATGTACCATTAGGTCCTGGTGTAGGTTTATGGGGATTTGGTTTAGAAGTTAATGTTAAGGAATAAAGGGGATAATTAGTATGAATAAGAAAGTAAAAAGATTTAAATATTTTATGGTTGTATTAGCCTGTATTGCAATTTTTGGTACAATTTTACCTAATGCATTAGATCCAACTGAAACATTAGCAGGTAACATCTCAGTTGCAGTTTTTGGTACAATGGGTACTTGTTTATTATTTTCTATTACTTATTTTATTATAAAAACAGCTATTTTAAGAGGTGGGAAATAAGATGGTACAAAATTTAGAGTTAGAAATTTAATTCATATACATAAAAAAGGAGAATTTCTATGAAATTACTACGTTTATTTATGATTCTCACTCTTGTTGTATTGTTAAGCGCATGCAATACAGCAACACAAGTCACAAAGGTTCAAAAAAATGGCGAAACGACTTTAAAAATTGGTTCGTTGCAAGGGTATTACGATGTGCAAACGATTAAAGCTGAAAAAGGAAATGTGGAAATTCCTTATGAAGCAGCCGTTGAAGAAGGTACGATTTTATTGCAAGTTACAAAAGGTGATAAGGTTATTTATGAAGAAGAAGTCACTTCTCAACAAGAAGGTCTGCTTTCTTTTGAAGCGCCAAAATCCGGATCATATGATTTAATTGTACGAGTGAAGGGTGAAAAAGAGAAAGCAAAAGAAATTCAAATACATACTAAGCTATGAAAAAATGGCAAGTGGAGTGCACCCGCTTGCCGTTTCTATTTTCGGTTGATTCTATCACAACAAATGTTTATTAATGTAAGAAATGCTTCGCTGAGTCCTGCTGTTTATTCCGCCGAAATTCCTGATGAAGTTAAAATAAGAGATGAACAAAAGAATGTGTTACAAACTTGGCATGTTAGAAACGAAATTGATAACTCTCTTTTACATGATAAAAAGACTCGGTTTGATGCATTTGTATTTGAAAGAGATATAGATGGTAAAGGGGAGATAAGGTGATAATCTTTTTAGAGAAGATGTCCCAGACCATACTACTGATATTGATTATATATGGGGGTAAATAAGTTGAAAAATATTGAGGTTCTAAATAAATACATTGAAGGGTTTTCTAATACTCTCCCTACGTGGTTAAAGTATCTAATCGAGGCAGAGGAGATACATCAAAACTATGAGAATGTACAAGTACTTGGTGAATTAAAAACAGATGCGGTGTTGTACTATGTACACCGTACGCTGCAAGTGTTAGATGGATTGTCTTTAGATGAAGAAGCGTATCGCATTATTGAAAAAGTACTAACGTATAGTGAGCTTGCAAAGGTAGGCTCTTTAAAACAGCGAGAGAAATGGAAGAAGAACGGAATCAATCTATTGGTACATAACGAGGGTTCTGCTGATATCTTTAGTGATATTCAGTTTATCGAACATATAGAGACAAACTTAAACTCTACTGAGTATTTGTTTGTTCGAGATTTAATTAGAACACATGGATTAATCGGGCAGTATATCCGCGGAGAGGCTCGTTTGAACTCTCATATTGATTTAATTGACACATATAAAGAAGAATACGGAGACGTTAGGTTAAAGGAGATTCTATACTATCTTAATCAATGTATTATTGAAGGTGTATCAAAATCTTTGTGGAGCGAAGTAAAGAACGATGTGAAGATTACAATTGATGGGCTATTTGATGGTTATGTGGAGCCATTTACTTCTCGTGTACATAGACTCACGCCAAAACATAAGGAGTCAGTATTTGAAAAAGATATAATTATGGGGAGCGAGAAGAGAGACGTTCAAACATTTTTATCTGATAAGGATTTGTGGTATGTAGAACCGTCTATGCATGCCCTTAGCTTCGAGGATATTTGGACAGTTTTTGTTATGTTAAAGAACGAGATAGGCACTAGAAAGGTTCAGCATATCCATTTCGAGAAATTGATGCAGCAGTTGCACTATGATTTCAAAGGCGAGAAGAAGGACAATGTGTATCGTAAGCGGGTTATTGAGAAGTATCTACGGGAGTACCGTGAGAACGAGAAGCCGAATACAACACATGTTTCTTTTGAGGTTAAAGTCGATGAAGATATGAAGACTGCGTATGTGTCGTTTCAGTTTTCTGCTGTAGGTGAAGCGTTAATCATCTTCTGTGTAGAGGCAGAAAAGATAGATATGATGCATGCTCGGGCAAATGTACTGCTCTTTGATTTCTTCGGGTTACGAAAGGATGCATATGATAGATTCCATAACGAAGAAGTGTATTTGGAGCATATGAATAGTTCGGCTGATGATAAACGAATTATTCTTGATTATATAAAGGGAGATACGATTGTAGATGTCGGATCCGGTGGTGGTGTTATGCTAGACATGATTGAAGAAGAGACCGAGGATAAACGAATCTACGGTATCGATATTTCCGAAAATGTGATTGATACGTTGAAAAAGAAGAAACAGGACGAAAGTCGTTCTTGGGACGTCATTAAAGGGGATGCAATCAACTTAGGTAGCTCGTTTGATAAAGAATCGGTTGATACGATTGTGTATTCTTCTATCCTTCATGAGCTGTTCTCTTATATTGAGTATGAAGGTAAGAAATTCAATCATGAAGTAATTAAAAAGGGGTTACAGAGTGCTTACGAGGTGATAAAGCCAGGAGGTCGTATTATCATTCGTGATGGCATCATGACTGAAGATAAAATGTTAATGCGTGTGATTCATTTTAAAGATGCAGGTGGAATGAAGTTCTTAGAGCAGTATGTCCGTGAATTTAAGGGGCGTATAATCCAGTATGAGGTACTTGCAGACAATACAGTCAAAATGCCTGTTAACGATGCGATGGAGTTCTTATATACGTATACATGGGGTGAGGATTCCTTTGTTCACGAGGTGCAAGAGCAGTTTGGAATCTTTACGCCAAACGACTATAAGGATTTCGTAAAGGGTATCTTTGGAGATAAAGTAAACATCGTTCAAGCTATGAACTATTTACAGGATGGATATACACAACATCTTAGCGAGAAAATCGATTTTAAAGATGAGTCTGGGAATGCGGTTGTGCTACCGGATAGTACGTTCTTTATGGTTTTAGAAAAGAGGTAATGATATTGAAAACTTATAAAAAGTTTAGTTTGTGGGTTTCGATATGTTTGTGGAGGATCTCGTTCTAAATCATATGCAATGACGGGAGATTACATGGAAAGCGAACCTTTCTGTGTATACATTCCAAAAGCATTGCGAAAACAGAAAAAGAACGTAAAAAAGGGACATGAGTAAGAATATGCTCATGCCCTTTGTTTAGATTATATAATTTATTGTACTTCGCATCAGTCGTATGATGATCTAAGAAATGAAAAACGCTCGGTTTCCCATCTTTCGTTAAAAATCCACTATCTTGATTCATTATGCTGAAACGAGTTTTTACGTATAATTTCTATTAAACTCATTTTAATAAAGAATAATAATTTGTATCATATGGGATATCATCTTGATACATATAATTTTTTAGAACGCCTTCTTTTTCAAATCCTAATTTTAATAGCACTTTATTGGAAGCTTCATTTTCAAGAAATACAATTGCTCCGATCCGTTTTAAATGAAGTGTGTGGAAACCGTATGATATAACTTCAGAAACAGCCTCCGTCGCATATCCTTTTCCCCAGTGTTCAGGGAGAAAGGCATAACTTATATTGGCTCGTTTATGCTCAGAAGACCAATCGTGAAAACCAATGGTACCAATGAGTTCTTTATTGTCTTTTAATTCGATTCCCCACTTTATACCGCTTCTTGCATTGTAACTGAGCTTAAAGTTATGAATGACTTGTTTCACATGATCAACATTTTGTAATGGTTTTTGGCCATAATAGCGCAGTACATCAGTATTAGAAAAGCATTGTAGTATACTCGGTGCATCTTCTTCGGTAAGATCTCGTAAAATGAGTCGGTCGGTTTTTAATATAGGAAACATGCTTTCACTCCATTTCTTCTGAAACTAGAATGTGTTGTTATTATATAATTTAATCTGAAAAAAAAGATTATTCAAGAGGGAAGTATGGTTTTAATTTGTGATAAAATTGATTGTGGAATATATTTCAAAAAGAGGTTTATATATGGAGAAAAACTCAATTTTAATTGTAGATGATGATCAAGATATTGTTCGATTTGTTAACGCGAATTTAATGCAAGAAGGTTTTAAAGTTTTTAGTGCTCATAACGGAGAAGAGGCTTTAAAAATAATAAATAATAACAGTATCCAACTTGCTATTTTGGATATTATGATGCCACAAATGGATGGGATAGAATTGTGCAGAAGGATTAGAGAAAAACATAGTTTACCCATTATGTTCTTAAGCGCAAAATCATCGGACGTAGATAAAGTAATTGGATTTAGTACTGGGGCAGATGATTATATTGTGAAGCCGTTTAGTACAATTGAATTTATAGCGAGAGTGAAAGCTCAATTAAGAAGGTATACATATTTCAATCAAAATGCTGTCCAAGTAATAGAAAAGAAA
Organism: Bacillus sp. DE0042; assembly: GCF_007680225.1. NCBI lineage: Bacteria > Bacillati > Bacillota > Bacilli > Caryophanales > Bacillaceae > Bacillus > Bacillus sp. DE0042. Next base: position 999,649 of record NZ_VEJP01000001.1, on the reverse strand, counting down.
ATAAATATTAGAGGTTTAGAAATAGATGAAGTGTCTAGAACAGTAATATTATATGGAGAAACAATCAATCTTACGAAAACTGAATATGATATTTTGTACTTAATGGCTGCTGCAAAGAATCGTGTGTTTACTATTGAAGAAATATATGAGAGCGTTTGGAAAGAAAGAGCCTATGAAAGTAATAATACAGTAATGGTTCATATTGCAAGATTAAGAAATAAAATTGAAGAGAATCCAAAAGAGCCGAAGTTTATTCAAAATGTTTGGGGAGTCGGATATAAAATTGAAGATTAAATCATTACAAGGCATTAGAACTAAGTTTTTTATCGCATTCATATGTAGCATTTTGTTAGCAACTGTAAGTATAATAGCGTTTCAAATTGTAGTTGGAAATATATATAGTCATGTTACTGCATTAGAGGAAAAATATTCATTGTTATATTTAATGGCTTTTTTAACTTTTACTACAATATACTTTGCATTCATGACAAAAACAATGATGAAAAGGTTATCTGAAATAAATAAGAACGTGAAAGAAATAAGTAATGGTAATTTGGAAATACATATACCTATTTCAAAAAATGACGAGATTGGTGAATTAGCAACGAATGTTAATAGAATGGCCAAAAGTTTAAGAGAGTCTATCGAAAATGAAAAAAAATCGCAGGAAATGAAAAATGAAATGATTAGTAATATTTCTCATGACTTACGAACACCTGTAACATCTCTAATAGGTTACGCGGACCTGTTAGGAAATCAGCTTCATTCAAATGGAGAAGAATGTGAACAGTATGTAAGTATATTAAAGCGAAAAAGTTATGAATTAAAAAATCAAGTAGATGATTTATTAGAATATTGTCAAATAAATTATAGAGAAATCGAATTACATAAAAGTGTAGTAAATATGAAAGCGTTCATTGAACAAATCATGATTGATTTTGTACCACTACTAGATGATGCCGATATGAGCTTTTGTATTAACGGTGATAAGGAGTTACATGTGGAAATGGATGTAGCGCTTATGGTGAGGCTATTCGAAAATGTAATTAGTAATAGTATTATGTACGGGAAAGACGGAAAACAGATTTTGATTCAAGTTTCTAAAAGAGACATGAATGTTGAAATAGAAATTAAAAATTTTGGACAATGCATTCCGAATGAGGACCTTCCTTACGTTTTTGAAAAGTTTTATCGTGGTGAAAAATCACGTAGCTCTCATACGGGTGGAAAAGGGATGGGACTTGCAATTGCGAGAAGTATAGCAGAACTTCATAAAGGAGATATCACTGTGCGTAGTAACGATAAAGAAACTGTTTTCACTATCGTTTTACCGCGTTATAAAGAAATGTAAGAAAGTCGTAAGTATTTCTTTTTTATGTCGTAATGTTCACTTCGTATCATGTAGAACAAAGATATGAGAGTGGGGATACAACATGTGGAAGAAATATGTATTAGTAATTTTAGTTGCATTTTTAATTATAAGTTGGAGTGTAGTTTATTTAGTTAATGGTGTTATATCAGTCATTGTTTGGTGGAGTATACAAGCCTTTAGCGTAGTATCAATCTTTATTTTGATAGGGTCAGTATTACTATTTGTGTGGAAAGTTATTTTCAGAAAGCGAATAGATAGAACACTACTCTTCATAGTTCTTTTCTCTATAATTGGTGCTTGGCCTTTAGGGTGGTTTGCTAACATAGGCGGACTTGCTTACCCAGCAGATGTACAGACTATGAGTCCTAAAATAGTCGTTCGTTTTCCCTTAAATGAACGAGCACTAGTAGGATGGGGTGGTGATCGGTTAGAAACGAACTATCACGTTATAAAACCGAATGAAAGGTGGGCATATGATATTCTTATTCCGCCTGCTGAAGCGAAAAGTAGTAATTTAGGGGATTATGGAATATATGGAGCGAAAGTAATGGCACCAGCTTCTGGAACAGTTGTATCTATCAATAATGATGAAAAAGATGTAGTTCCAGGAGAGGATGATTTTCAGTCAATGGCGGGGAATCATATTTATTTACGACTAGATGAATCAGGGACATTTATGGTTCTGGCCCATTTAAAGAAAGGATCAATTAAAGTGAGGGAAGGCCAACATGTAAATGAAGGAGAGGTTCTAGCCCAAGTCGGTAACTCCGGAAGTTCAAGTGAGCCGCATTTACATATTCATCATCAAAGGCAGGATCCATCAAATGTGAGCATATTTCTTGCGGAAGGATTACCACTTTACTTTCGAACTGAGAAAGGTGTGATAATGCCAGAAAGAGGTACATACATAAGTGGTAATGAAAAAAGGTATTCCAGTTTTATTGGAATACCTTTTTCTATTACCCTACAAATGTTTGATACAGTAAGAAAATATTTAAAATGATAACAAGTGCAGCAATGATCCAAGCGATAAAGGTTGTTATGCGGTGGTTAACGAGTGCACCCATAATTTTTTTACTGCTTGTAAACATAATAAGTGGTACTAATGCAAAAGCAATACCGAATGATAAGACGACTTGGCTCATGACTAGAGCGTAAGTTGGATTTACACCTAAAGCGATAATAACTAAGGGTGGAATCATTGTAATAAAGCGGCGTAAATATAACGGAATATGCATTCGAATGAATCCTTGCATAATAATGTCACCTGACATTGTACCGACAGAAGAGCTAGATAGTCCTGCTGATAAGAGCCCAATTCCAAATAAAGCAGCCGATACTGGACCGACTAAAGTACTGAACTGGTTAAAAGCAACATCAAGATCTTCAACATGCAAGCCATTTTTAAAGAATAGTGCAGCAGCAACAATTAACATACTCGCATTAATTGCTCCAGCGATAACCATTGCAATAATGATATCAATAAATTCGAAACGGAAAATCTTTTTCTTTTGTTCGTCAGTTGTTCCAACCACGCGGCGTTGTGTCAATGCAGAATGTAAATAGATTGCATGTGGCATTACTGTCGCACCTAATATCCCTGCTGCAAGTAATATACTGTCTACACCTTGGAATTTCGGAATAAATAGTCCTGAAAGAAGGGGACTTAATTCTGGTTTTGCATAAAAAACTTGGATTCCAAATGCTATTACTACAATAAAAATCATCCCTGTAATAATAGCTTCTAGTGGGCGAAATCCTCTGCGTTGAAATTCAAGAATAATAAATGATCCGACTGCTGTAATTAAAGCAGCTGGTAACATAGGAATTCCAAATAATAAATACAATCCGAGTGCTGCCCCGATAAATTCAGCTAAATCTGTAGCCATAATAACGAGTTCACCTTGTATCCATAAGCCGATAGACACAGGTTTTGGAAAGTGCTCGCGAGCTATTTCAGGTAAATTATTTCCCGTAGCAATTCCTAATTTAGCTGATAAAGTTTGAATTAATACTGCCATTAAGTTAGAAGCGAATATAACCCATAATAGTAAATATCCGTATTGTGAACCAGCTGCGATATTTGTAGCAAAGTTACCAGGGTCAATATAAGCTACGGATGCGATAAAAGCGGGTCCTAAAAACGGTAACAGTCGTTTCCAGCCTTTCGTTTCGCCACTTAAAGCTAAGTGTGCGGATTGAACAGTTGTACTTTGAGAAGGGACTTGTTCATCTTTTGATATATCTTTATTCATAGTAGTTTTCCCCTTTGAAATGTTAACTTGATGAAATTATTGTAAGTATTCTTATTGTTTATTTCAATACATTTAGATGTATTAGATGATATTTTTATTTGAACACAAATGTTTCCTTGGTGCAAATTATATGCCTTGCTGCAATAGATGGTGTCGTGTTATAAAAAATTGGGAGTTTATGGTGTGATGACGTGGGGAAACATAATGAATTAAAGGGCTATTTTTGAAATTTATGTGAACCTAAAGCCTATAATACAGCATATTAATTGATGGAATTGCATTTGTATGATATATAATATATTGGGATTACAACTTAACCATAGTGTTTTGATGTGTAATCTTGTTTTTTATTTTTGTTAACTTATAGAAAATAGTATAAAGAGAAGAAAATGGGATGCATAAAACTTTGGATACATTTTCTTATTATATATGTTTTGATATGAACGTTAACTTATACATGATTTTAAAAATTAGATAGGTGGTAGAAATACATTGGCAACTACAAAACCATACAGAGTATTACTATATTACATGTATACAACAATTGAAAACCCTGAAGAATTCGCTGCAGAGCATTTAGCATTTTGTAATTCACTTGAATTAAAAGGAAGAATCCTTGTAGCTAAAGAAGGAATTAACGGAACTTGTTCTGGAACTGTAGAACAAACAGAGAAATACATGGAAGCAATGAACAACGATCCACGCTTTGACGGTATCGTATTTAAAATAGATGAAGAAGAAGGGCACGCATTCAAGAAAATGCACGTACGTCCTCGTCCAGAGTTAGTGACACTTCGTCTAGAAGATGACATTAACCCACACGAAATAACTGGAAAGTATTTAGAGCCAAAAGATTTTTATGAAGCAATGAAACAAGAAGATACAGTTATTATTGATGCACGAAATGATTATGAGTTTGATTTAGGACACTTCAAGGGTGCAATTAAACCAGATATCGAATCATTCCGTGAATTACCAGATTGGATTAGAGAAAACAAAGAAACACTTGAAGGTAAAAAGATTTTAACATACTGTACAGGCGGAATTCGTTGTGAGAAGTTTTCTGGTTGGTTAGTTCGTGAAGGCTACGAAGATGTAGGTCAGCTTCATGGCGGTATTGTAACGTACGGCAAAGACCCAGAAGTACAAGGTGAGCTTTGGGATGGACAATGTTACGTGTTCGATGAGCGTATCTCTGTACCAGTAAACCAAAAAGAGCATGTTATCGTTGGTAAAGACCACTTTACAGGTGAACCTTGTGAGCGCTATGTAAACTGTGCAAATCCAGAATGTAATAAGAAAATTTTATGTTCTGAAGAAAACGAAGCAAAACATTTACGTGCATGTTCTCATGAATGTCGTGTACACCCACGTAATCGTTATATCGTGCAACACGAATTAACTGAAGAGCAAGTAGCTGCTGCATTAGAGAAAATCGAAGCAGGAAAGTAAGATAAATTAGTGTAATAAAAAAGTACTCCAAATTTTATTTTGGAGTACTTTTTTTACTATGCGGTACTTTTTTTGTCAGTTTTTGTCGGTAAGTCGATAGAATTTAAAAATCGCTAATAAAAATTTCATTTACTGAAGCGTACCACGTATTTGTAATTTGAAAATAACCTTCTTTACTTCTTATCATCTTTCTCTTTCACAGCAGAAAGTACAGTTTGTTTTACCCATGATTTTCTTCGTTTATGTTGTAGACTCCATTGGTATAAACTTTGCGCGCCTAAAATAAATGAAATGACTATGCCGCTGATTGCTATTAAAAGTGCGAAAAATTCAAGTGGCGACGAGATTTTGTTTGAATCGGTGTTTCTTAAAAGATCAATCATAGTAAACCCTAACATTTGGCCTACTACAGAGTAGAGCGTTAAAATTAATAGTAAAAGGCTATCTTTTTTAGAAGCGACATTTTCTTGATATTTAAACAAACTATCGAGATTTTGTTTTGCATTCGAGTAAAGTACTTCAATATTAAATAGTTTTCTTAAGCGGAAAAAAATATCTTCACTCTGTGATTGGGATACTAACTCTAAAGAAAAGTAATTCGCTGTAAATGAATTGATTGAATAAATTAATTTCTCTATTTCATTTGTATCTTGATCAATGTTTAGTTCAGCATAAGCGTTTGCCATCTTTAATAAAACAACTTTATGAAATAGATTTAATAACAAAGCGTAATAAAACTCTCCGTACATTTGACTAGCAAGTTTAGCGAATTCGTGTTCATCCTCGTTTGTTATACATGTGAAAATATGTTCTTCCATAATAAAGTAGCGATTAGGAGCCCATCTTTGATAAGAATGTTTTGTTAAATAATCTTGAATATAAGGAACATTATTTGCGCTAATATAGGGCTTGCCATTGTCTGTTAATCCGGAAAGACTGGAAGCTCGGTATACATCGATTACATGAAGGTCTGACTTTTTGTTTATGGATAATAAAGTTTGTACATACATTCGTTGATCTTCAAAGAAGGGGAATGTTTGAAAGTAAGAACTCCGCAATCTCTTTTTCTCAAAGAAGTCTGTTAAGCCATGAAATAAATCGCCGAATATGAGCTTCTCTACTTGTGAATATTGTTTTCCGTTACATTCAATACAGATAGTTTCAGTTGTATCATTTTTAGTTTCAAGGACACGGAAGCGGGCGGCAAATTCGATTGCTTCTGACAATGTCATGTTTGGAGCGGTTTCTACTTCTGTCCGAATTGTTAAGAAGCCAAGCTCATAAGGACAAAGTGTTACGTCAATAGAATGAATTTTGAATGGAACGGAAATCAAATTTGTTGTTAAATGTCCAGTTAAGTTAAGGTCTTTAGAATAGCGCTGCAATCCTTTTTGGTGCTCTGAGTGAGGAAATAGAATTTTATTTGTAAATGAAAGATAGTATGCTTCCATATTTTGATGTGAAACTTGAAACTTTCCGTAGTATGTATTTTCATTTTCAAGATGATCGAGTCGAAAAGGGCGAAAATCATTTTTCTGTAAGAAAGGGAACATATTTTGTTCATATCCGGTTTTAAAAGAAAACGGGAATATAAATTGAAATATAGCTGTTGCTACATCTTTTTCCTCGATTGTCTGTATTGCCTCCATTTACATTGTTTCCTTTCATATATGCTATAAAAACAACATGCCCAAATTTATTTGAAAATAACCACTGTTTTATACTTGATTAAGAATGAAAATTCAGCTTATTTAGTAGAGGACATGTATAATGTTATGTATACTACATGTTATAAAATTGTATTTTGAAAAGGGGGATGTTGTATGCGTATTTTAGTATTAGGAGCTGGTGGCGTCGGAGGATTTTTTGGTGGCCGATTAGTCGAAAAAGGGGAAGATGTTACGTTTCTTGTTCGTAGTAAAAGAAAACAGCAATTAGAGGAAAAGGGACTTGTTATTCGTAGTGTGAATGGGGATTTTTCCTTCCAACCGAAATTAATAACGAAAGAAGATCGAACTTCTCCATTTGATGTCATTTTATTTTCAACAAAAGCGTATCACTTAAACGAGGCGATTCAAGATTTGAAGCCGTTTGTAGGTGAAAATACTGTCATCATTCCATTGTTAAATGGTATTGCTCATGTATCACTATTACAAAAAGAATTTGGTGAAGAGAAAGTGATTGGCGGTCTATGTTTTATCGAGACGACGTTAAACGATCAAGGAGAAATTGTACAAACTAGCGCTGCCAACAGACTTCTGTTTGGAGAAATGAAGTTTCAAGATTCAGAGAGAATACAGCATATTGCTAAAGCATTTGCAGGTACGAAATCTAGTTTTGTTTTAAGTGAAAATATTACGCAAGATATGTGGCATAAATATTTATTTATTACTGTAATGTCAGGTGTGACAACATTAATGCGTACACCAATAGGACCGATTCGTGAAAGCGAAGGTGGACGTGATTTTATTCAAAACTTATTTGAAGAATGTGTGCAAATCATGAGATATATAGGGGCACCAATTAAGGAAGATATTGCCCAGGAACATATGAAAACAATTGATAAAATTTCGTATGATATGAAGTCATCGATGCAGCGTGATATGGAAAAAGGTTCGTCCATTGAAGGGAAGCACATACAAGGATACTTACTAGATGTAGCAGAACAGTTTTCTATGGAAGCACCATTATTGGGTGCGGTATATCAAAATTTAAAAGTGTATGAAGAAATGATCTTTAACAAATCAGCAATAGAATTGGATGTATGAAAAAATAAAAAAGAAAGCAATATATAAGTGTATTGCTTTCTTTTTTTATGACAACTTATTTATTTCTTTTCGTTCTATCTGTCAAATTTATTTCCTGTTCACGTTTACCGTATAATTGATTAATTTCATTTGCTAATGCATCTAAATAGGAATCGGAAAAAATAGGCTTCTTTTCTTTAGACATATGGGTCTCCTTTATCGTTTTTTAGTATTCATTATGTATATTTACCAGCGGATTATGCGCAATCATTTTATTTTTTTCTTTTTCAAAATTTTTGTTTACATTTTGAAAATAAAGGAGTATTATAATCCACAGTTTCAATTTTCTAAATCGCTGAAACCGCATGGTGCGGGGGACCCGTTCTTATGGATTAGTACTTAATCCAATGGGGTGAATCCTTGAAAAAGGTAGGGCTACTCATAGGCCCGAATCCGACAGCTAACCTCGTAAGCGTTATATTGAGAAGGAAGGTGGAGCTTGTGCGACAAAAAATATAATGTCTACAAGTCTATTTCGTTATGGCTTGTAGACATTTTTGTTTTCTGAAGAAATTGTTTATCCGCTGTAACTAGCAGAATCGTTCGTACAAAATTATTGGAGAGTGGACAGCATTGGTTTCATCTATTAAAAGGTTTTTAATTGGAAGACCGTTAAAATCAACTGAGTTAGGAGAGCAAAAGCTTAATAAAACGAAGGCGTTAGCCATTTTATCTTCTGACGCATTGTCATCGGTTGCATACGGACCAGAGCAAATTTTAATTGCTTTAGCAGGTCTTGGAGCGATTGCTTATTGGTATTCAATTCCAATCGCTGTTGGGGTATTAGTGTTATTGACAGCCCTTATTTTATCTTATCGTCAAATTATTTTTGCTTATCCTCATGGCGGAGGCGCGTATGTTGTATCAAAAGAAAATTTAGGGATGAATCCAGGGTTAATAGCTGGAGGATCTTTATTAGTCGATTATATTTTAACTGTTGCAGTAAGTGTGTCCGCAGGTACAGATGCGCTCACATCAGCTTTTCCAAGTTTACATGCACATAATGTAATCATTGCGATTATATTTGTTATATTGATTACTATTTTAAATTTAAGAGGGGTAACGGAATCAGCTTCCGTTTTAGCATATCCGGTTTATTTATTCGTTCTAGCACTATTTATATTAATTGGGGTAGGGATATACAATATTTTAACTGGTCACGTTTCACCGACTTTACACACGCCGATTGGAACGCCGGTTGCGGGAATTAGTTTGTTCTTACTGCTACGAGCATTTGCATCGGGTAGTTCGGCTTTAACAGGTGTTGAGGCAATCTCTAACGCAATTCCAAACTTTAAGGATCCTGCACCTAACAATGCAGCGAAAACATTGCTTGCAATGGGTGCATTACTTGCCGTTTTATTTTCAGGAATTGTCTTTTTAGCTTATTACTACGGAATTAATCCAAGTAAGGAAGTAACAGTTGTTTCACAAATTGCTGAACAAACTTTTGGACGTAATTTCATGTACTATTTCATACAAGGTACAACTGCTTTAATATTAATTCTTGCTGCTAATACAGGTTATTCTGCATTTCCACTATTAGCAGTTAACCTTGCAAAAGACAAATTTATACCGAGAATGTTTACGATTAGAGGAGACCGCCTAGGTTACTCAAACGGTATTATTATACTTGGGATAGCTTCGATTATTTTAATTGTAGCTTTCCAAGGGCAAACAGAACATTTAATCCCGTTATATGCAGTAGGTGTATTTATTCCATTTACACTTTCTCAAACGGGTATGGTATTAAAATGGCTTCGTGAAAAACCTGAAGGATGGGCTTTGAGATTAACGGTTAATTTAATTGGTGCAGTTATTAGTTTTATCGTAATGAGCATGTTCTTTTTAACTAAATTTGCACAAGTTTGGTCAATCCTTATTTTCTTACCTGCCATCATCTTCTTGTTCCATAGAATTAAGAAGCATTACGATGCAGTGGGCGATCAATTAAGTTTAAAAACTTGTGAACCACTTGTTCCAATTGAGGGAAATGTAATTGTCGTTCCTGTAGCGGGCATGACTCATGTGGTGGAAAATTCATTGAACTATGCGAAGGCTCTTTCTGCAGATCAAGTTATCGCTGTATATGTTGCTTTTGACAGAGAAGAGGAAAAGAAATTTGAAGAGAAATGGAAGAAGTGGCAACCTGAAGTAAGACTTGTTACCTTACATTCTCACTATAGAAGTATTATTCAACCGCTAACAAAGTTTATTGATACAGTGCAATATAAAGCGAGTGAATCAAATTACCGAGTTACTGTCGTTATACCACAGTTCATTCCGAAAAAAGGTTGGCATAACATTCTTCATAATCAGTCTAGTTTACTCATTCGTGCGTATTTACTCTATAAAAGAAATGTTGTTATTACAACAGTTCCATATCATTTGAAAAAGTAAGAAGATTTTTTAAGGATAGCTTTACGAAAGTGAAGCTATCCTTTTTATGTATACGCTATGCATAATTGCATATGAACCTAAAAGATATATTGATATAATTTTTATATCTATGAGTAAGTAGGAGTTTTTGTTGTGATATATGGATATTTCAATTGAAAAAGTGAAGTGGATTATATTTTGAAATAAGGACAGGAAAGCTTGAAAATAAAGGGAATGAAAATACTTCTTTACGATAGATAAATAGCTGTGTTTAAATGACCTTACAGTACAAAACTTACATGAAAACAAAACGAAATTTCATATTTGCGTACGTTATTTAGCTTAAAATGAATAATATTTTTATGTAATATATTCACTGTGTGAATGTGGAAATGGCTATGAAATAGAAATTTTATACAATGTTATTCATACTAATCACATATGAAATGTTTTAGAACGATAAGTGAGTACTGTAGCAATAAAAGTTGGGAGAGATGGTTCGTATATGAATCACGGTAAGAACGTTCTCTATTTTAACCATCTCAAATTACGTGCAAGAAAATAGAATAATAAAATGCGATAGTAATAGTTGCTAATACATAGGAGGAGTTAAAGTGAAAAAGACTTTAATTACAGGGTTATTGGTTACAGCAGTATCTACGAGTTGTTTTATTCCTGTAAGCGCTTACGCTAAGGGGGGGCAAACAGAAGTGAAAACAGTATATGCACAAAATGTAATTGCTCCAAATACATTATCCAATTCAATTAGGATGTTAGGATCACAGTCACCACTTATACAAGCATACGGATTAGTTATTTTACAACAGCCAGACATTAAGGTAAATGCTATGAGTAGTTTAACAAATCATCAAAAGTTTGCAAAGGCAAATGTACGAGAGTGGATTGATGAATATAATCCGAAGCTAATCGACTTAAATCAAGAGATGATGAGATATAGTACTAGATTTAATAGTTATTATAGTAAGCTCTATGAACTAGCAGGAAACATAAATGAAGATGAAAAGGCAAAAGCAGATTTTACAAGTGCATATGGAAAATTACAATTGCAAGTACAAAGCATCCAAGAGAGTATGGAGCAAGACTTATTTGAGTTAAATCGATTTAAAACGGTATTAGACAAAGATAGTAGCAACTTATCAATTAAAGCTGATGAAGCGATAAAAACGCTACAAGGATCAAGTGGAGATATTGTGAAATTACGAGAAGATATTAAAAGAATTCAAGGGGAAATTCAAGCGGAATTAACGACTATTTTGAATAGACCTCAAGAAATTATTAAAGGTTCTATTAATATCGGTAAACAAGTATTTACAATTACAAATCAAACTGCACAAACGAAAACAATTGATTTCGTTTCTATCGGTACTTTAAGTAATGAAATTGTAAATGCTGCAGATAGCCAAACGAGAGAAGCAGCTCTTCGCATTCAGCAAAAGCAAAAAGAGCTATTACCACTTATTCAAAAGTTATCACAAACTGAAGCAGAGGCAACACAAATTACATTCGTTGAAGATCAAGTAAGTAGCTTTACAGAACTAATTGATCGCCAAATCTCAACTTTAGAAACGTTATTAACGGATTGGAAAGTTTTAAATAGTAATATGATTCAAATTCAAAAGAATGTTGAAGAAGGCACGTATACAGACAGTAGTTTACTACAAAAACATTTCAACCAAATTAAAAAAGTAAGTGATGAAATGAATAAGCAAACAAATCAATTTGAAGATTACGTTACAAACGTTGAAGTACATTAAAAATAAGTAACGATATAGGGAGAGAAGAAAAATGACAAAAAAACCTTATAAAGTAATGGCTCTATCAGCACTTATGGCAGTATTTGCAGCAGGAAACATCATGCCAGCCCATACGTATGCAGCTGAAAGTGCAGTGAAACAGGCTCCAGTTCATGCGGTAGCAAAAGCTTATAATGACTATGAGGAATACTCATTAGGACCAGAAGGCCTAAAAGATGCAATGGAAAGAACAGGTTCAAACGCTTTAGTAATGGATCTGTACGCTTTAACAATTATTAAACAAGGTAATGTTAACTTTGGTAATGTATCGTCTGTTGATGCGGCTTTAAAAGGGAAAGTAATTCAGCACCAGGATACAGCTAGAGGAAATGCGAAGCAATGGTTAGATGTATTAAAACCACAGCTTATTTCAACGAATCAAAATATTATTAATTACAATACGAAATTCCAAAACTATTATGATACTTTAGTTGCTGCGGTAGATGCAAAAGATAAAGCGACTCTTACGAAAGGTTTAACTAGATTATCAAGTAGTATTAATGAAAATAAAGCGCAAGTAGATCAGTTAGTAGAAGACTTGAAGAAATTCCGAAACAAAATGACGTCCGATACGCAAAACTTCAAAGGTGATGCAAATCAAATTACATCTATATTAGCTAGTCAAGATGCAGGAATCCCTCTTCTGCAAAATCAAATTACAACGTACAATGAAGCAATTAGTAAATATAATGCAATTATTATCGGTTCATCAGTTGCGACAGCTCTAGGGCCAATTGCAATTATTGGTGGTGCAGTAGTTATTGCTACAGGTGCAGGAACGCCGCTAGGAGTCGCATTAATTGCAGGTGGTGCAGCAGCTGTAGGCGGTGGTACAGCTGGTATCGTATTAGCGAAGAAAGAACTTGACAATGCACAAGCTGAAATTCAAAAAATAACAGGGCAAGTTACAACTGCTCAATTAGAAGTAGCTGGGTTAACGAACATTAAAACACAAACGGAGTATTTAACAAATACAATTGATACTGCAATTACAGCGTTGCAAAACATTTCAAACCAATGGTACACAATGGGATCAAAATACAATTCTTTACTTCAAAATGTAGATTCAATTAGTCCGAATGACCTTGTTTTCATTAAAGAAGATTTAAACATTGCGAAAGATAGCTGGAAAAACATTAAAGACTATGCAGAAAAGATTTATGCTGAAGATATTAAAGTAGTAGATACGAAAAAAGCTTAATCAAATACGAATCGTTAGAGCGTTACGTATTGATGAAAGATTTGAAGCTCCTGTTCAGTTGTGGGCAGGAGCTTTTTATACCCTTATAAAGAGAATAGGTGAAAAGTATGGAGAAAAGATTTTATAAGAAATGTCTTTTAGCAATAATGATTGCTGGAGTGGCAACGAGTAATGTGCTTCCTTTACATCCTTTTGCAGCGGAACAAAACGTAAAAACATTGCAAGAAAATGCGAAAAACTATTCTCTCGGACCAGCTGGATTCCAAGATGTTATGGCACAAACGACATCGAGTATATTCGCAATGGATTCATATGCAAAATTAATTCAAAATCAGCAAGAGACGGATTTAAGTAAAATAAGTTCCATTAATAGTGAGTTTAAAGGAAATATGATTCAGCACCAACGAGATGCAAAAATTAACGCGGCGTATTGGTTAAATTATATGAAGCCTCAAATTATGAAAACAGATCAAAATATTATTAATTACAATAATACTTTTCAAGCGTATTATAATAGCATGCTAATTGCGATTAATCAAAAAGATAGTGTAAAGTTAAAAGCGGATTTAGAAAAGTTGTATGCGGATATTGTAAAGAATCAAAATGAGGTAGATGTATTATTAAGGGATTTGAAAGCTTTTCGCGATAGAATGGCGAAAGACACAAATAGTTTTAAAGAGGATACAAATCAATTAACATCGATTTTGGCAAGTACGAATGCCGGCATTCCAGCTCTAGAGCAACAAATTAATACATATAACGATTCAATCAAAAAGAGTAATGATATGGTCATTGCTGGTGGTGTACTATGCGTAGCGTTAATAACATGTCTTGCTGGCGGACCGATGATTGCGATTGCGAAAAAAGATATCGCAAATGCAGAAAGAGAAATAGCCAATTTAAAAGATAGAATTTCTGGCGCACAAGCAGAAGTCGCAATTTTGACAGATGTGAAAAATAAAACAACAAATATGACAGAAACAATTGATGCAGCAATTACAGCACTGCAAAATATATCAAATCAATGGTATACGGTAGGGGCAAAATATAATAATTTACTACAAAACGTAAAAGGAATTAGCCCTGAAGAATTTACCTTCATAAAAGAAGATTTAAATACAGCAAAAGATAGCTGGAAAGATGTAAAAGATTATACAGAAAAATTACATGAAGGCGTGGCGAAGTAAACAGTGGACTAGTTCCGCTGTTTATTTTTCATCCTTTTTTGTGAGAGTTGGACTTGTAATTTGATATATAAACTTGCCATGTTTTTTGTTAATGTAGCTTTGGGGTCATGTTTAATCAAATCGATACTAATAACTTAGATAAACTTCTGATCAAGCTTTTTATATTTAATGTTTTAATGAAAAAAGCTATACTGTAAGCAAAATTAAAAATTGGAAAGGAAGTACTAGAACATGGAAAATTATTTGTTATTTATCCTTACAGCAATGTTAATCATAATAATGCCTGGTCCTGGTTTTGCACTAGTTACAAAAAACACTATCTCGCATGGTCAAAATGGTGGGATAAAGACTGTCTTAGGAACGATATCTGGAATGATGATTCATACAATAATGGCTACGCTAGGACTCTCTGCCATCCTAATGAAATTTGCTATGTTATTTACATTTATAAAATATGCTGGGGCTTTTTATTTAATTTACTTAGCTGTTAAGTCAATTAAAAGTGCTTTACATAAAAAAGAAGATATGTCAGGTTCAGTAGAAATGGACTCTAAGGATATTGGGGCAATTAAAAGCTTTAGACAAGGATTTACTACGGCAATTTTAAACCCAAAAACTGCTGTGTTTTTCCTTAGTTTTTTACCCCAATTTATTGTAAGTAATCAAAATCATTTCCTCCAATTTCTTGTATTAGGAGTCACATTTACGACTTTGACAGCAATATGGTATTTACTGTATATCTCACTCATACGCCAATTAAGAACTTTTCTAAGAAAAGAAAGAGTGAACCGTACAGTAGAGGGTATTACGGGCGCAGTATTATTAGTATTTGGAGTTAGATTGTTTTTCCAAAAATAAATATGTATATGAAAAGAGAAATAATCAATAGTGGTTATTTCTCTTATTTACTTATTCTAAAACTACCATTTTACAATTGATTTCATACCTTCATACTAATTTTACACACGTATCTAATTTGAACTTTAAAAATAAGTTCCTCAATAACCTGACCGGTTTGCTTTATAAGAAAAAATCTTACATTATGAGGGTCGGGCTGATAATCGGTAGGGGGATGGACAAAAAACCATTGATTAAAGTGTCATTGCATACATTAAGTGAAGTAGCAGTATAGGCGGATAAAATTCGGTAGTCGAAATTTCTTGCATAAAGCTGTATAATGCTTGTAACGAAAAGGAAATACAGGAAAGGATATGTAATGAGTTACTATGGATAAAGATAAACAACAATTAAGCGTTGAAGTTGCAAGATTATATTATCAATCAGATTATAGTCAGCAAGAAATTGCTAATAAATTAAATATTTCAAGACCGACTATCTCTAGATTATTAAAGTACGCGAAAGAAAAAGGATTTGTTCAAATTAGCATAGCCGATCCATTTGCTGATTTAGATAACGTTGGAAATTTACTGAAAGAAAAGTACAACTTGTTAGAGGCGCATGTCGTTTTTTCACCAGTGCCAGAATATGCAACGATTACAGAGTATATTAGTAAATATGCAGCTGAGTATATGGAAAAGACGGTTAAAAACGGTGATATCGTTGGTGTAAGCTGGGGAATGACGATGTATGAAATCGCTAGAAAAATCGTACCGCAACATGTAAAAGGTGTAGAAGTTGTTCAGTTAAAAGGCGGTATTAGTCATTCGAGTGTAAATACATATGCGAATGAAACGATTGCTTTATTTGCAGATGCTTTTCAAACGACGCCAAGAAATCTACCCCTTCCAGTTATATTTGATAATGCAGTGACAAAAGAATTAGTAGAGCAGGATCGACATATTCATCACATTATCGAAATGGGGAAACAAGCGAATGTTGCAATTTTCACTGTAGGAACAGTGAGAGACGAAGCACTATTATTCCGATTAGGTTATTTCGATATGGATGAAACGAATTTGCTCAAAAAACAATCGGTCGGTGACATTTGTTCACGTTTCTTTGATGGAGACGGAAAGATTAGTAGCGAAGAGATTAATCAGCGTACAATTGGAATTGAGTTAGAAGAACTGAAATTAAAGAAACGTTCTATTTTAGTTGCTGGTGGTAATAGAAAAATAAAAGCAATTGATGGTGCGTTACGTGGCGGGTATGCAAATGTATTAATTATCGATCAGCATACAGCAAAAGAATTGTTACATTATCAAAAAGGTTAGAAATAAAAGGCTTTCTCAAGATGTTAATTTTGAGAAAGCCTTTTATTTTGTTATGTATGAATTATGGGAGTGTTTTTTGAATGCAAATTGCCTTTTTAAAAATAATTATGGATATTGAGATACATACTACCATTGTTAATATAAAAGTTTTGATTTTAAATAGGAATTGTTTCTTAGTTAGAATGCGCTTTATTTACTACAAGAAAATTCCTTTTTGAAAAGAATGAACAAAATTTCAAAAGTGTATTTACATTTGTTCAACTAAGAGTTAGAATGAAGTTGTTAAAAGATATGAGGAGTGAAGATAATGAATATTGCAAAGTTAATTGACCATACAATTTTAAAAGCTAATACTACAAAAGAAGATGTTATGAAAGTAATCGAAGAAGCAAAGGAATATAAATTCGCTTCTGTTTGTATTAACCCTACATGGGTAAAGCTAGCTGCTGAAGAATTAGCTGGACATGATGTAGATGTTTGTACTGTAATCGGTTTCCCATTAGGAGCAAGCACTACTGAAACAAAAGCTTTCGAAACAAAAGATGCTATTGCAAAAGGTGCAACTGAAGTTGATATGGTAATCAACGTAGGCGCTTTAAAAGATGGCGATAACGAGTTCGTTGAAAAAGATATTTATGAAGTAGTACAAGCAGCAAAAGGAAAAGCTCTTGTAAAAGTAATCATTGAAACTTGCCTTCTAACAGATGAAGAGAAAGTACGCGCTTGTGAATTATCAGTTAAAGCTGGTGCTGACTTCGTAAAAACTTCAACTGGATTCTCAACTGGCGGAGCAACTGCTGAAGATATCGCATTAATGCGTAAAACAGTAGGACCAAACGTTGGTGTAAAAGCATCTGGTGGCGTTCGTACACGTGAAGATGCAGACAAAATGGTAGCTGCTGGAGCTTCTCGCGTTGGAGCTAGTGCTAGTGTTGCAATCGTATTAAATGATGCAAAAGGTGCTACAGATAACTACTAATCATTAATGAAGACAAAAGCAATAGATACACAAAGTAAAGTGTATCTATTGCTCTAACAATTGAAAAAAATGTAAGCGGATACGAATGGGAGGAGACGGCTTATGAAATACTTAATTGGTATTTTTGGCCTCGTATTGATTTTAGGTATCGCTTGGCTTGCTAGTAATGATAGAAAGAAAGTCAAATATCGCCCAATCATAACGATGGTTATATTACAATTCATTTTGGGGTTTTTATTATTAAATACAAGTGTAGGGAATATATTAATTAGCGGAATAGCAGATGGTTTTGGAGAGTTATTAAAATATGCCGCAGATGGTGTGAATTTCGTATTTGGTGGATTAGTAAATCAAAAAGAGTTTTCGTTCTTTTTAAGTGTATTAATGCCAATCGTATTTATATCAGCTTTAATAGGTATTTTGCAACACATTAAAGTATTACCTATTATTGTGAAATCTATCGGTCTAGCATTAAGTAAAGTAAATGGGATGGGGAAACTAGAATCATATAATGCTGTTGCTTCTGCGATTTTAGGACAATCTGAAGTGTTTATTTCAGTTAAGAAACAACTAGGGTTATTGCCAGAGAAAAGAATGTATACATTATGTGCATCTGCAATGTCTACCGTTTCAATGTCTATCGTTGGATCATATATGGTGTTATTAAAACCGCAATATGTTGTAACCGCTTTAGTGCTTAACTTATTCGGTGGTTTTATTATCGCTTCTATCATTAACCCTTATGAAGTTACTGAAGAAGAAGATATGTTAGAAGTACAAGAAGAAGAGAAAAAGACTTTCTTTGAAGTATTAGGGGAATACATTATAGATGGATTTAAAGTTGCGATTACAGTAGCAGCTATGTTAGTCGGTTTCGTTGCTCTTATCGCATTCATTAATGCAGTATTTAAAGGTGTAATCGGTATTTCATTCCAAGAAATTCTTGGTTATGTATTTGCACCATTTGCATTTATTATGGGTGTACCTTGGCATGAAGCAGTTAATGCCGGAAATATTATGGCAACAAAATTAGTATCAAATGAATTTGTCGCTATGACAGATTTAGCACAAGGAAACTTTAATTTCTCAGATAGAACGACAGCGATTATATCTGTATTCTTAGTTTCATTTGCAAACTTCTCTTCAATTGGAATTATTGCAGGGGCAGTTAAGAGCTTAAATGAAAAGCAAGGGAATGTAGTCGCAAGATTTGGTTTGAAATTACTTTTCGGTGCAACATTAGTAAGTTTCTTATCAGCAACAATCGTTGGCTTATTATTTTAACAGATTCATATTATATAAAAAGGAATGGTGATTGTAATGAGAATGGTAGATATTATTGCGAAAAAACGTGACGGCAAAGAATTAACGACTGAAGAAATCAAATTCTTTATTAATGGATATACAGACGGAAGTATTCCTGATTATCAAGTGAGTGCACTTGCAATGGCAATCTTCTTTAAAGATATGACAGATCGTGAACGTGCAGATTTAACGATGGCAATGGTGGAGTCTGGAGAAACAATCGACTTATCAGCAATTGAAGGAATTAAAGTAGACAAACATTCAACTGGCGGTGTTGGTGATACGACAACATTAGTATTAGGACCATTAGTAGCTGCTTTAGATGTACCAGTAGCAAAAATGTCTGGTCGTGGATTAGGACATACAGGCGGAACAATTGATAAATTAGAAGCGGTAGAAGGATTCCACGTTGAAATTACGAAAGAGCAGTTCATTGATATTGTAAACCGTGACAAAGTAGCTGTTATTGGACAAACGGGAAACTTAACACCTGCAGATAAAAAAATCTATGCACTTCGTGATGTAACAGGAACTGTAAACTCGATTCCTTTAATCGCAAGTTCAATTATGAGTAAAAAAATTGCAGCTGGTGCTGACGCAATCGTACTTGATGTAAAAACAGGTGCTGGCGCATTTATGAAAACAGAAGAAGATGCAAAAGAATTAGCACATGCAATGGTACGTATCGGAAATAACGTAGGACGTCAAACAATGGCTGTTATTTCAGATATGTCACAACCGCTTGGTTTTGCGATTGGTAACGCTCTAGAAGTGAAAGAAGCGATTGATACGTTAAAAGGTGAAGGTCCAGAAGATTTAACAGAATTAGTACTCGTATTAGGAAGTCAAATGGTTGTACTTGCGAAAAAAGCAAATACATTAGAAGAAGCTCGTGAAATGTTAATTGAAGTTATGAAAAACGGAAAAGCAACTGAGAAGTTTAAAGAGTTCTTAAGCAATCAAGGCGGAGATAGTTCAATTGTAGACAATCCAGAAAAAATGCCACAGGCGAAGTATGTAATTGATGTACCTGCAAAAACTTCAGGTGTTATTTCAAACATTGTTGCAGATGAAATTGGTATCGCAGCTATGCTACTTGGTGCTGGCCGTGCGACAAAAGAAGATGAAATCGATTTAGCGGTAGGATTAATGTTACGTAAAAAAGTTGGCGATGCAGTAAAAGAAGGCGAGCCATTCGTAACAATCTATGCAAATCGCGAAAATGTAGAAGATGTAAAAGCTAAAATCTATGAGAACATTTCTATCGCTGAAACAGCAGTGGCTCCTAAATTAGTTCATACAGTTATTACTGACTAATCATAATTACACTTACTTTAAGGAGGAAATAATATGGATAAGAAAAAATATATTGAAGAAGCAAATAAGATGTTATCGAAAGCATATATTCCGTATTCGAAATTTCCTGTTGGTGCAGCATTAGTTACGAAAGAAGGTAAAATCTATACTGGTTGTAATATAGAAAATGCTTCTTACGGTTTATGTAACTGCGCAGAAAGAACAGCGATCTTTAAAGCAGTATCAGAAGGGGAGCGCGACTTTAGTTACTTAGTTATTACAGGCGAAACAGACGGACCGATTTCACCATGTGGTGCTTGTAGACAAGTAATTGCTGAATTCTGTGAACCGAAAATGCCAGTTTTACTAACGAATGTAAAAGGTGATGAAAAAGAAGTGACTGTTGAGCAATTACTTCCAGGTGCTTTCTCAATAGAAGATTTAAAATAAGTTGAAAAGCCATTCCGCAATGAACTGCACCCCAATTGTTAGACACAGTCTAACAATTGGAGGTGCAGTTTTTTTATGACAAAATTTACGAAGGATTCAAAGTTCAAGCTCGTTCAAGGATTTAATCCAAAAACAATTTCTCAAGCAGAATATGCAAAACAGATGCATATTACAAAGGCACAATTTCAATACTGGTTGCGCTTATATGAACTCCATGGAGAAGAAGGTTTACACGAGGTCTATACAAATTACACCGTAGAGTTTAAACTAAACGTACTAAATTTTATGGCTCAATCGGGTATATCGTTAATGGATACAGCGGCTATATTCATGATTCCTTCTTTTACAACGGTTTATCAATGGAAGAAGCAATTTGAATTAGGTGGCTTAGATGCCCTTGAACCAAAGAAAAAGGGGCGTCCATCCATGAAAAATAAAAACACAAAACAGGATACGAAAAAAATTCCGGCAGAAGGTTCAGTTGAAGCGTTACAAGCTGAATTAGAACGCTTACGTATGGAAAATGGTTGAATGCCTTAGTTCAAAACAAGGAAAAATCACCAAACAAGATAAGGCACAAGTAGTCTATGAATTAAGGCATGAGTTTCAAGTGAAAGAATTAGTAAAGTTAGCGGGTATCCCTCGAAGCACCTATTATTTTTATGTAAAACAAATGGATAGAATCGATTCAGATGCCGAGTTAAAAGTAGAAATCAAAGCGATTTATGACGAACACGAAGGTCGTTATGGATATCGTCGTATTCGTGATGAATTAGCCAACCGTAATCAAATAGTGAATCATAAAAAAGTGCAACGAATTATGAAAGAGTTAGGTTTAAAATGCCTTGTACGTATGAAAAAATATAAATCTTATAAAGGAACAGTTGGTAAAATTGCATCCCATATTTTAGAGCGTAATTTTACGGCAGATGCGCCAAATGAAAAATGGGTAACCGATATTACGGAATTTAAATTATTCGGTGAGAAACTTTATGTATCACCTGTATTAGACTTGTATAATGGTGAAATCATTACTTATACAATTGGCTCGAGACCGACGTATTCACTTGTTTCAGAAATGTTAGAGGTAGCATTAGAATGTTTACCTGAAAATCACCAACTATTGATGCATTCAGATCAAGGGTGGCATTATCAAATGAAACAGTACCGTCACGCATTACAAGAAAGAGGTATCGTACAAAGTATGTCTCGTAAAGGCAACTGTTACGACAACGCAGTAATGGAGAATTTCTTTGGAATCCTGAAGTCTGAATTTCTCTACGTAAAAGAGTTTGAAAGTGTAGAGTATTTCAAAATAGAATTAGAAAAATATATAGATTATTATAATGCAAAGCGGATAAAGGCAAAATTAAAAATGAGTCCGGTGCAATACCGGACTCATTTTTATCAAGCTGCCTAATGAAATAACCGTGTCTAACTTTTAGGGGTCACTTCACAAATATTAATTGTGGAATGGCTTTTTTATTTTCAAAAGTTGAATGTAATATTTTGTTCATATTCCGTTCATAAACTTTCCGTAAAATGATTGCAGCGAATATAGAAAGTTTACAGCAGGAGGAATAGAATGAAGAAATTATATAATGCAGCATTCATTTACTTAATTATCGGTTTATTATCAGGAGTATTTGCAAGAGAGTATTCGAAAGCACAAGGAATTAAAGGATCCACAATGTTGCAATTAGTGCATACACACGTATTGGTGCTCGGCTTCGTCTTTTTTTTAATCGTTTTGGCTCTATTTAAAGTATTTAATGTCCATGAAACAAAGAGTTTTCGTGCATGGTTTGTTGTTTATAATGTAGGATTAATGTTTACTATTGCTACAATGTTATGGAGAGGTCTTCTACAAGTAAACGGAACTGACTTTAACGGTCTAAGCCATATGGCTGGATTAGGTCATGTCATTATAAGTATCGGGCTCGTTTGGTTTATGATTTTACTTAAAAAATCTTTTAAATAGATAGGAGTGGATAGTATGATAGCACTTTTATCAAGTATTGTAGCAGTTTGTATGGCTGTTGGTGTCATGTTTCTTCGCTTTAAAGCAGCGAAAAAACCGGTAACGAAAAAGAAAATTATATTACCACCAATCTTTATGAGTACTGGCGCAATGATGTACTTCTTACCGGAGTTTCGATTAACATCGTTAGAAATAGTAGAGGCGATTAGCATAGGACTTATTTTCTCTATATTGCTTATTAAAACAACTAAGTTTGAAATAAGAAGTGAACATATATATATGAAACCGTCAAAAGCATTCATATTTATTTTAGTCGGATTATTGGCTGTACGAGTAGCGTTAAAATCATATTTAAGTCAATCAATTGATTTAGCAGAGTTAAGTGGAATGTTTTTCTTACTCGCATTTGCTATGATTGTTTCGTGGAGAATTGCGATGTATCGCTCATTTACTAAATTGGAAAAAATAATAAAAAGAGCTGGAATTTCTAAATAGGAATTCCGGCTCTTTTTATGTTTTATACGATTGTTTTTTTAGCTTTGATTTCATTTGCTTAATTTTAAACGTATTTGAGCATCTTGTAATGCGGCTGGTGTAACGTTAAGACCATATTGATCAACAATTTTTGTGTTTAATAAAATGGAATCCAAGCTTCCACGAAATGTTTTTGTATAGTTTTGACGCAACATTTGTTGTTCTTGTTTTTCGTCAACTGTTAATCCAGATGCTTTTTCTTTTTTTGATAATTCGTTAATACGGAATAAAATGTTTTTCATTTTGTTCACCTCTAATTTTAAATTAAATTAGTTACTTACTAATTTATAGTTATTTTAACTTTTTTATATGAATATGTCAAGAAGGGTAAAAGAAAAGTAGACACCCGTATTACAGTAAGTGGGTGTCTACAAGGAAAATATAAAGCTTAGCTTAATTCATGTAAGTGACTAACAAGTTCTGATGTTTTAGAGAAGAACGGTGAATGATCAGCTTCTAAAGTAATAACCTTCGCGCAAGGAGTTTCTGTATTCATTCGGCGCTGAAAATCAATTGGAATCGCTCTATCTAGAGTTGTTTCAATATAAATGCGATCTATAGTTCCGAAGTTTTCTTCAGAAATTTTTAGCTCTTGTTGAAACGGTCCTAGTGGCTGAGGACGCATTTGTTTGAAAGAAGATTCTTTAATAGCTGCATTTTCTGTAGCATTTAAAAATGTTTGTTCAGTCAACTCTGGTATAAGTTCTGCAGTCATGTCATTCTCATTAATTGAGAATTGTGGACCAGCTTCACCATCTAATTTACTACTAAGACTTTCTCCGTTTTGTGGTAAGAATGCGCAAAGATATACTAATTTATCGATTTTATTTGGTATAAGTTCAGCTGTTTGCGTGATTACAATTCCACCCATACTATGTCCAACAAGAATAATTTTTTCATTTTGTTGATCTATAGTAGCTGTTACTGCATTAACATAAGAATCTAGCGTTATATTTTGTGATGGAGTCATATCTTTTCCACTTCCAGGTAAGTCTAGTGTAACAACTGTATGTCCGAAAGCCTCTAGTTGAGGTTTTACTAATTCCCATGCCCATTCACCTTGCCATGCTCCATGTATTAAAATGTAAGTACTCATTTAATCAACACTCCTCTAATGTTTATATGCCTTATTTTTTCGTAATATTGATGATGTATACTTAGTGTATAGGAAGTGGTTTGATAAATATAATGAAGGTTATTTATAGATGATATAAATATCTTTTATATAAGGAGAACAGAATGAACGTTTTTGATTTTAAAGTTTTTAAAAATGTGGCTCGGTTGAACAGCATTAGTTTAGCAGCGAAAGAATTACATATGACACAGCCCGCTATAACTCATATCATAAACAAATTAGAGAAACGATATGCTTTAACTTTATTTGATCGCTCTAGACAAGGAACGATGTTAACTGAAAATGGAAAGGAATTTTTAGTTTGTGTAGATCGACTTCTAATGGAGTATGAAAACCTTGAAGAAACAGTTTTACAATTAAAAAATAGAAGCTTGTATAAGATTGTACTAGCTACGTATCCTTCCGTTACTGTATATTGTTTGGCGGAGTGTATCCAACTAGGTAATATTGATCAAAGTCAGTACGTGCTTGCAGTTCGAGAAGGAAGCTATCAAGAAGTATTAGATTGGCTGTCTTCTGGAAGTGCTGATTTTTCTATTTCTATAAAAGAAAATTTAATACCAGGATTTCATTATGAAGTTATTGGTGAAGATCCTTATGTTATGGTTTCTTCAAAGACAATTCCACCTAACCTTACTATTAAAGAGTTGAAAAATTATCCTTTTATTATGCCGCTTTCTGGTTGTAAAGAAGTACTTGAACCATATTTGATGAAAAATGAAATAACAGTTAATAAAGTGATGGAGTCAGAGTCAATTAGCTCGGCATTAGCACTTACTGTACAAGTTAACGGTATAACAATCGTTCCGTTATCAGGACTGCATAAACAAATCATTCATGACTTTATCGTGCAACCGATAGAAATTAAAATTCCACGACAACTTATTATGCAATGGTCACCTAAAAAAGAGAATGATCCGCTGTTCTTAGCGTTTGTTAAGAATTTACTAAATCAACTACAACAAAAGAAAAAATGATACAAAAGGTAAGCTCATTTCACTGAAGCTTACCCTTTGTATGTATTACCAATAAAGAGTAGTATCATAAAGTCCGATTAATATCAGAAGAACACCGGCTATAAGCTGAATAATTTTCCCTATTTTTCGGCTCTTTTTCAGTAATGCTCCGTTTAATCCGAGGTAGAAGATGATGAACATAAGGACAACGATTGGTAGAGCAGTTCCTATCGAAAAGAATGTTGGAAACAAGTAACCATAATTATATGAGAAAGATAAAGGGATTAACGTTCCAAAAAATAGAACGAACATGGTCGGACAGAAAGCTAAGGAAAAGAAGAATCCAAGTAAAAATGAGCCAACTTCATTTTGTTTTCGTATAAATTTGATCGAGAAGAAACTTCTGCTCTTTATAATACCTGCCAACATTAACCCCATTAAAATTAATAAAGGTCCAATTATTTTTCGTAACCATGGGAAGTACAAAGTTAATGTTTGCTGAAACTCTTTTCCTAAAAACCATACTAGTAGTCCAATCGTTGTAAAAGCTATTATTTTTCCTAAAATGAATAACAATATATGTTTCCATGCATGTCCTTTTTGTAAAGATTGATTGCTATAAAGTGTAACAGCGCTAATGTTTCCTGTTAATTGGCAAGGAGCAAGGGTTCCTACTACGCCTAATAAAAACGGAAATAATAGAGGTACTGATTTCGTAGCACTCGCGACATCCATTAAAGGAGACATGAGTTGATAGCTCCATTCACTAATTGTTGAAAACACGTTATATTCACCTTTCTAATTAAATTGGAATGCGCCCTCCTTAGTAATCTGCTTCCACGTTGTACCATCATCTGCAGAAAGGAACACATTTGCTTTCATTGTAGCAAATACTATTTCAGCTGAATTTTGAGGGTTTTGTGAAATATACATAATTGCATCTTTAGGATCTAAAGGTGGAATTTGTATATTTGTCTCTTCATTTGTAGCAATTGATTTCTTCGTTATTATTTGCTTATTGATAGGGGAGTAAATAACATCTTCATTACTTAATGTAACTGCGGTCGATTCAAGTGATGTAGAGAATAGTTCAAATGTATTTCCGTAATCTGTAGATAAGTAAACACCGTCTTTAGCACTTACCGCGACTACACTAGACTGATCAGGATGTACTGAAAAGGAATGAATTGTACTTGAAAGACCTTTTAACTTACTATTTTTCCATTCTTGACCGTTGTTCGTACTGAAATAAAAGCCTTGTTGCAATTTGGAATTAGGACGCTCATTGTATAAATAAATTGCTTCCGTATTGTATCCGACAGCAAGGTTATGAAAATCAGATTCTCCATAAAAAGCTAGCTTTTCAAGGGTATTACCGCCATCAGAACTTTTCATTAACCCTAAAGGATTTTTTAAATTTGCGCCTGGTGCAGGATGACCGCTGGCAAAGAATCCGTTCTTCGTTGCCTGAAATCCCATATAATCATGTAGCTCAGTCTTAGTTTCAAGCCATTTTCCATTTTGATAAACTTTTATCCCGCTATGAGTGGCGATAGAAACCCCAGGCATATTTCCTGCATAGCCAATTCCGTGAATGTGCTCGATTTTTCCAAATGTAGTTTCCTTATAGAAGTTTTGCGAAATTGTATTTGCTGTTTCTGCGTTGCTAGAACATCCTGTAATGAACAATAAAGAAGTAATTGCTAATCCTGTTGCTACATAATGTTTCAAAGTAGTAGCTCCTTTCCTATATATGAGATTTTAAGTATATGGAATAAATGTCAAGAAATTGTGGAGTGGTATGCATAATTTCGATTGTAAGTGGTCCTAGTAATGAAAAATTTCCTTTCACTATGAGTACTATTAATTGACGAAAAATTATAACAATAATAGAATGAATTGTATTGGGTAATTAGATTTACCAGTATACATAGAACGCTAGGGGGAATATTATGAAATCAACATTTTTTGCTCAAAATAGAGAACGATTAGTAAACACATTACCAGATGAATCTATTACTATTTTATTTGCTGGACAAGCACCTCATATGTCAGCGGATGCACATTATAAATTTGTGCCGAATCGAAATTTTTACTATGTAACAGGAATCGAGGAACCAAATGTTATTTTCATGTTGAAGAAGTTTGGAAATAGTGTTGAAGAAACACTGTTCATTGAAAAATCGGATCCAGTCATGGAAAAATGGGTCGGTAAAACAGTTTCTAACAAAGAAGCAGAGAAAATTTCAGGTATAAAGAAAGTTGTATATTTAGATAGCTTTGAAAAGACAATTTCAAATATACTTTTTACAGAAAATGTGAAGCATCTATATTTAGATTTAGAGCGTCGTGAGTGGAATGGTACGGAGACCAAAACGCATGCTTTTGCTAAACATGTAAGAGAACAGTATCCACACGTTTTAATTGGTAATGTATATCCGAATATTTGTGAATTACGAGTGTTTAAAACAGAAGAAGAAGTTGAAATTATTAAAGAAGCGATTGCTGTAACGAAAGAGGGCATTTACAACGTACTTAAGCATGCAAAAGCAGACATAATGGAGTATGAATTAGAAGCTCAGTTTGATTTCACATTGAAGTCATCTGGCATTAAGCATCATGCATTCAATACGATTTTGGCAAGTGGGAAAAATGCTACAGTTCTTCATTATGAAGATAATGATGCACAAATTCAAAATGGTGATTTAGTACTGCTAGATTTAGGCGCTCAAAAAGATTACTATAATGCTGATATTAGTTATACATTCCCGGCAAATGGAACATTCTCTAGTCGCCAAAAACAAATGTATAATATTGTATTAAAAGCATTGAAAGAAACAACAGAACTCATTAAGCCAGGAGTAAAGTTTGCTGAATTAAATGAGCATACAAAAAAGGTACTAGCAGAAGAGTGTAAAGAAATTGGTTTAATTCAAGAAGACGAGGAACTATCTAAATACTATTATCATGGTGTTAGCCATTTCCTTGGTTTAGATACGCATGATGTAGGGACATACAAAGATAGAGTATTAGAAGAAGGCATGGTTATAACAATTGAACCTGGTCTTTATATTGAAGAAGAATCAATTGGAATTCGTATTGAAGATGATATTCTTGTAACGAAAGACGGACATGAAAACTTGTCAAAAGATATTATTAGAGAAGTTAAAGAGATTGAAGCGTTTATGAGAGAAAACAATGTAAATGTAAAAAAGGATGAAGTTGTTACGAAATAATCATTAGAAGAGGCGCTCAATTTTGGGCGTCTTTTTATTTTGTTCATTTTAAACCTCGATATTTTTTCGAAAAGCATTTTCTGTTTATAAATCTGATTATGTTCCAAAACCAAACATTCCTAATAAGCCAGATTAATATGAAGCAGTTATCCTATGGATAGCTGCTTATTCATTTTCGGTGCAAGTATCAATGTATATGTTGATCATGCCCAGGTGAAGGTGGGGGAGTATGATCTGGGAATGTCACGAATACGGCAACGATAATTATCACACTAATTGATAGTAATAACAAAAAACGCCGTTGAATAAAAGTAGAAAAGGTGTCTGATAAAAGTTGAATCATACATGACATAGTTATTGTTATAGTAAGTAAAAGACTAATAAACAGTATACTATGAGCTTGTTGAGCGTTTAACATTTCTGTAATCATTGCTCCCATCATACTTGCCATTAATCCAGAGAACATTCCTTCTAAAGCAGTATATAGGTGAAAACGTAGACCGACTAAAAAACCGATACAACTACTAATCAAAATCGCAAGCAAAGTAGAATATAGTAATTCACCTTTAAAAAGAATACCTAAATAAAAACCGATACTTAAACCCGTACTCATACTAAAAGACATAATAAATACCATATACTCCATTAGGGTACCCTTGCGTTTAGATATATATGATGTAATAAGAATCGAGATACAACAAAGTGTTAAGGCGGTTAAGGTGTAAGCGAACATTATGATACCTCCCTGTCCTATCATTCATTTCATCATATGTTCATATGGAGAGTACTTATGCTTATGTATATCTGCATATTATCTGCACAATTTCATAAATGTAAGCAAGAAGGCTTCTGATTTTTTGGGACGTCTTTTTAATTATGAGCATGTGAATGTAAGAGTTAAATGAAGAGTTTCTATTGTGAAGCCATAAAGAATAAGCGTATAATATTATAGGTCTCCCATTTGCGAGACAAACCGCGAATGATAAATAAGATTGTTGTTTTATCATCGCTTCTAAACAGATAGACAATGAAAGTAACACTGGAATACAGATAGGGAGTTATAAAATGAAATTAATTATTGCCGAGAAACCAGATCAAGGTTTGGCTCTTGTTTCACAATTTAAATACCGCCGGAAAGATGGATATTTAGAAGTAGAAGCGAATGAGTTATTTCCAAATGGAGCGTACTGTACATGGGCAATTGGTCATTTGACGCAGTTATGTAATCCAGAGCATTATCACGCAGAGTGGAAAAAATGGTCACTTAATACGTTACCAATGATTCCTGAACGTTTTCAATTTGAAGTAACAAAGTCAAAGTATAAGCAATTTAATGTTGTGAAACAGCTGTTACATAATCCTCAGGTAACAGAAATTATTCACGCGGGCGATGCTGGGCGTGAAGGGGAATTGATCGTACGAAATATTATTAATCTTTGTAACGTGCAAAAGCCGATGAAGCGTCTTTGGATTTCTTCTTTAACGAAACAAGCTATATACCAAGGATTTAAAAATTTATTAGATGAAGCAGATACAATTAATACGTACTATGAGGCGTATACAAGGTCATGTGCGGACTGGGTCGTTGGTATGAATGCATCGCGTGTCTTTAGTATTTTGCTAAAGAAAAAAGGAATGAACGATGTATTTTCAGCTGGTCGTGTACAAACACCGACACTCGCATTAATTGTAAAGCGTGAAAAAGAAATAGAGAACTTTAAGTCTGAGCCGTTTTGGGAAGTGTTCGCAACCTTTAATATAGAAGGAAAGAAGTATGAGGGGAAATGGGAGAAGGATAGTGAATCCCGCTTACAAGACCCTGATATGGCAAATAAAATTGCAGCATTTTGCCAAGGGAAACCGGCCGTAGTAAAAGAAATGAAAACGGAGCGTAAAGAGTTTCAGCCGCCGTTTTTATTTAATTTATCAGCACTGCAAGCGACAGCTAATAAAGCTTTTAAATTTTCACCGAAAAAGACGCTTGATATAACACAAGCACTATATCAAAAAGGAATAGTTTCTTATCCTCGTTCGGATTCTAACTATGTTACACAAGGAGAAGCAGCGACGTTCCCTGATATTTTACAGAAGTTAAGTCAGTTTGATGAATATAAAGGTTTATTACCAGCTCCAGTTGAATCGATTATGAATAATAAGCGTTATGTGAATGAAAAAAAAGTGACAGATCACTACGCTATTATTCCGACAGAGCAAGTTACAAATCCAAGCAAACTATCAGGTGATGAAAAGAAAATTTACGATATGATCGTAAGAAGACTGATTGCGGCGCATTATGAAGTAGCAATCTTTGACTACACAACGATTACAACTCTTGTAGATGAACGTGCTGAATTCATTTCAAAAGGAAAACAGCAAATTCAAGAAGGTTGGCGTAAAGTTATTTTCCAAGACGATAAAGATGACGAAACAATTCTTCCAATTGTCGCAGAAGGTGAACAAGGAAAAGTTGTAAAGGTGAAAGTGAAAGAAGGAAAAACACAGCCGCCGAAGCGTTATACAGAAGGACAACTTATTACGTTAATGAAAACGGCCGGTAAGTATTTAGAGAATGAAGAGCTGGAGAAAGTATTAAAGAAAACAGAAGGTTTAGGTACTGAGGCAACGCGTGCGGGTATTATTACGATGCTGAAAGATCGTAAATATATAGATGTGCAGAAAAATCAAGTGTACGCAACCGATAAAGGGAAAGTATTAATTACCGCAATCGGTGATAAAATACTAGCTTCACCAGAAATGACAGCGAAATGGGAGCAGCGCCTTGCGGAAATTGGTGAAGGCACAGCATCACCAGCTACATTTATGGAGCAAACGAAAAAGCTATCAGCTAAAATTATTGAAGATGCAGTGGAAATGTATGAGAAATGGGATTTCACTGGACTACATGTTGAATCGATTGAACGAAAAGGATCGAAATTTACAACAGGGAAAAAGGTTGGTAGCTGTAAAAAATGTGATGGCGATGTGATTGATAAGTCAACGTTTTACGGTTGTTCTAACTACAACACGACACAATGTGATTTTACCATTTCGAAGAAAATATTAAGCAAAACAATTTCGCAAAAGAATATGACAAAGCTTTTAAAAGGTGAGAAGACCGATTTAATTAAAGGCTTTAAAAAGGGCGAGAAAACATTTGATGCGAAGTTAGAGTGGAAAGATAATAAGATGAATTTTGTGTTTGAGAATTAAGTGGTGTCAATAAATAAAAAAGTTCTTTCTTGAGTAAAAGCTTCTGTAACAGACTAGGTTTGAAAAAATATTTATAGAAAAGAAAAAGCATGACAAATTTATGTCATGCTTTTTCTACAATTAGTCAAGCTATATTTATCTGGAACATCTGGGTATGAAGGTGCATTGTATATGGTGGAAACAATTTTCCACCATATTAATTTAATATAGCTTGGTCCAATTGAAGTGTCCAAAAGGAAAAATTAATTAGACTGGGGAACAATTAACTAGGCTAGAGAAAAATCAGAAGGAAATAATTTTCTGTTCGTTATTATTCTGATAAAGTTTTTTCTGATTAATTCTTTTTTAGTATATAGGGATCATAAAATTGTTTGAGTTTTTTCTCAAGGACAATAATATTCCTTCCGCAAAGCGGATAAGGTTAAATTTTCCGTGCGCAAATATATACTTTTTATAATCATCAAAGATTTCAAAAGAAATTAAATAACCTGAGTCCATATAAATATAGAACTCAGGTTGCTTAGTTGCGCTTTTTAAATCCTGTCTACTTGACAGGGGGTCACTGCATATGGAATGGGGTTTCTTTTTTTATTTTTAATAATAAACTGTTAGGTTTCAAATTTAATAATAAAGTATACGTAGCTTTTTGAATTATAAGAAAAGCTAGTATAGCCATCAGTGAGAAATAGAAGTAATTAAAAAGCTAATTAAAGTTTGTAACAATTGATCAGAACAATCTATACTTTCTTTCTCATATACCTCGCTTCTAGTAGCCATTCTGTATAAAGTACCTAATAAGATATGAGTAATAGTTAAGGCAAGTAATCGAGAATCGATATCTTTACGGAATGAACCATCTTTTATTCCTTCTTCAACTAATTCTTGGAATGAGAATAAAGATTGTCCTGTAATAGACGTATATTTTTCTTCTAATTCTGGTGTAGGATATGATTTTGAATAAAGTTGATCAAACAAACCTATAAAGCGGAACTGTGAGGGGTTTTCTTTGAATTGATGACTTATAAATTCAAAGAGGGCTTCCATCTTTTCAAAAGCATTAGTACCTTTTTGAACTTCTGCTTTCTCCGCTTCTAATAATTCTGTTAAAATTCTGATTTGAACATTAAATAAAATCTCATGAATGGATTTGTAATATTTGTAAAGGGTAACCCTACTAATTTTTGCACGCTTCACAATATCCACAATAGTAATATCCATTAATCCCTTTTCTAAGGACAACTCTAATGCAACATCTAAAATTTGTTTTCTTCTACCATTACGAATTTGTTCTAATTCTAGTTCCCATGTTGAGACCATTAATTTGCACTCCATATTGTAAATAGTTTTAATTCATTAATATTACCCCTTATTTTAATATGAAATAAATTACAAATCAATGGTAACTATAAGGTTTTTGGTTTGTAATATTATACTGTGTTACCGATCCTATTTCCCAAACCTATAAATGCCAATTAATATCGCCAACCACCATCACCTTCGTTAGTAAATTTACCACTTTCAAATACCCAAATTCCATAAGTTATTCCATCATATACTGTTGTAGCAAAGAATTTAACCCCTTTAAAATTGTAATTGTAGCCTTGATATAGGTTAAAAACCATAACATTATATTGTTGAACTGCCCCATAAAATGCTGACTCTTTAACCTCTTTTACAAATCTTGCTCGGTTAGCACTGCTATTAATAGAATCTCTAATCATATTAGCAATTCCTAAAACATCTACACTTACATTCAGATTGGTACCAAAACTCTTACCCGCTTTCTTGTTTTCTCCCTTTTTTGAAAATTGTGATTCAGTAGAGATATTATACTTGGGTTTTGAAAGCTCAGCTGCACATGCATTTGTTGATGTAAAAGCTATTACTCCTCCTAAACTGATAGTTCCTTCTAAAGTAATGTTTGATATGCCCCTAATTTTTTTTCATTCAATAAACCTGCTAGATTTTTTGTAATTTCCCAAGCTGTTATTCTTTGAGTGTAAATGGTGTTAATATTATGTATTTACCTTAGCAACTTGAATTATATATATGTGATTACACATTGTAATTTTTAGATAATTTAAGTTCTACACCTCAAATATAAAGTCGAATTATTTGTTTGGCAGATAAGAAAAATGACATGTAAAATCACCAAGGCGACTTTAGAAAGGAGTCTGGACAAAGTATTTTTTTATAGTAATATTTTTTACTAAAATATTTTCTTATGAATTAATGTTAGAAATCACCGGTATATAAAGTTGCATATGAAACTATATTGTTTTAAAAATATTAAATTCAAAAAACGTGTTGACTTTTCAAAATATTGTAGTTACTATATGTTAGTACTGTTTACACTATGTAAGCGCGCGCGGTGTAATTAGTAGAATAAGGCTTTTGTTAGAGAAATAAGCTAAGAGCTATTTACATTATATTTAACTAATTATTTATACAAAATTAAATGTATTAAAAGTTAAGTAATAGTATGTTGATTTCTCGAATTTTAAAGCATAAAGGGGTAAGAAAAAATGAAATTAAAACAATACTTAACAGCTTTGAGTCTATCTGCAATTATGGCATGTCATACCATTTCAGCCTCTGCAGCTAGTACAGAAGAACCTATTGTTCTTGGATATACAGTATATGGTACATCCACTGATTCACTAAAAGTAACACAGCCAGTAATGAATCAAGTATCGACCGACAACTTTTTCTTTTATTCAGATGGTACTGTAGATGGTGAAGTACCCAAGGAAGTATTGTCCTATTCACAAAATAATAAAATAAAAAGTTATGCAGCTTTATCTAACTTTAATAATAATATTAATTACTTTGATTCAGAGTTAGCTCATAACGTTCTTTCTAACCCAGCAAAAAGAAATAAATTAATAAATCAAATATATAGTATAGTTGTTAAATATAAATATGACGGCGTAAATATTGACTTAGAAAATATTAAGCCGGAAGATCGTGACTTACTTACTACTTTTGTAAAAGAAACATCAAAAAAATTCCATAGTTCAGGTCATTCTGTTATGGTATCGGTTCCTGCCAAAAGTGAGGATAATCATTGGAATACTTGGACATGGCCATTCGATTATGCCCAATTAGGTAAAAATGCAGATTTCCTTCAAGTAATGACTTATGATGAGCATGGTACGTGGAGTGAACCAGGATCTACTATTAGTAAACCATGGTTAGAAGAAAATCTAAGTTACACTACTAGAGTGGTAGACAACAAAAAAATCATTATGGGTATACCAGCTTATGGGAATGATTGGGATCTGAATGATAAAAACAATAATAAGATGCTTGCATGGAAGGATGTAAATGAACTTATTCAAAAGACGAACGCAACACCGCATCGTGATGTAGCATCTGGTTCAATGGTATTTACTTATACGGATAATAATCATCATAAGCATGAAGTTTGGTATGAAGATGAAACAAGTATAAAACAAAAAACTCACTATACAATTACAAAGAATCTTGCTGGGGTTTCTGTTTATGCAATAGGGAAAGAGAACAAACAATTCTGGACAGCAGTCTCTAATGGTTTAAAATAACCTATCTAGATAGTATCAAAAAACTGGTTAAGTATTGGGAGGTACTGACTCATGAAGCAGATTGAGGTGAGGAATTTACTTCCGATTTTTTAGGAATTTGTGGTGCGTTCTTTTTTTCTTTTACATTTACAATTAATCGAGCGATGGAATTATCAGGCGGTAATTGGATATGGAGTGCGTCACTAAGGTTTATTTTCATGATTCCATTCCTTTTACTTATTGTTATAAGTAGAAAAAAATTAAAGCAACTATTACAAGTTATGAGAGAAAATCTAGGAACGTGGGTTCTTTGGAGTTTTGTAGGATTTTTCCTGTTTTACGCTCCATTATGTTTTGCAGCTGCACATGCACCAGGATGGATAATTGCTGGAACATGGCAAATTACGATTATATCAGGAGCTTTATTAGCGCCTTTTTTCATCCAAAACATTCAAACATCAGATGGAATTCACAAGAAAAGAGGAGAAATACCAATAAAAGGGATGGGTATGTCACTTATTATTCTTCTTGGCATTGTGCTTATGCAAATGGAGCAAGCGAAATTTCTTGCTGTAAAAGACATTTTGTTTGGTATTATCCCTGTTATTGTGGCTTCTTTTGCTTATCCATTAGGTAATCGTAAAATGATGGAGGTTTGTGGAGACCGTCTGGATACTTATCAACGTGTGCTTGGAATGACATTAGCTAGCTTGCCATTTTGGGTTTTATTATCCTTGTATGGTTTTTTCACATCAGGAATGCCTAGTAAAGGACAAACTATACAGTCTCTCTTAGTTGCTACTTGTTCAGGTGTAATTGGAACTATTTTATTTTTCAAAGCAACTGAAATGGTAAGAGGAGATATGCAAAAACTAGCCACTGTTGAAGCGACACAATCTATGGAAGTACTTTTTGCTGTTATCGGAGAGTTAGTTTTATTACATTCTTCTGTTCCGTCTATTTTATCTTGGTGCGGTATGTTTATAATAATGCTAGGAATGATGGCACACAGTTATGTTTCTTATAAAGGTGATATGACACCTCATCAAGGTAGAGTAGTGCCTAAATGATGTTTTAAAACTAATTTAATAATGTAGAGTGCATAGTATCCTTTAGTTAGTTTAGTCATATCTTTCTTATTTTTACTCATAAAATTCAAACTAAAGTTACAACGCTTATAAAATCAGCGTAAATAAGAATAAACAGGTTTTACAAGAAAAACATTTGCACAAAGCTGACTAATAGACAATGCTTGTGGAGGATTTTATATGGTAGAAAGTTTATTGTTTTTCTTTGCCGTTGGAATTGCATGTGAACTTGCAGTAATTAACCTAAATGGTCGTAAGAAGATAAAACAACAAGCTGAAATAATACAGCTATTAAAAGAATTGAGTGAAAGAAAAAGATAATGACAAGTCGATAGTGGCTCTGTAGAAAAGTTTAGCTTACTTTTAAACTTTTTACAGAAACGGGGAAGGAGATGTGTAAAACATTCTACTTCCAGTCCCATTTTCCTTCATTACTATAAAAATTCATAAATTAACAAAAACGCAGGAGGTTTTAAGTCCTGCGTTTTTTCTTTCCTTAATTAGCTGATAGAGGGATAGCACCACATTGCTTTATTAGGAAACGAATCTTGCCTATGTTAGGACCAACATGGTGTGATACAGCTACATCCATTCTTTTTAGAGTAGGAGCTATGCATACAATTCAAAAGAATAAATTGATATACAAGATTATTTCATCCAAAATCAGAACGAATTCATCCATTAATTGTCTGAACTTGTAGCATAAAATACAATACAATTCTGGTAAGAAAATAAGTGTTTTCTTAGCTTTTCATTTTATTTTCGAACCTTAATATTATCCTCTAATAATACCAGTGTTCCCGATTTTTATTAGGGTTTTAATTTTTATATTAGAATTTGATATTTCGTTCCCCCAGTTTTTTTTGTGCAGTTTCCATTGCTGATATTGATTCGCGCTTGCATACATGCTAAGTCCGAGAGGGTCAATTTTATTGCTTTGAATTTTTTTTATAATTTTATTCAATTCTTTATCAATAGATTTTGTTATTTGTCTTTCTAAAAGGCTAATAATTTTTCCTTGGTCATCATTGCTAGTAATTGTTGGACCATTAACTCCTTCAATAATAGACAATGCTATGTCTAATTTTATATCAAATTGAAATTTATCATTTTTAAATCCAACATCAATTTGTCTGTTAGCCTTTTCAATTAAAACACTTACAATTCTAGATTTATCACTTGCAGAATCGTTAAGAATAATATTCAATATCATACGCCCTTGTAGTTTTTCTTTTTTTAAGAGGGAGTATATGGGGACATCTTTTGTAGGCAAACTTGTAACGTACCTGCTTAATTGATCAAAAAAAGCAATACCCTTTGTTTGAACGGTATTATTTACTTTCTTTACAATTGGGATAGCTTGTGTCATTCCTTCTTCATTTTTTTGTCTAAGAACTTCTTGAATATCAGAGGGAACTATCATGTTATCGTATAATGATGCTTGAATTATATCTTGTAGGTACATGGAAATAGAAAGATTATTAGGTGGCTTAATAGTAAAAAAATCTTTTATTTGCCCGTCAACTTGTATTAATTTTATATTAGAAGTACTCGAGGGATCTCGAACAATAGCATCTAGTTTATTTGGCCAATTAGATTGCTTAGTAAATTCTTTACCAATTAATAAGATTTGTGCTTTTGATGAAGTCAAATAGCCTGTTGTTTTTGTGTTGATTTTTGAAAAAGCACTATAAACAGACGGTGCTTCTACGACTTCTTCATATGTGTTTTTTTTGCTTTTTCCTTTAAAAACTGTTGTGCTGGTACCTACAATTAAATTTTTATTAGCACCTTTGTCAACACCAATTAATAAAATTAAGGCACCATTCTCTAAAGGTACCTTCGTACTATAACCAGTGAAAAAAATAGCCACTACAATGAAACCAGATAGCCATTTTTTTGTCATTTTGCTTTCCTCCTAGTGACAAACTTGAAGATAAATGTGTAACCAAATAAAAAAATTGGTATTGTTATAAAGAAAATTAAATCAATGTGATTGATGAAAGCATAAATATTTAATAAATCCTTCACGTTAAATTTTATGATGACAAAAACTATAGTTAACATGAAAATTAAACAACCAATAATATAGTTAGCATTTATTTTTGGTAAAACATGTGAAACGATATATGTCGCAGAGAATAAGTAGGGAATAATGGTAGTGGAAAACATTAATAAATAATAAGCTACAAATAATATTTCGAGTCTCTCTAAAAAAGAAAAATGAACAACTTTTAATAAACTAAATACGGGCCAAATAACGGTTTTCATACCTTTTGGACTCATATGTATAAAGCATAAGATGGTAACATAAATCAATAGAAGCATTGATAGGGTATTTGCAATTAGGATACCTGAAATGGCTTTTTCTTTTTTCTTTAGATATGGGTAAAGAATATACGCAATTTCTAAGCCGCTATAAGGATAAATTGTCTCTTTTAATCCTCTAAAAACAGGTAGCCATCCTTCTTTAATAATTGGTAATAGGTGTACTGGATAAAAACCTTCTTTTAACGCAAAAATAAGCAACACAGGTAAAAACAAAGTAAGGAAAAATATTACCTCATTATATCTACATACAGCGAATATACTATCCTTTGCCAATATATAAAAAGGTATGAGAAGTAATAATGCAATTTGATAAGGTGGTGTATTAGGTAAAATCCATACAATTACGATATCAATACACCTTAATAGAGCGATGAAACCTGCCAGAATGAAATATATGCAATAAGAAAAGAGTAAACAAGTCCCTAGCCATTTTCCGAAATATTGAATGAGTATACTTGGGAAATTCATATTTGGATTTTTTTGCATCGTTAAAATAATGAGAATACCGATGATATTTGTGCATAGCCATCCTAAAATAATGGAAATCCAACCATCTGTTCCAGCAGTTCCTGCAATAATACTTGGCAAAACTAATATACCAGCCGCAGTTTGTATAGTATGAATCCCCAAGATGTATTGAAGAGGTGTTATATACTCCATTTTAGAATTCATCATTTGAATCCCCTTTATTATATATCGTTCTTTTTTTTGTGCTTTGTTTAGGTCGTCCCGTAGAAGAACGATTAGTAAGCATGGAAGTGGGGAAGCGAACAATAGTGTCTTTTAAATCTTTTAGATTAAAGGGAGATAAAGGTACAGTATAGGGTGTACCAAAAGATTTAATTGTTACAGAATGTGCGACAAGTACCATAACGACACAAACAATCCCCACTATACCGTATAGAAAAGCAAAGAACATCATTGGAAATCGTATTAAACGAATGGAGCTAGATAAATCATAATTAGGAATAATAAAGGAAGCAATAGCGGTAATGGATACAATAATCACCATGATATTACTTACAATTCCCGCTTGAACAGCTGCTTGACCAATAACAATTCCACCCACGATGCCGATTGTTTGTCCAATAGGCTGTGGTAAGCGTACACCAGCTTCTCGTAGCATTTCTAATGTTATTTCCATAATAATTGCTTCCATTATAGGTGAAAATGGAACTTTCACCCTTGACTGAGCAATTGATGTATATAAATCTAAAGGAATGACTTCAAAATGAAAAGATACAATAGCTATATACATAGCTGGCAGTAAAGTTGCAATTAAGAAACCCAAAAAACGTAGTAAACGCAAAAAGGATGCTACAAACCAATGAAGAGAATAATCATCGGGTAGATTAAAAAAACCAGCTAAGTTTATAGGAACAACCATAGCACTTGGAGATCGATCAATTAAAATAGCAACCTTACCATCGAGAATTTGACTGGCGATAACGTCTGGTCTTTCACTTAATAAAGTTTGTGGAAATGGCGTATAAGTATTGTCACTTATATAGTGAGAAAGCTCTCCAATACCAATTATTGTATCGGTATCGATATTTTGTATTCTACTTTCTGCTTCATGTATGACAGTATCGTTTGCAACATCTCCTAAATATATAATAAAAACAGAAGTGGCTGCTCTTTCCCCTATATTTATTTTTTTAATTTTTAATTCCACAGAAGGAATATAACGCCGAATTAATCCTATATTTTTCGATGCATTTTCTACAAATCCGTCATGTGATCCCTTAATTGTAGACTCACTAATAGGTTCTTGAATGGCTCTTTCAGCCCAGCCTTTCGTATTAATAGCCATTGCTCCTAAATGACCTTTCATAAATAAAACACTTTGTCCTTCTAATAAACAATCTATAACTTCATTCCAACTCCAGATTTCTTTTGTATAGGCAGCAATAATATTAGATTCAAAAATTTTTTGATTACCACTAGTGTTCTCTAATATTGGTTTAATTACATTATCTTTTAAAGCGATACCATCTGTTAGTCCTTCAAAGTAATACAGTATAAATTCATCCTCACTTTTTAATTGGTGTTCAATCAGATCAGCGCTT
Organism: Bacillus sp. DE0042; assembly: GCF_007680225.1. Taxonomy (NCBI): domain Bacteria; kingdom Bacillati; phylum Bacillota; class Bacilli; order Caryophanales; family Bacillaceae; genus Bacillus; species Bacillus sp. DE0042. Next base: position 958,896 of record NZ_VEJP01000001.1, on the reverse strand, counting down.
TGATCAAATATTTTATTGACTATATCTTTATTAATAGCTAATTCTTCAGAATTAATATTACCTAAATCATTTTTTATCTTTTTACTATGTTGCTTAGAGAATTCCATAATTTTCACCTTTTTAACATTTGTGATTTTATTATGAGTAGTTCACCTTAGTTATATACCATTTTTCAGGTGATGAAACAGAAAGACACAACTATATAGATACGTAATAATTAACAACAAAAAGTTTCAAAAAGAAAGTAAACTTTAAACTATTAGTTTACTTTCATTTCGCCGTAATTGTAAAAAGACAATAAAGCTATTAACTTTCAAAACCTAAAATCAGCATAACCCCGTTCTAAATTTAGGACGGGGTTAAAATATAGTTGTTTAATTTTCGAGATAAGATACTTCACTGTACTCAAAAATATAAAAATAAAGTTGTTTGAAAATCTTAGGTTTATTCAACAATAGCTCCCTTTAATGGAAGGCTTGATTTCAAAATAAATTATATGAATGGGAGTGTTGTAAATTAGGTAGAAGTATAAATATTAACAAAGAACATGTTTTGAATAAAGCTACGTATTTATTCTGGAAAAAGGGTTATGACGCTACATCCATTTCATATCTTTTCAACATAGTGACCTAATACATAACAATTGAGATAATTATAATGAATACTGTCTTTAGCTGGTTATTTGTAAATTCTAGGAACTCTCTGACCCAAGTTACAAGCAACTTCATACGATATGGTTCCTAACATATTTGCCACTTCATCTAATGATATGAAATAATCCCCTTGACCTCCATAAACTACCACTTCATCACCAATATTTACATCCTTAATATCAGTAACATCAATCATACAAAAATCCATACATATTCTACCAAAAACAGGAGCTATTTGTCCGTGTATAAGGACATAAGCCGTTCCAGATAATCGCCTCGAATACCCATCTGCATAACCAATTGGAATAGTTGCAATAATTGCTTTATCTCTTTCAATGCTAGTTGCTCCATATGATACGCCATCCCCCTTCTCAAGTGTCTGGATATAGATGACTTTGGTTTTTAACTGCATTGCTTGTTTAAGATTAACTTTTGTTTTATTCACCTCTTTAGATGGATAAAGGCCATACATTGAAATACCAATACGAACCATATCGTAGGTCATATCTGGCATTTCTATTGTTGCAGCACTATTGGCAATATGAAATATGGGAATAGAAACTTTTTGTTTCTCCAATTCTTCCAATAACCTTCTCCAGCGGTTCTTTTGCTTTTCTGCATACCGTATGTCGGCTTCATCTGCGGTAGCAAAATGCGAGTACACTCCTTCTAGATACAGCCCATCCATTTTTGACACGATATGGATAAAATCACTTGCTCCTTCTGCTTGAAGTCCCAATCGTCCCATTCCTGTATCGACTTTGACGTGAACCTTTGCCTTTTTTCCTAAGATTTGCCCAGAATTTGATAAAGCTTCTGCATGTTCCATATCAAAAATTGATTGTGTTAAATCCCAATAAACAACATGATTCGATGCTGATGGAGGTGTGTATCCAAGTATAAGTATAGGTGCCTGAATATCTGATTTTCGTAGTTTAATAGCTTCTTCTAAACTGGCCACCGCTAGATAATCCACTCCACTATTAATCGCTTCTTGGGAAACCTCGACAGCACCGTGCCCATAACCATTCGCTTTTACGGTGGCCATTATTATTGTTGAGTTAGGTATTATTTTTCGAAATTCACTAATATTATGTGAAATATTACTAAGGCTAATTTCAGTCCATATTGGTCTATACATCATTTCCCCCCACTTTAGGTGAATTTTCAATGATCGTTTCAAGTAGCTCATTAAACGGATTGCCCACTGATTGTGAACTTTTTAAGAGCAGACTTTTTTTCGTCTTCCTAGGGAATTAATTAACTTCCAACACATAAGGGAGACTATACAGGACGGCCGTCTGTAAGCTTAAAGGCGTTAAACACTATATTCATACCATTGCTAAAATTTTTACATACCTGCACTAATCCAAAAAGGTCCACACAATAAGTATTTTTACGGTCTTATGGTAGGGTGTGGAACCACCATGATAGATGGTAGCTAGAAAATATGATGGTGGGTCATCCCCCTTTAGATTAATTAAATTCAAATAAATTGTATAAGGAGTTATTCTATTAAATGGCTCAATTGTTAAATAACATGACCAGCATTTTTAAACAACTTTATTATGTTTTAAAAGAATTTATTGTAAATTAAAATTTTTTTATCTCTGGACATTTTCATTTACTCTTACATTTTGAAACTTTGAGTTTTGTTCTTCATCTTAAATATGTGTTAGAAAATAAATTTAGTAATAAAAGAGCTACTATTGCTAAAATAAAAATGTTAACGAGCCTATATCAAGGGTTGAAACCAGAAGTAGCGAAATACTTAGAAGAAAAAGTCTACTTTCATAATAAACAAATTTCTAATGTGGTAAATAAAATGTGATTATTTTAAAAGATACTGATTCATAAAAGAGTAGTAAAAAGCAAATCGAAGTTGCTGTTATCTTATTTAAAGTGGATGAAAATATATAAAGGAAGATTAGATATTTTAGGATTGCTTAGAGTTTATTTTTGGCTAGGAAACTTATATATTTATCATTACTATTTCGTGAGTCATAAGGTACATTTTACAATTTACAGGTGAAAAAATATTCCTTTATAGGTGAAGGTACTTTTTATGTCAGGTATTTTAATTTTAAAAAACTATGAAGCATAAAAATTCGGAAGAAAAAGTTCTTTACTTTGGGACAAGTGGTTTCAACAAATAAAAAAGTATGCCAATTAAACTGTACCCTATAGAGTAGACACTGAAAAAATCTATTTTATAGGGAACTTCTTTTATATAAAGGGAAAATAAGGAATTAGAAAATGGAAATAAGCAATTAAGAGAACAACCAAAAGTAGCTTACATTAATGTTTGTGGAAGTATGCAATGAAAATATCGTAAAAAATAATAAAAATTTATTGTAAAACGATAAATTTTATATTAAAATCAAAAACATAATAAATAAGTGTGGTGCTTTTTATAGAAAAGGTAACAACGTTATTTTTAAAATTAGAGGAGGTATAAATATGGACATTAACAATTTGATTATTGAAAATATGGATAACCCTCATGAGTTGGAGAGAATGTATAGAAAAGACCCGAAAGCTTTTAAAAAGTCATTCTCACAAGCATGGGATGAAAACCCTGATTCTCAGCTTCTAGCTGCTTGGTATGAAAGATTGAATTTCAAGGAGACGGCAAATAAAGAAAAAATATCGCTGTTTCAAAAAGGTTTCTTATTCATGGGCATGTTAGCTATTCTAGCTGGGCTAAGCACTAGAATCATTTTCCACTTTGTCGAGCAGGAAGCAATTGCTCCAATTAACTTGGCTTTTGGTGTAATTCCCTTTATTGCTGCTTATTTTATTTACAATAATACTCCGAAAAAAAGTATTATTTATTTCCTTGCAGCGTTGTTCTTAATTGCCGGGTTGTATCTTAATATGTTGCCATTAAATTATAAAGACAGCAGTATCCTTGCGTATTTACATCTTCCTATATTGTTATGGGTCTTATTGGGACTTGCGTTTACAGGAAATGAATATTCAAAAGGCAGTACAAGATTAGCGTATATTAAATTTAATTTAGAATATTGTCTTCTCTACGCGAGTATGGCAGTGAGCGGAATGGTACTAGCAGTATTCACGATGAAGTTATTTAGCTTCGTTGACTTGGATATAGGAGAATTCTATTTTAGTAATGTTGTTTTATTTGGTGCTGCGGCTCTCGCTATTGTGGCTACATACTTAGTATCAATGAACCTTAAACTTGCTAAAAATATTACACCATATATAGCTAAAATTTTTAGTCCGCTTGTACTGATTACATTGTTGATCTATCTTATAACGGTTATATGGAGTGGAAAAAATCCATTCTTGGACCGCAATTTCCTAATGGCGTTCAATGGAATACTTCTTGGTGTATTGGCCGTTACCATATTTTCTATTGTTGAAAGTGACTCAGACGAGAAAAAGAGCATTTCAGATTATATAAATTTTGCCTTAATTGTTCTGGCGCTTATTATTGACACTGTCGCATTATCAGCCATCGTATTCAGACTTTCTTCTTACGGGATTACACCTAATAGACTTGCTGTTTTAGGCGTAAACATACTGATTTGGGCAAATCTCATTTGGATTATGTTTTCCTATATGCGTTTTCTACAAAACAAATCAGGACCGACAGCTATCCAAGATGCTGTTACGAAGTATTTGCCAATCTACGGACTTTGGGCCGCTTTTGTTATATTTACTTTTCCTATAATTTTTAATTAGATAGGCTTTGTTAATTGGATAGAAAAAATATATTGAAAGTATTTTGATGCAATATATAATAAATTTAGAGAATTGAATAATGTCTTCTTATAAAGAGAGGTGGAGGGACTGGCCCTTTGAAACCTCAGCAACCTAATGTTATATAAAGGTGCTAAATCCTGTAGGATCTAAAAGTCCTACAAGATAAAAAGATGGGTATAAGTAAACCTTCTTCTTATTTTGAAGAAGGTTTTTTGTATTTTAAAGGGTGGTGACGAAGAGAAGGAGAATATGTGAGTAGAAGGGAGAGTACAGTGAATAGTGAAGTTAGTAATATAAAAGAGAATAGCTCTAGTATATGGAGTAATAAAGTTTTTTCTTATTTTTTCTTAGCAAGTTGTATTTCTTTAATAGGTAATTCTATGGTTACACTTGTTTTACCATTATGGGTAATGAAATTAACAAACTCGCCATTACTCGTTTCGGGGGTAAATATTGCAATTGCAACGGCAGCGATTCTGTTTGCTCCTATTACAGGAACATTAGCAGATCGAATGTCGAGAAGAAAACTTATGATAGTTGCAGATGTGATAAGGTGTATTGTCATGATTTTAATTGCTGTAATAGCATTTTATAATAATATGTTGTACATTCCATTACTAATTTTACTAATTTTACGCTCAATTGGAAGTGCCTTATTTACACCAGCTTCAAATGCAGCGTTAGTTACATATGTGGAAGAAAAGCATGTTCAACAGGCGATTACATTGAGACAAGTATCAATACAAATCATATCGATCGCAATTCCTTTAATGGCGAGCTTTCTAATTAGTATTTTTAGTTTTCATGGAGTATTTGTGTTAGATGCACTTACATTCTTTATATCGTTTTTAATTTTGATGACAATTAAATTTCCACGTGAATTGAAAGTGGAGAAGAAGAAGCCATTTTATGAAGATTTTAAAGAGGGATTTTCTATTATTAATAATAATAAATCGCTGAAAATCTTACTAACGAGCGCTGCAGTCATTAACTTACTTGGAGCAGCGTGTATGCTTTCACTGCAAGTAATAGTTGTTAGAGAGATGGATCTTCCTACGCAGTGGTATAGTATCGTCTTTGCGGCATCTCCTATAGGGATATTAATTGGGGCATTTATTACTAAAAAAATTCGTGCATATAAAACAATAACAACAGCACTTATATTTACTGCTATTATGGGGATTTTTAACGCTGCAATGGGTACGACATTGAATCCAATATTATTTTCAGTTTATTATTTTCTGTCAGGGATAGCTTTTGGAGTGAGTAATGTATATTTCGGGGTACTGTATAGAAAGTTAATTCCAAATGAAGTGCAAGGAAGATTCTTTGGTTTCTTAAACTCGTTATTATTAGTATCAACTCCGATTGGAATTGCAATAACGGGGTATTTCTTAGAGTCAATTTCAGCTTCCATTATATTTATTATAACTGGTATCATTACGATTTTAGTTTCAGTTATTTCATTTTTAATAATGAATAAGGGTAGATAATTCTATAATTTCTCGATAAAAAAACGTCCCAAATTAGGACGTTTTTTTATGTATATTGCTGCTTTTTCTTAATAAGTAATAACACTTGTGATACACAAGCTAGTACAGGTAGTTCTATTAATGGCCCAATAACTAATGCGAGAGCAATAAGAGGCTCATCTGGAAAAGCTGTTACAGCAATAGCAAGTGCAACAGGTGAGTTTCTTGCTAATGTTGTTAAGTTTAAACTTACTGTATCTTTATAAGATAAACGCATCATGCGTCCGATAAATTGTCCGAGTACGAAATTAATGATGAAGAATAATAGAACAGGAATGAGTAATAGTAAAACGACATTCATATTTTGTAGTAAATATTTACCTTGTGATGCAAACATCGCTACGATTGCTAAACTTAAAAATACAATTTGAGCAGAGCTGAAAAACGGAATGAGACTATTCTCGAGTGTTTCAGCTTTTTTCAGTTTATTCATAATGAATTTTGTAGCGTGTGCAAGTATAAATGGTAAGACGATTACGATAACAATACTTTCTACTAAAACAGAAACAGTCTTCATGACACCAGCAAATAAAAATAAATAAATGGGAAGGAGTAGTACTTGCAAAATTAAATTTACAGGCAAAATGGCAGTAGAAAGTGCTACATTTCCTTTCGCTATTTCAGTAAAGATTAAGTACCAATCTGTACATGGAGTAACCATTAACATAATAAATCCAACCCAAAGTGCTGGGTGATCTGAAAGAAATAGTGCACCTAATCCCCAAGCGAGTAAAGGTGTCCATACAAAATTAATAGTAAGGCTCGTTCCAGCGAATTTTAAATTGCGGAATCCATTTTTTATTTCTTTCAATGGAATGCTGAGGAATAATCCATACAGCATGAAAAATAAGAAGGGGACAATAAATTGCTCTGAATACATATGTATCAAATTAAATTGCCCGAGTACGATGCCGCATGTAACAGCAAAAAGAATAATAAAAGTTTGAATCTTTTCTATAGTGCTCATGAGTAAATCCTTTCTAAATATGAATTGCCCTCTCTATCTCCATTATACAAATAATAAAGTTACAATGGATGTTTTAATTGTATCGAGGTTTTTATTTTTAATTCGAGATATTATTCTTTATTTAAAGTTACTTGACTAAAGTAAGTTACTGTATTACAATCACTTACATAAGGTAATTAAATAACAAAAAGTTTTTTGTGTTTTTCCTTAAGGTATCTATTGGAACTTTTTACTAGAATAAGAATTTTTATGATGATGAATAATGAATATGATAAGAAAGTTTAGGTGAAGAAAGTGGGATTATTTAGCTCATTATTTGGTAAAAAAGAAGAAAATACAAAAGTAGAGGGGAATAAAACAATGTCAAAAGTATTATTTGTAAAAGCAAACGATCGTCCGGCGGAGCAAGCAGTTAGTTCAAGAATGTATGAAACATTTGTAAGTGCTTATAAAGAAGCGAACTCAAATACAGAAATTACGGAGTTAGATTTATTCGCATTAGATCTTCCGTATTACGGAAATATCGCTATTTCAGGTGGATATAAACGTAGTCAAGGAATGGAGTTAACAGCAGAAGAAGAGAAGGCTGTAGCTAAGGTAGATCAATATTTAAATCAGTTTTTAGAAGCTGATAAAGTTGTATTTGCGTTCCCACTATGGAACTTCACAGTGCCAGCACCATTAATCACATATATTTCATACTTATCTCAAGCTGGAAAAACATTTAAATATACAGCAAATGGCCCAGTAGGTTTAGCTGGTGATAAGAAAGTCGTTGTATTAGGTGCGCGTGGTTCGGATTATTCTTCAGAACAAATGGCTCCTATGGAAATGGCAGTTAATTATGTAACGAATGTGCTTGGGTTCTGGGGAATTACAAATCCAGAGACTGTTGTAATTGAAGGGCACAATCAATATCCAGATCGTTCACAACAAATTGTTGAAGAAGGTTTAGAGAACGTTAAGAAAGTAGCGGCAAAATTTTAATTGATAGTAAATGTAAAAAACCAACATGGATGACCATGTTGGTTTTTTAGTCTATTTCTATGTTAAAAAATGTATATTTATAAAATAAATGAAAAGTTTGAAAATAGTATTGCAAAATATTATATGACAAACTATAATAAATTCAAGAATAGTTGATAGTTGAATTAAATATTCAGAAAATTCAATTAGTTAAAAATGGAAAATGAGATAAGGAAATTTGAATGGGGGTTATATTATGGCGAATAAAGTACCGTTTTCGTTCATAGTAGTTATTGGATTAATGTTATTTGCACTATTTTTTGGAGCAGGAAATTTAATATTCCCGGCAATGCTCGGTCAATCGGCAGGAGAGAATGTATGGATTGCTAACGCTGGATTTTTAGTAACGGGTGTTGGATTACCACTACTAGGTGTACTGGCATTTGGTTTTTCGGGTAAAGATGATTTACAGTCACTAGCAAGTCGTGCTCACCCAGTATTCGGGATTGTGTTTACAACAGTTTTATACTTAGCGATTGGCCCGTTATTTGCAATACCAAGAACAGGAAATGTATCTTATGAAATTGGTCTTAAACCGTTTATGCCAGAAGGATTAGGTTCTACACCTTTAATTCTTTTCACAATTGTATTCTTTAGCATCACTTGTTTTTTTTCGCTAAATCCTGCGAAAATTGTCGATATTGTTGGAAAAATCTTAACGCCAATTAAGTTAACTTTCATTGGTATTTTAGTAATCGTTGCTTTTATACATCCGATTGGAGATATGCAAGCACCAGTGGAAGCTTATACATCACATGCATTCTTTAAAGGATTTCAAGAAGGATACTTAACAATGGACACGCTTGCATCATTCGTATTTGGAATCATCATCATTAATGCAATTAAAGAAAAAGGTGCAAAAACGAAAACACAGATTATGATCGTTTGTGCAAAAGCGACAATCATTGCAGCATCTATTTTAGCAATTATCTATACAGCTCTTTCTTATATGGGTGCTTCAAGTGTTGCAAAGCTTGGACATTTAGAGAACGGTGGAGAAGTATTAGCGAAAGTTTCTAACTACTATTTCGGATCATATGGTGGAGTATTATTAGGGTTAATGATTACAGTAGCGTGTTTAACAACTAGTGTGGGACTTGTATCAGCATGTTCTTCATTCTTCCATAAGTTATTCCCAAATGTTCCTTACAAAGCGATTGCCATCACGCTATGTGTATTTAGTGCAATTGTTGCAAACGTAGGATTAACACAATTAATCGCAGTTTCTGTTCCAGTACTAACAGCAATTTATCCATTAGCAATCGTATTGATTTTCTTAACATTCTTCCATTCATTATTCAAAGGAAGAGCTGAAGTTTATCAAGTGAGTTTAATCGTAACATTTATCATCAGCTTATTCGATGGATTAAGTGCAGCTGGAGTTAACATTGAAGTAGTAAGCCGAGTGTTCACTAAATTCCTTCCGATGCAAGAAGTAGGATTAGGGTGGATCTTCCCAGCAATTATCGGTGGATTTATCGGATATGGTATTAGCGTTTTAAAAGCAAAAAATCAAGTTCAACCAGCTAGTGCGAATAAGAAAATAGGTTAAATAAAAAAGTTATAGAACTTGTTTCTATAACTTTTTTTGTTACTATTAATAATGAAAGAAAATAAAGTAGTAGGGGAAATAAAATGAAAAAAACAATTGATCATATCGGCATCGCAGTTCGAGATATAGAAAGTACGATACATTTTTATGAAAAGGTGTTGTTAGGAACTTTAATAGATCGTTACGTAAGTGAAGCTCCTGGTGTGGAAAGCGAAGTAGCCATTCTTGAAGTGGATGGAGATAGAATTGAATTACTTGCGCCTACGAATAATACGACATCTCCAATTGCCCGATTTATAAAGCAAAAAGGTAAAGGTGTTCATCACGTTGCGTATCGTGTCGATGATTTAGATGTAGCTTTAGAAGAGTTAAAAGAACAAGGTATTCGAACGTTAGAGCATACACTTCGAATTAATAAACACGGTAGAAGATTAATATATCTTAACCCAGCGGATACAGAGGGAACAATCATTGAGTATTGTGATTATCCAGAAGAGAAGTAAAGAAATTTTATGATGGAAGAAGGGTATTGCGTAATAACGTAATACCTTTTTCATTTATGTATTTCACACTTCTTTCACAAATGATTCACGATAACTTTTCTTCTTTAGGAACTTACATAAATATATTTTATGATATAATAACAATCGACTTTAAAAATGTAAGTTGTATCTATGAAGGTAGTTACTATTGTATTGGAAGTTAAGAGGTGAGAGAGAAATAAAAAGTTACACTGTATAGAAATTTATATTTAATCAGGTTAATATTTCGTCGAAGAATGAAACTTGGGAAGTTTAAGGAATGAAAAGATAGTGATGAGGAAGAAAGAAGTGAAATGATTGTGAAAGTAATGAGAAGGTTAGGGGCATGGCTATTAATTGCGTGTGTACTTATCATATTGATACCAAAAAGTGCATCTGCTCATGCGTACATTGTGAAATCAAACCCTGCTGAAAATGAAACGTTGAAGAAAGCACCATCTGTAGTGAAAATTGAATTTGATGAGGATATACAAGTTTCGCATTTTAATACATTGTTTGTAAGAGATACCTCAGGTACAAGAGTAGATTTAAAAGATGCTCATATCGATAAGAAAAACAAAAAAATATTAGAAGTAGGCTTAAAAGAAAACTTGAAAAACGGACTCTACTCTATTCAGTGGAAAGTGATTTCTGCTGACGGGCATCCTATTCAAGGAGTTATTCCGTTCCGAATTGGGTCAGAGGAAGCGGGAGCAGACGATATACAAGTAGAAGAGATGGGGTATGTCCCGCAAATAGATATGATTATGGAACGTGGAGTTTTATATACAAGTTTCTCACTATTTATAGGCGTGCTATTCTTTAATCTTATTATGTATAAAGGGAATGCAACCTCGGTTCGATCAAGGAGTAAGAACATAATATGGATCTCATTATTGGGTATATTGATTAGCTTATTATTCAATCTACCATTGCAAGCGAAAATAAATGCTGATGTTTCATGGTTAGAAGCATTCGATCCGTTACTATTAAAAGAAACATTACAGCTTTCTGTTTTTGGATATGTATGGATTACTCAAATGGTTCTTATTAGTTCGCTTATAATTGTTACGTATTTTGCGATGAAGTGTGAGAAGCTGTCGTCGTTTAAAGTATGGAGCATTCCAATACTATTGTTTATCGGGATACTTGTTATGAAAGCCTTTAATAGTCACGCATTTGGTTTAAAGTTTAAAGAGATTGCGGTCGTTATGGACTTTCTACATTTATTCGCAGCTTCGTTATGGATTGGTGGTCTATCATCTATTGTTCTTCTTTTACGTAAAGAGGATGATAAGTGGAGTATGTATTGGGATATGATTAAGCGCTTTTCACCGTGGGCAACAGGTGCTGTCATCGTAATTTTAATAACAGGTCTTTTTAACAGTACATTCTTTATACCAACAATACACTCGTTATTTGATACGAAGTATGGATTAGTTTTATTAGCAAAGATACTTTTATTCATTTTCATGGGGATATTGGGAATTGTTCATTATGTGAAAGGGAAAATGAGAGCGGAGCAAGGTTTAGGCGCTACGGTGAAAGTAGAGTTTATCATAGGAATTATCATTTTCGTAATCGTAGCTTTTATGACAAACGTACAAACACCGCCGATGCCTCCAACTGGACCTTTTACAGAGAGTAAGCAATTAGATAATGGATATGAACTTACTTTACATGTAAGTCCTAATAAAGTAGGACAAAATACATTCCATATTACTTTAAAGGATGAGAACGGACAACCTGTTACTGATATGGAGCAAATTATTTTAACCACGCAATCATTGGATATGAATATGGGGAAGGGTACATTTAAAGTTTCGGCCGTGTCACCAGGAGAATATGAAGCGGAAGGTATGTATATTAACATGACAGGAAACTGGAATATACAAGTGCACGGATTAACAAAATCTCTTGATAGTTTTGATACGGATTATAAATTTATTGTAGGCGGCAGATAAAGTGAAACTTTAATCAGCCCTCATCAATCGGGTTATCCGGCGAATAGCGGGATAAAGAGAAGGTATAGATAAAAAGGAGCTAATAGAAAATGAAACGTATAAAAAAATTTGGCACAACAATGATCGCAACAATAATTGCAATGGGGATTTTTTCGTTACCTGTTAGTGCGCACGTCACTGTGAAACCAGAAGCTTCGGACGTTAATTCTTGGGAGACTTACACGATAAAAGTACCAGTTGAGAAGAATGTAGCAACGACAAAAGTTACATTGAAAATACCGTCTGGAGTAGAGTTCCAACAGTATGAACCAGTGCCAGGATGGAAAGTGGAAGAGCAGAAAGATAATGCCGGAAAAGTTAAAACTGTAGTATGGGAAGCAACAGGAGAAGGGATTTTACCCGGTCAGTTCCAGCGATTTACTTTCGTCGCTAAAAATCCGGATAAAGAACAAAAAATAGCTTGGGATGCATATCAACAATATAAAGACGGAGAAATTGTTGAATGGACAGGCGATGAAAAAGCTGAAAAACCACATTCACTTACTACAATTGCAAAAGGTACGTCATTAACAGGAGAACATGGTGAAGTATCTAGTGTAGAAAAGAATGAAGGTACTAGTAATATGCAATTGATAGCAATTGTTTTATCTATTTTGGCGATTGTATCTTCGGTAGGTGCGTGTGTTTTTGTAGTACGTCGTAAAAAGTAAGATATAAGAAAGAGCCTACAAACCGTAGGCTCTTTCTTATATCTATTTCACTTCAACCTGCTGCCTTACAGCAAGTGTTTTCGGCTTTATATTTACGAAACAAATACTCACCACAATAAATAATAGTCCGATGAATAAGCTAATAGTAATGGCCTCATGTAAGAAAATTGAACTTACAATAATAGCGATTAGTGGAATAAGAAATGTATTAGCCCCAACTTTACTTGCTTCACCAGCTCCAACAAGAGTAAAGTATGCAAGCCATCCCATTGCAATAACAAAGAATGAAATAAAGAGTAGTACGCTAACAAATGGTATACTCCAAGCGATACTAGACCAGCTTTCAAACTCTGAACCAAATCCAATTAAGCAAAGCCCGCCAATAATAAGCTGCAGTGTTACCATCCAAATGGAATTAACGCGGTGCCCAGTCTTCTTAATAAATACTGTTCCAAGTGCCCAGCCAATAGCGCATCCTATCGCGAGAAGGATTCCGATAATAGAAATATGTCCAGTTAAACTACTAGAGCTAATGACACCTACGCCAATAAATCCAAGAACAAGCCCGAAAATTTTTAAGCCGTACATAGATTCTTCAAGCCAAATCCATGAGAAAATGCCGAGTAAAACAGGTTGTAGAAATACAATGGCGGAAAATAACCCAGCGGGCATATATTGAAGGCCTACAGTTTGTAATCCGTAAAATATAATGATGTTAAGTAAAGAAGAAATAACGTATAAATGCCAAGTTTCTTTTAAGTGTAACTCTTTGTATTTCGGTAATGCGAAAAGGAGTAAAATAAATCCTCCAATTAAAGTTCGAACGCCTGCAAATAAAACGGGTGGTGTATAATGCAGGGCAAACTTAGATAAAGGCCAATTGATTCCCCACATGAAAACGAGAAAGGTAAGGATTATGGCCGTCTTAGTTCGAGAAAGCTGTGTCACGGTAAGACCTCCTTGTTGTTATTCATTTCACTATGATATGATATCGACTGTAATAAATAAAATGAATCTTTTTTATAAGGAGTATAAGTGATTAGTTATGACCATTACACAACTGCAAGTATTAATAAAAACTGTTGAGTTAGGTAGTTTTACGAAGGCTGCTCGGGTGCTAAATATGACGCAGCCAGCTGTAAGTCATGCGATTTCAAGTATTGAGTCAGAGTTAGGAGTTACGATTCTTATACGTGATAAACGAAAAGGGTTAATCGTTACGGATGTAGGAAACAGAATTCTTGTGCATATTAGAGAGATTTTGAACGGTGTAGAGAAGATTGAACAAGAAGTTGCGATGGAGAAAGGGCACGAAGTTGGGACGATTCGAATTGGGAGTTTTCCGAGTGCCTCTGCACATTTCTTACCCAAAATGATAAACCTTTTTAAGGAGAAGTATCCGAACTTAGAAGTCGTTCTTTGTGAAGGAACGATTAAAGAAGTTGAAGATTGGTTAGTATCGAGGGTTGTTGATATAGGAATTGTTATTTTGCCTAATAAAGAGATGGAGATTGTCCCATTAACGAAGGGGAAAATGGTTGCTATCTTAAGAGATGATCATCCTCTTTGTAAGAAGGACTCTATTGCAATTAGTGATTTAGAGAATGAACCGATCATATTATGTAAGGGTGGATACGAACCACCCATTATTGATATGTTTAAACAAGCCAACGTACCACTTCGGGCTGAGTATGTAATATCGACCGTTACTACAGCTTTAAATATGATTCAAGAAGGGTTAGGTATTGCAATATTAGCTCAATTATCTTTAACGAATTTACCACAGAATGTGCAAACGAGAGAATTGGAACCACAAGTATGGAGAGAAATTGCTTTAGCTGTTCCTTCATTAAAGGATTCCTCAATCGCTGTGCAGCTATTTATTGAAGAATTTCAAGCGCTATTTGCAGAATAAAAAGAGGTGTCTCATATATCATAATGGGACACTTTTTAATTTACTTATAAAAAATCTATGAAAAGGATTGACTTATCTTTTTGTTGTAACTATAATGATTACATCGAGGTGGTGATCACGATGAAAATTAGTAGCCGCTTTTCTATAGCTGTTCATATTTTATCTATTTTGAAAAACAATCCATCTTCACTTTGTACTTCAGACTATATAGCTGAAAGTGTAAACACAAATCCAGTAGTCATTCGTAAAATGATGTCGTACTTGAAACAAGCTGGTTTTGTATATGTAAATCGCGGTCCAGGTGGTGCGGGATTATTAAAGGATTTACATGAAATCACATTGTTAGATGTATACCATGCAGTAAATGTAGTCGAAGAAGACAAACTATTTCATATTCACGAGCAACCAAATCCAGATTGTCCAATTGGAGCAAATATTCAAGCGGTGTTAGAAGTTATATTAATACAAGCGCAATCCGCGATGGAAGAAATTTTGAGAAATATTACGATGGGGCATTTGTTTGAAACTTTGCAAGAAAAAATGAATGCTTAAATCATATTTATATTTTTTTATTATTAATGTAACTGTTTTGATTACAACTATAAAGGTAAGGTGTAAAAGTATGACTGTAAAAATGAAAGTATACTCAGATTTTATATGTCCATTTTGTTTTTTAGCAAAAGGTCCATTAGATGAAGTAGCGAAAGAGAAAGATGTAGAAATTGAATGGATGCCATTTGAATTACGTCCAAGTCCATATTCAAAAATAGATCCATGGAATGAGCCAGAAAAATTAGGTTCATGGGATGCTTTTATTCTTCCAACTGCGAAGAAGTTAGGAATCGATATGCGTTTGCCACGTGTTTCTCCGCATCCATATACACATTTAGCTTTCGAAGGGTGTCAATTTGCGAAAGAACGTGGACTAGGAAATGAGTATCATCACCGCGTATTCACAGCATTTTTCCAAGAAGAGCAAAACATTGAAGATATTGATGTTTTAACAAAATTAGCGGTAGAAGTAGGTCTTCCTGAAGTTGAATTTAAAGATGCGTTAGTAACTCGTAAATATAAAGAAAAGCATCAAGAAGCAATTCAGCATGCATATGATGAAGCGAATATTATGGCTGTTCCTACTGTCATGATTGGAGATGAAGTCATTCAAGGGCTTGCTAGTAAAGAAACGCTACAAAGAGTCATTGATAAAGAAATTGAAAAGGATAAAACAAATTCATTTGAAGGTATGCAATGTAATACAGATGGATATTGCTAAATCGCTTGTTATGAAATAACAAAATAAATTATAAAACAAATATTTGGAGGAATTAAAATGTCAGCAACTACAACAAACTTAAAAGAAGCAATCGTGAACCGTCGTTCCATTCGTAAAGTAACAAAAAACGATGCAATTACGAAAGAAAGAATTGAAGAAGTTTTAAAAACAGCGTTACACGCACCAACATCTTTCAATATGCAAAGTGGTCGTATGGTTGTATTAATGGATGGAGAGCATGAAAAGTTTTGGGATATTGTTAAAGAAACACTAAGAGCCCGCGTACCAGCAGAAAACTTTGAAGCGACTGTAGAAAGATTAAAAGGTTTCCATACAGGTGTTGGGACTGTGTTATTCTTTGAAGATCAAGCAACAGTAGAAAAAATGCAAGAAAATGCACCATTATATAAAGATCAGTTCCCATTCTGGTCTCATCAAGGAAATGCAATGTTACAACATACTGTATGGATGTTATTATCGGCTGAAGGAATTGGTGCATCATTACAACACTACAATCCAATCGTAGATGCTGAAGTGAAAGAAACTTGGAACATTCCAGCAGAGTGGAGCTTAGTAGGACAAATGCCATTTGGTGAGCCAAATGAACAACCAGGAGAAAGAACTTTCTTACCTACTGAAGATGTAGTGAAATTTTATTAAGAAATTTAATATATAAAAAGTTAAATAAAAGGAGAGTACATATTAGCCATATATGTACTCTCCTTTCGTATGCAATGTTAAACTCTTACTGCAAGAACGACTTCCTTCATATGAATCGAAGTCTTTCCTTACAATTAAAAATCTGTTATGTTTATTATTTTGAAATGACAGTAAACATCCCCGTCATGTTTGGTGAGTAATCCTTAAAATCAAATTTTTCATAGAATGATTCTTTATCTTGTGATGCAAACAAACCGACAAACGCCTTATCAGGGGCATTCTCATGTAAGTATGCAACTAAACGATGCATGATTTCTTTCCCAATACCATGTTTCTGATAATCCGGATGAACCACTATATCTTGAATATAGAAATAGATAGCTCCATCACCAACAATTCTCCCCATGCCAATCATTTGTTCATTATCTTTCACTGTGATGCAGTGAATAGAATTCTTCAGTGAAGTATCCGCTACTTCAAAATTCATATAATTAGTCCATCCAACAGAATCACACAAGTATTTGTACTCTTCTAATGTTGGAATGTTCTGTTTAAACTCATATGTTTTCAAAATGTAACCTCCAAGTCCTTAAATACAACAAGTATATAAATTCGACATTTTTTTATCTTTTCCTCTTATGTAACTGAATCCCTTTTGGCTATTGAATTTCGTACAGTTTCCTTATTTGTATTAATTTATAAGAGTTTAGGGGAAAAATATTAGAAATAATGCAGTAGAAAGGGAAGTGGAAAAATGAATGATGAGAAAAAATATACAGTGGTAGGTACTGATGTTGAGGAGGTAAAACGTTTAAATAAGGATTCAGGGTTAACGTATAATCAAGTGAAGGAATTATTAGCGAAGCAAATGAAAAAAAGAATGAATTAAATTGAAATTCTTCATTTTTTCATTTAGCATTTTAATAAGAGAGGGTTATAAGGATAACTCTCTTTTTCAATACAATTGAGCAACTTTTAGAGCGGAGGAAACAGCATGAAAAAGTGGATAAAGATAACGCTGTCAATTGCTGAGGGGATCGTCCTATTGACATGTGCCGGAGGATATTACGTGTATAAAAATTATTTTCCAAAGGAACCTGAGCGTATCGTATATGATAAAGATAGAGTGTTAAAACCGATACATAATCAGTTGAAAGGGATTAACATAGATAATGTGAAGATAAAAGAAAAAGAGGTTGTAAATGCGACTGTGAACGAGCTTCAAAAAATGATTGATGATGGAAAATTATCATATGAAGAATTAACGAGTATTTATCTTTTTAGAATACAAGAACATGACCAAAATGGAATATCATTAAATGCTGTTACAGAGATTAATCCAAATGCAATGGAAGAAGCGCGAAAGTTAGATAAAGAAGGGTCTTCAAATAAGAAGTCGAACTTATACGGCATGCCGGTTATCGTAAAAGATAATGTACAAACAGAAAAGGTGATGCCGACAAGTGCGGGCACGTATGTGTTAAAAGATTGGATTGCAGATGAAGATGCGACAATCGTGAAGAAGTTGAAAGAAGAAGGTGCGTTTGTTTTAGGGAAAGCGAATATGTCTGAGTGGGCAAATTATTTATCCTTTACAATGCCTAGCGGATATAGCGGGAAAAAAGGACAAAATTTGAATCCATACGGTCCGATTACGTTTGATACATCGGGATCAAGTTCTGGATCTGCTACAGTAGTTGCGGCAGATTTTGCACCACTTGCAATCGGGACGGAAACGACTGGGTCAATTGTAGCACCCGCGACGCAGCAATCAGTAGTTGGGTTACGTCCATCACTAGGTATGGTGAGTAGATCTGGCATTATTCCGTTAGCTGAAATACTTGATACAGCAGGACCGATGGCAAGAACGGTAAAGGATGCGGCAACGTTATTTAATATAATGGTAAGTTATGATGAAAAAGATGCTATGACAGAAAAAATGAAAGATAAAGAAAGAATTGATTACACGAAGGACTTATCAATAGACGGATTGATAGGGAAAAAAGTAGGAGTTCTTTTTTCAATAGATCGACAAGATGAGAATAGAAAAGAAGTAGCAGAAAAGATTAGAAAAGACCTTCAAGATGCAGGTGCGATATTGACTTATGATATTCAGTTAAACGATGGGGGAGTAGATAATCTGCAAACATTAGAATATGAGTTCAAACATAATGTTAACGATTATCTTGCACAGCAAAAAAATGTACCGGTAAAATCGCTAGAAGAGATTATAGCGTTTAATAAAAATGATAGTAATAGACGAATAAAGTATGGGCAAACATTAATCGAGGGATCTGAAAAATCTGCTATAACGAAAGATGAGTTTGAAAAAATAGTGCGATCGAGTCAAGAAAATGCAAGAAAAGAGCTAGATAGATATTTAGTAGAAAAAGGTTTGGATGCTTTAGTTGTGATTAACAACGAAGAAGTTCTTCTATCAGCTGTAGCTGGTTATCCAGAATTAGCGGTGCCAGCAGGATATGATGACAATGGAGAGCCGGTAGGTGCAGTGTTTGTCGGGAAGCAATTTGGTGAAAAAGAACTGTTCAATATTGGATATGCGTATGAGCAGCAGTCTAAAAATAGAAAATCACCAAAACTGTAAAAAGGTAAACGAAAAAAAGCTCTATGAGTGGGGTAATATGAAAAGAATCTAACAATATAAAAAGAAAAAAAGGATTCTTCTCAATTAGTAAGAAAGATTGTCTATAGAAGTTCATAAAATGTAATATATTCAATTTCCATCCATTGAAGGGGGAGGTTAAATCTAAATGAATGAAGTGAAAAATTTCTTTCGAAGTAGAGGGTTCCAACGGTTTCTCGTTTTAATAATAGTAGCGCTTGTATTATATGGATTAAGAAGTATGATCAATTTAATATTAATTACGTTCATACTTACATTTTTAATGGATCGGTTTCAACGTTTTATTTCAAAGAAATTGAAAGTGAATCGGAAAATTGTTATCGCATGTTTGTATATAATATTAGTTACTTTTATCGGCACAACATTATATAAATATTTACCTGTGCTAACGATACAAATTTCCCAATTGATTTATCAGTTTAGGCTGTTTTTTCAAAATCCACCTGATAATGAGATCATTAAATATGCACTTTCAACAATTAATGGGATGGAAGTATCAAAATATATAGAACAAGGTGTAGATGTCATATATCAATCGATTGCAAATATAGGAAAAGTCAGTTTGCAAATACTACTCTCTCTTATTCTAAGTTTATTTTTCTTGTTAGAAAAAGAACGCATAATATCATTTACTTCGAAATTTAAAGATAGTAGTCTGAAGGTTTTTTATGAGGAGATTGCATATTTTGGTGAAAGGTTTGCAAGATCGTTCGGTAAAGTAATTGAAGCACAGTTTTTAATTGCGGTTGTCAATTGTGTACTCACTGTAATTGCACTTGTGATTTTAGGATTTCCGCAGCTTCTTGTATTGGCCGTCATGGTCTTTCTACTCGGTTTGATTCCAGTTGCTGGTGTTATCATTTCCTTGTTTCCACTTTGTATTATTGCTTATAACGTAGGCGGAGTAATGTACGTTGTATACATACTTGTGTTCATTACAGTAATCCATGCTCTTGAAAGCTACTTTTTAAATCCGAAGTTTATGTCTGCGAAAACGAATTTACCAATCTTTTATACATTTATGATTCTCATCTTCTCAGAACATTTCCTTGGAATATGGGGGCTTATTATCGGGATACCAATCTTTATCTTTTTATTAGATGTACTTGATGTAAACAATGAGGAACAGTTTAAAAAATAGAAAAAGATAGAAAATAAATGATGTTTTCAAGGAACAATCAAAAAAAGCAATCCAAAGTAAATTGGATTGCTTTTTTGAATTCACGATTACAGAACAGGAGCCATTGTTTCTTTCAACACTTGAACAGAGTGATCGAATTTTAATTCTTCTTCTTCACTTAATTCCACTTCTAAAATCTCACGAACACCGCCGCGATTTAAAACAGCAGGTACGCCGATATAAACATCTTTTTGACCGTATTGACCTTCTAAATATGCTGAAACAGTTAATACACTATTTTCGTCGTTTAAAATGGCCTTAGTAACACGTAGAAGTGACATACCGATACCATAGTAAGTTGCACCTTTTCGCTCAATAATATGGTAAGCTGCGTCACGAACATTTATGAAAATTTTGTCTAAATCTTCTTGCGTGTATGTGTTGTCTTTATCAAGAAGCGTTTGTAGTTTTTGAATACCAATTGATACGTGACTCCAAACAGGAAGTTCTGTATCGCCATGTTCTCCGATAATATAAGCATGAATGTTGTGTGGACCAATATTGAAGTACTCACCTAACATATAGCGGAAACGAGCAGAATCAAGAGTTGTACCAGAACCGATTACGCGTTCTTTTGGTAAACCAGATTCTTTCCAAGTTACGTAAGTTAAAATATCGACAGGGTTAGTTGCGATTAAGAAGATACCATCAAATCCGCTATCCATAATACTACGAACGATTTGTTTAAAGATTTTCGCGTTTTTTTCAACTAAATCTAAACGTGTTTCGCCTGGTTTTTGTGGTAATCCAGCCGTAATGACTACAAGATCAGCGTCTTTACAATCTTCGTAGCTACCTTTCCATACTCTAGTTGGAGCTGGTGCAAAAGGAACAGCATGACTTAAGTCCATCGCTTCTCCTTCAGCTTTTGCCTCGTTTACATCAACTAAAACAAATTCTTCAGCTACAGCTTGGTTAATCATGCAGTAAGCATAACTACATCCAACTGCTCCTGTTCCTACTAATACAACACGGTTAATACCTTTTTTCATTTCAAAATTCCTCACAATTTCATTGATTTTATTATGTAAGATAGTACGTCTTACTTCTATAGAGTCATATCTAGTTTATTACATTTTATAAAAGATATTCAAGTAATTGAAAATGTATCCGTGCAATTCTTTGCACGAAACATAGGAAGTGAGTGAACCGAATATAATGCAATAAAATCCTTTATCGAAGGGGAAAAGGGCATGATGCAGCCATTAACGATGGAAAGAATGCTCCATATTATTAATGTGGGGCTCGTTAAAACGAATAATCCAAAGCAGATTATTATTGCAGGTGCAGGGATTTCAGGATTAGTTGCAGCATCGTTATTGAAAGAAGCAGGGCATAACATAACAATTTTAGAAGCGAATAACCGAATAGGCGGAAGGATATATACGATTCGTGAACCATTTAGTTCTGGTTTATATTTTAATGCAGGACCAATGAGAATTCCTGAAACACACGGGTTAACTTTAGCCTACATTCGTAAATTTAAATTACCGTTAAATCTTTTTGTAAATAAAACCGCTTCAGATATTATTTATACGAATAATATTAAAACGAGATTGAGCGTGTTTGAAAAAAATCCAAGTATACTTGGATATCCAATTGTAGAGAACGAAAAAGGAAAAACAGCCGAAGAGCTAATGTTAGTAGTATTAGAACCAATACTTAATTTTATAAAAAAAGATCCTAATAAAAACTGGATCATCGTTGAAAAAAAGTATAAAACATATTCGCTCGGATCATTTTTAAGCGAGTATTATTCAGATGGAGCAATAGATATGATTGGGGTACTTCTAGATATGGAAGCATATATGGGAATGTCTTTAATTGAAGTATTACGTGAAATGATCTTTTTTACTTCAACGACAAAATATTATGAGATAACGGGCGGAATGGATACATTACCAAATTCATTTTTACCGGAGTTAAAAGAAAATATTTTTATGTCGTATAAAGTAGAAAAAATTATACAGGAAGATAATAAAGTAATGATGCAAGTAACAAATGAACAAACGTTACATCCATTTGTGGTAACAGGCGACATTGCTATTATCACAATTCCATTTTCAGCGTTACGATTTGTAGAAGTTCAGCCATATCATTTATTCTCTTATTTTAAAAGACGGGCAATTCGTGAATTAAACTATATAGCTTCGACTAAAATTGCGATAGAGTTTAAAAGTAGATTTTGGGAAAGAGTGGGGCAGCGTGGCGGTAAATCTATTACAGATTTACCTATACGATTTACATATTATCCGAGTTATGGCATTCATACACCAGGGGCGGCTATCGTTTTAGCGAGTTATACGTGGGCAGATGAGGCGTTAACGTGGGATAGTCTCCCGCAAAGAGATCGTATACGTTACGCATTAAAAAATTTAGCGGAAATATACGGTGACATCGTCCATAGTGAGTTTGTTACTGGAACATCTTTTAGCTGGAGCCAAAATCCGTATTCTTGCGGCGCATTTACGGCTTTCGAACCAGGTCAAGAGCTCGAGTTATTTCCGTATATTACGCCGCCAGCTGGCAAAGTACACTTTGCAGGAGAGCATACGACATTAACACATGGATGGATGCAAGGAGCAATAGAGTCTGGAATTCGAGTTGCTTATGAAGTAAACGAACAGTGAAGATATATTTACAAATCACTATTCTTTTAATAAAATGATTAATATAAATCGTAATTATTACGCTTTGAATATGTTTGAAATAAAGAAATGGAAGGTCGATCAAATGAAAAAAGTAGAAATTCATATATTAGGTGGCTTTTTAGGAAGTGGAAAATCAACATTATTACAAAATTTATTGTTAGCGGAGAAAAAGAAGAATAGAAAAGTTGCAGTATTAATGAATGAAATTGGTGAATACTCGGTAGATACAGATATTATTGGAAAAGAGAATGTTTTAAGGGAACTTCTGAAAGGATGTATTTGTTGTACGCTAAAAGAAGAGCTTGAAATACAATTACACTCGTTATATCAGCAAGAAAGACCAGATGTCATTTATATAGAAACGACAGGTGTTGCACATCCAATTGAAGTATTAGATGCGTGTGTATCACCAATTTTAGCACCTTTCTTAGAAGTGAAATCAATTGTAGTCGTGTTAGATACAGTAAGATGGTTAAATCGAAATGTATTAAGTGCAAATGTTCAGCAATTATTGCATGAGCAACTGAAGTTTGGTAGCCACATTTTAATTAATAAATCAGATTTACTAACAGATGCGGATAAGAACAAAGTAATTGAAGAAGTGAAAGCAATAAATAATCATGCGAAATTGTTTGAAACAAAATATTGTAATATATCTTTAGAAGACATAGAAGAAGCTGAATTTACGAATGATGGGGAACATGAGACACTACATGTAAAACAGCATTTACATATACAAACGATGACATATCAATTTACGAAATCGATTGATCAAGATAAATTATACGAATGGCTTTCGAATTTACCAGATAGTATTTATCGTGTAAAAGGATTTGTGAAATTCCATGGAGATAAATACCCGCACTTATTCCAATATTCATTTGGGGTACCAACTTTACTGGAACAAGATTTCGGTTTCCCGACGAACTTGGTTGTAATAGGAGAAGGGCTAGATAAGAAACAATTGGCTGAAGGATTAGAGAAAGTAGAACTTAATTCTAATTAAGATTAAAGGACTAACTTCAAATTAAGTTAGTCCTTTTTTATATGTAGAAAAACGCTTGCGGATTTTGTCTAATGAAAATAATTGTAAAATTCAGAAATATATTTATAATCAAATCTAAGAGGTGATTCAGGTGTCAGAAAAAATAATAATGGATGTAAAAAACTTAACAACAAAAGGATTAGAAACGAGAGAGAAATTATTGTGTGCTGCAGAAGAGGTGTTTGGTAGTAAAGGATATTACGAGGCTTCTATTGTGAATATTACACAAGAAGCAAAGGTAGCGCACGGAACTTTCTATAATTACTTTCCATCTAAAAAAGATATATTTGATGAATTGATTTGCAGATTGAACCGTGAGTTACGCTTAATTATTAAAGAAGAAATGAAGGGAATATCAAGTTATGAAGAGGCACAAAGAAGAGGTTTTCAGGCGTTTTTTCGGTGGGTGAAAGATCGTCCTAATCTATATAACATTGTACAACAGGCAGTAGTTGTTGATGATAACTTATATAGATGGTACTATGCAAAGCTCGCAAATGGATTTTTAAAAAGTTTATCGGCTGGTATGGAAGCGGGAGAGTTTAAACAATTTGATAAAGAAACAATTGCGTATTGTCTTATGTCAATTGGGCAATTTCTAGGAATGCGATGGGGCTATTGGGAAGAGAAAGATGTTCCGGAAGATGTATTTGAAGCAGCGATGTCATTAATATTTGAAGGATTGAGAAAGAGATAAGGGAGTGGGGAAAATATGCAAGGCATTGCTTATTGGATTGAAAAACGGTCCTATTTACATCCAGATCGCATTGCCATTATTACAGAAGAGGAGGAAATGACATATAAACAGTTACATGAGTATGTAAGTAACGTA
Source organism: Bacillus sp. DE0042 (assembly GCF_007680225.1). NCBI lineage: Bacteria > Bacillati > Bacillota > Bacilli > Caryophanales > Bacillaceae > Bacillus > Bacillus sp. DE0042. Next base: position 934,042 of record NZ_VEJP01000001.1, on the reverse strand, counting down.
GCAGCATATTTAATTTACGACTTACATGTGCAAAAAGGAGAAAGGATAGCTATTTTATCACAAAATAGCTTGGAATATATTGTACTTTTGTTTGCTATAGCAAAGGTAGAATGTATTGCTGTTCCATTGAATATACGATTAACAGAAAATGAACTTATATTTCAGTTAAAAGATAGTGGAACTACAGTTTTATTTGTAGAGGAAACATTTCAAAATATGGCACTGTCAATGCACAAGGTATCGTACGTACAAAGAGTTATTTCGATTAAAAGTTTAAAAGAAATAGAAGATAGAAAAAGTGACAACTTTGAAGAGATAAATGAAAGCGCATCCTTTATTATATGTTATACATCAGGTACAACAGGAAAACCGAAAGGAGCCGTACTTACACAAAAAAATATGTTTTGGAATGCGCTAAACAATACATTTGCGATTGACTTAACTATGCACGACCGCTCTATTGTATTATTACCTTTATTTCATATTGGTGGAATTGGTTTATTCGCATTTCCAACTTTATTTGCAGGTGGCGTAATCATTATTCCAAGAAAATTCGAACCAACCACAGCTCTTTCAATGATAGAAAAACATAAAGTGACTGTAGTAATGGGAGTACCTACAATTCATCAAGCATTAATTAATTGCCCAAAGTTTGAAACTACAAATTTCCAATCAGTTCGCTGGTTTTATAACGGCGGTGCTCCATGTCCAGAAGAGTTGATGAGAGAATTTATAGATAGAGGATTTTTATTTGGTCAAGGCTTTGGCATGACTGAAACATCACCAACCGTATTTATGCTTTCAGAAGAAGATGCAAGACGTAAAGTAGGATCAATTGGGAAACCAGTTCTGTTTTGTGATTATGTACTTATTGATGAAAACAAAAATAAAGTTGAGGTTGGTGAAGTTGGAGAGTTACTTATAAGAGGACCGAATGTAATGAAAGGGTATTGGAATCGGCCAGATGCAACAGAAGAAACGATTCAAGATGGTTGGTTATATACGGGAGATTTAGCTAAAGTTGATGAAGATGGTTTTGTATACATTGTCGGTAGAAAAAAAGAAATGATAATTTCCGGTGGTGAAAATATTTATCCACTTGAAGTAGAGCAGGTCATTAATAGGATTTCGGAGGTATATGAGGTAGCGGTCGTTGGTAGGCAACATGTAAAGTGGGGAGAGATTCCAATCGCCTTTATTGTGAAAAAGAGTAGCAGTGAATTAACTGAAAAAGAAGTCATTGAACATTGTCGTTTATTTCTAGCAAAATATAAACTTCCAAAAGAAATTGTGTTTCTAGAGGAATTGCCTAAAAATGCAACTGGTAAAATTCAAAAAGCACAGTTAGCAAATCAATTGAAAAGCAGGTGAAGAGATGACGATGTATAGCACTGGTCAACAGGCATCATGTAGTAAAACAATAACAGAAACAGATTTGGTATTATTTGCAGGTTTGAGTGGGGATTTTAATCCAATTCATATTGATCATGAGTATGCGAAACAAACTAGATTTAATCAAAGAATAGCACATGGTTTACTAACTTCTAGTCTATTATCACAATTGCTTGGGATTCATTTACCTGGAAAAGGATCCGTTTATATGGAACAAACTATTAAATTTACAGCACCAGTCTTTATAGGAGATACGGTTACAGCTACGGCAACAGTACAAGAATTTATGATAGAAAAGAGAGTTTTGAAATTGTTAACGGAGTGTCATAACCAAAAAGGAGATTTGGTATTAACTGGTGTAGCAACTATGATGGTACCAAAAGAAGGAGGAGTAGTCTAATGAATATTGGGATTGAAGCGACTGGTGTTTTCTTCCCAAAAGACGTAGAGACGGCGGCAGACCTATCTCAAAAAACAGGTATCCCTGAGAATATTATTATAGAAAAGTTTGGATTATATGAAAAACATGTCGCAGATGAAACGATGCATGCATCAGATTTAGCTATTGCTGCTGCAAAGCCAATATTATTACAAGTAGATCCTCAATCTATTGATGTAGTCATTTATTTTGGCAGTCCACATAAAGATTACCACGTATGGTCAAGTGCCCCAAAAATTCAGCATGAACTTGGATTGAAAAATGCTTATGCTTTTGAAATTATGAATGTTAGTTCTTGCTTTCCTATTGCTCTCAAAGTCGCAAAAGATATGCTTTACTCCGATAACTCAATTGAAAATATATTATTAGTAGGTGGATGTAAAGAATCTCAAATTGTAGATTATGATAATCCACGCTCACGTTTTATGTTTAATTTCGCTGATGGCGGAAGTGCAGCTTTAGTGAAAAAGGACGCTAGAAAAGGTGAAATATTAGGAAGTGCGATTATAACAGATGGTTCATTTCATGAAGATGTACGTATTCCAGCAGGTGGATCAAAGCAGGTTGCGAGCTATGATACAGTTGAGAATCGGCAACATTATATTGATGTAATAGATCCTAATAGTATGAAAGAACGTCTAGATCGGGTTTCAATCCCTAATTTTGACAAGGTGATTCGGGAGGCGTTAAAAAAAAGTGGGTTAACTCCTAAAGATATTAAAGTATTGTTACCACTGCATACAAAACGTTCTATGTTAATAGAATTGATACAGGGACTAGGGCTAGAAGAAGAACAAGTTGTATATTTAGATCATTATGGACATATGTCAGCGCTTGATCCTTGCATTGGTCTTCACTTTGCAAATGAACAGGGAAAATTACAGCCTGGAGATATTGCAGTAGTAGTTAGTGCCGGGACTGGGTATACGTGGGCAGCGACTGTAATTAGGTGGTGAAAAATACTAGATGAATATATGGTAAATGGAGGTATTTGGAAAGAGGCGGCGAATGTAAAGGTACTTCATTAAATTTTTAAAACAGATTTGTTTGTATGATTTAAAGGAAAAGTCATAATTACGGATGGGTAACTTTGGCGTGTTTGATTCTATCAGAAAGAAAAGTATGGGGAGGATCACAATGTCGATGAAAAAACGTAAATGGCTAAGAATGATGGCTACTGGTTGTGTTTTAGGTTCGTTATTAATAACGGCAGCTTGTTCAGGAAAGAAAACAAGTACAGAGGATGAAAAGACGATTAAGGTAGGGGTTCTTGCATCATTAACAGGTCCATTAGAATCGTATGGAAAACAAACAATGAACGGATTTGAATTAGGGTTAGACTATGCGACGGGTGGAACTGGGAAGGTGGAAGGGAAGAAGATTAAGTTTGTTGTAGAAGATACGGAAACGAAAGCAGATGTAGCAGTGAAGAAAGCTACGAAGTTATTAGAAGAAGAGAAAGTCGATTTTTTAGTCGGATCGTCTAGTTCAAGTGATACATTAGCGGTTTTACCATTAGCTGAAGAATATGAAAAAATTATGGTTGTTGAACCGGCAGTAGCTGATAGTATTACCGGAAAGAACTGGAATAAATATATTTTTAGAACAGGAAGAAATTCATCTCAAGATGCAGTCGCTGGTGCTGCAGCAATTGCTAAAAAAGATGTGAAAATAGCAACGTTAGCACAAGATAATGCTTACGGTCGTGAAGGAATTGCGGCATTTAAAGCTGGAGCGAAGAAATTAGGTGCGAATATTGTAAACGAGCAATATGCTGATACAAATTCGACTGACTTTACTGCAAATATTCAAAATATCATTAGCTCAAAACCAGATTATTTATTTATCGTTTGGGCAGGGGCAAACTCACCTTGGAAACAGTTAAAAGATATGAATGTGGAAGCACAAGGTATTAAAATTTCTACCGGTGCACCAGATATACCGGCATTAAAAACGATGGATGCGTTAGTAGGAATGCAAGGTTTTTCTGTTTATTATCATACACTCCCGAAAAATAAGGTGAATGATTGGTTAGTGGAAGAACATAAAAAACGATTTAATGGTGCGGTGCCAGATTTATTTACAGCAGGAGGAATGTCAGCGGCAATTTCTATTGTAGAAGCTTTAAAGAAAACAAAAGGTGATACAGATGTAGATACGTTGATCAAGAAAATGGAAGGAATGGAATTTGATACACCAAAAGGAAAGATGAGGTTTAGAGAAAAGGATCACCAAGCGATGCAGACACTTTATTCTATCACATTGAAAAAGCAAGATGGTGTTGATTATCCGGTGCCAGTATTAGAGCGAGAATTAACGATGAAAGAGACAGAACCACCACTTCAAAAAAAATAGACTGAATTTTCTGTTGTTTTTGTATAAAGAGGGGATACCCTCTTTATACGTATTTCTTTCATACTTAAAGTTTTACAGGGAGGGATTTCGTGACACATTTGCTAGAAACGAAAAATCTTAGCGTATCTTTTGGCGAGCATCATGTTATTAAGGGCGTGGATTTAACAGTACAAAAAGGAAAGCTCATTTCCATTATTGGACCAAATGGTGCAGGAAAGACAACGTTATTTAATTTACTTAGTGGACAAATTTCTCCAACGAAGGGTGAAGTATATTTTAAAGGACGAGAGATTACAAAATTATCAATTTCGGATCGAACTCGATTAGGAATTGGTCGTTCTTTTCAACTTACAAATATATTCCCAGAGTTAACGGTACTTGAAAATGTTCGTTTAAGTGTTCAATCATTTGTTCAAGATTACTATAGTTTTTTTCCGAGTTCGGCAAAATCTAAGCAACAAGTGGGAGAGGCGAGACGTTTCTTAAAAACAGTCTTACTTCAGGAGAAAGAACATGTATTAGCGAAAGATTTAGCGCATGGAGAAAAACGAAAGTTAGAGCTTGCGATGTTATTAGCTTTAAAAACGGATGTGTTACTACTTGATGAGCCGACGGCAGGTATATCAGTCGAGGAGGTACCAGCAATTTTACAAGTGATTGAAAATATTAAGAAACATCCAGAGAGTACAATTGTACTAATTGAACACAAAATGGATATGGTACTAGGTTTGTCAGACCATCTTATCGTTTTATTCCATGGGGAGTTATTAGCAGAAGGTTTGCCTGAAGAAATTATGAAAGATGAGCGTGTACAAAGTGCTTATTTAGGGGGATTATATAGTGGCACTATTACAAGTGAATAATATAGAGACGTATTTAGATCAGTTTCATATTTTACAAGGGGTATCTCTTGCTGTTGAGAAAGGAACGATTACTGTACTGTTTGGAAGAAATGGGGCAGGGAAGACGACGACATTACGTTCGGTTATGGGATTTCACCATATCGCACATGGTGAAATTTATTATGATAGTACACAAGTAAATGGATTATCTACACATTTAATTTCAAGAAAAGGAATAGGGTATGTACCAGAAAATCAAGGTATCTTTCACGACCTGACAGTAGAAGAAACATTTGCTCTTGCTAGAGGTAAGGGAGAAGAAGCGGAAGAAAAAATAGAATGGATGCTTGAACTATTTCCAGATTTAAAGCAATTTTGGCACAAAAAAAGCGGACTCTTAAGCGGAGGACAAAAGCAAATGCTAGCAATTTCAAGAGCATTTATTAATAGTGATGGTTTATTACTTATTGATGAGCCGAGTAAAGGCTTGTCCCCTATTATGATAGAAAAATTAATGATAGCCATTTTGAAAATGAAGGAGAAAACAACAGTTTTACTCGTTGAACAAAACTTTATGATGGCTAGTCAAATTGGTGATGACTTTTATATTATGGATAACGGAAAAATTGTTCATAACGGTTTTATGCATGAATTAAAAGAGGATAAGGAAATGTGTCAAAAATATTTAGGAATCTCTTAACATGAATCCGAGGTGAGAAGGATGGATGTGTTAATCAATTTATTTGTAAATGGGATTTCAACAGGGATGCTCATTTTTTTATTAGCATCAGGTCTTTCACTGATTTTCGGTTTAATGAGCGTTCTAAACTTCGCACATGGTGGTTTATTTGCGTGGGGAGCGTTTACAGGTGTTTGGCTATTTAATATGACAGGTAGTTATGTATTAGCGTTAATTGGAGCAATTGCTATGGGGATGTTTCTTGGCTTCATTTTAGAAAGATTCCTTATTAGACCGGTATATGGAAATCATGTTCGCCAGCTTCTTGTGACGCTTGGAGGAATGCTTGTACTTAGTGAATGTATTAAAGTATTTTGGGGGCCAAATCCAATTGGTGCTAAATTACCGTTATGGTTACAAGGTAGTTATTCATTTGAAGGTATTATATTAATTAAATATCGTCTATTCGTTATTTTACTTGGGATCATCATTTACATTGCCTTACTATTATTGCTGAAAAAAACAAAGATAGGTCTAATGATTCGCGCAGGTGTAATGGATAAAGAGATGGTTCAAGCGCTCGGTATTAACGTAAAAGCGATATTTTCTTTCGTCTTTTTATTAGGAGCAGGGATGGCAGCATTGGGAGGATTTCTATTAGCACCTTATTCAGGCGTTATTTTTGCCGAGATGGGTATGCAGTATGCGATTTTAGCTTTTATAGTAGTAATCATTGGAGGATTAGGAAGCGTACAAGGTTCAGCAATCGCTTCTTTAATTGTCGGATTAGCTGGTGCTTTTACAGCGTATTTTATACCGGATTTATCACTTGCAATCAATATGTTAATGTTGCTATTTTTCTTAATAGTGAAGCCAAATGGACTTGTTAGTGAAAAGGGGTGAAATGGTGAACAGCACTTCAAATCGAATTAAAGTATACTTCGGAGTATGTATGCTCATTTGTTTAAGTGTATTTCCATTCGTAAATGATTCACGGAGCTTGTTAATTTTGTTCACTCAAATCTTCATCTTTGCTATTTTTGCAATGAGTTTTGATGTATTGCTTGGATATACAGGAATTGTATCATTCGGCCATTGTATGTTCTTTGGAATAGGGGCATATGGGGTAGCGCTTTTATTTGATCGGCAAGGAGTATCTATAACGAACTTTTTTATAGGGATAGTAGCTGCAATTATTATTTCAGCAATTGTTAGTTATATAATCGGTTTGCTTTCTTTACGACTGAAAAGTCATTTTTATGCAATGTTAACACTTGCTATTTCACAGTTGTTTTTCGTACTTGCTGAAAAGTGGCGTGGTCTCACTCACGGAGGGGATGGTTTTACATTTGGTGTACCAGACTTATTCCGTGATCGTCTTACCTTTTATTATGTAACACTTATATGTTTAATTTTCATTTTTATACTGTTACGTCTTTTCACCAAATCTTCTATTGGAAAAGTATTAAAGGCAATTTCACAAAATGAGCAACGTGTGGAAGCACTAGGATATAAAGTTCTTCATTATAAAATTATTGCTAGTATTGTGGCAGGAGTAGTAGCTGCGATTAGTGGTGGTTTATTTGTTATCACATTGCGCTTTGTAAATACGACTGTATTTTCAATTGAAATGACATTAAATGCATTATTGATGACGATGATTGGAGGCGTTGGAACGTTAATTGGAGCAATTGCTGGAGCAGGAATTATTGAATCACTGAAATACTATTTATCAGAACTAGCTACAGCGTATCCGATTTTTGAACGATGGACGATTATTCTTGGTTTATTGTACATTATCGTATTGCTAGTTTTCCCGAAAGGATTAGTTGGAACGGTAAAGAGTTTGAAGAATATAAAACGGAATAAGAAGGAGAAAAGTGCAAAAGTGGAGCAAAATGTGTGAAAAATCAATTGTATAGAATATAAAAATCCCTCTTTTAGATTCGTAAAGGAGGGATTTTTATTGGTGTATGTAATTAGTTTATAGCTATTATATTAATCAAATAGTTCATCAGGGATTTGTTTTAAAGAGTTTTGATTTGTAAAAAAATGAACAGCTAATTTCTCAATTGGAACATTTTCAATTGGTACCAATGTATCATTTCTAATCGGCAAAAAGGCTATTCCTTTTCCATCCTGAATAAACTCTTCCATAAGCGAATAAGAATCTAATTGTTGAAGTTGACGCTGAGATAAATGATTTTCTTTTAGAAATTGTATCGTCTTATTTCTAAAAGGGCACTTTTTGTCATTACTAACGAAGAAGAGTTCCTTTGAATAGTCAATGGTTCGTGTTTCTTTCGCTTTTAATAAGCCTACAGAAATTGAAGTAGTAAATACTTTTTTAAAAGCTGCGTCGGGATCATCCTCATAAGTGATGACCATATCAACCTTTTGTTGTTGCAGTAATTTTTGTAAATGACTACTATTTTCTACATATATTTGATAATTCCTGAAATTTTCTTTAATACGCTTACTTACATAATTAGTCAAAATAGATTGTGACGTCGCAATTATATAAGAAGAACCATTCGTTTTAATTTTATCTTTTGCTTCTTCTACTAGAGTTAATATTTGATTCGTGTAGTCTAATAAAATGTCACCAGAAGGTAACAAGGAAACGCCTTTGTTATCTCTATGTAGTAAAGGTGTTTCTAACTCTTGTTCTAATTTTTTGATTCGCTCAGTTACGTTTGGTTGAACATACCCTAACTCTTTCGCAGCTTTACTAATAGAACCTTCGCTAGCTACAGTTTTGAATATAATAAGATCATTTATTTCCATTTATCACAGCCCCTTATACGATATCATTATAAATGATACCAAACATAATTTATACCTATTTTACGTTAGTCAATCATCGCCTTATCATTGTGTATATAAGATGGAAAGTGAGTGATAAACATGATTGGAATGCAATATAAGGTCATTTTGCCAAAAGATTATGATATGGAGATTATTAAGAAAAGGGTAAAGGATAATGGGTATAAAACGGATGGTTTTCAAGAATTGAATTTCAAAGCATATTTAATGACTGAGGCAGGTAAGCATGGGAATTTCTATAACTGTTATGCACCTTTATATATTTGGAATGGCCATGAAGGAATGAACAAATTTATCTTTGAAGGGTATTACGATAATATTTTACAATCTTTTGGATGGCAACAAATAAATATAGGTGTTCCATTAGTTGTTAATTTAAGTGATGATTTTAAGAAATGTAAGTATGTTGTTGAATATGTAGGGAGTATTTCTCAAAGTAATTCATTGAGGGGGACTCAATTAAAAACTATGAATGAATGTGTACAAAATATAGAAAAATGTTTAGGAAATATAATGATTTATAATCCAGATAAATGGAGGTATAGTCAGTTTAATTTTTATGAAGAAAAGCCTGAAATGGTAACAAATAAAGGTGTTACAGTATATGAGATTTTGCACATTTCACGATGAAAACTTGTTGAAGTTAAATTAGGAAAAAGGAATGAAAATGTATGCCTTTTGTGAACGTTTATTATCATGAAAATATATTAAATAAAGAAGAGTTGAAAAAGATAGGTGAATGTATTCATCTGTCATTAATTGAACATTTTAACATCCTTGAAAATGATTTTTTTCAAATGTTTTTACCTTATCAACAAAATCACTTTTTATATAATCCATATTATTTATTAGAAAGAGGAGAAAAGAGAACAGAGAATATGATTTATGTTTCTATTACATGTGGACCGGAAAGAACGATAAAACAAAAAAGGAATCTATATCAGTCGATATCCTCGAAGGTTTCTGAATGCTCCGGTATAAAAAGTGCAGATATTTTTATTACGCTAAATGAGACATCTGCTGAAAATTGGTCATTTGGTCAAGGATTGGCACAATTGGTAAAAGTGAAGGGTGAGTGAAATGATGAATAAATCCATTGAATATTGTATTCAAAAGAAAATGAGAGAAATGGCACCTGCATTTGCTCATTATAGTGAAGAGATATTGTTCGAGGAAGTGTGGCGGGATGACACTTTAACATTAAGAGAAAGAAGTTTATGTACAGTGTCGGTATTAATCAGTCTTGGTCATACAGAACAATTACCATTTCATTTGCAGTTGGCCAAACAAAATGGAATTGCAGAAAATGAAATGATTGCATTAATAACACATATGGCTTTTTATGTTGGTTGGCCCAAAGCAGTGGGAGCTTTAAACATAGCAATGAATGAAATGGAAAGTTAAGAATCACGATAAGAAAGAATTCATTTAAATATGAATTCTTTCTTATCGTGATTCATGCAATACTCTAATGAGATATTTTTCGCATGTTCTCTTGCTTTTTTATCACTTGCGTAGTAAAGTGATAGTAAGATTCACGATAGGAAGTGATCAAATATGCGTGATAATACGATAGGATCATTAATATGGTTACGTTTAATACGATTTACGAACCAAAGTAATCAGATGTCAAATGAGTTTTTAAAACGGTTTGATTTAACGACAGCTCAATTTGATGTGCTTTTGCAAATACGTACGTATCAGCCACTAACGCAAATGGAGTTAGCTGAAAAGGTAACTGTTACACAAGGCGGTATTTCTCGAATGTTAACTCGTCTTGAAAAAGAAGGATATATTGTGCGAAAACAAGACTGGAAAACGAAAACAATTAGTCTTACAGAGCAAGGGGAAGCAGCTTTAGAGAGAGCGTTGCCAGAGCAACTTGCATTTCAATCATCGTTTTTTGATGATGTATTAAATGAAGAAGAGCAGAAAATATTATACGAGCTGATGACGAGAGTTCATAAGCATAGTGAAAAAAAAGAATTGCCGCAAGAGTAATTTTTTTTACACCATCAATTGACTAATCAAGTGATAGGTGATTGAAGAAAATGAATACGACTGAATTAAAGGAGAGAGAAACTATGGAAAAATACCGTATGGATACAAGTAAAGGAATGGAGTTTGGATTATATTCAATTGGGGATCATGTTTTAAATCCACATAACGGAGAGAAAATTAGTGCAGAACAAAGAATTCATGAATTAATTGAAACAGCTAAGTTAGCGGATGAATCTGGACTTGATGTATTTGCTGTCGGTGAAAGTCATCAAACGCATTTTACAACACAAGCTCATACAGTTATTTTAGGAGCTATTGCACAAGCTACGAAAAATATAAAAATTGCAAGTTCAGCAACGATAGTAAGTACATCTGATCCGGTACGAGTATATGAGGATTTTGCTACAATTGACTTAATTTCTAATGGACGTGCAGAAATCGTAGCTGGTCGTGGATCTCGTATTGGGGGATATAGTTTACTTGGTTATGATGTGAATGATTATGAAGAGTTATTTGAAGAGAAAATGGATCTATTATTAAAAATTAATAAAGAGGAACATGTAACATGGAACGGACAGTTCAGAGCGCCGCTTGCACATGCATCGGTTATTCCGAGAGCTAAAAATAATAACTTACCAATTTGGCGTGCGGTTGGTGGCCCACCAGCTAGTGCGATTAAAGCGGGACGTGCGGGTGTACCAATGATGATAACAACACTAGGTGGCCCAGCTATTAACTTTAAAGGATCGGTAGATGCCTACCGAGAGGCTGCGGCGCAAAGTGGATTTAATCCAGCAAGTTTGCCAGTTGCAACAACGAGTTTATTTTATACAGCAAAAAATTCACAAGATGCATTTAGTGAATACTATCCTCATATTAATGCTGGTATGCTTACACTGCGCGGTGGTGGGTATCCGAAGCAACAATTCACAAATGCAGTAGATTACCGTGACGCATTAATGGTTGGTAGCCCGCAACAAATTATTGAAAAAATGCTTTACCAATATGAATTATTTGGGCAACAACGTTTTATGGCACAAATTGATTTTGGTGGCGTACCACTTAATAAAATTGAGAAAAACATTGAATTAATTGCTACTGAAATTTTACCGGCTATTAGAAAACATACAGCAAAATAATTTGAAAAATACCGAGAGTCTAATCGATTCTCGGTATTTTTTTATGTATTAATTTAGTTTGAAAAAATGGCAAAAAAATGAATTTTTAGACTAGAAAGAGGGAGGGGATTTTCTATTTTTGAATAACATTATTTCGTGTTTGAATTTTAGAAATATATTTTTCTCTTGACAAAAAACCAACTGATTTCTCCGTTAATTTAGAGGACATTTTTTCGCGCGAAAGTCAAGTGTATGAAGAGAAAAATGATTGTTTTATTGATATGGAAGTAAGTCTTATATTAAAAAAATACATTTTATTAATGAGAAAAATCTAATTCAAAAAAATGACAAAAGACATATTTCAGACAAAATGATGTCAATAATACGTCAAAAATCAGCTGAATTTACTATGCAGGTATATTATACAATTCGATTAACGGATAAAACACTACTGAAATAGTGAAAAGATAAATTTTATGAGAAAGTTCTTTTGTAATTATCTTGAAAACTGAAAATTTATATTTTCTAAAAGTACATAAACAAATTTATCTTTCTATATTTCTAAGATTTGAGTTGTTTTATTCATACAACTCAATTGAAATTACGATATAAAAAATTATGAAGGAAGTGATTGTAGTATGGAAACGCTCGAATTGGCACGAATACAATTCGCCTCAACAACGATTTTCCATTACTTTTTTGTTCCGCTGTCTATTGGTTTAGCTTTTATCATTGCGTTAATGCAAACGTTATACGTGGTAAAGGGACAAGAAATTTATAAGAAGATGACGAAGTTTTGGACACAAATATTCCTAGTTAACTTTGCGGTAGGTGTAGTAACTGGTATTTTACAAGAATTCCAGTTTGGCATGAACTGGTCAACATATTCACGTTTCGTAGGTGATGTGTTTGGTCCATCACTTGCAATTGAAGGCTTATTAGCATTTTTCATAGAGTCTACATTCCTAGGTTTATGGGTATTCGGTGAGGACAAATTACCGAAGCGAATTCACTTGTTATGTATTTGGCTCCTTTCAATTGGAACAATGTTATCAGCATTTTGGATTTTAACTGCAAGTGCATTTATGCAATCGCCAGTAGGATATGAAATGGCAGCAGATGGACGTGCACAAATGAATGATTTCTTAGCGATTATTCAAAACCCACAATTATGGGTACAATTTCCGCATACAATTACAGCAGCAATTGCAACTGGTGCATTCTTTATTGCAGGTGTGAGTGCATGGAAAATAACGAAAGCTCAAGAAACTGAAGTGTTTAAAAAATCGTTCCGCATTTCTATCATTGTTGGAACACTTACAACTGCGCTAGTATTATTCTTCGGTCATGCGCAAGCACAACAATTAATTAAGACACACCCAATGAAAATGGCAGCAGCTGAAGCGTTATGGAATACGAGTGAGGATCCAGCGCCATTTACAGTATTTGCGAAAATTGATGCAGAGAAGCAAGAAAACTCGTTTGAAATTCAAATCCCTTATATGCTAAGTCTATTATCATATGATAAATTTAGCGGTCAAGTAGAAGGGATGAATCAAATTCAAAAGCAATATGAAGAAAAATATGGGCCTGGAGATTATATACCGCCAGTACACACTATGTTCTGGAGTTTTAGAGCGATGGTAATGAGTGGAACATTTATGCTTCTTCTAGGAGCATACGGATGGTTTTTATCAAGAAAAGATCGTTTAGCTGAAAAAACTTGGTATTTAAAATTAATGGTGTATGCAATTGCACTACCGTTTATCGGTAATACAGTAGGATGGATTATGACTGAAATGGGACGTCAGCCTTGGGTAGTTTTCGGTGTTATGAAAACGGAAGATGCTGTATCTCCAAATGTTACGTTCGGAGAAGTATTATTCTCTTTAGTTTCATTCACATCACTATATTTAATTATAGGAGGAATTACTGTTTACTTATTCGTTCGTGTCATTAAAGGACATGAGAATAAGAAAACGAAAAAGGATTCTCAAAGCCATGATCCATTTGATAAGGAGGAAGAGTATGTTATCTCTTAATGAGTTGTGGTTTATCATTATTGCAATTTTATTCGTAGGCTTCTTTGTACTTGAAGGTTTCGATTTCGGTGTAGGTATAGTTTCAAGGTTTTTAGGGGAAAACGATTTAGAGAAAAGAATATATTTAAATACAATTGGTCCATTTTGGCACGCGAATGAAGTATGGCTTGTGTGTGCTGGTGGAGCTATGTTCGCGGCATTCCCGCACTGGTATGCAACTTTATTTAGCGGGTTTTACATTCCGTTTGTATTTATGCTTCTTGCTTTAATTATAAGAGGGGTTTCCTTTAAATTCCGTGCGAAAATAGATAATCATAAATGGAAAGGTTTTTGGGATTGGGGTATGTTTTTAGGAAGTTTACTACCGCCTGTTCTTTGGGGCGTTGCCATTGCTAACTTTATGGTAGGTATTCCAATTGATGAGACGAAAAATGCTGTAGGTGGATTCTTACCATTACTACATCCATTTGCATTACTTGGAGGAGTTATGTTCCTTCTGCTATGTATTGTTCACGGATTGCAATTCCTTACTATACGTACAACTGGTAAGTTAAGAGAACGTGCACGTATTGCTGCGTTGAAAATTGCACCACTTGCAATTATAGCACTTCTTATTTTTGCCGGTGTAGGGTTATGGAAAACAGATATATTCACTGGTCATGGTACAGAGTGGATTATGGTTCCGATTGGAGCTTTTGTAGCATTATGTGCGTCAACATTATTAAATAAAAGAAGAAGAGATGGTTGGGCTTTCGTTATGACGAGTTTAACAATCATTTTACTAAGTGCGAGTGTGTTTGCCGGCATGTTCCCACGTGTCTTAATTAGCTCGTTAGGGTCAATATACGATTTAACAATTTATAATGCAGCATCAGGAGATTATGCACTAAAACTGATGACGTATTTTTCAATTGCTATATTGCCATTTGTTTTGGGAAGTCAAATATGGAGTTTCTATGTGTTTAGACAACCTGTTAAGTCAGATAAAGATTTGGAGTACTAATGAAAAGAAAAAGAGGACTTCCGTCGTATCCTGGTAGCCGAGTTTTATATGTAGTGTTAACAATCATTAGCATTTTAGAAGCTGTAAGTATTATTGCGCAAACAGTGTTTTTAGCACGGGCTATTACGTTTTTATTTCAAGGAGAAATAGTGCAATCTGTGTTAAATGAAACTGTTTATTTTGGGATCACGTTTGCAGTACGTCATATGCTAGTGCGAATATCGCAAATATTAGTGGAACGTTTTGCTGAAAAAACAGGATCGCTACTAAGAAAACAATTAATAGAGGCATATTTCACGTTAGGTCCACGTTATGTTCAAACTGCTGGAACTGGTCATCTGGTTACCTTATCGATAGAAGGTATTGAGAAGTTTAAAACATATATAGAATTAACAATTCCTAAAATGATTAGAAGTAGTATCGTACCGGGACTAATTGTACTATATGTTTTTACGCTAGATATTGAGTCTGGAATCATTTTAGTTGTAACGATTCCTATCGTGATTATATTTATGATCCTACTAGGATTAGCAGCGCAAAAGATGGCGGATAGTCAGTATGAGTCGTATCGTGTACTTTCTAATCATTTTGTAGATACGTTAAAAGGATTAGAAACATTAAAGTATTTAGGTAAAAGTAAACAGCACGAAGGAAAGATTGAAAAAGTAAGTAAAAGATATAGAAAAGCAACGATGCGTACTTTGCGAGTTGCTTTTCTTTCTTCTTTTGCATTAGATTTCTTTACGAGTTTATCAATTGCATTTGTGGCGGTCGGATTAGGGATACGTTTAATAGACGGAACAATTGTACTATTGCCAGCCCTTACGATTTTAATTTTAGCTCCGGAATATTTCTTGCCGATTAAACAAGTTGGAGCGAATTATCATGCTACATTAGATGGACAACTTGCAATGGAGCAAATAGAAGAGATTTTACAACAACAAAAAGAAATAGGAACGAAAGAATCTAATGTAGGTCTAATATGGAATTCCGCTAGTAACTTGAAATTACAAGATGTAAAAGTAAAGAATGATGAATCTGAAAAAGCTATATTAGAGGGAATTGATTTTACTTGGAAAGGCACCGGCGCTATAGGTGTAATTGGTGAAAGTGGGGCAGGGAAATCGACGTTAATTGACGTATTAGCAGGATTTTTAACTCCTTCGGGTGGAAAGCTGATAATAAATGGTGTGAAAATTGACGGGTCTACTCGAGAAGATTGGCAAAAGAATATTGCTTATATTCCGCAGCAACCTTATATTTTCCCGCTTTCATTAAAAGATAACATTTGTTTCTATGAAACAAATACAACTGATGCAGAAGTGGAAAGAGTTATTAATGAAGTTGGTCTTCGTTCACTCGTTACATCGCTTCCGAATGGGATGTATGAAAGAATTGGAGAAGGTGGACGTATGCTTAGTGGCGGGCAAGAACAACGTGTCGCTATGGCGCGTGCACTTTTAAGCAAAAAGCCAATCATTCTATTAGACGAGCCTACAGCACATCTTGATATTGAAACTGAATTTGAAATAAAGCAAGCGATGTTACGTCTGTTTGAAGGTAAGCTAGTATTTCTTGCAACACATCGTCTTCACTGGATGAAACAGATGGATCATATTCTTATTTTAAATAAAGGGGAAATGATAGAAAGCGGAACGTATGAAGAACTTTTAAAGAATGAGGCATTACATTTTCACAGGAAAGAGAGGGGATAGAGATGAGTAACTGGATTAAACCTTATATACAGCAAAATAAAGGTAGAATGACTTTAACTATTTTCCTTGGTCTTCTTGGAGTTAGTTCAGGTGCAATGTTACTTTTCATTTCAGGTTATTTAATCTCTAAATCTGCTCTTAGACCAGAAAATGTAATGGCTGTATATGTTCCTATCGTTGCAACACGTGCGTTTAGTATAGGACAAGCGGTATTTCATTATTTAGAGCGTTTAGTTGGACACGATGTCGTACTACGCATATTAGAAAAGATGAGAACGAAACTATACAGAATAGTAGAACCGCAGGCGTTATTTTTTCGCTCACGATTTCAAACGGGCGATATGTTAGGTATATTATCCGAAGATATAGAGCATTTGCAAAACCTATATTTACGTACAATATTTCCTAGTCTATTAGCATTAGTTGTATATAGCATATTCGTACTTGTTATCGGTGCATTTGACGTAGTATTTGCACTTATTGCAGCATGTATGTTGGCTATTATCGTTTTTCTTCTTCCGTTTGTATCATTACTTTTAATGAAGCAGCATCATGTTACTTTAAAGCAAGGAAGAAGCCGTTTGTATCAACAACTAACAGACGCTGTTTTTGGGTTATCTGATTGGCAAGCAAGTGGTAGAAAAGATGAATTCATTGATAAGTATGTAGAGCAAAATGCTCAGTTGTTAAAAACGGAAAAAAGAATGAAGCGCTGGAATCATATTCGGGACAGTATCATTCAATTAGTAGTGGGGATTGTAGTTATTTCAATGATCATATGGACTGGAAATGAGGCGGCAAGTGAACAGATTGCACCTACCGTTATTGCGGCTTTCGTCTTAATGACGTTATCAGTCACAAACGCGCTTATTCCTCTTTCAGATGCTATCGATCGAATTCCATCATATGTAGAATCTGCTCATCGTCTAAATAAAGTAGAAGCTAATGATGTTTTACAGGATGAAAAGGAATTACATGAGGATAAAGATTATGTTGCATCAAAACATATAGACATTGAATTAAATAATGTATCGTATCGTTACCCAGATAGTAATGAATTTGTATTGAAAGAAGTATCACTGCAAATAAAGGCAGGAAAGAAAATCGCCATTTTAGGAAGAAGTGGAACAGGAAAATCTACTTTGTTAAAATTGTTAGCAGGTGCGCTAAGCCCGTTACATGGTGAAGTTTTATTGAATAGTGAACATGCTCATACGAATCTTTTATCAAAATATATTTCTGTATTGAATCAAAAGCCGCATTTATTCGATACGACAATTGGAAATAATGTGCGAATCGGTAAACCAGAGGCTACGGATGAAGAGATATGGATAGCTTTAGAGAAAGCACAATTAGCTTCGCATATAGCTTCTCTTCCAGATGGATTGCAAACAAAAATGCATGAAATGGGAAAAAGGTTTTCTGGTGGAGAAAGACAACGGGTTGCTTTTGCTAGAACGCTAATGCAAGAGGCTCCAATTATTGTACTTGATGAACCTACGATTGGCTTAGATCCAAAGACAGAATTATCTTTAATAGAAACAATGTTTTCTGCAACAGAAGAAAAGACTGTTATTTGGATTACACACCACCTTGTAGGAATTGAACATGTAGATGAAGTTATATTCCTTGATCGTGGCCAAATTGTGATGCAAGGCAGTCATGAACAACTTCTGAAAGAAAACGAGAAGTATCGTAAGCTGTATGAGTTAGATAAAGGAATATAGTTTGAATAAGTAATAATTGTAAAATAGCTACGCCTAATGGTGCAGCTATTTTTTTGTTAAGAAATATATATTCTTTTTAAGGTATAGATTTATCTCGCTATTTGCAGGGCAAGATCCGGCTGATGTGAGGAAGTTAGGCGGGAGATTAACTGTACGTAAAAGTCCGATTGGTGAGGGGGATAATCAGAAGGGATGGAGAAGCCCCCCTGATTAAAGTTTCGTTTTATTTGTCTTACATTATTTTATGATAGAAATCAAATGTATAAAAAACAGTTAATCAAATGCTTAAATTATTGAATATGTATATTTTGGAGTGAAAAGTAGGATATTTTGTTATGGGCTTGCATAAAAGTATAAAGGTTTCATACGGTTTAAGTAATGTGATATTATGTCGCGTATATAAATAATATGCGAAAAGGTGGAGGGAAAAGATGGGGAATCGTTTTGAAAAAAGTGAAGAGGCGATAGATCGAATTCCGTTGGTAAGTGTATTAATTCCTACTTATAATCGTCCTGGCTACTTTGAAAAAGCATTGTGTAGTGTATTACAACAAACATATTCTAATATAGAAATTATTGTTGGAGATGATAGCACGAATGACGAAACGGAAAATGTGTTACAAAAATACTTATGTGATCATTCAAATATTATTTATATAAAAAACAGGTCAACTCTCGGACAATTTGAAAATGCGCTAATGTTATTTAATGAAGCGAACGGTGAGTATATAAATTTTTTAATGGATGATGATATATTTCATATGAATAAAATTGAAAAAATGATGAAGTATTTTTTCAATGATTTAGATAATAAAATCAAGCTTGTAACATCTCATCGTCAAGTAATTGATGATAAAGGGAAAGAACTACGACATATTTATTCAACTGTCCGTTTATTTGAAGAGGATACGATTATAGAGGGAACAGAACTAGGAAATAGGGTAATTGTGGATCAAAAAAATTATATTGGAGAACCGACAACAGTTTTATTTCGTAAAAATGATTTACAAGAACCGTATGGGATTTTTGATAAGAGAAGGTATCTATGTAATGTAGATATAGCCTCATGGTTATCTTTATTAAGTAAAGGAAAAGCAGTATACATAGCGGAGACACTTAGTTACTTCCGATTACATTCAGGTCAACAGTTGAATGAATCTAATAAACTTATGGATGGAGTAGAGGATTTTTCACATTGTATTATAGTTGGAGAAAAGTATGGTTTTTTATCTACTGAAAAAGAGTTATATAAAGCGATAACTAATTTCCTAGACTATGCAAAAAAATTAGTTCCATCATCAATATTATATACATTAGACTATTACCGAAAAATTAAGCGAAAGGAAATAAATATAGAAAAGAAAAAACAGTATCGGAATAACAACTCTCATTTACCGAAAGTCAGTATACTCATTCCTGCCTATAATAAACCCCATTACTTGGAATTAGCTCTCAAAAGTGCTTTGAATCAAACATATGAAAATATCGAAATAATAATTTCTGACGAGAGTATAAACGGTGAAATTCAAGCGATGATCCAACCATATTTAAGTGAATATGAATGTATTACATATGTTAAAAATAAACCTCGATTAGAAGCAGAGAACTTTAATAAGTGTATAGAACTTGCAAATGGAGATTATATAAACTTTTTATTAGATGATGACTTATTTCATCCTGAAAAGATTAAAAGAATGATGAACTGTTTTTTTAGTCTAGAAAACATTTCGTTTGTGACGTCATATCGTGAATTAATTGATGAGAATGGAAAAGTATTATCACCATCAACATTGAATATGAAAATCGCCAAAGAAACTACACTTTTTGAAGGGAAAGAATTAGGGGATTATATGTTAAAAAACTTAAAAAATGTAGTTGGTGAGCCTACAACAGTTCTATTTAATCGAAAATTTTTGGGAGGGGATTTTGGGTGTTTTAAGGGGAAGGCTTACTCTGCTATTAATGACATTGCAACATGGCTAGATATGATGAAGAAAGGAAAAGTAGTTTATATAGAGGAACCCCTTAGTTATTTTAGACAACATAGTGGGGAAAATCAAAAACAAATGCAATTTACATTAAAGACAATTGAAGAATGGATTGAATTAATAATAGATGCATATAATAGTGGGTTTTTAAATTGTGAGCAAGATTATAAAGAGTGTTTAACTAATTGTTTGGAAAATACGGTTTTAATAATTAAGGATGTGGTAAAAAATAGTCAATTAAATCAAATTGATAATGAAAAGATAGAGAAGGAACTAAATAAGCTAGTTAATCGTATATTTGAGAAAGAAGTCTGCTATTGTCAATTTTGCAATCAACAATTTGAAAAATTTTCTCCTTGGCCAGAACATTACGCTTTTCCAAAATATAAATTCGAGATGTGGAATAAAGATACGGGGATTTGTCCGGTATGTGATTCGATGGACCGTGAAAGGTTATATCGTGTATATATTGAAATGGAAACGGATTTATTAAGTGGAAATGATACTATGCTTCATATTGCACCAGAAGCGAAGTTAAGAAGTTGGTTTGCTCAGTATAAAAATATTATATATGTGTGTGGAGATATTGAACCAAAGGATCCATTAATGCAGGAAATTGATGTTACTAGAATTCCATATGAAAATGATACATTTGATGTGATTTTATGTGGTCATGTATTACAGTACGTTCAAGATGATGAAAAAGCGATGAGAGAGTTATATAGAGTATTAAAAACAAATGGATGGGGAATTATTCAAGCTCCAATCGTAATGAATGTAGATATTATTATAGAGAATGAATTAATTTTAACGCCAAAATTGAGAAAATTAGCTTTTGGTCATGAAGAACATGTAAGAATTTATAATCAATCAGGATTTATACAACGATTAATGAATGTAGGATTTAAGGTGGAATTGTATAACATAGCTGAAAAACAAGGAATGAAAAGTGCGAGGAAATTTGGTTTATCTGAAACTGATGTACTCTATATTGTCCGGAAATGAAGAATTGAGGGGAATTGAAATAATTCGTATAATACGGATTATGGACAATTAAATCAAAGTTTTGAAGAAGCATTAAACTAAAAAAAAAGAATTAATGCTTCTTATTTTAATTATAGAGCGATGTGCAACTTATTTTTTTGTTTTAAATTTAGCTGACAAAGGCAATACTGAGCCATAGTGAATGTAAAGTTGGAGGGCGAGTGTATATGTTTGAAGAGGATGGAATTGTTTTAATTATGGAGCCTGCTGATGAAAGAAACTTGAGAAGATTTATTTTTTCAGTGCCAAAGTCAGTGTATGAAAAGAAGGGGCTTACATTACGCTATGGAGCAGCTATAGGACAAGGGTATATGGATATAATTGAAGATATTATTAGCGTACATATAGAAATAGATGTTGTAACGATAATAGGGCATGTGAGAGGTTAAATAGCTATTTGAAAAAGGTTGTAGATGATTTAGCTAGAAGTTATGATGAAGTTATGATAAAGAAGATTACAGACAAGTATAATGACGAAGGGAGTCTAAAATGAAAATCAAATCAATTTTATTAGTATGTATGGTTTCAATTGGTTTAATGGGGTGTTCACTAGTAGAGCAAGGAAAGAACTCCATAGATTATGCTCAAAAAGCGACAGACTATGTAAATGAAATAAGTGCATTTGCAAATGATGCACCAGCATTAGCTGAAAAGGCTGTTAATGATAGTGAGGCTCGAAAAGAATTAGAAACGAAGCTTAGTGAAATTAAACAACATATACCCGCTTTCAATGAATTAACACCACCTGATGTAGCAAAGGATCTTCATCAGCAAATCGTCGGATATAACGAAAAGTTAAATACATTAATTGATACGGCAATGACGAAGATAGAAGAAGGAAAAGTGGATGTAGAGCAATTTAAAAACTCTGAGCTTATGCAGACGATTGATCAAGTTCGTGAGTTGAAAGAGAAGGTTCAAAATTTAGGACAATAATAAAAAGCTCCGTTTTGTGATGAACGGAGCTTTTTTATGTTTTCTAATGGAAAGTTTATAATATTTTCTTCCTATAATACAGGCGTTTTTTATATCTTCCATTTTTCTAAAATATGTATTGTTTTATTGGTTACATCCATGTTCACTTGAACACCTATCGGCATAGTGATCATCGGGTGGGTATGACAACAATCAAAGTCAGCTAATAAAGGAATGCTTTGGTTTTGCAGTACTTCTAATAATATTTCGTACGGTTTGCGCTTTGTACCACAATCATCAAATTGCTCATGTTTTCCAAGAAGTATACCTGAAACTTTATCAAATACACCGTTAATTTTAAGTAATGAAAAGCTTCTTTCAATAGTAGCTGCATCTTTTGAACTATCCTCAATAAATAAAATATCGCCTTCTTGAATGCTTGGCATATAAGGGCTACCCAAAATTCCTTGCATTGTATTTAAGTTCCCACCAATAATACGTCCAGTAGCTTGTCCATTTGTTACGGAAATCCAATTATTTGGTCTAAGTTCTTTTTCTTTCGTTTTCACTTCCCAATTAATAAATTCATCTGACCAAAATAAAGGCTGTTTTATGTTGTAAGGAAGCGATTGATCATGTAGTAATGTTTCTACAAAATATTTGTATGTATAATCTACAAAAGGCTCAAATTCTCCAAAGGAGGGGACGAGTGCCGGACCGTAAAATGTAGGGATTCCTGTTTTGGCATAAATCCCTAGCAATAAAGCTGTTGCATCTGAATAGCCAATCATTATTTTAGGGTTATTTTGAAAAGCATCATAATCAATATAAGGTAATAAGGAATTGGAATTCATACCGCCAATTGTTGACATAATACAAGATACATTAGGATTCCTTATTAAAGCATTCAGTTCCTCGGCACGCTCTTGTATACTGCCAGAGCGATAATAATCATTTCGACCTGTTAGTGAACCTTCTAATATGTGAAATCCTTTCTGTTGTAAATAAGATTTCGCTCGTTCAAATCTTTTAGGAGAAGTGTAGGTTGCTGGTGAAGAGGGCGAATAAATGCCGATTGTGTCTCCGTATTTTAATGTTTTTGGAAGTAGCATTGTAAGAATCCTTTCTATTAAGTAGTTAAATTACGACAATATAACATTGAATATTCTTATATTTTGGTATTTTAATTGTAACATAAATGTATTAGATGAATAAATATGCTTTTTGCCTTGACGATATAAAGTAATTATTGTTATGGTTAAACGTGAGTGTATAAAAGGTTTGCTAAAGGAGTTTTGAAATGAAGCGGTTAAAATGGGGAAGGCTGACGATCCTAGTAGTCATTATTTTAGGGATATGTTGGTTCTTATTCCAAGGAACTCAAAAGAGTGCAACAAATATAGAGGGACAACCTTTACAAGTGGCAGAACTACCTCAAACAGGATTAGCTGAAAAAGTAGTGCCACCAAAGTACATACCACCGGAAATTGATGCAAAAGCAGCTATGATTATCGATGCGAGTAATGGAGATATTATTTATCAACATAATGAAAATGAAGCTTTTGCGCCAGCAAGTATGTCTAAGATGATGACAGCGTACCTTCTATTAGAAAATGTACATAATGGGAAAGTTCGCTGGGAAGATCCGGTGAAAATGAGTGCGAAAGCGGCACAAACAGAGGGTGCGAGAATCCCAGTCCAAGTGAATGACACATTAACTGTTAAAGATTTGTACCATGCATTAATGATTGAATCAGCAAATAATTCGGCTGTAGCTTTAGCTGAACATATGGCAAAAACAGAGAAAGATTTCGTTCAGCTTATGAATGAAAAAGCAAAGCAGTTAAAAATGTCGGATTATGCTAAATTCGCAAATGCGTCAGGACTACAAGAACCTGATGGAAGTGAGACGAAGATGACAGCTGCTGATGTAGCAAACTTGGCGTATCATCTAATAAAAGACTATCCAGAAATATTAGAAGTGACTCACTTACGTCAAAGTCAGTTAGCATTTAATAATATTAATGTTGTAAGTACAAATGATATGTTAAACAAAAATAATAAAGCTTTATATATAGAAGGAATAGACGGATTAAAAACAGGATTTACAGATAGCGCGGGGTATTGTTTTACGGGTACAGCAAAACAAGGTGATACTCGTATTATTACTGTTGTAATGGGAACGAAAGGTAAAACGAAGCGTTTTACAGAGACGAACAAGCTAATGTCTTATGCATTTGGCTTAGTTAATTAAGTGAAATACTGAGTTGGATCATCATATAAGAAAGGCAATTTGTTGTTACTTATTATCGGTAACAATAAATTGCCTTTTTATTGTTAGCATTAGGAAGTAAAAAGGTGAAAAATGTGAGTGTTATTATTTGAGTTTATTATTGTTTGTTGATAGTCTAAAGTTAGAAGCTTATTAATGATAAGTTTTAAGAGGCGGAACATGATGTATACATATGAAAAAGCCTCAAATGAAAATTGGAGGGAATTATGATGGCAAAAGATTTTTACACAGCAATTGAAGACAGAAGATCTATTTACGCGATTAGTAAAGAGCAAGTAGTTTCTGATGAAAAAATTCAAGAAGTGATTTATCATGCTGTAAAACATACACCTTCAGCTTTTAACTCTCAGAGCGCCCGCGTTGTCGTCTTGCTAGGAGAACAACATGATAAGTTATGGGATATTACGAAAGAAACGTTACGAAAAATTGTACCTGAAAATAACTTTGCATCTACTGAAGAAAAAATGAATGCATTTAAAAGTGGTTATGGAACGGTTTTATACTTTGAAGACAGTCAAGTAGTGGAAGAACTGCAAGAAAACTTTGCATTATACAAAGAGAATTTCCCAACGTGGTCACAGCAATCCTCAGGAATGTTACAATTTGCAATTTGGACAGCTTTAGAAATTGAAGGATTTGGTGCTACATTGCAGCATTACAATCCATTAATTGATGAAGAAGTGAGAAAAGAATGGGAAGTTCCAGAAAATTGGAAACTTACTGCGCAAATGCCGTTTGGTAAACCGGTGGTACCTGCAGGTGAAAAAGAATACCACCCTTTAGAAAACCGTGTGAAAATTTATAAATAATGTAGGAATGATAAAGTGAAACTTTAATCAGTGGGGGAGTTGTTCATCCCCCACTGATTATCAGCCCACACCAATCGGGCTTTTACGGGCAGTTGATCCCCCACCTAACTTCTTTGCTTTCGCTGAATTTTGAGGTGGGAGTCTTACTGCCCGTTAATGCGGGATAAAAGGTGAACAGGGATACAACCTGTTCACCTTTTATAAGTAATAAGGATTTTTTTGATAGGAATTTTTCATCTGATTTTTTAATTCGTTTTTACGTGTTTCAATAGTTGATATTTTTTGTAAGGTAATAATTGAAACGAATTGAAAAAAAGCATAGTACAATTCTATATTTTTATTTATAGGATCCTCTATAATGTTTTTCATAAATATACCTCCTTTTTTTATCCCATTATTTGCGGGCAATACGACTTCCATCTTAAAATTCAATATACCGACCTGTAAAAGTTCGATAGGTTTCAGTGTAGGGTAAATAAAATATGTATTGGTTAAAATACTACTATATATATAATAATGTAAATATCCTAGAAATTCCATAGTTAGTGAAAAGTGGGTAGTGGAGTGTGTATTTTCGTCAAATTAGAACAGAATTTTTGGAGTTAAATCTTACAAATCGTCAAATCTTTTATAAACGATAGATAGTATCGGAAGAAACTTTCTGAAAATATTATACTATTGATAAAAAAAGTATTTTTTGTCATGATAAGAGTATGCTTCATGGAAGGGACTTTACTAGGAAATACATTCTTTGCATTGGATTAGATGAATAGAGTTTTTCAAAGTGGATAGAAAATGTATATTAAGATAATGAATGAAATGTCGAATTTTCAATGAAATACATAAGAGAATTGAAAAAAGCATTGCAAAAATACTAAGTTTAATGGTAAAGTTCACATGAAGTTCACGCGGAATTCACTTCATTCGTTTAAAATGAACTCTGTGTGAAAAATAAAACTCTTGTTAAAAAATGGAACTTAATGAATATTTTACTTTGATAATATTGTAATGTATTAAGTTTATAAGTTTTTTTAAGAGGATAGTAGGGAAAGGAAGTAAAGACAACTTATGAAAAAAGTAATTGCAGGTTTAGCAGCAGCTTCTGTAGTGGGTGTTGCAGTTCCAGGTATGGATTCTGCTCAGGCACAAGTTTCAAATGAGGCGCTAAAAGAAATTAATGGACAAACTCAAACTCAAACTCAAACGACTGTAACTGAAACAAAAAAGGTAGAAACAACTTCTGAATTAAAATACACGGTAACAGCTGATGTATTAAATGTACGTTCAGGTGCTGGTACAGGACATAACGTTATTTCTAAAGTGAAATCAGGTCAAGTACTACAAGTAATTGGACAAGAAAACGGTTGGTTCAAAGTAACTGTAAACGGTCAAACTGGTTATGTAAGTGGTGACTTCGTAACGACTGGTGGTAAAACAGGAACTACTGTTCAACAAGGAACTGGTACTTACACAGTAAACGTTTCTTCACTTAACGTACGTACAGGCCCAAGTACATCTCATACAGTATTAGGCTCTGTAAATAAAGGTAAAACAGTACAAGTTGTAGGTGAAGTACAAGATTGGTTTAAAATCAACTTCAATGGTGGAACTGGATACGTAAGCAAAGACTTCGTAACAAAAGGTGGTTCTGCTGTATCTAACGAAACTAAACAACCAACTACAAACAACAATACTACTACAGTTCAAACTGGTGGTTCTTATGTTGTTAACACTGGTGCTTTAAAAGTACGTACAGGCCCAGCTACATACAACGCTGTAATCGGTGGCGTAACAAACGGTACAGTATTAAACGTTACTGGTGCTGAAAATGGTTGGTACAAAATTAACCATAACGGCCGTACAGGTTACGTAAGCGCAGACTTCGTTAAGTTTGTAAAAGGCGGAGTAAACAACGTTACGAATAACAATAACAATAACGTTACAAATAACGTTCAACAACCAGGTAAAGACGTACAAAAACCAACAACAGGTGGAGATACATCTTCAATCGCTGGATTCGCTAGATCTTTAAATGGTTCACCATACAGAACTGCTGGTACAACACCTGCTGGTTTTGACTGCAGTGGATTCATTCACTACGTATTAAATCAAACTGGTCATAAAGGCGCTCGTCAAACAGTTGCTGGATACTGGAGCTCTAAAACAAAAACTAGCAATCCACAACCAGGTGATTTAGTATACTTCCAAAATACTTATAAATCAGGTCCTTCTCACATGGGCGTTTACTTAGGAAACGGTCAGTTCATTAGTGCAGAAACTGATGCAACTGGTGTACGAATTAGTTCTGTAAGTAACTCTTACTGGAGCAAGCACATGTTAGGTTACACAAAAGCATACTAAGAAAAAGTAGTTTATATACTTTTCGTATAGAGAAAAGGCTTTCCAGGGAAACTTGGGAAGCCTTTTTATAGTTGAATAAATTGGGAATGTAGTAGTTTTTACTGTAACTTCCCATTTAAAAATCGAGCATATAGGTCATGAAAGTAGTTCGGGCGAAATAAGTTTGCTGCATGTCCTGCAAGCGGTATTTCTTTATATAAAACGTTAGGAAGAATGGATTTCAAATCAAATAGACAAGATTTATAGAGATGATCATGTTCACCCATTACCCATAGAATAGGGTGGGGAAGTGATTTTAATTTAGATTTTAAATCGAATTCTAAACGATGCCGTAATGATTGGGCAATAATTGATGAATGTAATTGCAATCCGAAACGGTAATAAATATTTCTTGAAATGACTGCGAACGGATTTGCCTTTAATATGCCACTTGGAAAAATAGTATTTGCGTATTGAGAGAGCCATTTAGAGTAATCGTCTCCTCGCTTCTCCCAAAACTTTTGAAATACGTTATATAAAAGGGAAGGGTTATTATAATGTCCACCAATATGACAAATGCTCAAAACTTTTTCTGGGTGCATTTGTGCAAAAATTGTAGAGATATAACAGCCGTAGCTTAAAGCGCAAATATGGGCCTTTTTAATGCCTTCTTTTTCGTATAAATTCAATAATTGATCTACGAGACGCTGTAATGAAAATTCGATAGCTTCTCCTTTATCGTCGCCGTGACCTAATAAGTCATAAGTAATAATGTTGTAAGAGGCGGAAAATCGTTTATGCTCTTTTTTGAAGGCACGACGATTGCCAACTAATCCATGAATAAAAATGATTGTTTCTTTTTCGGAATGTATACTTGTTTGCAAAAAGGATACTCCTTTCAATAACGGGAGATTTATATAGTATCGTAAATTGGTTATTTATAATTCACATAGAATAATATTTAGTACTAGGTAATAATATCAGATGTTTATATCTGTTGTAAAGATGCGTTTTTATGTATATTTTGTAAAAATAGAAAAAGTGTGTTTACATTCAGTTTACATTCGTATTGTATTCTATTTTTAGAAAGAACAGTTTGGTTTAACACGAGGAGATGAACAGGAATGGAAGTTAGAAATGAGATGAAGAAAAAAGGGAGCTGGAGGCAGTTTTTACGCCTTATTCAAGATACAAATCCTCCGAAAGGGATTCTTGCTTTTGCATTATTAATGAGTTTGCTTTCTACGGGAGCGAGTTTATTTATTCCGATGTTAACGAAGGGGTTAGTAGATAATTTTTCACTTTCTTCAATTAGTACAGGGCAAATTGTTGGGCTAGTTGCATTCTTTATTATGCAAACTATAGCTGCAGGATTGTCTATATATTTATTAAATTATATTGGACAGAAGATTGTAGCTGGACTGAGAGAACGTTTGTGGAAAAAGGTGCTTATTTTACCGGTAACTTATTATGATCAAAATAGAACAGGCGATACAATTAGTCGTATGACAAATGATACAGGAGTTGTGAAAACGTTAATTTCTGAGCATTTGTCAAATTTATTAACAGGCGGTATTTCAATTGTTGGATCATTAATTGTATTATTTGTTTTAGATTGGAAAATGACACTTTTACTTTTAACGGTTATTCCATTATCAGTACTCATTTTAGTTCCGCTTGGACGAAAAATGTATAAGATTTCAAAAGCACTTCAAGATGAAACAGCATCTTTTACTAGTGTATTAACACAAGTGTTATCAGAAATTCGTTTAGTGAAATCTTCGAACACAGAAAAAAAGGAATATGAAACTGGAAATAAAGGTATTGAAAAGCTATTACAATTTGGTTTGAAAGAGGGAAAAGTGCAAGCGTTAATTTCACCAGTTATGTCGTTTGTTTTAATGGCATTGCTTGTTATTATCGTAGGGTATGGTGGAATGCGAGTTTCTAGCGGTGCATTAACAACAGGAGAACTAGTAGCGTTTATTTTATATTTAGTTCAAATTATAATGCCAATGAGTCAATTATCTATGTTCTTTACACAATTTCAAAAGGCGATTGGTGCAACGGAAAGAATTAATACGATTTTAGAATATGAAGTAGAAGATCATGAAACTGGTGTGAAGGTCACAAATGCTAAGCAGCCGATCGTTCTTGAAAATGTACATTTCGAGTATAACGAAGAAGAGCAAGTTTTAAAGAATATTGATTTCACAATTGAATCAGGAAAAGTAACAGCAATCGTAGGACCAAGTGGTAGCGGGAAAACGACGTTATTCTCACTATTAGAACGTTTTTACGAGCCAACTAGCGGTGCTATTAAATTAGGAAAAGACTCAATTACGAGTTATTCATTGCAATCATGGCGACGTCAAATTGGTTACGTTTCACAAGATAGTCCGTTAATCGATGGGACAATTCGTGATAATATTTGCTACGGTGTTGAGGGTGAAGTGACAGATGCAGAAATTGAAAAAGTAGCAGCGATGGCATATGTTGATGCATTTATTCATGATTTGCCAAACGGATACGCAACAGAAGTTGGAGAACGTGGTGTGAAGCTTTCAGGAGGGCAAAGACAACGAATTGCGATTGCTCGAGCGTTACTTCGAAATCCACAAATTCTTATGTTAGATGAAGCAACTTCAAGTCTAGATAGTAAATCAGAGTCTGTCGTTCAGAAAGCGTTAAATAACTTAATGAAAGGCAGAACAACATTAGTTATTGCACATAGACTTTCTACTGTTGTGGATGCAGATAAAATTATCTTTATAGAAAAAGGGAATCTTACAGGAAGTGGTACACATGATGAATTATTACAGACACATGATATGTATCGTGAATTTGCAACGCAACAATTGAAAATTAAAGAGGGCGTATTATAAAATGAATCATCAGTGGGGTTTTTACTCCACTAATGATTCATTTTTAAAAGTTTTATAAAGGATGCGAATTAGAAAGGAAATGGTTTCTTTGATACCTAACATTTTAATAGTAGACGATGATCCGCATATTAGAGAACTTGTTTCTGTATTTTTAGAACGAGAAGGTTTTCAAACATATGAGGCAATTGATGGACTAGATGCACTTCAGAAAATAGACGAAGTAAAAGTTGATATGGTTATTCTTGATATCATGATGCCAAATATGGATGGATTTGATGTATGTTTTGAATTAAGGAAGTACTATGATATTCCGATTTTGATGCTAACTGCTAAAGGGGAAACGTCTCAAAAAGTAAAAGGATTTCACCTTGGCACCGATGATTATCTTGTAAAACCATTTGATCCTATAGAACTAGTAGTGAGAGTTAAGGCGTTATTGAAACGTTACCAAATTACAGTGTCGCAATCGATTCAAATTGGGAATGTACTGTTAAATCGTAAAACATTTGAAGTTACAGCCGGAGAACAAACAGTCACATTACCGCTAAAAGAATTCGAATTGCTCTTTACTTTAGGTTCTAAAGCAGGAAGAACTTGTTCGAGAGAGCAGTTAATTGAAGATGTATGGGGATATGATTTTGAAGGGAATGAACGTACACTAGACGTTCATATTAATCGACTACGTGAGAAGTTTCAAGAAGAGAAGTCGAAGTTTAGTATTAAAACGATAAGAGGATTAGGGTATCGCTTAGAGGTAAGTAAATGAGGAAAAGAAAACGAATGAGTAAGTTGAAGATGTTGAAAGTAACGGGAGCGGTATTAGCGCTTTTTTCTTTTCTCACTATAATTTGGTCTATCGCATTTTATGTAGCAACTAGTATATTGAATGCTTTTGAAGTAAACGTATCGTCGTTTGTGGCCTTTCTAATTAGTGATATGGTCGGTTTTGTATTTATTGTTCTTATCTGGACATTGATTGGGATATTAATGAGACCAAAACGAGAGGCAATGATTTGGACTATTATTGAACCGATACAAAAAATTGCAAAAGGAGACTTCTCCGTAAAAATACGAAATGAAGAAAAGTATGATGGAGAAATTGGTGTACTCGTAAAAAGTATAAATGATATGACAGATGAACTGAATGCGATGGAGAAAATGCGCCAGGAATTTGTATCGAATGTTTCTCATGAAATACAGTCACCTTTAACTTCTATAAAAGGATTTGCTAGAGCACTACAAGATAACAATCTTTCGGAGGAAAAAAGAAAGCATTATCTTACCATTATTGAAACGGAAACGACGAGATTATCTAAACTAAGCCAAAATTTACTGAAACTAACTCTTTTAGAGTCAGAGGAGTATACACCAGAAAAAGCGACTTATCGATTAGATCAACAGTTAAAGCAAATTGTGTTAAATAGTGAACCGCTCTGGGCTGAAAAAGAAATTGAATTAGACCTTGATTTAGAAAAAGTGCATATAACTGCCGATCAAGAAAGTATGAGTCAAGTGTGGATTAATTTAATTCATAATAGTATTAAATTTACTCCAAGTCGTGGCACAATTACAATTCAGTTACAAGAACATGAGAAATTCGTAGAAATACGTATTCGTGACACTGGAATTGGTATATCTGAAAAACAGAAACAACATATTTTTGAGCGTTTTTATAAAGCGGACTCTTCACGAAATCGCACTTATGGAGGAAGTGGATTAGGTTTAGCTATCGTAAAAAAGGTACTCGACCTTCATCAAGGAAAAATAAAAGTCGAGAGTGAAGAGGGGAATGGGACAGAATTTATTGTTTGTATTCCAAATTCTGAAGAGAAATAGTGTTAGGAGGATATCTTCTAACACTATTTCTCTTTAAAAATACATTTTCCATTACTGCAACTATATTGATAAGCTTTTCCTTCGTTATTCATACGGTATGAATAATCTGATTTTTTATCTTTCTTAAAGTCAACATATGCTTCTGCACCGTTTTTATCATTATCGATATCAATGAATTGAACGTAGCGTATAGAATAATCTTTCTTTTCACTTAAACCTCTTTTTTGCAGGTTTGTATGAATACCGTCTACTAACTCGTCAAACAATGACCAGTTTAAATTAAGACTTTCAAATGACTCAGTATGTCTTCCTAAAATGCCGTTGTCTTGTATTATTTTCTTATTCTTATCGTATGTATAAGAGTATGTAAAATAAGGTTCGTCTTTATATACGACCTCTGCATAATAGCCGATATTATAAATGAGAGTATATTTTCCGGTTATGCTTTGTATTTCTTTTTGCTTATAGCCTTTTATAGTATAGAGGTAGTCGCTAGTATCTTTTTCTATTACTTTATAATGTAATGGATTACCAAATATAAAGTACATAGCCAAAAATATGATACATAGTCCGACTGCAGTTAGTGATAAGAACCATTTTTTTCTTTTCATACACATGCACTCTCCTATGCAGGATTTATTTTTATTTTACATGAATTATGGCAAAAACATGAGACTTATCAATAAAAACTTTCCATAGTTACCTATAAGTAACCTACGCACATGAAAGTGCATCATTGCCTTTTTACATAAACATAGATACAATTTTAATATAGTACATAACTGAGATGATTAAGGAGTGTTATACTTGGCAGAATTATTACAAGGCAAAAATGCTTTAATTACAGGAGCAGGTAGAGGGATTGGTCGTGCTGTAGCGATCGCATTAGCGAAAGAGGGCGTAAATGTCGGTCTTTTAGCTCGTTCAGAAGAAAACTTAAAAGCTGTAGCGAAAGAAGTAGAAGCAGAAGGCGTAAAAGCTGTTATTGCGACTGCTGATGTTTCTTCATATAAAGAAGTGACTACTGCAATTGAAACGTTAAAAAATGGTTTAGGATCTATTGATATTTTAATTAATAACGCTGGTATTTCTAAATTTGGTAAGTTTTTAGAATTAGACGTTGCTGATTGGGAAAAAATCATTCAAGTAAACTTAATGGGTGTATACTATGCAACTCGTGCAGCTTTACCAAGCATGATTGAACAACAATCTGGTGATATTATTAACATTTCATCTACAGCAGGACAAAAAGGTGCACCTGTAACAAGTGCATATAGCGCTTCTAAATTTGGTGTTCTTGGCTTAACAGAATCGTTAGCGATGGAAGTTCGCAAACATAACATTCGTGTAACAGCTCTAACTCCAAGTACAGTAGCAACTGATATGGCTGTAGATTTAGGATTAACTGACGGAAACCCAGATAAAGTAATGCAAGCAGAAGATATTGCAGAATTTATCGTAGCGCAGCTGAAATTAAATAAACGTACATTTATTAAATCAGCAGGACTTTGGTCTACTAATCCGTAAGGGATAAATTAAATAAAAATAAAGAAGGGATATCTATTCTGTAATGGAGGAGATGTCCCTTCTTTATTTTTGCATATGAGACAAAATTTTCGATATAATCGAAAGTGAATGGTAGAAAAGCATTGAGAAATTGAAGGGGATGGTATTTACATGAGTACGATTGAGAAATGGACGGCTGTTGATCAATATGTGAGTGATGTATTAATACCGAAAGATTCTACATTAGAAGAAGTTCTTCAAGCAAATGCTACAGCTAATTTGCCGGCACATGATGTATCGCCAACGCAAGGGAAGTTTTTGCAACTATTAGTACAAATTCAAGGAGCGCGTAACATTTTAGAAATTGGTACGCTAGGCGGATATAGCACGATATGGCTTGCGAGGGGATTGCCATCTGGGGGCCGAGTTGTTACATTGGAAGCAAATGAAAAACATGCAGAAATTGCACGTAACAATATTGAGCGTGCCGATTTGAATGATAAAATTGAAGTACGAGTAGGATTAGCTTTAGATTCTTTACGGCAAATCGAAAATGAGAATTATGAACCATTTGATTTTATTTTCATAGACGCTGATAAACAAAATAACCCTACCTATTTTGAATGGGCACTGAAACTATCACGCCCTGGTACTATAATTATTGGGGATAACGTAGTACGTGAAGGAGAAGTTATTGACAATACGAGTAAAGATCCTCGCGTACAAGGGATACGTCGCTTCTATGAATTAATAGCTGCAGAGCCACGTGTAAGTGCTACTGCGCTTCAAACTGTTGGAAGTAAAGGATACGATGGGTTTGTAATGGCAGTTGTAAAAGAGTGATACGGTTCGAAAGTCTATTACACTTATAGTAGAGTTTAGGGGAGTGAGAGATAATGAATGAAGCAGCGCAACAATACTGGACGGAGTATTGGAAAGGTGCTGAGATACCAAAATCGGTGAGTGCATGGAAATTTGGTGATACCCCAAATCGTCTTGCTAAGCAAGTAGTTGACGGAACGAAAACGGCAACTTGTTCTGCATATCTCTTCTATGAATTAAAGAATGTACCGTTACCAACTACAGAGGACTACTCTGTTATTTTGGATCACGATGAAAATCCGGTAGCAATTGTAAAAACAATTGAAGTAACAATAGTACCTATGAATGAAATTACAGAAGAGTTTGCAATTGCTGAAGGGGATGAAAGCTATAAAAATTGGAAGGAGATTCATGAAAGATATTTCAGAAGTAAATTGAATGAAGTGGGTCATGATTTTTCTGATGATATATTGCTTGTATGTGAACGATTTAGAAGAATAGATATAAAAAAATAGGAGGAGAGAAAATGAAAAAGAAATTTCAAAAATTATAACATGTATCGTGTACAACGCAGCTACCTCGTGGACCTCCAACATACTTGGAAATATAAGTTTATATAAAAATTGGAGGTTAGGAATAGATGAGAACTGAAAAAGAAATGTTAGACTTAATTATAAATACAGCAAAAGAGGATGAAAGAATCCGAGCAGTTATCATGAATGGATCACGTGTAAATTCAAATGTGAAGAGAGATTGTTTTCAAGACTACGATATTATGTATGTTGTAAATGATATACAATCTTTTACGTCTAATCATAATTTGATTCATAGATTTGGAGAAATAATGATTGTACAAATGCCAGAAGAAATGTCATTAATTCCAGCGGACGAAGACGGGAAATTTCCGTATTTAATGCAGTTTATGGATGGAAATCGAATTGATTTAACGCTCGTTCCATTTGATTTGATAAATAAGTTCGTTGGACAAGATAGTTTAAGTAAACTGCTTCTGGATAAAGATAATTGTATTGTTGAATTTCCACCAGCAAGCGATAAAGATTACTTAATAAAAAAGCCTACAGAAAAAGAATTTTTAGATTGCTGTAATGAATTTTGGTGGTGTAGTACGAATGTAGGGAAAGGACTATGGAGAGAAGAACTTTCTTATGCGAAAGGGATGCTTGATGGTCCAGTACGAGATATGTTCATCGTAATGCTAGAATGGCATATTGGTATGAAAACAGACTTTACAGGTAATGCAGGAAAGTTTGGGAAGCATTTCGAGCAATATATTGAAAAAGATATGTGGGAGCAATTTAAAAGAACTTTTTCTAATGCAGAATATGAAAACATATGGGAGTCATTCTTTATCATGGGTAATTTATTTAGGGAAGTAGCGAATGAAATTGCTAACACATATGGATATCAATACCCGCAAGGTGATGATGACAGAGTGACAAGCTATTTAAAACATGTGAAAGCTTTGCCGAAAGATAGTACATCGATTTATTAATAATAGTAAGCAATAAGACTGTCCTAATTACGGACAGTCTTATTTTTGTTCATGAATAGGAATTTCTCTAACAAAGTGCAGATGAATCACATATGAAATTTTAGGGAGGTTTTTATCATGTATTATTTTTATTCACCAGAAATATTTGCTCCATATGAATGGGGACTAGAACGAGATGTTTCGTACGCCTATATGCCATATCACTCATTTTATTATGGAGACTATATAAGCTCATTGCCATACGCATATATCCCTCAAAACTATGAAGTACAAATGAAAGCATATGAGCGTGGATCGTGGACACCATTTTCGTGGGTCGAAAAATATGCGTATGCATTTTCCGGACCGTACAATAAAGCGGAAGTCGCTCTTACATTTGATGATGGACCAGATTTAGAATTTACGCCAAAAATTTTGGATAAGTTAAAACAACATAATGTAAAAGCGACTTTCTTCTTGCTTGGTGAAAATGCGGAAAAGTTTCCGAATGTAGTAAAACGTATTGCGAATGAAGGGCATGTAATTGGTAATCATACGTATAGCCATCCGAATTTAGCGAAAGTAACTGATGCTGAGTACCGTAATCAAATTATAAAAACAGAAGAAATATTAAATCGTTTAGCTGGTTATGCACCGAAGTTTATACGTCCACCGTACGGTGAAATACTTGAAAATCAATTGAAATGGGCGACAGAGCAAAACTTTATGATTGTACAGTGGAGTGTTGATACGGTTGATTGGAAAGGAGTAAGCGCTGATACGATTACAAATAATGTGTTAGGGAATTCATTTCCTGGCAGTGTCATCCTTCAGCATTCAACCCCAGGTGGGCATTTACAAGGATCTGTAGAGGCGCTAGATAAATTTATTCCGCAGTTAAAAACGAAAGGGGCACGCTTTGTAACGCTGCCAAGTATGTTTCAAACATCGAAAGAGAGAAAATGAAGTGGAGTTTTAATCAGTCGGGTATTGTCAATCATCCATTATTAAGAATAGGACTCCCAAGTATTTTAAAATGGGAGTCCTATTTTGTTTATAAACTATTATTTTTTAGTAATTCTTTTCCTTGTTCTACAACGAATTCATAGTATGCAAGATCATATGGATAAATATCTTCAAATGTTATCGTTATCGGTTTATTGCTTAAAACAGAAATAGTTGTTAAAGATGCAATCTCTTTTTTTAATAGTTGTAAAAAAGAGGTTGCATGTACTTTCATCACATCATCTACTTCTTCACCTGGTGCAAATGGAAGTGGATTGATGACATTGTGAAAATACATATGACAAAATTCACGATCAGTAAGATCCGAAATTTCATAATCTATTTTAAAAATTCCTTTGTATGCTAAATCAGCCGTTTGAAAAGAGAGTCCCAATTCTTCTTCGATTTCACGAAGGCCACCGATGTCTACTTTTTCATCATGCATAATATGTCCAGCTGAAGTAATATCCCATATACATGGAGCTTCTTTTTTATTTTTAGAGCGTAATTGGAAATATAAGAACATATCTTCAGCATCTTTTTCTACAAACCAACAATGAAATGTTTCGTGCCAATCACCGTCACGATGCACTTCATCACGCAATTTCTTCCCAAGTGTATTTCTTTCAGGATCAAATATTGTTAACCACTCTGTCATTTTAATTCCCCTTTCTGCAAATTTTATTATACAATATCTGTATTGAATTTTGGGAAAATAAAGAAAAATGGAGTGGTTAATAGTGGGGATAGAGAGTAAAGAAATAAAATCGATTATTTCAACAGAGGAAGAATTACGGAAAATATTGGGGCAACCAAGTGAGCGAGCGTTAAAGAAAGTTATTTCATCATTAGACCACCATTGCGTAGATTTTCTGTCTAAATCTCCTTTTCTAGTATTATCTACTGCAAATAAATTAGGAGAGTGTGATGCTTCGCCGAGAGGAGACGCACCTGGATTTGTATTCGTATTAAATAATAATCAAATTATCATTCCAGAAAGACCAGGTAACCGTCGTATAGATTCCATTTTGAACATTATTTCAAATCCATACGTAGCATACGTAGGGTTACTCTTTTTTATTCCAGGCCTTGGGGAGACGCTTCGGATAAACGGCCGAGCGTATATTACAAACGACGAAGAGATATTGCAAGAAATGCAGGCGAATGGGCGCAATCCGTTACTTGGAATTGTCGTTGAAATAGAAGAGTGTTATATTCATTGTGCAAAAGCTTTTATCCGATCTAAGATGTGGGATCCAGAATCTTGGTTACATAAAAAAGAGTTACCTTCAGCAGCAAAAATGTTGCTGGAGCATGCGAAAGTAAATACTTCTGAAGAAGATGTTGCACGTTCTTTAGAAGAAAGTTATACGAAAAGATTGTATTGAAAAAACTTTATAGATATAGTTTTGTAAGGTGAATATGTACACATTTTAGAATGTGATATTTATATAAGAATCGTTGATTTACAAACTGGAGAAATAACAAAATAGGTAAATCAAGTGGTAGTTGCATAATGCTATTTTGAAATACAATAAAAAATGATTTTGAAAATAGTTAGTAAAAATAGGCTTGCTTTTTAAAAAGTTGATAACTATAATAAGTTAACAAATAGACATGAACGAAAAGTAACGATAAGGATATGAAATCATTTTTACGGTTTACAGAGAGGGAAGCCAAGGGTGTGAGCTTCCTAACACGAGAAATGATTTTACCACCTTTGAACTTCAATAGTGAACGAGTAATCTAGTAATTATTGACGGAATCAGCCGTTATCTGAACTTGAGCAATCTAGAAGGAAATAAGTCTGGATTGGAACAAGGGTGGAACCACGAAAACACATTCGTCCCTTTCCTAGGGATGAGTGTGTTTTTTTATGGAATTAGAGATTGAAAATTAAAAATAATTAAAAAATAGTATTGATTTTGTTGTTTATGCGAGTATAATGAATTAACAAATAAACATGAGCGAAAAAGTAACGATAAGGACACGGAATCATTTTTACGGTTTACAGAGAGGGAAGCCAAGGGTGTGAGCTTCCTAACACGAGAAATGATTTTACCACCTTTGAACTTCAATAGTGAACGAGTAATCTAGTAATTATTGACGGAATCAGCCGTTATCTGAACTTGAGCAATCTAGAAGGAAATAAGTCTAGATTGGAACAAGGGTGGAACCACGAAAACACATTCGTCCCTTTCCTAGGGATGAGTGTGTTTTTTTATTACTTTGAAAGGAGGTGCTGTAACATGAAACGATTTGTACGTACGGAAATAACCACCACCTGCATGATTAAAAAGCAGAGCAAGGTGATTGATAGAGATAAAAAATAAAATTGTAGGAGGAGATTAGAAAATGAATAACGTTATTAATGTTGGGGTGTTAGGCTTAGGTACGGTCGGAAGTGGTGTTGTCCATATTTTGAAAGAACATTATAAAAAAATTGCACTTGATACAGGGTATGAAGTGAAGGTAAAGACAGTCGTTGTACGTGACTTAGAAAAAGAACGTGATGTTTGCATTGATGGGATCGTAGTAACAAGTCATGTCGATGAAGTTCTAAATGATCCAAATATTGATATTGTAGTAGAGGTAATGGGCGGAATTGAAGAAGCAAAGCAACATATTGTTAAGGCTTTACGAAATAAAAAACATGTCGTAACAGCAAATAAAGATTTAATGGCTGTATACGGTGCAGAGCTTCTCCAACTGGCGAACGATAATGATTGTGATCTATGTTATGAAGCAAGTGTAGCGGGCGGTATTCCGGTGTTAAGGGGATTAACAGATGGATTAGCTTCAGATCAAATTGAAAAAATAATGGGGATTGTAAATGGTACAACAAATTACATGTTAACAAAGATGAGTCAAAAGGGATGGTCGTATGAAGAGGCTTTACAAGAAGCCCAAAAATTAGGTTTTGCAGAATCGGATCCAACAGCGGATGTAGATGGGCTAGATGCGGCGAGAAAGGTAGCCATTCTTGCAAACTTAGGTTTTTCGATGAATGTTTCTTTAGATGATGTACAAGTAAGAGGGATTCGAAAGGTCGAAAAAGAAGATTTACAAATGGCAGAAAAGTTAGGATTTACTATGAAATTAATTGGTAAAGCAGAGAAACAAGGGTCAGCCATTCATTTAAGTGTAGAACCGACTCTTTTACCAAGTCATCATCCATTATCGAATGTAAATAATGAATTTAATGCAGTATATGTTCACGGTCAAGCAGTAGGGGAAGTAATGTTTTACGGACCTGGAGCTGGGAAGTTACCGACAGGTTCTGCTGTAGTAAGTGATATTATTTCAATCGTTAAAAATATGAATCAAGTCCCGAAAAATAAAAGTGCGTTAAAAGAACCAGAGCCATATGAATTACAAGGAGATGAAGAAGTCGTTTCGAAATATTTCTTACGTATTTCATTACGAGATGAACCTGGGATGTTACAAGAAATAACAGAATGTTTCGTTAATTGTTCTGTAAGTTTAAAAGAAGTTATTCAATTACCTTTAAATCGTGAACTTGCAGAAGTCGTTGTTGTGACACATCAAACTTCAAAGTATCAATTCGAACGAGTACTAGGAGTGATAGAAAATGTCGCAAGTGAAATAAACAGTTATTACATTATTGAGGAGGAAAAACAATATGTATAAAGGATTATTAAAACAGTATGCTTCTTATTTACCGGTGAATGGAAATACACCTGATGTGAGCTTAATGGAAGGAAATACACCGCTTATTCCGTTATTAAATATATCAAAACAATTAGGAATTCAGTTATACGGTAAGTATGAAGGAGCGAATCCGACAGGTTCTTTTAAAGATCGTGGTATGGTAATGGCTGTTGCGAAGGCGAAAGAAGAAGGTTCGGAGGCAATTATTTGTGCATCAACAGGTAATACCTCGGCATCGGCCGCAGCATACGCGGCACGCCTTGGAATGAAATGTATAATCGTAATCCCTGAAGGAAAGATTGCACATGGAAAATTAGCGCAAGCAGTCGCCTATGGAGCTGAAATCATTTCAATAGAAGGAAATTTTGATGATGCACTTAAGGCTGTAAGAAATATTGCTGCGGAAGAGCCGATTACATTAGTAAACTCAGTGAATCCTTATCGAATTGAAGGGCAAAAGACAGCAGCATTTGAAATTTGTGACCAGTTGCAAAGTGCACCAGATGTTTTAGCGATTCCTGTTGGGAATGCCGGAAATATTACAGCATACTGGAAAGGTTTCTGTGAATATGAGAAAGAAAAAGGCTATAAGAAGCCAAGAATTCACGGATTTGAAGCAGAAGGAGCAGCAGCAATTGTAAAAGGACATGTCATTGAAGAACCTGAAACAATTGCAACAGCGATTCGTATCGGTAACCCCGCAAGTTGGTCATATGCAGTAGAGGCTGCTGAACAGTCTCACGGTGAAATAGATATGGTATCAGATGAAGAAATTTTACATGCGTATAGATTATTAGCAAAAACGGAAGGGGTTTTCGCTGAGCCAGGATCAAATGCTTCATTAGCAGGTGTAATTAAACATGTTCAATCTGGAAAAATCAAAAAAGGAGAGACAGTTGTTGCAGTTTTAACTGGAAACGGCTTGAAAGATCCTGATATCGCAATTTCTTCTAATACATTAGACATTGCAAGTGTTTCAAATAATATAGAACAAATTAAAGAACATATTAAAGGGGTGATTATGTCGTGATACCATTAAGTATTCGTGTTCCTGCTAGTACAGCGAATGTTGGACCTGGATTTGATTCAGTAGGAATAGCTTTGTCATTATATTTAGATGTGGTGGTAAAAGAAAAAGCTGATAGATGGCAAGTAATCCATTCCTTTGAAGAATCAATTCCGACAGATGATAAAAATTTAATCGTTAGCACGGCATGTAAAGTATGTCCTTCTTTATCACCTCATATAATAGAAGTTACTAGTAATATCCCGCTTACAAGAGGACTAGGAAGTAGTGCATCAGCAATTGTAGCAGGGATAGAGCTTGCGAATCAACTTGGCAATTTAAACTTAACGACTGATCAAAAAGTTCAAATTGCAACAAATTTTGAAGGGCATCCAGATAATGTTGCGGCTTCTATATTAGGAGGAACTGTAATCGGAGCACTTGATGGAAAGAATGTTTCGGTTGTAAGAATTGAAAGTAAGGAATTAGGTGTAATTTCTCTTATTCCAAATGAAGAGTTAAATACAGAGGAAAGCCGATCTGTATTACCAGATGTGTTTCCGTTTCATGAAGCAGTTAAGGCTAGTGCAATCAGCAACGTATTAGTAGCTGCGTTTTGTCAAAAGAAGTGGGAAGTTGTAGGTGAAATGATGGAAAGAGATCATTTTCACGAGCCGTATCGTTTAGAACTCGTACCGCTATTACCCTCAATTCGTAAATGTGCAAAAGAGTTTGGATCATACGGCACAGCGCTTAGTGGTGCAGGTCCATCCATTTTTATATTAACGCCATATGATAAGCGTCAAGAAATTGCTGAGCAATTAGCGAGAGTATTTACGTCTATGAAAGTGTGTGAGCTAGAAATCGATCATAGAGGAATTACTGTAAATAAAGAAGAACATATAGAACTATAAAAAAGCTAGCATTGCTAGCTTTTTTTGTTGTAAATATCTTTTCAGTTTTCATATAAAAGAAAAGTAATAATGTATAATTTAGTAAAGCGTGTATTCATTTGGAGGCGATCGTATGAAAAAAGAGTCACCAGAAGAAAACAGAGAACGTATAAGGCAAAGTGAATTGAAAAATAATCCTACCGGTTCTTTACATGATGGATTCAACAGAGCTGAATCAGGTAGTCCAGTTGATATGACGGGTGGTATGAATTGGAAAGGTACAGCGCTAGTAATTTTAGTGCTAGTTTTAGGGTGTATTATATACACTTATTTTTTTAGTTAAAAAATAAGTGTTAAAGCTTCGAATTATTTGCTTTTATATTTAGTGGGGATGAAAAAACACTATTGTACTACATATACTTTAAGCAGATTATAGTTGTTCATACACACTTATTTATAATACTCAAAATAGAGCTAGCGTTATGCTAGTTCTATTTTTTTGCCACATTCCTGTAACAAAGCCCCTGTATATTCAGTGGTGGAGGTGCAGAAGATGAAAAAAATGATAGCAATATGTCTTCTTACAACGATGTCATTTTCGACTTTAGTCGGGTGTGATGTAAAAGGTAACAAGGCTGTACAAGAGTCTAAAGTAAAGAAAGCGACGTATAAAGAGTTCACTTACGATGTAAATCCAGAGACTTTCACGTTAACTGTAGAACATGATGGTGTAAAGGAACAGGCATCACAGCCGTTACCGAAAATGAAGGTGTCGAATGTAAAAAAAGACAAGGATCGCACATCTTGGGAATACCCAGATCAAAAAGTAAAAGTGAATCTAGAAAAGAAAAAAGATCACTTAAATATTGAAGTGGAATCGACTGGTGCAGAAAGTTTTACATGGCCGAAAGTACAAGCTGAAAATTATACACTTCCGTTATGGGAAGGAAAACAAATTCCGAGTAATGATGAAAATTGGAAGAAGTTTTTAAAGGATGATGCATATTCATTTGCTGAATCATTTTCTATGAAGTTTTTTGCGTTAAATGGTTCGAAATATTCCATTGTATATATTGCGAACAATATGTTTAATAATGAATTGAAATTTCATTCGGATCCGAAAATAGGATTTGATTTTATACATGAATTCCCGCGTATAAATAAAAATAAAACATATGGATTTCAATTATATGTGACAAATAATGATGCAGTCAGTATTGCTAAACTGTATAAGGATAATATTGCTCGAAAAGGTGAATTTAAAACATTACAAGAAAAGGCTAGAAAAAATAAAGAGATTGAAAAACTTTATGGTGCGGCTCATTTTTATTTTTGGAATCAAAATGGTTTGTCTGACAGTAACATAAATTGGCCTAAAATAAGAGAGCAAATAAATAGTCCTGTGTTTAGTCATATAAAAGGGCTTATTCAAAAGAATAGTTCGGAGCCTGGAGAACTGAGTGTGTTTGAGCAAGTAAGTAAACAAGATTTCATTGATAAGTATCAAAAAAATGTTATTTTGCGTTATGTAAATGAAGTATTATCAATGAAGGAATTGTATAAAAAGGATATTTTCCAAAATGTTGATCAGAACGCTAGTGAGTTATTAAACAAAGGGGTAGATCACTTATCGAAGATGGAGTTATATAACTTAAATAAGCATGTATTAAAGTCGGCGCTCGGTGATGCGGTTGAAGAAGTAAGTAAATGGGGTAAAGCAGATGGAACGGATATTATAAAGGAAATGA
The DNA here is from genome assembly GCF_007680225.1 of Bacillus sp. DE0042. Taxonomy (NCBI): domain Bacteria; kingdom Bacillati; phylum Bacillota; class Bacilli; order Caryophanales; family Bacillaceae; genus Bacillus; species Bacillus sp. DE0042. The sequence continues at coordinate 889,649 of NZ_VEJP01000001.1, read as the reverse complement.
AAGCGGCAGGAATAGACAATGCATGGATTGGGCTACCGAATTGGGAACAAGGGTATATGCAGCCTGATTTCGTGACAGAAGCTAAGAAAATAGGATATTTAGTTGGTCCGTATGATTCTTATCATTCTATTCACGAAAAAGTAGATAAAAATTGGAATACAGCTTCTTTTCAGGATCCATCGCTATATGAAGAGGCAACTGTGACGAAGAAAAATGGAGAAAAAGTGCAAGGATTTTTAGGTAGAGGACGAAAGTTAAATCCAACTTTATCTCTTCCTAGTGTAAAAGAGCGAATGAACGATATATTACAAAATGGACCTAAATATAATTCATGGTTTATTGATTGTGATGCAACAGGTGAAATTTATGATGATTATTCGGCAAAACATATAACGACACAAGAACAAGATTTAAAAGCAAGATTGCAACGAATGGATTATATTGCGCAAGAAAAGGGTATGGTAGTTGGCTCAGAAGGCGGAAATGACTTTGCAAGTAGCACGATTGCATTTGCTCACGGTATTGAAACACCGGTTATTAAATGGGACGATGAAGATATGAGGAAAAATAAAACAAGTCCGTATTATGTAGGCGGATATTGGTCACCGAATCAAAATGTTCCAGAAAAATATGCAAAACAAGTACCGTTAAAAGAAGAATATAAACAAGTATATTTAAACCCTGTATATTCAGTACCATTATATAAATTAGTATACAATGATTCTGTAATTACAACGCACCACTGGGAATGGGGAAGTTTGAAAGTAAAAGATGAGGTAGGAAACCGTATGCTATACGAATTATTGTATAATGTTCCTCCGTTGTACCATTTAGATGAAGTAGAGTGGAATAAGCATAAACAAGAAATTACGCAGCATCTGAAAGTTTGGAATGAAGTTCATGAAAAGGCAGTAAAAGAAGAAATGACGAACTTTGCATATTTGTCAGAAGATAAATTAGTTCAATCTGCTTCTTATGGAAAAGATATTAAAATTATTGTGAATTTCTCGAATGAAGAGATAGAAATAGAAAAGACGAAACTAAAAGCAAAATCCGCTTTCATTAATAATCATGGGAAGAAAACAATGTATACACCGCTTGAGGGATAAAATGAAATGTATTGTTGCATTACTGATTTTTTAGGTGAAAATTGAAGGATTCGAAACGGATAAATTTATAAATCTGTAATTTCGGATGTTGCGAAGTGTTAAATATTTGAAGTTGGAAAATAGTGACTTGCCAAAAATAAGCACGAGAGTATAATGTGAAATGGAATACATATTGGATTCATCATGTAACCTTACAAAAATGTAAGGTGTTTGAAAGGAAATTCAATATGAAGAATACTAGACATACATTATACTAGGGAAAGAGAAAGAGAGGCGAATGAAGATGAGCTCTGAATTAGAACAAAATACGAGAAGCAATAAAAAACGTTCTAAAAGAAGGTCAATAAAATGGTTCATTTTAATTCCATTTTTCCTACTTATTTTTGGAGGAGTAGGATATGGATCATTAATATATAATAAAGCAAAAGCTGTTGTAAGTGATGCGTATGCACAAATTGATAAATCATCAAAACGTGATAAAGAAGTTGAGCCTTTAAAGGATAACATCTCTATTTTAATTATGGGTGTAGATGGTAGTGAAATGCGAAAAAGTCAATATGGTGAAGCTGTTCGCACAGATGCACTTTTATTAGCAACAATTAATAAAGATGATAAATCAGTTAAATTAGTAAGTATTCCGCGTGATTCACGTGTATATATTCCATCTAGAAAGAAATTAGATAAAATTACACACGCACACGTATTTGGTGGTGTTGAAAGTACACGAGATACAGTGGAAAGATTTTTAAATGTTCCTGTTGATTATTATGTGAAGTTTAACTTTGAATCATTCGTACAAATTGTCGATTCACTTGGTGGTATTGATATTGATGTACCTGTTACTTTCACAGAGCAAGATAGTAAAGACCAAGCGGGTATGATTCATTTAGAAAAAGGCTTCCAACATTTAAATGGAGAACAAGCACTTGCACTTGCAAGAACGCGTAAAATTGATAGTGACGCAATGCGTGGACAAAGACAACAACTTGTAATAGAAGCAATTGCAAAAAAAGCGATGTCTGTGCAATCAATTAGCAAAATGGGTTCTTTACTTGAGGCGGTTGATAAAAATATGAAAACGAACTTAACTTTCGATGATATGCTTGCGATTACAAAAAATATGGCAGGATCTAATTTAGAAATGGAAAAAATGCAAATAGAAGGTACGGATAAACGTATCGGAGGTATTTATTATTACATTCCAAACGAAAAAAATGTAAAAGATATTTCAAAAAAATTAAATGAGCATTTAGGTGTAACACCAAAACCAGTTCGAAATGAATAATAAAAAAAGATTGGCCTTTGCCAATCTTTTTTTGTCGGAATGGATTTGTAACTTTTCTGTAACGATTTTTTATTTTAGAAAAATTATACTCATATGTATGAGAATATTGGAGAAGCAAAAAGTAAAGAAAAATAATGAAAATCTGTAATAAGGAAAGATATCATATGCAGAAATGGATAGGCATTATGGGAATCATTTTTATGTTGACTGGATGTAAAATGTCTGAAGCTCCAACAAGTTTAATGGGTGCTCCTGCCAATGAAAAATGGATTAATGAACTAAAAGAGCAAATAGATAAAGATTTGCCTGTTAATTATCGATTGCTTACTCCAATGTCTAATAAAGATAAACAGATGATTTGGTCAATGGATTTTAAACAAGATAATAAGAAAGAAGCCATCTTATTTTATAAATTACCGAATGAAGATCATAGCGTATATTTAGCTGTCTATGAAGAAGTTGGAAATGGATGGAAAGTAAAGTCCACGCATAGATTTGATGGTGGAGATGTAGATATCGTTGAAGTCGGTGATTTTACAGGGAACGGGAAGCGAGAGTTATTAATCGGAATTTCTGTAAATCGTGAATCGTTAGAACATGTTATGTATGTTTTTTCGGAAGAAAATGAAGATATGAAGGAAATATATAATCGAAGTTATACGAAGTTATTCATAGAGGATCTAAATAAAAATGGACTGAAAGATATAAGCCTTGTTACGTATGAAAAAGATGAGAAGTTGACAGTTGAGTTTATGGAACAATTTAAAACTTTATCTGAGGCATCATTCGATCCATTTATAAATAGCATTCAAAGAATACAAATGGGCCGTGTTTCTAAATCACTAAAGGCGGTTGTAATTGATGCAGGAGTTGGCGCTCATTCAGGGATAACGTATGTAGCAAAATTTGATAAGGGTCATTATGAGGTATTACCTATAGATGGGAAAGAAGATTTGTTCAATGAATATGTTGTAGAAAGTAAAGATGTTAATGAAGACGGCATTATTGAATTTGTTCGTACAGTGCGTCCACAAGGTTGGGAAGATAAATCACATGGTGATAGTCCGCTTTTCGAACGCTACATACAGTGGAGTGAATCTGGAATTAAACCAATTGAAGAAAGATATATCGATATAGAAAAAGGATATTATGTGAAAATTCCTGAAGAATTAATTGGAAAAATTACGATACCAGATGAGCGAAAGGAATCAAATTCTCAAAAGTTTTTGGAGACAAGTACAAAAGAATTATGGCTTGAAGTCCATATATTTAAGCGGAAAGAATGGTTCAAAATAAAAGGATACGAAGCAGCAGTTAAAACAGCTTCTCACGTATATGCTGTACCGAAACAATCACATTTTGAAAAAGTGAAAGCATATGTAAAACCGCTAGCGGATTATCAACAAGAGTAGGGAGGTGGAAATTATGCCAACAATTTTAGTTTTAGAAGATGAAATGCCTATTCGTAGTTTTATCGTCTTAAATTTGAAACGTGCTGGATTTTATGTGTTAGAAGCTAGTACGGGAGAAGAGGCGTTACAGATTTTATGTGAACATACTGTTGATGTAGCATTGCTTGATGTAATGTTACCAGGAATTGATGGTTTTCAAGTTTGTAAATCCATCCGGGAAGAAAATAAAAAAATAGGTATTATTATGTTAACCGCACGCGTACAAAATGAAGATAAAGTACAAGGACTAGGAATTGGTGCAGATGATTATATCGCAAAACCGTTTAGTCCAGTGGAATTAATTGCACGTATACAATCGTTACTAAGAAGAATAGAAGTACATGATGAAAAAGCGAATATGATCATATCTGGCCCGTTTTCGTTAAATGTTATAGAAGAAAGATTATATAAAAGTGGACAATTAGTTGATTTAACCCCTACAGAGTATATGATATTACAGTATTTGATGAATCAGGCTTCAAAGCCGGTTTCACGTGATGAAATTTTAAATATGATTTGGGGAACGAATTATGTAGGTGAGACGAAAGTAGTAGATGTAAATATGAGGCGGTTACGCCAAAAGATAGAATGTAATCCATCAGAACCTGAATTTATTCTTACTGTGTGGGGAAAAGGATATGTGTGGAAGGAAAGTATAAGATGAAAAGAAAAGTGACTTTATATTTTATGACGGTCATTATACTTATGCTCGTATTATTTGAAGTCGTATTTTCAGTCTCCATTTATCGATATTATTATAATGGTATTGTGCAATATATAGAATCTCATGCGAAGACAAGTACGCGATTTTTCTCTGAATACAATTCCCTATACTTTATTCGTTTGCAAGAATACAGCGGGGATATAATTGAGAGCTTTCAGTTAGAAGGAACCGAATTACAATTAATTGATCGACATGGTACGATTATACAGTCGTCAAGTGGACAAAAGGTAGAAGGTAAAGTAGTTATTCCGTATTCTTTACTAGAAGGAGAAATGTATCATCAAGTGACTGCTACGAAAGACAATGTGAAACAATTGGAAGTGATTAGTCCACTTATTCATCAAGGACAAACGATCGGTGTTTTGAAATATACAACTGTTTTAACGAATGTAAATGCAAAGATTATTGAAATTATTATGTTTACTATTTCAGTTGGAATTGTCATTTCTGGTATCGTATTCTTAATCAGTAGACGATTAGCGAATTCGTTTGTTAAACCTATCGAATCTATTATTCATGCTTCTTCACAAATTGCAGAAGGTACATTAAAGAAGAAAATTAAAGAGGATTATCCAGGTGAATTAGGTGAGTTAGCATATAGTTTAAATCATATGTCTAATAAAATAGAAAAAGCGGAACAGATGAAAAATGAATTCATTGCTTCTATTTCTCATGAAATACGAACGCCTTTAACTGGAATTAAAGGTTGGAGTGAGACGTTAAAAACGGTAGATCATTTAACAGAAGAAGAGATAAAGCAAGGCATGGGAATTATTTCAGGTGAGACAGACCGATTGATTCATTTAGTAGAAGAATTGCTAGATTTTTCAAGATTACAATCAAATCATTTTAATTTATATAAACAAAATGTGCAAATGTACGATATACTAGAGGAGACGATTTGGCAATTAACTCCTAACGCTGAAGAGAAACAAATTCAATTTATTAATACGATAGAAAGAATTGAATTGATGGGAGATCGAAATAGGCTAAAGCAAATTTTCTTGAATATCGTTCAAAATGCTATTAAATATTCACATGAAAAAGGTACAATTCATATTGAAGCGACTAAAAATGAAGGACAAGCAGTGATAAAGGTGAAAGACGAAGGGATTGGAATTGCTAAAGAGCATTTACCATATATAGAACAGTCATTTTACCAGATTAATAACAATGCTACAGGTGCAGGTCTCGGTTTAGCCATCGTTAAAAAAATGGTAGAGCTTCATGGAGGCACACTTAATTTTATAAGTAAAGAAGGAATAGGAACAACCATTTTGATAAAACTCCCACTATAATACATATATAGGTCTGTTTATATAGTGTAATAAAATAAATAGATGTATAATTATATTGGGTGATTTATATATAAGATTAATAGGGAGAGGAATTCGATAGAATGGAAAAAGCTTTTAAAATTAAACGAGTAGTAGTCGTTTTAATAGCGATTGCAGCAGTAGCTATTGGGTATTTCATGTTTCAATCTATTACTTCACCAGCAAAGGCTGTTGCAAAACAAGAAAACGTAGTACAGCTTGCAAGTGAACAACCGAAAGTAGAAATGAATAAAACGGCACCAAGTCGTTTTAATGGAAAAGAAAGAAAAGTTGCTTATCTTACATTTGATGATGGCCCAGGGAAATATACGGCTGAATTGTTAAATATGTTAAAACAGCATGATGCGAAGGCGACGTTCTTTTTAATTGGAGCGAATGTAAAAGAATTTCCGGATTTAGTGAAACGTGAAAATGCAGAGGGTCATTATGTAGGTATGCATAGTATGACACATAATTTTGCGAAGTTATATAAAAATGGCGAGTATGTAAATGAAATGAAAGAAGATCAAAGCTTAATCGCAAATATTATTGGAAAATCACCTAAATTAACACGTCCACCATACGGTTCGATGCCTGGATTAAATGAAGGTCTTCGAAATAAAGTGGTAGAGGGCGGTTTTAAAGTATGGGATTGGACAATTGATTCATTAGATTGGAAATATAACAAAATGCAAGTTGATGCAGCGGCAGCACAAATTGCTCAAAACGTAATAACACATGCAACAAAACCACAGGAAGTTATTTTAATGCATGACATTCACCCACAATCAGTTGCTGCTGTGCCAGCAATTTTAAAAGGGTTAAAAGAAAAGGGTTATGAGTTTGAAGCTTATCATGAAGAGAGTCACTTCCCAGTGAATTTCTGGCATGATAACCGTATGTAATGGAGGAATGAACGTTGAAGTATGGAAAAGTAGCAGTAGTTGGAGCACTATCAGTAGGACTATTAACAGGTTGTTTCGGTGAAAAACCAGAAGAAAATCTATATACAGCTTTTGAAACAGCAGCGACACAAGAAAAATCATTAGTTGATGAAGCGAAGAAGTTAGAGAAATTAGAGAATGAAGGTCAAGAACTATATTCTCTAATTTTACAAGAAGGTAAAGATCATAATGACGCTGTTATGAAGAAGATAGAGCAAGCTACTGCAAATGTAGATGACCGTGAAAAAGTATTAAAAACTGAGAAAGAGATGCTAGAAAAAGCTCAGAAAGAAACAAAATCTGTTCAAGGAAATATAGAGAAGCTTGAAGATAAGAAGTTACAAAAACAAGCGAAAGCAGTAGAAGAGTCGTATAAAAAACGTTATGATGCATTCCAAAAAATGAATGAAAATTATACGAAGGCGTTAGCGACTGAAAAAGAACTGTATGAAAAATTAAAAGTAAAAGAAACGAAATTAAAAGAGATTGGTGAAAAAGTTAAGGCTGTTAATGAATTAACTGTGGAAGCACAAAAATTAAAAGATCAATTTAACAATTTTACAAAAGAGTATAATGACAGTAAATTAGCATTCTACAAAGATGCAGAGATTAAGATTAAAGATCAGAAATAAAGAAGAATCTTAAGCATAATAAAAAGCCGGAGAAACATCGTTACAAATGTTTTTTCGGCTTTTTACGTTAAATGAATAGAAAAGACTGGAATTGATATCATAAAAGAGTTATAGTGAATTATTCCAAGGGAAACATTGTAAAGTAAGGAGAATGGAAATATGTCATATGAATTTTTACTCAAATTAGGTTTAGCACTCTTTTTAGGATTATTCATCGGGATAGATAGGCAGCTAAAGAATAAACCGCTTGGTGTGAAAACAAGTATGGTTATTTCTGTAGCAAGTTGTTTAATTACGATGGTTTCAATTGAAGCCGTACATGTATATTCTGTTCCAGGGCATACAAATATGGATCCAATGCGTCTAGCTGCTCAAATTGTGAGTGGGATTGGTTTTCTTGGGGCAGGTGTTATTTTACGAAGAAGTAATGATGTTATTTCTGGATTAACGACAGCTTCTATGGTGTGGGCTGCTTCAGCTTTAGGTATAGCAATTGGGGCGGGCTTTTATTTACAAGCGACGGTTGCTATGATTTTAATTATTTTAGCAATTAACGTACTTCCACAACTTGTGAAAATTGCAGGTCCGTATTCATTAAGACAAAAGGATTTATCTATAAAAATTACTGTAAAAGAGCATCATGAGTTAGATGGTATATTTAAGCAAATTAAAAATTTAGGTATGCATGTGAAACGAGTGAAAATTAAAGATATAGATAGTGGAGCATTTCAGCAACTGGAAATGGTTATTTTAGCTCCAGAAGATTTATATACAACAGAGTTGTATAGTTCCCTGAAAGAGATTGATCGTGTTGTTTCAGTTGAAGTGGAAAGTAGATAATTGTGATAAAAAAGAGTGAATTTACTGCACTCTTTTTTTATTTAGATTTTTAAGGAAATAAATTGATATAATGATGAATAACAAGGGGGAGAAATGATGGAAATACATATTAGAAGAGCGATAAAAGATGATATACGAGGTATAGCAAAGGTGCATGTTGATAGCTGGAAAACAACGTATAAAGGGATATTTGCTGACGAATTTTTAGAAAATATAACATATGAGCAACGAGAAAAAAATGGGAAAATATTTTTCAACAAGAGGATAAATCCAAATATAGATTTGTAGCAGAGACGTCAGATGAAACAATAATCGGATTCATTGACGGGGGAGTGGAAAGAAGTGGTGCATATAATTGTGATGGGGAATTATATGCAATCTACCTTTTACAAGAGTATCAAGGAATGAAAATAGGACAAAAGTTATTTCAATCTCTATTATCAGAATGTATAAATAATGATATGCAATCATTTTTAGTATGGGTTGTTACAAATAATCCGTCTAAAAATTTTTATGAAAAATTTAATCCAGAAAAAATTGATACAAAATTTTTAGAGCGAGTACAGGTAGAAGAGACAGCGTATTGTTGGAGAGATTTGAATTTTTTATATAGCCATACAACTAATTATAAATAATATTATTATGTAAATTTATTATTTGAAAGAGGTATGCCAATTAAGGTATACCTCTTTTGTTTAACTATTTTGGCTGGATTTCTAATGAAAAAAAGTAAGTATGTAGTTTGAAATTGAGTATTTTTTTCCGTGTATTTTTAACTAGATTAAAGAAAAGAGAGAAAACAAGGAAAATTAAATTAGATAAAAAAATTCTGAAATATACTATTGAATTGAATATCGTTATCAATTAGAATCATAATTGATAACGATATTCAATTGTTGTTTATTATATAAAATTTCGATAGCTTTAATATAAAGAGGAGGAACAACATGCAGCTTGCGAAACAAATCGCAGAACATGCAACATTACAAAGTTTTTTAAACTGTTATTTAAGGGAAACAGGGAGTGGAGAATGGATTACAGAGGATGAAAAAATGAAAAGTATCTTCAGTAATACGTTGAATAGAGGTATAGTCCCCACATATTTATATTGTCGGCTATCGGCGCAAAACGTTACTTTGTATGGAGAAGTTATATATAAATCAGCAACAGATCGCCATTTGTTTGGAGTACAATTTTATTATCAAATGGGAGAAAATAAGAATGTTATAAAAGCAGATTACGTTACAGTTATTACATTCTTAATAAAAGAGATGTCTATTAACTACGGAGAAGGGACGAATCCTGCTGAACTTATGCTTCGAGTTATTCGTAGTTGTCAAAATATTGAAGAATTTACAAAGGAGAGAATAGAAGATACATCTGCATTATACGGTTTCCATACATCCTTTATAGAAGCGGAGCAATCTTTATTATTTGGACATTTAACTCATCCAACCCCAAAGAGTAGACAAGGTATTTTGGAATGGAAAAGCGCAATGTATTCTCCAGAATTAAAAGGAGAATGTCAGCTTCATTATTTTAGGGCACATAAAAATATAGTAAATGAAAAATCATTATTGTTAGATTCTACAACAGTAATTTTAAAAGAAGAGTTACGTAATGATGAGATGGTTTGTAAAGAATTTATATCGAAGTATTGTAATGAAGATGAATATTCATTACTTCCAATTCATCCGCTTCAGGCAGAATGGCTATTACACCAATCATACGTACAGGATTGGATAAATCAAGGAGTACTTGAATATATCGGTCCTGTCGGTAAGTGTTATATGGCAACATCATCACTTAGGACGTTATATCATCCCCAATCAAAATATATGCTTAAGTTTTCATTTCCAGTAAAAGTAACAAATTCAATGCGTATTAATAAATTGAAGGAACTAGAGAGTGGTCTTGAAGGAAAGAAAATGCTAAATACAGCAATTGGTGAAGTGTTAGAGAAGTTTCCAGGTTTTGATTTTATTTGTGATCCAGCATTTATTACATTAAATTACGGGGCAAAAGAATCTGGATTTGAAGTAATTATACGAGAGAATCCTTTTTATAGTGAACATGCAAATGACGCTACTTTAATTGCTGGATTAGTGCAAGATGCTATACCTGGGGAACGTACTCGTTTATCGAATATTATTCATCGACTAGCAGATTTAGAAGGTAGAAGCTGTGAAGAAGTAAGTTTAGATTGGTTTAGACGATATATGAATATTTCTTTAAAGCCGATGGTATGGATGTACTTACGTTATGGTGTTGCATTAGAAGCGCATCAGCAAAATAGCGTTGTTCAGCTAAAGGATGGTTATCCGGTCAAATATTATTTCCGTGATAATCAAGGGTTTTATTTCTGTAATTCAATGAAAGAGATGCTTAATAATGAGTTGGCGGGCATTGGAGAGCGTACTGGAAATTTATATGACGATTATATTGTAGATGAGAGATTTCGTTACTACTTAATTTTTAATCATATGTTTGGTCTCATTAACGGTTTTGGCACAGCAGGATTAATTAAGGAGGAATTTCTTCTCTCTGAATTAAGATCTGTACTTGAATCGTTCCTTCCGTATAACCGTGAACCTTCTACCTTTTTAAGAGAATTGTTAGAAGAGGATAAGTTGGCATGTAAAGCAAATTTATTAACGAGATTTTTCGATGTCGATGAGTTAAGTAATCCTTTAGAACAAGCAATTTACGTACAGGTACAGAATCCGCTCGTTAGAGAAGTGGCTGTTCGTTCATAAATAACGTTAAAATTTCACGTAATACAAATAATGGTGTTTTTTCGTAAGGCGGAGGGAGTTATGAGAGTGGACATGTATCATACGAGAATATTGAAAGCGCTTGAATCAGAAGATTACATTTCAGTACGAAGAAGAGTGTTACGTCAATTAGTAGAGTCGTTAATTTATGAGGGGATTATTACGCCAATTCGCATAGAAAATGAAGAACAAATTCTTTTTCTTATACAAGGACTTGATGAGGACAACAAAAGTGTCACGTACGAATGTTACGGAAGAGAACGAATGACATTTGGACGTATCTCTATAGATTCATTAGTAATAAGAGTTCAAGAGGGAAAACAAGAAATACACTCAGTCTCTCAATTTTTGGAAGAAGTTTTTCGGATTGTTAACGTAGAACAAACGAAATTAGATTCTTTTATTCATGAATTAGAACAAACGATATTTAAAGACACGATTGCACAATATGAAAGACATAATAAGGTGAAATATACTCAAAAATCGTACGATGACTTTGAGTGCCATTTAATAGACGGTCACCCATATCATCCTAGCTATAAAGCACGAATTGGGTTTCAATATCGTGACAATTTTCAATATGGATATGAATTTATGAGACCAATAAAAATTGTATGGATTGCAGCGCATAAGAAATATGCGGCTGTAGGTTATGAAAATGAAGTAATCTATGACAATATTTTAAAAGGTGAGATAGGCGAGCATAAATTAGAAGCATATATGGAACGAATTCACATTGCGGGATGCGATCCAAAGCAGTACGTGTTTATACCTGTTCATCCTTGGCAGTGGGAGAATTTCATCATTCCAAATTACGCTGACCATATACAGGATAAAAATATAATTTATTTAGGACAATCGGCGGATGATTATTGCGCGCAACAATCGATGAGGACGTTAAGAAATGTTACGAATCCAAAGAGACCATATGTAAAGTTATCGCTGAACATACTTAACACTTCAACACTCCGTACGCTGAAACCATATTCAGTTGTGAGTGCACCAGCTATATCGAATTGGTTAAGCGATGTCGTAAGTCAGGATTCTTATTTAAGGGATGAATCGCGCATTATTTTGCTAAAGGAATTTTCGAGTGTAACGTATGATACGAATAAGAAAGCCACATATGGTTCATTAGGATGCATTTGGCGTGAAAGCGTTCATAAATATTTAAATGAGAAAGAGGATGCGGTTCCCTTTAACGGCTTATATGCAAAAGAGAAAGACGGGACACCAGTTATTGATGCATGGTTAAACAAATATGGGATAGAAAATTGGCTACGATTACTGATTCAAAAAGCGATCATACCAGTTATACATCTTGTTGTAGAGCATGGAATCGCATTAGAATCACACGGACAAAATATGATTTTAGTTCATAAAGAAGGGCTACCTGTCCGTATTGCATTAAAGGATTTCCATGAAGGACTTGAGTTTTATCGTCCATTCTTAAAAGAAATGAATAAATGTCCAGACTTTACTAAAATGCATAAAACGTATGTGAATGGAAAAATGAATGATTTCTTTGAAATGAATCGTATTGAATGTTTACAAGAGATGGTATTAGATGCACTGTTCTTATTTAATGTAGGAGAATTAGCTTTCGTACTTGCAGACGAATATGATTGGAAAGAAGAAATTTTTTGGATGATAGTTGTCGAAGAAATTGAAAATCATTTTAGAAAATATCCATACTTGAAAGATAGATTTGAAAGTATTCAGCTATACACTCCTACATTCTATGCTGAGCAATTAACGAAGCGACGATTATATATGGATGTGGAATCGCTTGTTCATGAAGTTCCAAATCCATTGTATAGAGCAAGCCAACTTATGAAACAAAAATCAGTTGTTACAGGGGGAAATTATGCTAATCGTTAATAAACAAGAGTATAGCAAAAGTGATTTTGATTTGAGATTACAAGTTTATGAGGAAATGGAACAATTTCAAAAAGCAGCAGGAAATAGATTTGCGCTTTGTCTGAAAGATCCATTCGATATTATTACGCTTGTGTTTTTCTTAAAAGAAAAGAAATTATCAGTATTGCTTATACATGAAGATACGCCAAAAGAAACGGCTATTGAAATGGCAAAGCGTGCAAATTGTATCGGGATATTATATGGAGAATATAGCGATTTTACGAAATTAGAAGTAGTGAACGCTTTACTAGAAGAGCCTTCTTTATTGCAATATAGTTCTGGAACAACAGGAGAACCAAAACTGATTCGTAGAGCATGGGCGGAAGTGGATACAGAAATTACGGCTTATAATGAAGCTTTAAACTGTGAAGTAGATGAAGTGCCGATTGTTATGGCTCCTGTTTCACATTCATACGGACTAATATGTGGTACGTTATCTGCAATTACGCGGGGAAGCAAACCTATCATCATTACGAATAAAAATCCTAAATTCGCCTTAAATATAGTTCGCAATACAGAAAAACATATCATATATGCAGTACCACTTATGTTACATATTATGGGGAGTTTCCCGCAAGGAACATTTCAGTTTCATAAAATTATGACATCCGGAGCGCCTTTGCCAGAAGCATTGTTTTATAAACTAAAAGAAACGACAACATATATGATGCAGCAATACGGTTGTTCTGAAGCAGGTTGTATTAGTATATGTCATGATATGAAAAGCCATTTAGATTTAGGAAATCCACTACCTCATGCGAGTATAAGCATAGGTTCAGATGAAAATATGCCTGAAGAAATCGTAGTGAAAATGAACGATAAGGAAATTTTTACGAAAGATTTGGGGTATAAATCTGAGCGCGGCCTTCATTTTATGGGGCGCATGGATGATGTGATTAACGTTTCAGGATTAAAAGTCTTTCCTATAGAGGTAGAAGAAACGATGCTTCGACTAGAAGGTGTTCAAGAGGCAATTGTATATCGAGGGAAACATCCTGTGATGGGCGAAATAGTTAAAGCGAAAGTAATCTCTCATATTGAGCCGGTTCGAATAAGAGAATGGTGTATACAGCATTTACCAGCTTATAAAGTTCCACATGAGATTGAAAGTGTAACTGAAATTCCGAAAAATAAAACTGGAAAAGTAAGTAGAAAGTTACTAGAGATGGGAGAGGTTACAACATGAGACGTGAAACATTAAAAAATGAAGTATTGAAAATTATGAAAGAAAAAATGGAACTAAAAAATGTAACGCATTTAGAAGAAACGATGCGTTTAAACCAAGATTTATATATAGATTCGGTAATGATGTTACAACTCATAGTTTACATAGAAATGGATGTAAAGCTATGCGTTCCAGAGGATGAGGTAGATCCAAAAGCATTTCTTACTGTAGGATCTTTACTTGATTTTATGGAGGAGCTACAGCCGGTATAAGAAGTAAATGTGAATAATTAACTTTTAGGAAAGTGGATGAGAATATGACTTCAATTAAAGTTCACTGTTTAGTGAGTTGTTTTTGCGAAATTATAAAAAGGCGTAGCGATATAGATTTTCGTCCCTTTTATTTTGGACTATGGGACGGCGATTTTGATATAACAGAAGGCGGAATTATATCGTATCACTCCGAAAATATTAACCACGATAATTATTTATTATGGTATGAAAAATTGTATGGCATGAAAGTGAACGAATGGTATGATCATGCAAAAGATAAGGATAGCAATGTAGAAACGTTTTTACAATTAGTAGAAAACAAGCCAGAGAATCGCTATGTCATTGTAATGGTAGATATGTCTCTATTACCAGAGAGGGAAAATAAATTCCATCAAAAACCGTTTCCGCATTATTTGATGATATCAAAGACGGAGAAAGAAGAAGAATGGTTCATGCTAGATCCTGATTTTCGCTGGGAAGGGAATATGGAAAGAGAAAAAGTGCTCCACTCTGTTCAAGATAACCCATTTGGTGGAGGGTATTTCATTGATATAGAAGAAATTCAGGAGCCAACAGAAGAAATGGTAGCAAGTTATTTCATAGAAACTTTCAAAAGAACTGACAATGAACTGACTATGGAGCTGAAAAATTTAATTATAAAAATGGCAAATGAAGAAGATGGGTATTCGCTTTCTGGTCTTGTACCGGCAGTCAAACAAATACCAGTACTTGCGATTCGTAAATATAGTTATGAACATGCCTTTGCATACTTCCGTGAAACGTTGCAATATTCGGAGCAAGAGTTTGATTATTGGTGTGATCGAGTAGAGGATATTGTACAAGGATTTACAAATGTACAGTATCGAGCAATTAAAATGGCAATGACGAATAATACAGGCATGTTATTATCAATTGTTGAAAAGTTGGATGAAATGAATGCAATTGAACTGCAAATTAAGGCTGAATTAGAGAGACAGTTTTTATTATGGAAAGAAATGAAAACAAACGAGTCTGTCTTAGTATTATAAAAGCTAACTGAATTTAAGATAAGGGAGTTCAAACCTATGAAATATTCATTATGTACTATTTCCTTTCGTCATCAATTAATTTCATTTACTGATATTGTTCAATTTGCATATGAAAACGGTTTTGAAGGAATTGAATTGTGGGGGACTCATGCACAAAATTTGTATATGCAAGAGTATGAAACGACAGAACGAGAATTGAATTGTTTAAAGGATAAAAACTTGGAAATTACGATGATAAGTGATTACTTAGACATATCATTATCAGCAGATTTTGAAAAAACGATAGAGAAATGTGAACAACTTGCAATATTAGCTAATTGGTTTAAAACAAACAAAATTCGTACGTTTGCTGGACAAAAAGGTAGCGAAGATTTCTCGGGACAAGAGAGAAAAGAGTATGTGAATCGTATTCGCATGATTTGTGAAGTATTTGCTCAGCATAATATGTATGTACTTTTAGAAACACATCCAAATACGTTAACGGATATGCTGCCTTCTACTTTGGAATTATTAGGAGAAGTAGATCATCCGAATTTGAAAATAAACCTTGATTTTCTTCATATATGGGAGTCTGGTGCAGATCCAATAGACAGCTTCCATCGACTAAAGCCGTGGATACAACATTACCATTTTAAGAATATATCGTCAGCAGATTATTTGCATGTGTTTGAACCAAATAATGTATATGCAGCAGCGGGAAGTCGAATTGGTATGGTTCCATTATTTGAAGGTGTGGTAAATTATGATGAGATTATTCAGGAAGTGAGAGATACTGACCATTTTGCTTCACTCGAATGGTTTGGACATCATGCGAAAGATATATTAAAAGAAGAAATGAAAGTATTAACAAATAGAAATTTAGAAGTAGTAACTTCTTAATATAAAATGATGTAAGAGTCTCTCATTGTAGAGACTCTTTTTAAAAAAATATAAATAACCAAAAATTACCATGTATTTAAATTAAAATTTAACACAATTTATATATAAATAAGGAGGTGATTGGTAATGGCTAGAAATCGTAATTCTAATCAATTAGCATCACATGGAGCACAAGCAGCTTTAGATCAAATGAAATATGAAATTGCACAAGAATTTGGTGTACAACTTGGAGCTGACACTTCTTCACGTGCAAACGGTTCTGTAGGCGGTGAAATTACAAAACGTCTAGTAGCGATGGCAGAACAACAACTTGGTGGCGGATATACTCGCTAATTGTAAAAGGTTATAGGAGAAAGGAAGGATTCTTCCTTTCTTTTTTTTTCAATTAATTGGTATGAATATATTGCGAACTGGATTCAAAGAATAGGAATAATACTATATTTTCCCCAATTTCTTTTGTTGTAAATGGGAAGTAGTAAAGATGTAATAGCCCTGGTGGAATGAAAAATTAAGTTCCAGCAGGGCTATTATATGGTCAGAAATATACGATGAAAGGGTTCCGAAGCCAACATGTTAAAAAAAGAAAACTGTTGTTTAATTGCGCTTGCATCAGTTCCACTTGTTATGACATTAGGGAATTCAATGCTCATTCCAATCCTACCGACTATCGAAAAGAAATTACATATTTCATCGTTTCAAGTATCCATGATTATTACAATTTACTCTATTGTAGCCATTTTACTTATACCGATTGCTGGTTATTTATCAGATAGATGGGGACGAAAAATGATAATGGTTCCGAGTTTGCTGATTGCGGCTATAGGAGGAGCGATAACTGGTTGGGTATCATGGAAAGTTGATAATCCCTACACTTGGATATTGATCGGTAGAGCGATTCAAGGTATTGGTGCTGCTGGTGCAATGCCAGTTGTTATACCGTGTGTTGGTGATTTATACAAAGATGAAAAACAAGTTAGTACAGGTTTAGGAATCATTGAAACATCCAATACATTTGGAAAAGTGCTGAGCCCTATTTTAGGATCTGCTCTTGCTGCCATTGTATGGTTCTTACCATTTTGGGCAATTCCAGTTTTATGCATAGTATCAATTGTTTTATTACTTGTTCTAGTAAAGGCAAAGAAACAAGAAGGAGAAGTGCCACCACTTAAAGAGTTTATAAAATCTATTATCTCTACGTTTCGAGAAAAGGGAAGATGGTTAATTGCCATTTTTGTATTAGGTGCAATTATTATGCTTATTTTATTCGGAATTCTCTTTTATTTGTCGACGATACTGGAATCAAAGTATGACATACATGGTATATGGAAAGGGTGTGTACTTGCTATCCCGCTACTTGTACTGTCACTTAGTTCATATATGGCCGGTAAAAAAATTGGAGATAATCAAAATGTTATGAAGAAGTGTATTTATATTGGTTTTTTAATGGCAGCTGCATCAGTCATCATTCCTTTATTTATAAAAGGGATTTATTTACTACTTCTTTGTCTCATTATCATGGGGATAGGAATTGGTATGGCACTCCCATGTTTAGACTCCCTAATTACACAAGGAATTGAAAAGGAGCAAAGGGGAACGGTTACATCTTTTTATAGTTCAATGCGATTTATCGGTGTAGCAGCTGGCCCGCCTCTATATTCTTTTTTCATGAAAGGTGCTGACCATGAAGTGTTTTATGTAACAAGTATTTTCGCTGGTATTGGTGCTGTTATAGCAATGATTTGGATTAAACCAGCAAAAGATGCAAAGAACGTAAAACAGAAATCGGAACCTACTTCATAATTTGAAAGAGAATTGCATGATGCTTTAGATAACATGCAATTCTCTTTCGTTCATTAAGAATACATAACTTGTTTTAACATATAAAGCGCGACGCCCCAAATGATGAGACCCGAAAACTTATTTAATAATACGATTGTCTTTCCAGTTGAGTCTATTCTTTTTAGAAATTTCCCCGCTAAGGCTAAGCTTATAAACCAAATCCAAGAAACGATAATAGTTGCAAGTGTGAAAGCCCATTTTTCACTTCCTATGTATTGAATAGAATTTGTTCCGATTACACCGATTGTATCTAAAATTGCATGTGGATTTAATAACGAAACCGATGCAGCGAAAAGGATTTGCTTTTTTAATGGCATACTGTTTTCTTTTTTTATATCGTTGGAAGGGTTACTTCTCCAAATAACAAAGCCCATATATAGGAGAAAGAAAAATCCAATTATATATAACGTGTTAGTTAGCCAAGAAAAAGTAAGGAGTATAAGGGAGACACCCTGCACTGCAATCAATATGAGTAACGTATCACATATAGAGGCAGTTAATACTACAGGGGCTGCCCTCCAAATGTTTGGTTGGCTCGCACCTTGGTTAAAGACGAAAACATTTTGGACACCTAATGGAATGATAAGACCAAATGCAAGAATGATACCATGAATAATTGCTTCACTCATCATATTACCTCCTATTTTAATTCAGTATGATAGTGTATATTGTATAGAAGAAATGAAAATTTGTATCCATCCATATGGTTGGAGAGGTTACCAACCAAAAAGAATATAAGGTGATATGATGGAAAGCTTTGTTTGGAAACCGAATATGTCTCTAGCGACTCCTCTGTATAAACAAATAGAAACGTATATAAAAGAAAGAATCGTTAATGGAGAATGGACTGTTGGAACGAAATTGCCTTCACAAAGAGATTTGGCACATATATTCGGTGTGAACCGGAGTACAATTGTAATGGCTTTCGATGAACTAGTGGCAAAGGGATACATTGAAGGGAATGGCAGGAAAGGAACAATTGTTGTAAATAATAATGAGAATGCTTCAACGTACGCGCCCCCGCCTAATTGGCAGTCTTATGTAGAAACAGGACTTCATTATCCGAATCTGCCTGCTATTCAAGAGATTAATCAAGCTGAATTTTATCCGCATGTAATTCGTTTAGGAACAGGTGAGCTCGCGCCAAGTCTTTTACCTGAAAAAAAGATGAAAGATATTATGAATAAGATTTTAAAGTCGAGTATGATACTTGGGTATGAAGAACCGAAAGGGAATTTCTATTTAAGGAAGAAAATTGCGGACTATTTAAAAGGACATGGTATAGATGTAACTCCTGATTCTATATTAATTGTTTCAGGAGCGATTCAAGCGTTGCAACTTATTTCTATGGGGCTTCTTCAAAAAGGGGCATCCATCTTATTAGAAAAACCATCTTATTTATATTCTCTTAATGTTTTTCAATCAGCAGGAATGCGTTTAATTGGTATACCAATGGATGAGAACGGTTTACATGCATCATATATTACGAAATATAAGAAGCAATTTAATGCATCTATTTTATATACAATCCCGTCTTTTCATAATCCGACGAACTTTAGTATGAATGCGAAGAAACGAATAGAAGTGATGGAAATATGTAACGAAATTGGTTTGCCTATTATAGAAGACGCGGTGTACCAAGACTTATGGTTTGATGAGCCTGTTTCAAAGCCTTTAAAAGCATATGATAAAAACGGAATTGTACTACATATTGGGAGTATGTCTAAAGTTATTAGTCCAGGGTTAAGAATTGGATGGATTGTTGGATCTGAGCCAGTCATTCAAAGATTGGCAGACATAAAAATGCAAACAGATTATGGTTCAAGTTCTATATCCCAGCAAATTGCAGCGGAATGGTTTGCAGATGGATTGTATGATGAACATTTACAGTTTGTAAGAACTAAGTTGAAAAAACGTAGAGATTTTATGTTGCAAATGTTAGAGAAATATTGTCGTGATATAGCAACATGGTATGAACCGACAGGTGGTTTTTATATTTGGTTACATATGAATGTACCCGTTTCGAACCGTAGCTTATTCGACAAAGCTTTGAAAGAAAAGATTTTATTAAATCCAGGTACTTTGTATGATAGAAGTGCAAACCAATTTTTGCGTCTATCCTATTCATACGCAACGTTAGAAGAAATTGAAATAGGTATCAAAAAACTTGCACAACTAATGAAAAAGTAAGAGGAGAAAATAATGAAACAATACGTAATTTGCCAAATTATCAATGGAGAAAAATATTTAGCTGCTTATGCGGAGTCGAAGCAGGATGCAATTGAAAAAGCAGAATTGTTAGGATTACGAACGGGAAATCGATACACAGTTATTACTGCGGAAGAAGCTGAAGGGTTAACGTATCCTTAAGCAACGAATAATAATGATGCAGCAGGAAGTAAATAAGCCTCGTAATCTATGATATTACTAGGCTTATTTTTTTTGAAAGCGTTACGTGTTCTCGTATGAAAAATAATAGTATTATGAGTCAAGTTGACGGAAATACCGATTTGTTTTTCGGTCCTGATTTCCGTTTCTATAGTCATCGATATATTGTCTGAAGTTCCAAGATTGTAAAAACTTATTTGCGGCGTTATAACCAGAATTGTAAAGCCACTCTTTTTCTTCCTTTGTTAACTCAAAGTTTGTACTTGTAATGGATCCTGTTGGAATTGTAATCGTTCTTGCTTTTGATTCCTTATCTAAATGACGTAAATCATGGGCTTGCATCATTGTTTTAAAAAGTCCTTTGAACATGGAAATAGGCTCATTGTAGTGGGCAGGATCAGCTTGAATCTCATCTTTTACGAAATGAAATCCAAATGTTGGCCAGCGAGGAGAGGAAGGTGAGTCGAAAATCCAAATTGGGTAATTGCTTAAAATCCCTCCATCAACCATATAACAAGGTTGCTTCCATTTAGGGGTTCTCCATTTTACCGGTTCAAAGAAGAAGGGGATTGTACTACTCATTCTTACAGCTTTAGCAATAGAGAAGCGATAATTTAAAAATCCGTAGTTTGGTAAGTCATCAGGAAAGATAACCATTTTACCATTACTTATATCAGAAGCGATAATTTTAAGCTTATTTAAATCAGGTAAATCTGTAAATAAGTGAACTCCTTTTTTGCGAAGTAATTCTTCAATCCATTCTTCTATAAATATATTGGAGTAAATACCAAGAGTAGTCCATGCACTTAATCCTTTTCCGATAAAGGGGATTCTGTCAATAAAGGTTCTCTTCGTAAATTTATTATAATCGATATCAGTTATAATCGTTTTTAACTCTGAACAAGAATATCCTGCTGCTAGGAGCGCAGCGATAATGGAACCAGCTGATGTTCCAGCTACACGCTCCCATTCATAGCCTTTTTCAGCTAACGCGCAAATTGCCCCTACATGTGCAATCCCGCGTACACCGCCTCCTTCAAAAACACCATCAATCTTCATCAATCATACTTCCTTTCGAATAAAAGATTTGAAAATGGAAAAAAAGCACGTATTGTACGTGCTTTTTTACAATAGTTTTTAAATTTACTAGCAGCCTACAAAGCCGCCCCAACAGCTAGCTCCGATGATGATTAGAAGGATAAATAAAACGATTAATAAAGCGAAACCTCCATAACCACATCCACCACAACTACCGCCGTAACCGTAACCGCCGCAACTATATCCGTAACCCATGTGGAATTCCTCCTTAAATTAAAAATAAAAATGAACGAGGGGAAAATGTACTGGAAGAAATAATGAACTATCGTGTTTGTAGGAACAATGTATACTATGCTTTTTTTAACTTGTTCGCGTATGAAGGAAGAGCCCGTTTTTTTGGAGGCTTGTTGTTTTTACAAAGAATGGAGTATAATTTTTGTGCGATGATATAAATATGTAAATGTAAGGAGAATTTATGAATAAACAAATTGAAGTATTAATTGATAAATATGGGCTGACACATTTAAAAGAAGAACTTATTAATACTGTATTTCCTAGTGTGAAAGTTGTGCCAAAGCAGGAGGAAACAGTTGCGGTAGGTAGTTCGAAAATGGGAGGAGTTCCTGATTTACCATCTGCATTTGAATACCCAATGTACAAAGGAAACCCGTTACAGTTTATCGCTCAATTTAATTTAAATGATTTACAAAATGTTGGTATGGAGCACAATCTTCCTAAGACAGGGATGTTATATTTCTTTAGCATTGAAAATTACTTTGAAGAAGATGTGAATCCAACTGAAGCGGGGCGTGTACTTTATTATGATGTTACTGTAGAGCAATTACAAAGGGCCGATGAATTGCAAACAAATTATAACCAGTGTGTAACTACTTTTGAACTGACATATAAATTGCCAGAGCTTTTCATTGAAGATGAGGCTGATTCAGATCGTTTCTTACAATTGCTTGAAGAACTAATCCCAGACAACTATGATAACCATCAAATGTTTGGTGAGCCATTTTCTGTACAAGAGGAAGTATTATATGAGACAGGAGAATATATGGGGATAGACCCGCAGCAAATGACGCTTTTATTCCAAATCGATTCAGATACTAAAAATTGTAATATGATGTGGGGAGATTTAGGAATGCTTTATTTCTGTATTGGAAATGAAGACTTGAAAAATCGACGTTTTGAAAATACATGTTGTGTATTACAAACTTGTTAATGAAAAAGGTTGTTCTTGTAAAAAGAACAACCTTTTTACAATGTTAAATATGCATAATCTCATATGACCTATACGAAAAAGTATTGTATACTCTGAAACTATACGATACTTTTTCGTATAGTTATAGAATATAAGGAGTGACATGATGGGAAAGACAAGTAAGTATGTGACAGCTGCCGCACTTTGTTCAACTATAGTAATGGGAGGCTTACAGGCGTCATCTGTATCTTATGCAGCTACGAATTCAACTGTAGCGACATCACAATCAGATGCAAAGTTGTTAAATGATTTTAGAAAAGAATTAAAAAAACAGGTTGATAATCGAGAAGAAAATATTACAATCACATATAAATCAAAAGATAGAAATGCTAGAAATGTTATGGACCAATTGTATGGCGAGTTTAATAAAATTGTAGATGCAGATGAGTATGTAAAATATAATGTAGCGTCTACTAAATATTCTATTAAAGGGTTACCAGGAAACTATACGTTTACACTGCAAGTTAAGTACCGTGAATCAAAAGAGCAAACACAATATGTGAAATCTCAGGCAAAAGCAATTATCGGTTCAATTGTAAAACCTGGAATGGATGAGCATGAGAAAGTAAAAGCGATTCATGATTATGTTGTGAAACATGTATCTTATGATACGTCTTATAAAGCGTATACAGCATATGAAGCATTAGCGAATCGTTCTGCCGTTTGCCAAGGCTATACGTTATTAACGTATGAGTTGTTAAAAGAAGCAGGTATTCAAAATCATATTGTAACAGGCACTGGGAATGGACAAGCTCATGCATGGAATTTAGTAAACATTGAAAATAAATGGTACCACATTGATACGACATTCGATGATCCAGTACCAGATAAAGCTGGGCGTGTAACATATTCATATTTTAATATGTCTGACGAGCAATTAAGTAAAGATCATGAATGGGATCGTAGTAAATATCCGGCGGCAACTGCAAGTTACTTTAATGAATTAACAAACAAAATAAAAACGGGTAGTTCAAAGACTGCTGCGTATGAACAAATGTTAAAAGAAACAAATTTAAAATATTTGTCTGCACAATACGGGGCAGATAATTATAGTGAATTTAAGAAAAAATTACAGCAACAATTCGCTTCTAAGCCAGAAAAGGTAGAAGTACGATATAAGCAATCTATGGATGGAACAATGCAAGATATAAAGAAAGTGTTAAATGAAATAAATTGGCCAAAAGGTGCAAAACGTGTATCTTATGAAGTAGCACCATATAGTGCGATGGCAGATTATTCATTAGCGACAATTACATTTACGTATTAATTAATGAAGAAGAGCATCTGTAAAAGGTGCTCTTTTTATTATGTATCACTTTAAAAAACAGAATTGTGTGATAAAATATAAAAAGGAAGGATGTGGGATTGGAATGAATTTGTTCGAAAGTAATATTTTTACATTGATATATACTTGTTTAGTAATCGGACTTATCGTTTTGTTTTTCCTATCATTTACTTTGTTCCTTAGAAGATTATTGCAAAACAGCGCTGCAAAAAAACAACATGTAATTAATATGAATAAGAAGCTAGATCGAATGATTGAATTGCTTGAAAAAGATAAGAAATAGTGATAGAAGATGTATGAAAAGGGGAAGAGGATGGCTAATTATATAAAAGAATTACGTGAAAAAGTAGGGCACGACTGTGTTCTCATAAACTTTGCGGGTGGTTGTGTGTTAAATGAATCTGGCGAAGTATTACTGCAAAAAAGAGGTGATTTTAATGCTTGGGGATTTCCTGGCGGTGCAATGGAAATCGGAGAATCTGCCGCAGAAACCGCGATTCGAGAAATAAAAGAAGAAACAGGTTATGATGTAGAAATAAATGAGCTTCTCGGGGTGTATACAAAATATTTTCAAACATATCCAAATGGTGATAGAGCTCAGTCAATTTTAATATTCTTTTCATGCTCAATTGCCGGTGGAGAGCAAAAAGTAGACGGTGATGAAACGTTGGAATTGAAGTTTTTCCCGCTAAACAAAATGCCACCATTGTTTAATCAACAACATGAGGATTGTTTACAGGACTTACTAGAGAAAAGAGTAGGGGTGTATCGTTAACATAAAAAAGAAGCTAATGAGATTAGCTTCTTTTTTATGTTTTATTTATTTCCACCAATCATCAAACATTGATGCTGGAACTTGTCTTTTATGTTCGCTCACTGTGTAACGTTTTTCAATTTTTTCTGCAACGTCAGTTGGAACTGCTTTACCTTCTAAATAATCATCTAGTTGATCATACGTAATACCTAACTCTGTTTCATCAGCTTGACCTGGTTTTTCATCTAATAAATCAGCTGTTGGCATTTTTAAGTAAAGTCGCTCGTCTGCACCTAATTCTTGTAATAGAGCGCGTCCTTGGCGTTTCGTTAATCCCGTTAATGGTAATAGGTCTGCACCACCATCTCCGAATTTTGTAAAGAATCCTGTAACAGCTTCTGCCGCGTGATCAGTTCCAATTACAAGTAGCCCTTGTTGACCACCGATTGCGTACTGCGTAACCATACGGATGCGTGCTTTCACGTTACCTTTATTGAAATCTGTTAATGATTCACCTAATAAGTTTTCGTATTGATTTGAGAAAGCATCAACTGTTGAAGCGATATCAAATGCAATAGATTGATCAGCTTGAATAAATTGTAATGCTAATTGCGCATCATCTTCGTCTTTTTGCACTTTATAAGGAAGGCGCACGGCGATAAACGTTGCGCTACCACCTTCATTACGAATTTCCTCCACTGCAAGCTGAGCTAAACGTCCAGCTAATGTAGAGTCTTGTCCGCCACTAATTCCAAGTACAAATCCTTTCGCACCTGTTTTTTTTACATAATCTTTTAAGAAATCAACACGTTTACGGATTTCTGCTTTCGGATCAATTACAGGCTGAACATGTAATGCTTTCATAATCTGTTCTTGTAATGTCATTATGTTTCCTCCTATTCATATTAAAGCAGTAATTAAGTTTATATGTATATTGGTACATACTTCTATCCTTTATTATTTCGCAAAACTAGCGAATATACAATAGGATGCGTGTATGAATATGAATGTAGTCATTATAATGAAACTGCTTCGTTTAAGCAATTTTTTTGAAACCTTTCAATAATGTAAGGTTTTTGTCATTTGAATCGATGGAAGGTATTTCCGTATTTTACTAATATAAAAACATAGTTAGTAGAAGGGCGGAGAAGTAATATGAATATTAGAGAACTCGCATACCGGAATGTAACGCGAAATAGACGAACATACTCAGCATATTTTTTAAGTAGTGCATTTGCTATTATGGCCTTTTTTGTGTATTCATTTTTTGCGTTTCATCCGGCATTAAGTGCTGGAGAACTGGGGCAATACGTGTTCGTAAGTATGTCTTTTGCACAGTCCATTATTTACTTATTTACATTTTTCTTTATTTTATATTCGATGGGAATGTTTTTAAAAACGAGAAAGCGTGAATTAGGAATTTTAATGATGTTAGGTATGACGAAATATCAATTAAAGCGTCTTATCTTCTTTGAAAATATTATGATTGGGATAGGGGCAATTATTTTTGGAATACTTGCAGGAATGCTATTTTCCGGAATGTTAATATTTGTAGCTCCGATGATATTAAAATTAGATATTTCCTTAGCTTATTACATACCAATGAAAGCCATTGTTGTAACGAGTATTATGTTTTTCGTATTATTTATGATCATTTCATTGTTTAGTGCAGGAATGATTCGGAAAAATAAAATTATGAAATTGTTTAGAGGATCAGCAGAAGCGAAGCCGGAACCGAAAGCTTCCATTATTTCTTCTATATTAGCAGTCATATTGCTTAGTGCGGGATATGCGGGAGCACTTATGTCACACGGTGCAATGGTATTTGTCATGATGATTCCTGTTACAACGGTAGTCATTATTGGTACGTATTTGCTGTACAAGCAGTTGAGTGTCTTTATTATTAGACTATGTAAAAAAAGTAAACGTTTCTATTGGACACAGACAAATATTGTTACGTTATCAGATTTAGCTTACCGTATGAGAGACAACGCCAGAATGTTCTTTATTGTAACTATTATTTCAACTGTAGCATTTTCAGCAATAGGTACATTAGTTGGTTTCGCATCAATGACGAAAGAAATTATGGAAAGACCAATTGCGTTTCATTACCACTCCAAGCAAGGAAATAGTAATGAATCACAGCATTTGAAGATAATTGATGAAGGATTAAAGAAGCATAGTATAACAGCTTCTAAAGCTACTATTTCAACGAAAAGGTCAGAGGAGCAGTCTTTAAGAAGTGCTATTTTCATAAAAGAATCAGATTATAAGGAGTATGCGAAGTTAACAGGAGAACCATTTCAAACTGTAGCAAGTAAAGAAGCTTTATTTTTATCAGTCGATATACCAGGCCCACCGATGAAAGAAAGAAAAGAAATTACTTTACCACATTTGAATGAATCTTTAAAAGTGAAAAAAGTTAATACTTCTTCATTAAGTAAAATACTAAGAGGTAACGTTTATGTAATCTCTAAAAATCAATATGATGCATTACAAGAAGGATTTAAAGAGGAAAAAGATTATGTGTACAAAACAGAAGGAACGAAAGATGAAATAGAGGTTGGTAAAGAGCTTACTCATCAAATGAAGATTTATGAAGAACATGCAATGTTTAGTGCAGAAGAGTACGAACAAAACCAAAGTTTACAAATCGCAGGACCAATTCTATTTGTAGGTTTCTTTATTGGTATAGTATTTTTCGTATGTGCAGGAAGTTTCCTTTACTTCCGTTTGTTTTCTGATTTGGAGGATGATACTCGTTTGTTTGAAATGATTCGAAAAGTAGGCTTAACGAGTGGAGAGTTATCGAAAGTAGTTACAATTCGATTGGCACTTTTATTCTTCGTTCCAATAGGCGTTGCAACATTACATGGGGCAGTAGCATTAACTGCACTCGGACAGATGTTTGAGTACTCACTATTTAAAGAAAATGCGATTGTATTAAGTATTTTCGTAGGAATTCAAGTTGGTTACTTTTTACTGATAAGATCTCGTTATTTAAAACAATTGAAAGAGAGATTACGTATTCGTTAAATGTGTTTTTTTAACTTGAGTACAAAATTTTCTAAAAAGAGACAAGTATTACCAAAAAGTGATAAAATGGAAAGAGCGAGGTGGAAAAAATAATAGAAAGTAAGGGGGGAGTATTATGAAAGCAACAGGAGTTATTCGAAAAGTAGACGAATTAGGACGAATTGTTATTCCTAAAGAATTACGTGATGTATTGGGAATACAAATCAAATCACCACTTGAAATTTTCGTAGAAGAAGATAAAGTCATTTTACAAAAATATCAACCTTACAATGCTTGTCAAATAACAGGTGATGTTTCAAATCAAAACATATCATTAGCAAATGGAAACATTACTGTTAGTATAGATGGAGCGAAACATTTAATAAAAGAAATAGAGAAGTTTTTAAATAAGAGTGAGGCTTAGTCTTAATTTATTTTATTTTTAAAATTTCATATCATTCTTTAAAAACTATGAAAGGACCATTAAATTGGTCCTTTTATTTTTGTTATTGGTTGTACCAATTGGATTTTTGGTGAATAAAAATTACGAGATAAATAAAAAGAGTAGTATAAAATTAGTAAGCTATATTGAGAAATATTTTTAAGGAAGGAAAACGAAACGAATAAAACGAATTTTACATTTAAACCTTTTCAAAAGTGGTCTGAAATGAAAATAATATATTTTCAGGAGGGATTACGATGAATAGTAGTACAGCGAATAAACAAAAAGGTATACAATTGATTCCTTTTACAGTAGATAAGGTGGTTGAACAAGTAAATGAAATTCCACCAGGTGTACAACTCATTCATGCTCCACAAGTATGGGAGAAGAGTGCGAAAGGAAAAGATATTGTTGTTGCCGTATTAGATACAGGTTGTGATGTGAATCATATAGATTTAAAGGATCGCATTATCGGTGGAAGAAATTTCACGAAAGATTACGAAGGGGATCCAAATATTTATCTTGATAATAACGGACACGGTACTCATGTAGCGGGGACAATTGCAGCGACTGAAAATGGTGTCGGTGTTTTAGGAGTCGCACCACTTGCTAAAATGTTAGTGTTAAAGGTTTTAGCGGGAGATGGTTCTGGAAGTTATGAGCAAATTATTGAGGCGATTCATTATGCTGTAAATTGGAGAGGACCTAATAAAGAAAGAGTTAGGGTCATTTCAATGTCACTTGGTGGCCCGCAAGACGTTCTAGAATTACATGAAGCAATTCAAAATGCGGTAAGACAAGATGTTCTCGTCGTATGTGCTGCTGGGAATAATGGAGATTGTAATGATAATACAGAGGAACTAGATTTCCCAGGTGCTTATTCCGAAGTAATTGAAGTCGGCGCTGTCAACTTAGAACGGAAAATCGCATGTTTTAGTAATTCGAATCAAGAAATTGATTTAGTGGCGCCAGGTGATGAAATATTATCTACGTATCCCGAAGGAAAATATGCGGTATTAAGTGGTACTTCTATGGCAACACCGCATGTTGCTGGAGCGCTGGCATTGCTCATTAAGCAGTGTGAGAGAGAATATGGTAGAAAGTTATCAGAGCCAGAAATATATGCACAACTTATTAAAAGAACTGTACCTTTAGGGTATGAACGTACATCTGAAGGGAATGGATTAATAGATTTATTAAAAGAATAGCAAATACGAAAAAACATCTCATATGAATATGAGATGTTTTTTCGTATGGTTCTGTCGCATATACAGGAGAATCTAGTATTTAATTCTTTTTCATGCAACGTATATTAGAATGGTAGTTATCCTATACGTCTGTTCATAAAATTATAAAAAGTACATAGAACTTGCATCGTAACAACGAAAACCGCTATAAGGTTAGAGGAGGTATATACTGATGATATATCAAGCTATCCAGCAGTTAATTGATCGTGCTATTGAAGTTCAATTAATTGAAAAAGAAGATGAAATATATACAAGGAATCAAATCCTTTCCTTACTTCGTTTAGATGACTTTGTAGTGGAAGCGTCAGCGCCCGCAAAGAAAGCAATTTCGGAGTTATTGGAAGAGTTAATTGAATATGCTTGTATGCATAAAGTCATTGAGGCAGTAATGGACGAGAAGGAGATTTTAGCAAGTGCAATTATGGATGTATTTATGTCCAAACCGTCCGTTATCAATTCTCTATTTTATGAAAAATACGAGCAAAATCCGAAGGCTGCGACAAATTACTTCTATGAGTTAAGTAAAAACAGCAACTATATCCAAATGAAGCAAATTGCCAAAAATATAAATTATAAAGTAAATACGGAATATGGACCCATTGATATAACGATTAATTTATCAAAACCGGAAAAAGACCCGAAACAAATTGCTAGAGAGAGAGTATTGGAAAGTACAAATTATCCAAAATGTTTACTCTGTATTGAGAATGAAGGATATAGAGGCAGAATTGGACATCCAGCACGCTCGAATCATCGTATGATTCGTATGAATCTTACAGATGAAAGCTGGTTTCTACAGTATTCTCCGTATATATACTTCAATGAACACTGTATTGTATTGTCTTCAGAACACCGTGATATGAAAATTGACCGTCAAACATTTTTACGTTTGTTAAAATTTGTAGAAAAATTCCCGCATTATTTCCTTGGTTCTAATGCAGATTTGCCTATTGTAGGAGGATCTATTCTAACACATGACCATTATCAAGGTGGAAATTATGAATTTGCTATGGCAAATGCATCAAACGACTTAATTTTTGAACTCACTAACTTTCCAGAAATGCAATGTTCTATTATTAAATGGCCAATGTCAGTTATTCGCTTAAGAAGTAACGACATAGAACAAATAGTAAATACAGGGGAGTACATATTAGAGAGGTGGAAGGGATATAGTGATCCTTCTGTTCATACATTTGCATTTACGAATGATGTTCCACATAATACGATTACGCCGATTGCCCGCTATCGGAATGGTATATACGAATTGGACCTTGTTTTGCGAAACAATCGTACAAGTGAAGAACATCCGCTAGGTATTTTCCACCCTCATGCGGAAATACAACATATTAAAAAGGAAAATATCGGACTGATTGAAGTAATGGGGTTAGCTGTACTTCCGGCGCGTTTAAAAACAGAACTTCAGGAAGTGGAAAAATTCTTACTTAACATTCCAAGTGATATTCCAACGCCTCATATACGATGGGCAGAACAATTAAAAATCAAATATGACAATCGGATACATGAACACAATGTACAGGAGATTATAAGAGAAGAAGTGGGACGGAAATTTATACAGGCGCTTGAAGATGCTGGTGTTTTTAAGCGAGATGACGAAGGGATATCGGCATTTAAACGTTTTATTCAGAGGTTAAATAAGGAATGAACTTAGTAGTGATGGTGATTACAAAATGACCTAATTATATGATAAGGGAGGTAATAATATGGAGGAGTGTGAGCATAAGCAACTACAGGAATTGAAACAGATAGGCGGCCCTGTATTAATGATGTGTATAAAATGTAATCAAATAATTAAAGTGTCCAAAGGATCCAGTACAAAAATAAAGTGAAAAAGAATGAAGCGTATATATTTCTAGTGTGTGATGAACAAAGTTCCTTCTGATTAAAGTTGCATTTTATTAAAAGAATAGAAAAAATTAAAAACATCTCATATGAATATGAGATGTTTTTTAGTATGGTTCTGTCGCATGTAATACGACCTCTAATAAACCGGGGAATCTAGCATGTAAGTCATCTTCACGAATTGAAATGAAACGTTGTGTGCCTTCAAGGCGTGTATACATAACACCAGATTCACGTAACACTTTGAAATGGTGAGATAAAGTTGATTTCGCAATTGGAATGTTTAACGCACCGCAAGATTGTTCATTTTTCTCTAATAGCATAGTTACAATTTGTAAACGGATTTGATCGCTAAGTGCGTATAAGACAGAAGAGAATTGAATTTCTTCTCGATTTGGATGATAGAGAGTACGCATTTTTCACCTGCTTGTATAAGTTAATATAGTTTGCACTATAACATATAAAGTGATATATTTCTATTGTTCGAATATAATCGAACAATAGAAATATAGGGGGAGAAAAAATGAAATATACCAAATTGCAAAAGGCAGGACTAAATATTTCAAAGTTAGGGCTAGGAACAAACGCTGTAGGGGGACATAATTTATATGCTGATGTGAATGAGGAGGAAGGAAAACGATTAATAGAAGAAGCTATCCAGCAAGGGATTACATTTTTTGATACAGCAGATTCATACGGATTCGGTAGATCAGAGGAATTGGTAGGGGAAGTATTGAAAGGAAAACGCCAAGAAGTTGTACTTGCTACAAAAGGTGGAATACAGCCGTTATTAAATGGAGAGGTTTATATTAATAATGAAAGAAGCTATTTAAGAAATGCTGTGGAAAATAGCTTAAGAAGATTACAAACTGATTATATTGATTTATATTATTTACATTTTACAAATCCAGAAACAAGTTACATAGATTCAATTGGTGAGCTTACTCGCCTAAAAGAAGAAGGGAAAATTCGTTCAATTGGAATATCTAACGTTAATGTAGAGCAGTTAAAAGAAGCGAATCAGCACGGACATATAGATGTTGTACAATCACCATATAATATGTTAGATCGTAATGCTGGGGAAGAACTTTTGCCGTATTGTATAGAATCAGGTATTTCATTTATTCCGTATGGGCCTCTTGCCTTTGGGATACTAGGCGGAAAATATACAGAAGATTTTAAATTGAACGAAGGCGATTGGCGTCAAAGTGTAAATCTATTTGAAGAAAATACATATAAGAGTAACTTTAAAAAAGTTGAGAAGTTAAAAGGTTTAGCTAAAGAAATGAATCTTGAAGTATCACATTTAGCTTTAGTATGGCTATTAAATAAAAAAGGAATTGATACTGTTATTCCTGGTGGGAAACGAGCGGAGCAAATAAGAGAAAGTGTAAGAGCGGTGGAAGTTTCATTGAATGAAAAGGTTATGGAAGAAATTAAATCTATTTTAGAAGATTAGTTGAGAAGAGGGGTACTTCCCTCTTTTTATCCCGCATTAACGGGCAGTAAGACCCCCACCTCAAAATTTAGCGGAAGCAAAGAAGTTAGGTGGGGGATCAACTGCCCGTAAAAGCCCGATTGGTTCAACTAATAATCAGTGGGGGATTGAACAAAACCCCCACTGATTAAAGTTTCACTTTATATAAAAGGAGAAGGTTTAAATGAAAAGAGTACTAGCTGTATTCTTTACGATAATGTTTATGATAGGTACAGATACTTTCTTAATTTCACCACTATTACCGACATTACAAAAGGTGTATCATGTTTCAACTGAGCTGTCAGGGTGGATGGTGAGTTCATATGCTTTAGGATACGCTGGATTTGCGCTTATTGCTGGTCCTATATCAGATGGCTTAAACAGAAAAACAGTGATGGTAATAGGAATGAGTTTTTTTGCGTTAAGTACGTTTTTATGTGGAATGGCACCGAGTTTTCTATGGATGCTAGCATTTAGATTTTTAGCAGGTGTAAGTGCAGCCTTTGTATCTCCACAAGTGTGGGCATCTATTCCGCTCCTTATAGAGAAGGAGCAAATTGTAAAGGCAATTGGATTTGCAACAGCAGGGTTAGCAATCTCTCAAATTTTAGGGTTGCCAGTTGGATCGTATTTGGCAATCATACACTATACAACACCATTCTTCGTCATTGGTATATTATCAACACTACTTGTAATTCTTATCTATGTAGTATTACCAGAAATAAAACCGGTTCATATAGGTGGAAGTAAAACAAACATCTTAAAGCGCTATAAACAATTACTTACAGATTCAAAGGTTTCAATTTCTTATTTTGCATATTTTGTTTTTCAAACTGGTAATTTTGCTGCATTTTCATTTTTGGGTGTATGGCTTTCCATTCAATTTGGTTTACAAGTTCATGAAGTAGGTACAGCTATGCTCGTATTAGGACTAGGAAATTTAACTGGTAATATTTTTGGCCCTAGAATCGTAAATAAAATTGGTTATAACCTTTCTTTCTATGGTGGAATTATATTTACAGCAGTGCTATATGTATTACTTCCTCATGTAAAGAACATCGTATTGGTGGAGTTATTGTTCTTTGTTTTGTTTTTTGTGACAGGAATTTTGTTTGTATTAATGATGAGGCACTTACAAAACATATCTAGTGTAGCAAGAGGAACAGGAGCCGCGCTTGCTAATGCTTCTATGTATATTGGTCAAATGATTGGAGCTGCAATAGCAGGACTGCTATTTGCAGCATCTCACAATTTTATACTTATAGGTAGTTTTACTGCGTTACTATATATAGGAGCTTTATTTTTGTTTAGAAAAAGTGAAAAGCTTAATGAAGATAGTGAAACAGGAATTGCATCATAAAGTCTGTATAAATATTTTGCAAATCAGAATTAATAAGAGTGTGAATACATGAATGTGCTATTAATTACAGTGGTTACTAAAAGTATAGAAATAGTAGTAGAAATGTATTGTAACAAAGTTATGAGGAATTCAAAAATAAAAAATCCCTACAAAGATAGGGATTTATATATCGGCATATAGTTCCTCGGAAAAGGATATATGTAGTTTAACATATAGAACTACTTATATTTGTGAAATAGATGTGAAAGTAATGTGAAAAATGCTGAAAGAAAAAACTATTTAAATAGAGGATAATTTAGATGAGGATATGGATTTTACATAAATGCTGTGTTATATTTCTACTTATCTGTTAATAATTACATGTTTTAATTTTATTGGGGATAAAAGGGAGAGATTTAAATGCAATGGTATTTGAAAGCTCTAAAGAATTATGGGAATTTTAGTGGTAGAGCTACGCGAAAAGAGTACTGGACTTTTAGTTTATCGAATATCGTAATTTTTTGGTTATTGTTATTTTTATCATCATTTTCAGAGGTGTTAGTTGCTATTATTGCGTTGCTATTTATGTTAGTAATGATTATACCAAGTTTTTCGGTTGGTGCACGACGATTGCATGATATTGGGAAAACAGGATGGTGGCAACTATTAAATTTTGTACCGTTTGGTAGCGTTGTTTTACTTGTATTTTTTATCATTGAAAGTGAAGAAAATGACAATCAATACGGACCAAATCCGCATTCAGATTTAAAAGAAGCGATTTAATAAACCTATTATTAAAATGGTTTGCACGGGCTAATATTATTAAGTTGATCTCTAGGCCTATATGACTTTTGAAACTGTAAAAATGGGAAGAATAAAGGCAGAGAGAATATAGCATGGCAAGAAGAAAAAACTCTAAATAAAAAGCACTGTTTTAGCTAATGTAACTAAAACAGTGCTTTTCTCTTTGATTGAACTGTTGCTGCATTTTCATCATGTATGCCTGCATCTTTAATAATTCGTTGTTTTGCTTTATTTAATAGATGGTCTACTGCTTCACCAAAATAATTAGCTTCGCTTTTTGTGCGGGCTTCTCGTAAACATTTATAGTTATCTAGCAGTTCCTCTTTTTCAGTGTTTGTTAAGAAATCTTCTATTTTCTTTTTTGTCATACGAAACACCCTTTCTTCTGACAAACGACGCAATAGAAAATATTTATTGTTTATTATAGCAATAATTTTTAAAGAAAGTATAGACTAACGTCGTAATAATTTGTCAATTTCTTGAATCTTCTCATCAGCTTTCCCAATTTGTGTATTTTTAGCCTGCTCACCACCAAGCGCTTGGTGCAGTAAGAAAGTCTGACCGGAAATAGCAGTCACAATGGATACTTTTATAATTTCTTTTATTAAGGTGACATCGAATAGAACGAGTCCAAGAAGTGCAGCTAAGCTACCAGTGAAAATATCAGTCAAAAACCCAAAGTGAAAAAAAGTTTTCAAACGGCGTGGAAGCAATAACTTGCCTTGGTTATTGATAAGATGGGAAACGAAACCAGTAATGCCACCAACGAGAACAGCAGTTAGCCATTGATACATTTCCATCGAATCCACTCCTTTTAGTGAATAAGATTCGATTCTTTTATATTGATTCCTTTTAATATTTCATAGAAGCATATTGAGAAAGTTTGTTTGGGTTTATTATGAATTCAATTTAATTATAACAGAAAAACCTGATATCTTTCAGTCTATTATATGAAGCGGCTATTCCTTAATATGAATGTAGAAAGGGGTGAGTGATATGAATATAGATTATCGAATAAGAAGTGCAGATGGTTATACAAAAAATATAGGGGAATTAGTAAGCATGCTGGAGCATACGAGGGCTGTAACATTACAGGAAATAAACGGTCTATCTGTTGAGCAATTAGATTTCATTATGACGAGTGGAGGGAATTCCATCGGAGCGTTACTAAAGCATATAGCAGCTATAGAAAAAGCCCATCAACTTATTTCATTTCAAGAGCGCGACTTTACAAAAGAAGAATTAGAAATATGGGAAGACGCACTGTATTTAGGGAAAGCGGGGAGAACAATCCGTGGTCATGAAATACAGTATTATGTACAACTTCTACAAAGTGTTCGAGAAGAATCTCTGAAGTATTTGAATGAACAAGATGATGAATGGCTTATGTCAGAAAGAAAGTGGCCTAACGGTGTAGCGTATAACCAGCACTATCTGTGGTTTCATGTGCTAGAAGATGAGGTTAGTCACCGTGGACAAATTAGAATGATGAAAAATAAAATATTTGAAAATTGCGTTAAATAAGGTAGCTTTTTAAATAAATATTCCATATAATGAGAGTAATTAAAATGAGAACGGAGTGATGTATTATGGCGAAGATAACGTATATGAATAATAAACCAAATACAAAGGTGGATGGAAAGGGCGAGACTGTATAAGTGAGCGCACGATCCTTCCGCTTAGCTCAAACTAGGGAGGATATCAATTTGAATCAAAATATTTTAAAATCATTCGGCTGGGATTCTTTTTTTGAAGAACAAGCTGTAGAGAACTTTGAAGTAGGGCGTATTTTACTTGAGCATAAACATGTATATCGAATTATTTGTAATGATGGTGAATATATGGCAGAGCTGTCTGGAAAGTTTCGGCATGAAGCAGTAACGAAGGGAGATTATCCAGCGGTTGGTGATTGGGTGTATATAAAGAAAATAGAGAATGAAAAGAAAGCAATTATTCATCGTATTTTTCAAAGAAGAAGCTCTTTTTCTAGACAAGAGGCTGGTAATCGAACGGAAGAACAAGTAATAGCAGCAAATGTAGATTATCTATTTTTAGTAAATGCACTTAACCATGATTTTAACGTAAGAAGAATAGAACGTTATTTACTATTAGCGTATGAAAGTGGTGCAATGCCTGTTATTGTTTTAACAAAGAGTAGCTTATGTGAAGACGTGGAGCAGAAAATTGTTGAAACGGAAGCTGTGGCAATTGGTGTTCCGATCTTCGTCGTTGATAGTTTAGAGCATACTGGTATTGAATCGTTGCAGCAATTTGTTTCTTCAGGAAAAACAATTGCTTTAGTCGGGTCATCGGGGGTTGGAAAATCCACTTTGTTAAATGCACTCATAGGACTTGAAGTAGCAAAAACGGGAGATATTCGTGAGGAAGATAGTAAAGGAAGGCATACGACAACTCATCGTGAATTGTTCCGATTACCGAGTGGTGGTTTAGTTATTGATACTCCGGGTATGAGGGAGCTGCAGCTTTGGGAAGGAAGCGATGCAATTCAAACAACATTTTCTGATATTGAAGAATTAGCAAAAACGTGCCGTTTTAGGGATTGTAAACATGAAAATGAGCCAGGGTGCGCAGTGCATAATGCAATTGATAACGGAATTATTACGATAAATCGTTTGCAAAGCTATAAAAAATTACAAAGAGAACTGGCGTATTTTATGAGAAAACAAGATGCTATTCTTGCGAGAGCAGAGCGTGATAAGTGGAAAAAGATTTCTAAACAGCATAAAAAAATATGAAAAGCCAAAGGGTGGTTCCCTTTGGCTTTTTTTGTATTTGTAAATTTTATAATAATATTATTCAAATATATAGACAAAGGGAATTTAATTGTTTAAACTTTACAAAGTATCCATCGTAATAGATTATGAAAATAATAATTTAGGGATGGGAAATGTTTACAACTCGCTAGATTTAACTATTGAAATTGAAAAGCAGGAGGTTTGTAATGGGTAGACTATTAAATTGGTTTCGTGATATGAAAGT
Organism: Bacillus sp. DE0042; assembly: GCF_007680225.1. NCBI lineage: Bacteria > Bacillati > Bacillota > Bacilli > Caryophanales > Bacillaceae > Bacillus > Bacillus sp. DE0042. Next base: position 851,555 of record NZ_VEJP01000001.1, on the reverse strand, counting down.
AGCAAAAAAACTACTAATTTCGTTTTTTGTCATTTTAATTGCGGCTGTCTCTATTATTGGAGGCATGTCTTATCAAACAGCTAAAAAGAATTTTGAATCACAAATTACGAGCAGTGCTCACGACAATATAAAAATATTAGATAATTTAATCAATCAAATGATTGAGGCAAAATTTAATGATGTAAATAATTTTGCACGGGTGATTCAAGGTAATATGTATCAAGGGGATAATCAAGATGAAGTAAGAAAAATGTTATCTCAATATATTAATTTGAATAAAGATGTTGAACAAGTATACGTTGCTGGGAATGATAAGAAATTTGTGCAAGAACCAAATATACAAATGGCAGCAGACTATGATCCAACAGAACGTTCTTGGTATAAAGATGCAGTGGCAAAACAAGGTGGTATTGTCGTTACTGAGCCGTATAAGGCGCAAGGAAATGGACATATTGTCGTAACGATTGCAAAACAAGCAGAAGATAAAAACGGTGTTGTAGCAATAGATTTAAGTTTAGATAATTTATTAAAAACAACAAAGTTAATCAATATCGGTAAAAAGGGATATGCTTTCATTTTAGATGGAAAACAAAAAATAATTGCACATCCTCAAGAAAAATCTGGGGAAAAAGCAGCTGATTCTTGGGCGAAGAAAATTTATGAAGATAACCATGGTGCTTTTTCATATATGTATGATGGCAGCGAAAAACAAATGGTATTTGCTACAAATGTAAAAACAGGTTGGAAAATCGGTGGAACGATGTACTCAAATGAAATAATTGAAGCTGCGCAGCCTGTATTTTATAATATGTTAATTGTTATGTTCATTTCATTAGTTATAGGCGGAGCACTTATTTATTTTGTGACACTTTCTATAACGAAGCCATTAAAAAGATTAGTTGCCACTTCTAAAGAAATAAGTGAGGGAGATTTAACGCAAACAATCGAGATTCATTCTAATGATGAAATTGGCCAACTTGCAAAAGGATTCAATGAGATGACAGATGCATTGCGAACGTTAATTGGAAGAATTAATACTTCGGCTGGACATGTTGCAGCAGCATCAGAAGAGCTAACGGCAAGTGTAAGACAAGCGAGTGAAGCGACTGAGCAAATTACAATGGCAATGGATGAAATATCGAGCGGGGCAACAACGCAAACAACGAGCGTAGAAAATGGTGCAATGTTATTATTTGATGTAACAGAAGGAATTCAGCATGTAGCAAATAGTTCATCATCAATTAGCACGGCTTCTGCTCATACTCGTGAAAAAGCAGAAGATGGTGGAAAACTAGTCGAAAAAACAGTAAATCAAATGCAGTCTATTGCAGAATCTGTTTCACAATCAGATGAAGTTATACAGTTGCTAAATAATAAATCAAAACAAATTGGTGACATACTAGAAGTCATTCAAAATATTGCAGATCAAACGAATCTTCTAGCTTTGAATGCGGCAATTGAAGCTGCAAGAGCAGGAGAGCACGGAAGAGGATTTGCAATTGTTGCAGATGAAGTACGTAAATTGGCGGAGAAGTCTAGTGTATCTTCTAGTGAAATTAGTAAATTAATATGTGAAATACAAGATGACATGAGTAAGACGGTAAAATCTATGGGGCATGTAAATGAAGAAGTTCAATCTGGACTTGTTATTGCGAATGAAACGAAGCAAAACTTTACTGAGATATTACTATCTACAAATGAAATTGCAGATCAGATTAAAACGATGGTTGAAACGGCTAATGGGATGTCAAAAGGTGCAAATGAAGTGTCTATTTCAGTAGGTCAAATTGCAATGACAGCACAGAACAATGCGACGAGTACTCAAAGCGTTGCAGCATCAGCAGAAGAACAACTAGCGTCCATTGAGGAGATTAGTTCGGCGGCTGGTACATTATCTCAAATGGCCGAAGAGTTACAAGGGTTAATTGAAAGATTTAAAGTGTAACAGAGGACAGACTACTCCAAAATAGCAGTATGCGATTTTGGAGTAGTCTGTTTTTATTATGTAACATGAAATGGGATAGAGAGTATTTTTATGATGTTTAAAGGTATATCATGTATAATATTTGTCGAAAAATAGAGGTATTTGTTAACTTTGTGTATAATTATAGTCATATAAAATGCAAATAAAGGAGATTACTATGGGAGTTTATTGGGGTACCAAAAGACATTCTTGGCTTAGTTATGTCTCGTTTTGGTTAAGTATTTCATTTTTTATTGTCTTTTTAATTGAAGTGTTTATTTTAAAAACACTTTCGAATAGTTCGGTGCAAATTGTTAAATATTTTTATTTTATACTTGTACCAGTAAACATCTTTCTTAGTTTAAAGTTACTCTTTAAGAAGAATGAAAAGAAAGCATTACCTATTTTTAGTTTCATTGTATCATTATTATTTACAATTTTAATACTAGTATTAGCGTTAGTAGCTACGGGGAAATTCTTTTAAGGGGAGTGATAAAAGTCACTCTTCTTTTTTGTTATTGTAAGGAAATACTAAGCGGAGGATGGACAAAGAGTGCATTTACTTATGTTTGATATGATTGGAAAGCGTTAGAAGCATATTAAGAAATATAATGAGAGACAATTCATATAAAAATGAAGAGAATCAGGTGTTTTACATGCAATTATGAAGCAAATGAATACGGTAAAAACGACGATATATGGTACAATACATATGGATAGTGATAGAGATAAAGGGTATATAAAATACTCATCGTTTTTTAGTAAGAGAGGGGTTATCTTATGCTATACGAGGATTTGATGACATTATTTCAAGCAGCTCCGAAAGAAGAAGGTAGAGGCGGCTGGAAATATATAATCCAGGAACGAAATGATAAATATGAAATTGTTGATGAACTGTTGAAAAATCAAATGAGTGTTGAATTGTATTTTAATGAATATGATGAGGTGAAAATCACTTTATATAAAGATGGAATGCCTATTTCTACTATGCAAAGAATTGCGATTTCAAAAGTTGAATTAGACGAAGAGGAAGAAGGAATTCAATTCGTTTTAGAACGTATGCCTAGTCGGATGATTCGGTTGCAATTAAAGCCATATTTAGCACTCGAAATGGGGCCGTACTGGGAAGTATGCGATGATTGTGAATGAACATAAAAGAAGCATCCAATAACATGGATGCTTCTTTTATGTTTTTTGAAGTTGTTTAAAAGCAATAATTGGCAGTAAAATGATGCTGACCCATCCAATTATAGGATATAGAATGTGGAGTAATTCACTGTAACCAATGTAACTAAAGCAATAACTAATCAGTAAAATGAAGAAAATAATATTGTTACTTTTCCATCCGGTGATGGATTGCATTTGTTTTGTCATTCCGAACACATTACCAACTAAAGTTGTGAACACTTCACCGAAAATGATAAGGACAAAGAAAAAGTGAAAAGTTGCATTGAATTTTCTTATGACTTCAGCCATTGGGATATTATATTGATAAAATTGATCGACTGATAAAATAGCTAAATGGCTACATAATAAAATTAAAGAAAGTCCTGCACCGCCTAAAATACCGCCCCATAAAATGGCCTTTCGATCTTTTACTTCACTGGCTAACGGGACGAGAACGCTTTGGGCGAGAGAAAGATTTAAGGCGACATATGTAATAGGACTAGTAATCCACTTCATATTCCAGCTTTCTGCAGGAATAGTGTCACTAATAGGAGTTGTACCGTGAAAAAAAGTTGTAATAGCAAGTCCGATAATAAAAATCATCATAATAGGTACGACAAGTGTATTAACTTCAAAAACCCCTTGTAATCCGCGACTACCTATAAGGAGACAGGCGATCAATATAATGAAAATACCAAGTTGTCTTGGTAAACGAAGTTGCTCTTCAAATACCGCCCCAGCTCCTGATAACATAACGCTCGTTACACCAAATAATACGAGTAATAATAGTGTGTTTACAACATTTCCAAATACATCCCCAAATAAATATTTGTTAAATTCTTGCGCTGAAAATGCACCAATTTGTGATGAAAGTAACATCATCTTTGTGCCAAGCCAAATAAAAAAAAGTCCACTTACACATATGCCAATTGTTCCATATAATCCGTTCACTGTAAAAAATTCAACAATTTCTCGTCCAGTAGCAAATCCAGCTCCAACGACTGTTCCAATATAAGTAGCAGCGACCTTCTTTGCTACTTGCCATTGTTGATTTTCCATGTTATCCCTCTTTCTACTACGATGAGCTTGATTTACTATTATGCATATGTATGAGCTTGGACAATTAGACTTATGAAGTGTTTGAAAACATACATGAATTAAAAGATATTAGGGAAGTATTAAAGGTGTTAAAACTTTGTTACATATGAGCCAATCGTTCGAAAGGGTAGGAAATGTATGGTAACATGTAACTAGGTTATTAAAAGATAAACATTATGAAATGATAAGAGGAGTGGATTGTATGAGTACGAAAACAAATGTTGTTGAAGTATTAAACAAGCAGGTAGCAAACTGGAATGTGTTATATGTGAAACTACATAATTATCACTGGTATGTGACAGGACCACACTTCTTTACGTTACATGAGAAATTTGAAGAGTTTTACAATGAAGCTGGAACAAATATTGATGAATTAGCAGAACGTATTTTAGCGTTGGAAGGTAAACCGCTAGCGACAATGAAAGAATATCTTGCAACATCTAGTGTGAGTGAAGGGACAAGCAAGGAATCTGCAGAAGAAATGGTGCAAACATTAGTGAATGATTACTCTGCACTTATTCAAGAATTAAAAGAAGGTATGGAAGTTGCTGGCGAAGCTGGCGATGAAACATCAGCAGACATGTTGTTAGCGATTCATACAACATTAGAACAACATGTATGGATGCTAAGTGCGTTCTTAAAATAAATATAAGTATATTAAGGAAAAGTCGTTGAAAAATTCGTTCAATGGCTTTTTTTGTCATTTTTCAGTTTTCTTTTATGCTATAATATAGTAAAAAGGAGGCGATGCAATGTTTCGCTTTTTCAGAACTGGAAAAGAAGAGCGTGAAATTACGAAAGATGAATTAGAACAAGCGATGGCTAAGTTTCTAGAAACGAATGCTAATATCGTTTATACAGTATTAGTAAATGATGATTATACAGTAAATTATGATTTGTTAAAGCCGTATTTACTTGCATTTCCAACAAATAGTTTTCTTATTACGAAGGAAACGCTTGAGGTATTTGAACATACAGAAGAAAATCTAAACCTAGTTAAAGAAATTGATATCGTACAAAAAGCAGTAGATCAGTACGTAACAGAAAAAGAAATGTTTCCACTTGTTGAAGGTAGTGAAGAGCGTCTTATATGCGGGATAAAATTAGGACCATATTTGAAGCGTATATTAAAAAGAGACCTATATATTTCAGAAAAACATTATTTAGTTTCAAGTAAACCGGACAGAAAAAAACAAAAGAGTGGGTAGATGTATTGAGAACAACAATAAATATATTGTTGTCTTTTTTTTGTTTTTGAAAACATTGATTTTTCTGTTTATTAAACTTTATACTAAACTTATTGGACGAAGAGAAGTAATGATTAAGTATTGTTAGCGTGAGTTATATACAGTGATTACAGAATGGTATAAAGGTTTGAGAAATAAATATTATAAAAGATTACGGGGGAATGGGTGTATGAAAAATAGTATGACTTACATTCAATTATTAAATGAAACGTTACATTGTTACGCAAATAAAGGGAGTTTGGAAGCGTACACTTATATAATGGAGCATGCGAAAGGCATAGTGGGGAATGAGGCGCAAATATATAATTTCAAATATGCACTAGCGGGTGCAGCAGGACTTGAAGAAGAAGCGATGCATGTAATGAAGGAAGCCATTATAGAAAAGGGTTTTTGGTATGGAAATGAATATTTAATTACCGACGACGATTTAAAATCACTACATAAATTTGAAGAGTTTCATAAAATGGTTCAATTATGTAAAGAGAGAGAAGAATTAGCAAAGAAAACAGAACGAGCAGACGTGAAATTTATAGATGGTAAGAAAAAAGAAAAACTATTTATTGCAATGCACGGAGATCAAGAAAATATAGCAATAGTAGAACCATATTGGAAATCTGTTTTGGATCAAGATTATACGTTAGCTTTACCACAGTCTTCGCAAATTCAGTTTTCAGATGGGTTTGTTTGGGATGATATACATAGAGGGAAAGAAGAATTAAAAGAGCATTACGTTACGTTTATAGAAAATCATACAGTAGAAAGTTTAATAATTGGTGGTTTTTCTGCTGGTGCAAGAGTAGCTTTGTATACGATTTTACAAAAAAATATAGATGTAGATGGTTTTATTTTTGTGGCGCCGTGGCTTCCAGAGGTTGATGAATGGAATGAGTTATTGGAAGTGCTACAGAATAAAAATATAAAGGGATATATAGTGTGTGGGGATCAAGATGAAGATTGTTTCGAATGTACGCAGCAATTTGTACAATTATTAAGAGATAAGAATATAGAACATGAGTTTAAAGTTGTACCCAATTTAAATCATGATTACCCTAAGGATTTTGATGAACTATTAAAAGAAGCTATTGAATATATAGACGACAAAAATAATAAGTAGTAAAAAAGGGAGATGCATCATAACTGATGTATCTCCCTTTTGTCATTATAAATGAAAAGCATTTGCTAGTAAGCGATAAGAATTCAATTTATCTTCAAATCGATGAGTAATTGTGACAATCATAAATTCATCAGTATTGTACGCTTTGCTTAAGTTTACGATTTGTTCTTTCACAGAAGATGGATCACCGACAATCATACGTTGACGATTTTCTTTTATACGGAATAAATCATAAGCGCTGTATGAATAATTTTGTGCAGTTTCGATAGAAGGAGTACCAGTTGTACGCTTTCCTTGTTCTAGTAATAAGATTGATAAATCTAAACTAGAAGCAATTTTTTCCGCCTCTTCATTCGTTTCTCCGCAAATAACAAAAATAGAGACGATTGATTTTGGTTTATCTCCTAAATAAGAAGGTTGGAACTGTTCCTGATAAGCATTCATTACTTCAGGGCCACCGTATCCGTTAATGAACTGTGCAAATGCAAAAGAAGCACCTTGTTTTGCGGCAATCATTGCACTCTCTCCGCTAGAACCAAGCATCCACATCTCGGGAGATGTTGGAATGACAGGAGTAGCCTTTAAATTTGCATAATGATGGTTTTCTGGTACTTGATCATGTAAGTACATTGCAACATCTGCAATTTGTTCTGGGTATTGATCAAGTGAGACCATTTTGCCTTCTTGAAGTGCGCGAGTTGCAATTGGCATACCACCAGGTGCTCTGCCGACACCAAGATCAATACGATTTGGATAAAGCGCTTCTAAAACGCGGAAATTCTCAGCAACTTTATAAGGGCTATAGTGCGGTAACATAACACCACCTGAACCAACTCTCATACGATCCGTTTTTGCTGCAATATGAGAAATAAGTATTTCAGGGCTTGAACCAGCAAGGCTGATGGAATTATGATGCTCAGATACCCAAAAACGTGTGAATCCTAATTTTTCAACTTCTTGTGCAAGTGTAACTGTATGTGAAAAAGCTTGGGCTGCTGTACTACCATCTGAAATAGGGGATTGGTCTAACACACTTAATTTGATCATAGAATATACCTCGCAATCTTAATGTACATCCTATTATATATTTACTTACGAAAAATGCGTAATGAAATGCTCAAAATGAGAAGTGGATACACTTATATCCACTTCTAACGAGAAAAGCCCCGTTCATAATAATTCATTTCGACTAAATTTAATATATATTCGTAGTTATCAATCTCAAGTTTTAGTTGTTCACGCTCTTTTTTACATAGTTGTTTACTATTAAGTTTGTTGCATAGTTGTTGTTTCTTTCCTTCTAAATACTTCTTTGTAGCGTGGTAGTCGTAAGTTTGTTTCATTTTCACCCACGCCTTCTTTGCTGTTGCTATATTATACGAAGCGTGAAGAGATGTGAAAGCTACCTCTTATGTACTTTTAGTGAATATTCCACTTGCTATGTTGTTATGTTTATAGGAATTTATGAATAAAATGCACTAAACCACTAATGCCCATTTTATGAAGTAAGGGGTGGAATTGTGCGGAAAGATATAATGTATAACACTGAAATGGATGAAACGTTAAAAGTTATAAATAAAGGGTTAAAGAAGACGACACGTCCGAAACAAATTATAGTAGTAGGGGCTGGTATGGCTGGGTTGGTTTCGGCATCTTTATTAAAGGCTGCAGGACATGATGTGAAGATTTTTGAAGCAAACAACCGGGTAGGTGGCCGCATAGAGACGGTTAGAATGGAAGATACCGGATTATATTTAGATGTTGGGGCAATGAGAATTCCGTATTCGCACACATTAACGATGGCATATATAAGAAAATTTGGGCTACAGGTGAGCCCGTTTATTAATAGGAATGAGACGGATATTATTTACGTAAATGGCCGGAAAACGACATTAAAACAATATGAAAAGGACCCAAGTATATTAAAGTATCCCGTGGAAATGAATGAAGTCGGGAAAACGTCTGAGGAACTATTATTGTTAGCGGTACAGCCCATTATAAATTTTATAAAAAAGAACCCAGAGAAAAATTGGGATGTTGTAGTAAAGGATTTTGGGAGATACTCTACAGGACAATTTTTAAAGTATCATCCTTATCAATATAATACTTACTTTTCACCAGTAACAATTGAGATGATCGGTGTTTTATTAGATTTAGAAGGTTTTTTGGAAAGGTCATTTGTTGAGACACTACGCTTTTTATACATTATGCAGGAGGAGAGTGGATTTTGTGAAATAGTAGGCGGAAATGATAGATTACCAAAGTCCTTTTTACCACAATTAGAAGAAAATATTATATATAATCAAAAATTAATGAAGCTACATCAACACGATAATGGTGTGACAGCTTTTTATCGAAACGAGCAAACTTTTGAGTATAGTAGTATTACAGGGGATTTAGTTATTATTACAATTCCATTTTCGACAATGCGCTTTGTGGAAGTAGATCCATTTAATTCTATATCTCATGAAAAATGGAAAGCAATTCGTGAATTGCATTATATGCCAGCAACGAAAATAGGAATTCAATTTAAAAGTCGATTTTGGGAAGAACAAGGACAATTAGGTGGCAGGATTATAACGGATTTGCCAATTCGTTATGCCTATTATCCAAGTCACGGAATTGGAGAAAAAGGACCTGCTATGATGTTAGGAAGCTATACATGGTCTTATGATGCGTTGTTATGGGATGGGTTATCAAAAGGTGATCGTATTTATTACACACTACAAAATTTAGCGACAATATTAGGCGATCAAGTATATGATGAGTTCATGTCTGGCATATCAAAAAGTTGGACATTGGATCCATATGCACTTGGAGGGTTTGCACTATTTCAGGCAGGGCAAGAATCTGAGCTACAACCAGCGATTATAAAACCAGAGGGGAGATTATACTTTGCAGGTGATCATACAACGTTATATCACGGATGGATACAAGGTGCAATTGAATCTGGAGTTCGTGTAGCGGTAGAGGTAAATGATTAAAATGTGTAAAATTCAGAAATTTCTTTACTGTATGGTTTGAGATGGATATTATTATATATAAAAGAATTAAAAGGAGTGTTGAAAGTGAATCCGTTATTATTCGATTTTCCTTCTGAATTTTATACTGATAGGCTAATTATTCGAATGCCGAAACCAGGTGACGGTAAAGTTGTATACGATGCAATTCAAGCTTCTATGAAAGAATTAAAACCTTGGATGGTTTTTGCACAAAAAGAGCAAACAGAGGAAGAAGTAGAAGTGAGCATTAGAAAATCGCATATTCAATTTTTGCAGCGTGAGGATTTAAGATTACTAGTTTTTTCGAAAGAAACAGGTGAATTTATTGCATCAGCTGGATTGCATCGTATTAATTGGGATATACCTCAATTTGAAATTGGGTATTGGATCGATGCGAGATTTAGTGGAAAGGGTTATATGCTAGAGGCTGCAAAAGGTATAATGGAGTTTGCTTTCACTGAATTGAAAGCAAACCGCGTAGAAATTCGATGTGATTCTTTAAATAAGAAGAGTAGAGCGATACCTGAGAAATTAGGATTTAAGTTAGAAGGTACATTGGAAAGTGCGAGTGTAGCGGTAGATGGAAATGGATTAAGGGATATGTGTGTATTTGCCATGACTAGAAATACATATGAAAAAGAAGAGCTGTAAAGAAACAGCTCTTCTTTTTGTGTATTATGGTACAGGATGTCCATTAGAGCTTTCGAAAATTGTAAACCATTGTTGACGATCTAAATCAACTTTTGTAGCAAGAGCGGCTGTTTTAACACGATCTAATTTACCAGATCCAACGATTGGCATCATGTTAGCTGGATGAGCAAGCAGCCATGCATACATAACTGTATCGATGCTAGTAACATCTAGTTCAGTAGCAATCTTTTGTAACGTTTCACGTAAACGTACGGCACGTTCTGATTGACCAATAAAGATTTCTCCGCCAGCAAGAGGCGACCAAATCATAGGATTGATTCGCTTTTCTTGGCATAAATCAATTGTCCCTTTTTCGAAATGTTCAAGCTGCATCGCAGATACTTCAATTTGATTTGTAATGAGCGGGAAATCTAAATAAGAACTTAACATATTAAACTGTGAAGGTAAAAAGTTAGATACACCGAAGTGACGGACTTTTCCTTCTTGCTTTAAGCGTGAGAACGCTTCTGCTACTTCATTTGGATCCATAAATGGATCAGGGCGATGAATGAGCAGTACATCAATATAATCTGTATGTAAGTTTCGTAATGAGTCTTCCACGCTTTTTATTATATGTTCAGTACTCGTATTGTAGTGCGCAACATATCGATCTGGAAATTTTGGTGATGGGGGAGCGATTCCACATTTTGTGATAATTTGCATGTCTTCGCGTAAGGAAGGCTTGAGTTGTAATGCTTCTCCAAATAATCCTTCACACGTATATCCGCCATAAATATCAGCATGATCGAAAGTAGTAATTCCCATATCCATACAAGCTTCCATAAAAGAAAGTAACTCTTGCTTTGGCATATTCCATTCTGCTAAACGCCAAAAACCTTGAATAATACGAGAAAATTCTAGTGTTTCGGCCATTTGAACTCGTTCCATTATAATTACCTCCTTGATGAATGAATCATTTTTTGAAAAGGCTTTCTTGCTACATATTATTATATAGTTACAGTGTCGTACATACAATAAATATGTTTTGCCACAAAAACGATTATTTCTATATGCTATAATGTAAAAACATATAGCTATAAGGAGATGTACGAAATGATTCCAGTAACAATATTAACTGGTTTTCTTGGTTCAGGGAAAACGACATTATTAAATCGCATTTTGTCAGAGAATCACGGTCAGAAATTAGCGGTGATTGTAAATGAAATAGGGCAAATTGGTATCGATAATCAGTTGATTATGAATGTTGAAGAAGAAATTATGGAAATGACAAACGGTTGTTTATGCTGTACTGTACGGGGAGATTTACTCGTTGCATTAAAACAATTACTAGATGTAAAAGCAGAAGGGAAAATGGACTTTGATGGATTAGTAATTGAAACGACTGGTCTTGCAAATCCAGGTCCGATTATTCAAACATTCTTTTTAGACCCAGTCATTCAATCTGCATACCAAATTAACGGTGTTGTAACAGTAGTAGATAGTTATCATATACATAAACATTTTGAAAAAGGGCTAGAAGCAAAGGAACAAATTGCATTTGCTGATGTCGTTTTAGTAAATAAATTAGATTTAGTGAATGAAAGTGAAAAGGAAAATCTATTGCAGGAACTGCAAGGTATTAACCCAACTGCAAAGTTAATCGAGGCGACTAACTGTGATGTAGATATTGCGTCATTACTACAAATTCAAACGTTTAAAACGAAAGATACGTTACAAATTTATCCTCATACAGAACATAACCATTTAGAAGGTGTAAAATCGTTTGTATTACGTGAAGAGCGCCCGTTAGATTTACAAAAACTAAATGAGTGGATGTCAGCTGTCGTTCAAGAGCTAGGGGAGTATTTATATCGCTACAAAGGAATTTTATCGATTGATGGAGTAGATAAACGTATCGTTTTCCAAGGTGTGCATACACTGTTTGCTGCATCATATGATAGAGAGTGGCAAGAGGGCGAAGAACGAGTAAGTGAAGTTGTGTTTATCGGAAAAGATATTAATAAGGAATGGTTCCAAGAACATTTCGGGGAGTGTGTGAAATAAGTCTGCATATATTGCAGGCTTATTTTTTGACTTAACTAAGTATTTTGTAGAAAAATGCTAGATTGCAAAAAACGAAGGATAATAAAAAGCCTGTTTTCACAGGCTTGTATGTTCATCTAATAGTAACTCCATTACAACACCTACAACTGGACCATCGTCATCAATATCACCATTTAAACGGAAACCAAATGACTCGTATAATCCCATTGCGAGTTTGTTGTCTGGATGTAAACTTAAATAAATTATTTTACATTCATATTTATCTTGTAAGAATTGAATGAGTATGCGAAGGAAACGTTTTGCATATCCTTTTCCTTGATATTGTTGGTCAATCATAAATCGATCTAACCATACGCTTTTGCGTTTTTCCAAATACCATCCATACATTGCATACCCTACAAGTGTTTCTCCATCATATAAACCTACTGACGTTCCGTTTCCTTCAAATAATGATTCTGCTAGAGAAAACGAATTGCTTTCAATAAATTGCTGCTGGTCTTTTGCGACGTTTAAAGCAGCTACTGAACGCCAATTTTTTTCTGTTACTTCACGAATGTGAAGAGTCATAATTCCAACTCACCTTCTAAATTAATATAGCTTAAAAGCTAATATGGATAATTTTACTTGTTATTTTGGTCAAGTCAAGTAAGAACAAATAAAAAAGAAGCTGAATGACATATTCAGCTTCTTTTAAAAAATTGATTAGTTAGTAGCTTCTTTTAATGTATTTACGTTTTCTTCCATTAAAGTGAAATAATCTTTATTGCTCTTCGCATCATCTTCAGAAATAGTAGCAAGATGATTTAAGCGTAAAATTTTTGTACCCGTCTCTTTTTGAATTACAGATGCTACTTTTGGAGTAGAAAAAGTTTCAAATAAAATATATTGTAGATTATGTTCTTTTACTGTTTTTGTAATGTCAGCAAGCTGTTTTTGAGATGGTTCATCAGAAGCTGAAATACCAGCGATAGCAATTTGTTTCAGGCCATAGCGTTGTTCCCAGTATCCATAAGCCGCATGAGAAACTAAAATGTCTTTCGTTTTTGCATTCGAAACAGCTGCTTTAAATTGATCATCTAAATCAGTAAATTTTGTTTGAAGTGCTGCGAAGTTTTTTTCGAACTCTTGTTTATGATCAGGTTGTAATTCTACAAGTGCATTTTTAATTTTTTCTGCCTGTTTCATTGCTAAAGTAGGGTCTAACCAAATGTGCGGGTCTTTATCGTGATGATGTTCATCCTCTTTATGGCCGTCTCCGTGATCATGATGCTCTTCTTCAGTAGAAGTACGCAGTTCAATACCTTTTGATGCATTTACAATTTTAACATTTTCTTTTTGTAATGCTTTTTCCATTTTTTCAGCAAATGGTTCTAATTCAGCACCGTTATAAACGAATAAATCCGCTTTTGCAACTTGTACTGTTTGTTTTTGACTTGGTTCAAATGTATGTGAATCTGCACCAGGTGGGTAAATCGCTTCAACAGTTACATAGTCGCCACCAATTTTTTTTGCAAAATCTGCAAGAGGAAAAATAGTAGTATAAACAGTTAGCTTTCCGTCTTTCTTGGCATTACCTTCTTTTTTATTTGAGCAGCCAGTAAAAATTAAAGTGAAAATAAGTAAGAATGAAAATATAGTCAATCTTTTAGGCATGAAGTTCTCCTCTTTTCTTTTTTTACGGATATATTTTCCCCAATTATAGAAGAAAAATATCATTTTAATACAAAACGGAATAATTACGTTTTAGTTTGCGAACTTAGTATAATACATCTTTTATAAAGTTGCAATAAATAATAATCATTCCGATTTGTTTTTGTTATAAAGTTGTCAAATTTGGATGTATTATTTTTAGGAATGCATGCATATGTGACAACGCTACGTTCATATATTTGAAAGGAGGGTGCAGAGGGGGATGAGTGTTTGGGTTACTTAATGGAAGCTATTTTATTGATATTAGCGGTAGTATTACCATTAGCATTAGTCTTAATTTTTTTAAGAAGATTAATAAGTAATTTAGGAGATGCATCAACAGTAACAAAATTGCGAGAGAAAGATGAGAAAAAAGAGTGAGTAAAGCACTATGCGTACGCATAGTGCTTTACTTGTGGTAAAATGAGAGAAGGAAACTCCTAAAAGTTGTATTTTACTGAAGGAGAGAAAAGTAAAATAAGAGGTATATGCATATATGAATAAGCGAACAGCGTTAGTACTTGGTGCAAGTGGTTTAGTTGGACAAGAGATAACGCGTCTATTACTTGAATCAGATTACTACGATTCGGTTACTATTTTTGTAAGGGAACCAATGCAATGGCAACATGAAAAGTTACAGCAAAAACAAATAGATTTTTCGGTGTTAGAGGAATATAAAGAGTTTTTTGCTGTAGATGATGTATTTAGTTGTCTAGGAACAACAATCAAAAAAGCAAAAACAAAGGCAAATTTCAAAAAGGTAGATTATGAATATACGTTACGAGCTGCTTGTTTAGCTGAAAAACAAGGGGTACAAAATTTCCTTGTTGTGTCTTCAATGGGAGCAAAACCTAAATCGTTTTTCTTTTATTCGCAAGTTAAAGGGAGAATGGAAGAGGAATTACAAAAGTTAGTCATTGGTGGTATTCATATTTTTAGGCCATCTTTATTAGTAGGAAATCGACAAGAATTTCGTTTCGGTGAACGAATGGCTGAAAAGTTATCTCGTATCATTCCTTTTATATTTAAAGGTGCTTTCAAAAAGTATAAACCTATTTCAGCTAAAGATGTGGCGAAAGGGATGTATATAACTGCATTGCGAGAAGAATCGGGTATCCATATTTATAATTCAAATGAAATTACAACGATAGAATAAAAAACGAGAAGAATGGCTTTTACTGAAAGACAAAGGAAATAGAGTTTTAGGCTTGGATTAACAGTAAATACATGTTGTTTAACACTTATACTAAAATGAAAGAGGAGTGGGGAATCCACTCCTTTTATCACGCCAATTTATGATCTTAATTCTACTTTTATCCCTCATACGTCTCAAATACGTCTGATTTTATGGTACAGAAATGTTAAAAGAACATAAACCTGAGATGATTGGAATGTCAGCTGATGCGATTTAAAAGCTGAAAGAAACAATTTCAATAGATGTCTCTATTGCTAGAGAAAATGACACTTTCTTATAACCAATTGTGGTTGTGGTAATTGGTTTAGGATTGAAATTATGCTTAAAAAACAAAAAAGATAAGGGTTTCTAAATAAAATTTGAACTTTAAGATTAGGTTAGATTAGAAATGGATAACTAGTCCTTTGATCTAAAATATTTTTTGGGGAGAAAATTAATGATATTTTATTAATAGTAAAGTTCTTTCTCCAATATGTTTGCCAAACGTAGATAAAGTATGTTTAATCAATATTTGGAATGAAAACTCTAGATTTTCTATGCTACATAGAAAATCTAGAGTTTTTTTATAACCTATAATTACATAAGTCTTATCATTTTTGCACCAGAAACGATATCCCTACATTTATCTGACCATTTGGTTAAGGCATCGAATAGACCTTACGTATACCACTGCGATTTCTGATAACTTACATGTAGAGGTATCACTCAATATAACAAAAATGTAATGTTAATGAAATGTAATTCCACCGATACTATTAATGAAATTATATAAAATGAAGGGGAGTTAAAGAATTTTTATAATGAAAAAGGAGAAGTATTAATGCGAAATATATTAAGTGTAGAAAAAATTGAAAAATATTATGGTAATAAAGATAATGTAACAAAGGCTATAGATAATATTAGTTTTAAGGTAGATGAGGGAGAATTTGTTGGGATAATGGGGCCTTCAGGAAGTGGCAAAACTACATTACTTAACTGTATATCAACGATTGATAATGTTACTACGGGAAAAATAATGATAAATAATAGTGACATTACTCGGTTAAAATCAAAGTCACTAGATAAGTTTAGACAAAATGAATTAGGGTTTGTATTTCAGGACTTTAATTTATTAGATACCCTTACTGCTTATGAAAATATTGCTCTAGCGTTAACTATAAAAGGTGAGGCAAATTCAAAAATTGATGAAAAAATACAAGCGGTTGCAAAATATTTAGACATTGAACAAGTATTAAGCAAATACCCTTATCAAATATCAGGCGGACAAAAACAAAGGGTTGGTTCGGCAAGAGCTATCGTAACAGATCCATCTTTAGTACTTGCAGATGAACCAACAGGATCGTTAGATTCTAAATCAGCTAGATTATTACTCGAAAGATTTGAAAGTCTAAATAAGGATTTAAAAGCTACAATACTTATGGTTACTCATGATGCATTTACAGCAAGCTATGCTCGTAGAATTCTTTTTATTAAAGATGGAAAAATATTTATCGAGTTGGTAAGAGGGAATGATTCCAGAAAAGAATTCTTTACTAAAATTATCGAAGTTATAACTCTTCTTGGAGGTGACGATAATAATGTACTCTAAGATTGCTATTGGGAATGTAAAGAAAAGTTTTAAAGATTATGCAATATATTTCTTAACACTAACACTGGCTGTTTGTATATTTTATAGCTTTAACTCAATAGAATCACAAAAGGCACTTATGGAAATTAACGCTTCAGATAGAAAGTATGTGCCTACAGTAATGAACGCTATCTCAAATGTGTCAGTATTTGTATCTGTAATATTAGGTGGTTTAATATTGTATGCAAATAATTTTTTAATTAAAAAACGTAAAAAAGAATTAGGAATATACATGACTTTAGGTATGGGAAGAAGAAACATATCCAGAATATTAGTAATAGAGACATTTCTAGTTGGCGTTATATCTTTAGTGAGTGGACTTATAATAGGTATTGGAGTATCGCAGGGGTTATCTACATTTGCATTAAAGCTATTTGACTTGCCCATCAATAAATATAAATTTGCAATTTCAACAGGTGCTATAGGTAAAAGTGTATTATACTTTGGAATCATGTTTTTACTTGTTATGTTATTTAATGTATATGTTGTTTCTAAATACAAAATAATTGATTTGTTAACAGCAGGTAAAAAAAACGAAGATGTAAAATTTAGAAATCCTCTTATCTATGTAATCATATTTATTATGTGTGTAGCATCACTTGGATATGCATATGTGACTGTACTAAAAATCGGATTGAATTATAATAATCCTATGCTCATGGTATCAATCATACTTGGCATATTAGGTACATTGCTGTTTTTCTTTAGTTTATCTGGATTTATATTATATGTTGTAAAGAAGAATAAAAAAATCTATTTTAAAGGTTTAAATATATTTATCATCAAACAAATAAATAGTAAGGTTAATACAAATTTTATATCCATGTCTGTAATCTGTTTAATGTTATTTCTTACAATGGTGGCCCTATCTACAGGAATCAGCTTTAACAGAATGATGGACGCAACAACGAAAGAAGTAACACCATTTGATGCCAGTATTACGTTGGAGAATAAGGATGAAAGTTACACTATAGAAGACGTATTAAATAAAGCTAATTTTAAAATAAGTAATAACGAAAAATATGTATCTTATAATGTATATCCAACAGGAATGGAAGTGGGGGACTTAGTACCGGAAGTACGTAAAGATTATAAGAAAAGCGGTATGGATTTCATTGAATTATCTGATTATAATAAAATTTTAAATCTTAAAGGTGAAAAGGAAATCACTTTAAATAACAATGAAGTTTTACTTTTATCAAATGATAAGCGGTTGCTTAATTCGATAAATGAAAGATTAAAAAATAGCAATAAGGTAAATATTAAAGAAAAAGAATATCTGGTAAAATACGCTAAAATTATACAAGAGAGTCTTTACACTTCTGATACGCAACCTTATTTCTTCAAAATCGTTATAAATGATGATTTTTTATCAGACTACAAAATTATTGAATCCGTACTTAATGTAAATTATTTAGATGGAAATAGAGAAGAATATAATAAAAAATATGATAACGTTGCACGGAGATTTCATGACGAAAATGGCCCGAAATTAAATATTAATCGTATAGCAGGCAAATCAAAGGATGAAGTTTGTGCAGAAATTAAGGGAATGAAAACTATCGTACTGTTTATTGGGATATATATAGGTATTGTATTTTTAATAACGAGTATGGCTGTATTAGCTCTTCAACAATTATCAGAAGCCAGTGATAGCATAGATCGATATAAATCTTTGAAGAGAATTGGTTCAAACGGAACAATGATCGACAAAGCGATTTTCATTCAAACTTTCGTATACTTCAGTCTTCCAGTTTTTCTTGCTTTAATTCATTCTGCAGTTGGAATTTATGTAGTTAATGATTTTATTAACGCATTTCAACAAGTAGACATTACTTTACCAGCATTGATGACTGGCTTAGTATTTCTTGTAGTTTATGTAATATATTTCTACACGACATATGTCGGTTATAAAAATATTGTAAAAAGTAATACTTGATTTTATAATGCTCATTAAGGCTATTACACCTTGTTTCTCAAGATGTAATAGTCTTATATTCTGTATAGGGAGGGAAAAGTCATGAAAAAAATCATTCTGATTGAAGATGATGAAATCATCAGAGAAGAATTACAACATTTTTTTATAAAGTATGGATATGAAGTAAAGGCTCCCACAGATTTTAATCATATTATCGAATATATAGAAAGTGAGAATGCAGACCTTATATTACTAGACATAAATCTTCCTGTGTTTGATGGCTATTATATATGCAGAGAAATACGTAAAACTTCAGATGTTCCAATCTTCATGGTTACAAGCAGAGATAGTGATGTAGATGAACTAATAAGTATGAATTTAGGAGCAGACGATTTTATAACAAAGCCGTATAATACAGAAATACTATTAGCAAGAGTAACAAACATTTTAAGAAGAACAACTGGAGATTTCAAGACGAATCATATCTTAGTTTATAGAGACTTTAATTTAAATCTTTCAAATGCAACAGTTACTTATCAAGACAAGTCTGTAGAATTAACTAAAAATGAAGTTAAAATACTCTCATGCTTAATAAATAATCGCGGAAATATTGTAAAAAGAGATTCACTCATAGAAACTTTATGGAAATCTGATTATTTTGTGGATGATAGCACCTTAACTGTTAATATAAATAGATTAAGAAAAAAGCTTGAAGAGATAGGTATAGAAAATCCAATTGCAACAAGAAGAAGCTTAGGGTATATAATGCCATGAATATAGGTGAATTTATTAAAGATAAAATAGTAGTAATACTATCAAATGTACTGGTATATATCATACTAGCAGGTATATTGCTGACTGCGCACATTCCGTTCATTATCATATTTTTTGTCTTTTGTATTTGGTTTTTTCCATTAATTTCATATATGGCTATAGAATTTATAAGATGTAAAAATTATTATAATGAGATTAACAGCATATTAGAAAACTTGGAGAAAAAATACTTACTTCCAGAGGTAGTAAAGGAAGCAAACTTTATACATGGGGAAAAGCTTAACGCTATACTGAAAGAAGTAAGTAGAGATATGCATGAAAATGTAAAATATTATAGAGATATGCAAATAGATTACAGAGAATATATAGAGACATGGGTGCATGAAATTAAGACACCAATAGCTTCTACAAAGCTAATAATTGAAAATAATCAAAATGAAGTAACTAATAAAATTGACTCTCAAATGGATCGAATCGAGGGTTTTGTAGAACAGGTTCTGTATTATTCTCGAAGCAATAACGTTAATAAAGACTATATTATAAAACCAATCAAACTTGATGATGTAGTAAGAACTGTAATTAAAAGAAATTATAGAGATTTTATTCATAAGAGAATAAAATTAGATATAAAAGATATTAATGAAATCGTATATAGTGATAGGAAATGGGTTGAATTTATTATTAATCAAATATTAGGAAATTCCATAAAGTACTCAAATAACAAAGAACAAATGATACGTATATACTCAATTAAGAAAACTAACTCAGTAATACTAAATATAGAGGATAATGGAGTAGGGATAGTAACTCAAGATATAAATAGAGTTTTTGAGAAAGGATTTACTGGAGAGAATGGAAGAAGATTTAGCAAAAGTACAGGAATGGGCTTGTATCTATGCGAAAAACTGTGCTCAAAATTAGGTATGGAAATTGCCATTGATTCTGAAGTGAATATAGGAACTAGAGTTACATTAATATTTCCATTGTCAGGTATGGTAACTTTTGAGCCTTATTTATAAAATAGATGCTGCTATCTTTCCACGAATTTCATATAAAACTTAAGAACAAATGTAAAACGGTATGAAAAGACTAGAAATTCTCTTCATACCGTTTGTATTATTTAGCCATTTAACATATTGATATATTTAATTGTGAATCGGATGTTTTGTGTCTAAATTGTGTTCGAACCTACTATTTTCTTTTTTGATATGGTGACTCCCACTACGAGAATGATATTTTAGTCTATAGATATTGACCTCATTAGATCCCCTTAGTTCACTGAAACTTTCTTAGCGTTGTAAAAATCTACATATTTTCTAGACAGTTCTGTGTCTAAACTTATATTACACTTAAAGTAAGTATGAATAATTTCAATTTTTTAAGGTCTAATTTAATCAAACTTTATTTCCAAGCTACAACGGTTGCGTTATTTGAATAGAAATAAACTAAGTTGTTTCTATTTATCTATTTTATTACTCTCACAATAAAACGCCTTTCTTTAATAAGGTGGTATTTTTTCACATGGATAACACTTTTAAGAGATTGAATTTATTTAGGTGGAAAAATTGTGAAGTATTGTACTTAAAGTAAAGAGGGCAGTTTTAAAAGAAAGGACATAACATATTTGTTGACTTAATGAATGTAGTGATAAATGGGTGATAAAAAACATAAAAAATAGGTGTATCAAGCAAAGTGTTGATACACCTTAAAACTACATTGTTAAACAACATGTGTTGTCCTGTAGCATATCTTATATTAATTATTTTAGGTTCAGTCTTACATATTCTTCTCGGTTTTATTTATTCGTATGAATTTTTCTTGGTGCTCGCTTATATTGGTGAGGTTCTTGTAATTCAAAGCCAAGTTCATTGGCCGCAATTCTCGGGAAGTACGGATTGCGAAGTAACTCACGTCCGATGAAAATTAAATCTGCTTCGTCATTATTTAAAATTTGCTCTGCTTGTGACCCAGTCGTAATCAATCCAACTGCACCAGTTGCAATCTTAGTATGCTCTTTAATATGTTTGGCGTATTGTACTTGGTAACCGGGATACACATCAATATGTGCTGGTACAACTGCGCCAGAACTACAATCGATTAAATCTATTCCCTGTTCTTTCATCCACTTTGTATACTGAACGTAATCTTGAACCGTTAGCCCGTCAGGGTGATAATCATTTGCTGAAATACGAACGAATATTGGTCCGTCCCAAACTTCATTTACAGAGTCGATGATTTCGCGTAAGAAACGATAGCGGTTTTCAGGTGAGCCGCCGTATTCATCAGTTCGTTTATTAGTAAGTGGTGATAGGAATTCATTGATAAGGTAACCGTGAGCGCCATGTAGTTCGATAATATCAAATCCGGCTTGTTTTGAACGTAACGCGGCCCTCTGAAAAGCTAATATAGTCTCTTTGATTTGTTGTATATTCATTTCTACTGGTATTTTCATCGTATCATTAAAAGGAATTGCAGAAGGAGCGAAAGCATTCGTATTTAATTCAGCTTTTCTTCCGGCGTGAGCGAGTTGAATGGCAGCTTTTGCACCGTTATCATGTATAAAAGTAGTCGTTTTATGTAAGCCTTCAATTAGGTTGTCATCCCAAATGCCTAAGTCTTTGTTAGAAATTCGTCCTTCAGCTAACACCGCAGTTGCTTCAACCATAACTAAACCTACTTGGCCAGCAGCGCGAGTTCCATAATGAATGAGATGAAAATTCGTAACGCTGCCATCCTCATTCCCCGATGAATACATACACATAGGCGACATAACGATACGATTTTTTAGTGTAACGTTCTTAATTGTATAAGGTGAAAAAAGCTTGGAATTCATCAAATAGCCTCCTTGATTGAATTTTCTTATATTTTACCATTCTCTTTTTTGTTTCTCTAATAAAACGCTTATACGAAAAATTTTGTTTATTCGTGTTACAATGACTAATATGAACTGAATTGGAGGATGACATATGTACCAGGCTTATTATGAAAGCGAAGTAGGTTTGCTAGAAATTAAAGCAAATCAAGAAGGAATTACGTCTGTTATATTTGTTGATGAACGACAAGAAGAAAATAAAAATGAAATGATAGAACAATGTATAAATGAGTTAGATGAATATTTTAAAGGGAAAAGAAAAGAGTTTACGGTCCCGCTGTCTGCGGAGGGCACATCATTTCAAAAAAATGTATGGGATGCACTTTATACTATTCCGTACGGCGTAAGTGCTTCATATTTAGATATTGCAGAGAAGGTTGGAAATACAAAAGCTGTACGGGCAATAGGAGGAGCAAATAGTCGGAATCCAATTTCAATAATCGTTCCATGTCACCGTGTAATAGGAAAGAGTGGAAAGCTTGTTGGATATGCTGGTGGTTTATGGAGGAAAGAGTGGTTATTAAAACACGAAGGTATTTTGAAATGACGTATGGATGGGAAGAGGGATTGTTTTGAAATGTATAAATTGTGGGCAACTTTGCGAGGGAGATCAGTTGAATTGTGAAAGTTGCCAGCGGACTTTGCATACTGAACAAGGTGAAGGATGCTCGCTAATAGACAAGGAATTAGAAGTATATGTAGGGAGACAATATCCGTATTACAAAAGGAAATGGGAGCTTGAGAATAAGCGGATTGCTAGGTGGAGCTGGAATGGTTGGGCTGCTATTTTCAATATAGGCTGGCTAGGATATCGTAAGTATTATGTACCAGCTACTTTATTTATGTTGTTATTAGTAGCGTGTGATGCATTTTCGTATTATATGGGATTTAATGTAGCGTTGCCAATCATTAATATGGTGCCTCTTACGTTTTTATTACTCATTTTTATTCTGTTTGGAATGGGGATTTTTGCAAATGGATTATACTATCAATTTGCGGAAAGACGTATATACCGAATAAAAGCAAGAGAAATAAAAGATAAATCAGTTGAAAACTATCTTATCCATGATAGCGGCGGAACGAGCAAAATGGGAGCGACAATTGTTACTATTTTAGCAGTTGCTAGCATATTTTTTAGTCATTTCTTTTTTCCGACTGATCGAGACGTTATTCAAAAGGTTCGTACAAGCTCGCTTTATGAATATCCTTTCTTTTCCATAGGTGAATCTTTCGAAAATTATTTTCAAAATTCAGGTTGGATATATTATCGTGGAACGGAAGGGTTAGAATTAGTAGAATTCCAAGGATATAACGCTGGAACGCCAAGGCAAAAGGTGGCGATTCAATTTGTTGTCGATTATAAATTGGGTGAAGTGGAACCATACTCACTTACGGTTAACGGTGAATCTAAAAATGAAGAAGAGTTTTTGAAGATGATGGAAGAAATATTTAAGGTCCAAAATCCATTTGATATAGAGGATGGATTACAAGTAAATGCTATTCAACAAAGCGGCTGGAAAGAAATTTCTGACCGCTTTTTTCTATGTTTGTTAAAATAAATATTTAAAATAATCAGAATCTTTTGTATAATGAAATATATTATATAGGATTTAACTTATACATATAGATTGGGGGAAGGAAGAATGAAGAGAAAGACAACAACAATTGCTGCACTTGCGTTAACGACGAGTGTATTGGTTGCAGGATGTGGGAATGGTGAGAAGGCTTCGACAACGAAGAAAGAATCGAATAAGGGAGCAGCAGATAAGCAAGTATTAAACTTACTAGAAACAGCAGAAATCCCTTCAATGGATACGTCAAAATCAACAGACTCTGTATCATTCCGTGCCTTTGTAAATGCAATGGAAGGGTTATATCGTTTAGATAAGGATAATAAACCAACACCAGGCATGGCAAAAGATGTGAAGATTAGTGAAGATAAAAAGACATATACATTTGAATTACGTGATGCGAAATGGTCAAATGGTGATCCAGTTCGAGCACAAGATTTTGTATATGCATGGCAACGTACATTAGATAAAGCAATAGCGGCAGAATATGCATTTATTTTATTTGATGTGAAAAATGCACAGAAAGTAAATAAAGGAGAATTACCATCAGATCAATTGGGTGTTAAAGCGAAGGATGATAAAACGTTAGTAGTAGAATTAGAACAGCCAGCACCATATTTCCTTGAGCTTACTTCATTCCCTACATTTTTCCCTTTAAATGAAAAATATGTGAAAGAACAAGGGGATAAATATGCATTAGAAGCAGATAAACTATTATATAATGGACCATTTACGATGAGTGAATGGAAACATGAACGAAGTTATCAGTTAAAGAAAAACCCTAATTATTGGGATAAAGATACTGTGAAGTTAGAAGAAATTAATGTGAATATTGTGAAGGAAACGAGCACGGGAGTAAACTTATATGATAGTGATCAAGCGGACCGTGTTATTTTAAGTTCTGAATTTGTTGATAAGTATAAAAAGAATAAGCCGGATGAATTTAAAACGAAGTTAGATCCACGTATGTATTTCTTACGTTTTAACCAGAAAAATGCAACGTTTAAAAATCAAAAAGTTCGTGAAGCGATTGATCTGGCATACGATAAAAAAGGAATTGCAAATGTTATTTTAAATGACGGATCATTACCAGCATATTTCTTAGTACCTGAGAAATTTACGACAGGACCAGATGGGAAAGATTTCCGTACTGTAAATAAAAATTTCCGTGACAGCAAAGATAATGCTGAAAAAGCAAAAAAATTATGGGAAGAAGCGAAGAAAGAGCTTGGCCAAGATACAATTACAGTAGAATTTCTAAATGATGATAACGGTAGCCGTAAAAAAGTGGGTGACTTTATTAAAGAAGAGTTAGAGAAAAATTTACCTGGTATTAAAGTGAATTTGAAACAACAACCATATAAGCAAAAGCTAGAGTTAGAAAAGAAATTTGAATATGAATTCTCATTATCTGCATGGAGTCCGGACTATCCAGATCCAATGACTTATATTGATATGTTTGTTACTGGAAGCTCATTTAATGAAATGGATTATTCTAATCCGAAGTATGATGATTTAGTAGCGAAATCAAAAGGAGAACTATTAAAAGATGATAAAGCACGCTGGAATGCCCTTGCAGAAGCTGAAAAAATCTTAATTGGTCAAGATGCTGCCATTTCTCCTACGTACCAACAAAGTACGGCTTACTTAGAGAAGCCATACGTAAAAGGTATTGCGAATCATACGTTTGGTGGGGACTTCAGTTATAAATGGGCATATATTACAAAGAAATAGTATAATAAAAGATGAGTGAATTTTCGCTCATCTTTTATTTGTATAGGAGGAATTAGAGTTGTTAAAGGGAATCAATCATCTTTGTTTTTCAGTGTCTAATTTAGAAAAATCTATTATATTTTACGAAAAAGTACTAGAAGGAGAATTATTAGTTAAAGGGAGAAAACTTGCGTATTTTAATATATGTGGGGTATGGGTAGCACTTAATGAAGAAACACATATTCCGAGAAATGAGATTCATCAATCTTATACGCATATTGCGTTTTCAGTTGAACAGAAAGACTTTGAACGTCTACTGCAACGATTAGAAGAAAACGATGTTCATATTTTACAAGGAAGAGAACGGGATGTAAGGGATTGTAAGTCTATATATTTTGTTGATCCTGACGGCCATAAGTTTGAATTTCATTCAGGGACATTGCAAGACCGACTGAACTATTATAGGGAAGATAAGTCTCATATGACATTTTACTAAGGGTGGAAGAAGTTGCATGCGCTAGTAATTGGTGGAACAGGAATGCTAAAGAGAGTTTCTATGTGGCTTTGTGAGCAAGGATTTCATGTTTCTATTATTGGACGAGATAAAGTGAAATTAGAAAATGTTAAGCGAGAGAGTGCTGCGCCAGAAAGTATCACATGTCTTCCGTTAGATTATCATAATGATGACGATGTAAAGCTAGCTATTAAAAGCACAATTGTGCAGAATGGCCCAATAACATTAGTTGTCGCATGGGTACACGCAAGTGCGAAGGATACGTTGTCATTCATATGTAGAGAAGTGGATTTGTCGTCTGAAACATACAACGTTTTTCATATTTTTGGTAGTAAAGCGTCGCGTATACCCGCACAAAAAATAGGTGGTACGCGATGTAGCTACCATAGAATAATATTAGGTTTTATATTAGAAGATACATACGGGAGATGGCTTACCCATGAAGAAATATCGGATGGGGTAATAAAAGGAATTGAGAATAAATGTGATGAATGGATTGTAGGACGAGTAGAACCGTGGGAATTGCGGCCAAAATGGTAAGGGGGAATGTGAAATGAAAACAACTGTATATGTAACAAGGCACGGTGAGACGGAATGGAATGTATCGAAACGAATGCAAGGCCGGAAAAATTCTGCTTTAACTGAAAATGGTATGTTACAAGCAAAGCAATTAGGAGACCGAATGAAAGATTTATCTATCCATGCGATCTATAGTAGTCCGAGTGAAAGAACCCTTCATACTGCAGAGTTAATAAAGGGCGATCGTGATATACCGATAATAGCGGATGAGCATTTCTATGAAATTAACATGGGTATATGGGAAGGACAGACAATCGCTGATATAGAAAGGGAATACCCAGATGAAATACAATTGTTTTGGTATGAGCCACATCTTTTTCAGTCAACATCAGGAGAAAATTTTGAGTCTGTTTATAAAAGGGTAATTGAGGGGATACAGCTTCTTTTAGAAAAGCATAAAGGAGAAAGTATATTAATTGTTTCCCATGCGGCAGCGGCAAAACTACTTGTAGGACATTTTGCGGGTATTGAAATAGAAAATGTGTGGGATGATCCATTTATGCATAGTGCTAGTCTAAGTATAATAGAATTTGAAGAAGATAAAGGTGAAGTGAAGCAATTTGCAGATATAAGTCATTTTCAATGAACGTAAAAAAGGCCGCAAAACGGCCTTTTTTTGTAGGCATAAAAACTAGCAATTACGTTTTTTATACCAGAAGTGATCGAATTTCTTGTTTTTGCAAGATGGGAATTTATGTCCGCCTTTGCAATCATTCCATTTGTGTCCATTATCGTGACAGTCTCTGCCATGATCACATGAATCATCGCACGAGTGACCGTCTCTATGCGGGAAGAATTCGCATTTTTTACAGAAACTTCGTTTTGTCCAGAAAAATTTCTTTTCAAAGCGTATGCATTTTGTAACGAAAGTACAATGTTTTCTACGAGTACGTTTTGTAACTAAAACGCATTCTTTTCTACGAGTCACTTTCGTAACGAATGTCCATTTTTGAACGCGCACACGAGTACATTTTGTAACAAATGTCCATTTTTTTACGTGCGTACATTTTGTAATAAAAGTACAATGTTTCACGCGAGTACATCTTGTTCTTGGACATTTACCCCCAGTTGTACATTTACAACCTGTTGTACATCGATGATGAGAGAATTTATCATCATCGCACTCAAAAGTACTTGGATCTTGGTGTAAGAAATCCTCCATCCCAGCACTTTTGATTTCTTCAACAGCTTTTCTAATATCACGTTTCATAGAAATCCTCCTTATCATGTATTCAGGTGAAAAGGTATTCTTTTTCCTTAACATGATATGAGATATGACGTCTTTCTGAACAAGACAAGAGTGTAATTTTATATAAATGGATGATAGCGGATGTATGGACAAGACAAGGCGCATACATTGAATGAAGAGAACTGAGAAGGGATGAGAAAACATGCTACCTTCATATGATTTTTTTATTCATCCAATGTACTTAGTGGAATTAAAAAAAGACATTTGGTCAGATAGTCCAGTGCCAGCAAAATTAACTTATGGAAAAAAGAAGTATGATATTGATATCGTATACCGGGGGGCTCATATTCGTGAGTTTGAGAAAAAGTCTTATCATGTTATGTTTTATAAACCGAAAAAATTTCAAGGTGCGAAAGAAATTCATTTAAATTCTGAGTTTATGGATCCGTCTCTCATACGAAACAAATTATCTTTAGACTTTTTTCATGATATTGGTGTACTTTCACCAAAATCACAACATGTATTTATAAAAATTAATGGTCAAATTCAAGGTGTATATTTACAGTTAGAATCAGTTGATGAAAACTTTTTGAAAAATAGAGGATTACCAAGTGGTTCTATTTATTATGCAATAGATGATGATGCGAATTTTTCTTTAATGAGTGAGAGAGATAAAGATGTTAAGACCGAGCTCTTTGCGGGTTATGAATTTAAATATTCGAATAAAAATAGTGAAGAACAACTGAGTGAATTTGTATTTCAAGCGAATGCTTTGTCGAGGGAAGCTTATGAAAAAGAAATTGGGAAGTTTCTACATGTTGATAAATATTTAAGGTGGTTAGCTGGCGTTATTTTCACACAAAACTTTGATGGTTTCGTTCATAACTATGCACTATATCATAACGATGAAACAAATTTATTTGAAGTGATACCGTGGGATTATGATGCAACTTGGGGGCGAGATGTACAAGGGAGACCACTTAATCATGAGTATATTCGCATTCAAGGCTATAACACGTTAAGTGCAAGATTGTTAGATATACCTGTATTTAGAAAGCAATACCGAAGTATTTTGGAAGAAATACTAGAAGAACAATTTACGGTTTCGTTTATGATGCCGAAAGTTGAAAGTTTGTGTGAATCGATTCGTCCATATTTACTACAAGATCCATATATGAAAGAAAAATTAGAAACATTTGATCAAGAAGCTGATATGATCGATGAATATATAAATAAAAGAAGAAAGTATATACAAGACCACTTACATGAATTAGATTAATTTTGAAAGAGATTGGAACATTATCAATCTCTTTTTTTGTATAATAAAGATGTATCAACAAAACTGACTTACTATTCACTTAAAAGAGTATGGGGGATGTGGAAACATGACGGTAAAATGGATTGATTGGGTAAAACAAATACAAGCTATAGCCCAAGCGGGTTTAACGTATTCTAAAGATGTGTATGATATAGAGCGTTTCCAACAATTACGGGATATTTCCATTTCGATGATGTCACATTACACAAAGACAGATTGGGAAATAGTAGAGAAATTATTTGCAAGTGAGACAGGCTATCAAACACCAAAAGTTGATATAAGAGCAGTCGTTTTTCAAAATGAAAAGTTATTATTTGTGAAAGAAAAAAGTGATGGGAAATGGGCATTGCCAGGTGGATGGGCCGATATCGGTTATACGCCAACAGAAGTAGCAGCAAAAGAAGTTTTAGAGGAGACGGGTTATGAAGTAGATGATTTTAAGCTATTCGCTATATTTGATAAAGAAAAACATCAACCATCGCCTTCAGCAACACACGTATATAAAATTTTTATTAGCTGTAAGATTATTGGTGGCGAAAAGAAAACTAGTATTGAAACAGAAGATTTGGAGTTTTTTGGTGAGAATGAATTGCCTAATTTATCGATTGCTAGAAATACAGAAGAGCAAATTAAAGAAATGTTTGCCTACATGAAAGAACCTCAAAAAGAAACTTTAATAGATTAATCATGCTTATGCCGATAAAATTGTTGAAATGAAGATATTGGCAGAATGCGACCTTTATGTAATAATGGGATGGTATGTGAAGAAAAAAGGAGATAGAAAATAAAATGTTAGCAAGCATAATAGATCAGTTATTGCAATTTTTTGCAAGCTTAGGTTACTTTGGAGTAGCGCTAGCTTTAATGATTGAAATTATCCCGAGTGAAATTGTACTTTCGTATGCTGGATTTTTAGTAGCGGATGGTAAAATTAGTTTTGTTGGTGCAGTTATCGCCGGAACTATTGGTGGTACTTTAGCCCAAATCTTTTTATACTGGCTTGGATATTACGGAGGGCGTCCGGTTGTAGAGAAATATGGAAAATATCTACTTATTAATAAACACCATTTAGACATAGCAGAAGGTTGGTTTAAGCGTTACGGGGCAGGAGTGATTTTTTCTGCACGCTTTATCCCAGTCGTACGTCATGCAATCTCTATTCCAGCAGGATTAGCTAAGATGCCATTAAAACTATTTACACTGTATACTGTAGTTGCGATTATTCCATGGTCAATACTATTTATATACTTAGGTGAAAAGCTTGGTGGAAATTGGAGACACATTAAAGAGTATGCATCTGATTACACACATTACATAATTATAGGAGCTGTTCTCTTTGTTGCTTTATACTTCGGTTTAAAGTATTTAAAAAAGAAAAAAGCAGCGCGTTAAAGTCAATGATTGTTCATTGGCTTTTTTTATTTGTTTCGGTTCTAAAAAAAAGGAGTTGTCCATAATGTGTAATAATAAAGCGTAGCGGAGGAATGTGATGAAAGGGTCACCGTTTATACGTGGAACGATATTTTTAACGATGGCAACGATGATATCTAAAATGTTAGGATTTATATATGTTATACCGTTTACAGCAATGGTCGGTACGAGTGGGTACGTTTTATACACGTATGCTTATCGCCCATATACGATTATGCTCAGCATTGCGACGATGGGACTACCACTTGCAGTTTCAAAAATGGTATCAAAATATGATCAACTGAATGATTATCATACAGTTAAGAGAGTACTTAAGAGTGGTATCTTTTTTATGTTAATAATGGGAGTCATCTCATGTTTAGCGCTATATATATTAGCTCCACATTTAGCTAAACTTGTAATCGATGGAAATGATCAAACGGGGAATAGTATAACAGCGGTTACTAATAATATTCAAATTGTAAGTTTTGCGTTAATACTTGTACCAGTAATGAGTTTATTAAGGGGCTTCTTTCAAGGGTTTCAATCGATGGGGCCTTCTGCTTTAAGTGTAGTTGTTGAGCAATTTTTTCGGGTCTTAACCATATTAATAGGAAGCTTTGTCGTTTTATATATTTTAAAAGCTTCTATCTCGCTAGCGGTTGGTATTTCAACGTTCGGTGCTTTTATGGGAGCGATAGGTGGATTAACAGTTTTAAGTGCGTATTACATAAGGAGGAGAAAGCACTTAAAGAAAAAAGAGATGGCAAGTATACCGCAAACAACGAAATCTTTCTTCTCGCTGTATAAGGAGCTCTTTACATATTCAATACCGTTTGTTGTGGTTGGTTTAGCAATTCCGTTGTATCAGACGATTGATACATTTACAATTAATAAACTACTTATACAAATAGGGTATATGCAAGGAGAAGCGGAGAAGATTAATGCAATAATTGGTCTTGTCCAGATGGTTGTACTTATCCCGGTTTCCGTTGCGACTGCTTTTAGTATGTCTCTCGTACCTGAGATGACAAAAGCCTATACAGCAGGGAATGTGAAGTTACTGTACAAACATTTTACGAGGACGAATGTATTAGTAGTAGCAATTACGGTACCAGCGGCAATTGGAATGATGTTGTTAGCAAAACCAGTATATACTCTTTTATTTGGTGCCGGAAATGATCCGGAGATGGGGAGAGTTATTTTACAGTATTATGCTCCTGCCTGTATACTATTTTCGCTTTTTACAGTTACAGCTGCGATGTTACAAGGAATTAATCAACAACAGAAAACAGTGCTAGGATTAGTAATTGGTATTATTGTGAAGATAGTTTTAAATATCGTATTGCTTCCTTATTTCGATTATGTAAGTTTTATTATTTCAACATACGCTGGTTATACGATTTCAGTTGGCTTTAACTTGTGGATGCTTTCTAAATATGTTATAAAGGCAACATAAGCTTTTTAAGGCAGAGAGCACTCTGTCTTTTTCTTTGTTTAGAATATTTTTCTTATAAAAACGTTTTCAAAATAATTTTTCTATTGAAATTTAAACGTATGTTTCATATGCTGAGAATGGCGGTTCAAAAACTGTTATGTAAGAGAGGTAGATTCCTACATGTAAAAAGAATCGGGGTGATAGTATGTTAAATATTTATTTAACAGACCGAAACGGAAAACTACAAGAGGTTGAGGAAATGCAAAAGGGTTGCTGGATTAATGTACTTCATCCAACGGAAGAAGAAATTCAATATCTAGTACAAACTTTAAATGTAGACTTAGATTTCATTAAAGACCCTTTAGATGATGAAGAACGCTCTCGTATTGAAAAGGAAGACAATAATACTTTAATAATCGTGGATATTCCAACAGTTAGACATGATGAAGAAGGAAATTCGATTTATGACACGATTCCAATAGGTATGATTGTAATGCCAGATTGCTTTGTGACAATTTGTTTAGAAGAAAACCCAATTTTTGAACGCTTTATTAATCAACGTATTAAAGAATTTTATACGTTTAAAAAGACACGCTTTGCACTTCAGCTCTTATATACGATTTCTACTTATTATTTAAGATACTTAAAGCAAATTAACAGAAAAACAATCGATTTAGAGCATCAATTAAATAAGTCGATGAAAAATAAAGAGATTTTCACATTGCTAGGCCTTGAAAAAAGTTTAGTTTACTTTACAACATCATTAAAGGCGAATAAAATTGTAATTCAAAAATTAATGCGTAATAGTACATTTTTAAAAATGTATGAAGACGATCAAGATTTATTAGAAGATGTATTAATTGAAAATAAACAGGCTATTGAAATGGCGGAAATATATAGTCACATTTTAAGTGGAATGATGAATACTTTTAGCTCCGTTATATCAAATAATTTAAATAGTGTTATGAAACTGTTAACGTCTATTACAATCATTTTATCGTTACCAACGATGGTTTCTAGTTTCTTTGGAATGAACGTAAAGGTACCGTTTGAAGGGGAAGCACATGGTTTTGTAATTGTACTCATAATATGTGTAACACTATCTTTCACATTAGCATTTGTTTTTTGGAAGAAACGTTACTTTTAATGAGAAGAAAGCTGCTCTAGCATAGTTGTGTAACTGCGCTAGAGCAGCTTTTTTGCTATGAAATCCTAAATTTTGAATAGAATATAACTTATAAAATGTAATGTATATGAAAGGGGTGAATTCCGTATAAGTCTTGTCCAATTCATAAAATGAGGTTAAAATTACATATTGTTAATGAAAAGTTGGAGGAAATACATCATGGAATTGTTTCAATTACCGAAAGCATTCCTGCAAATGAATACAATTTTTATCTCCATATTGATCGAAGCACTTCCTTTTGTGCTCATTGGTGTATTTATTTCAGGATTCATTCAAATGTTTGTAACAGAAGATATGGTAGCAAAATGGATGCCGAAAAATCGATTTCTGTCTGTTTTAATGGCTACTTTTTTAGGGATGATGTTTCCGGGCTGTGAATGTGGAATCGTTCCGATTGTAAGGCGATTAATCGGAAAAGGGGTTCCGCCATATGCCGGGATTGCATTTATGTTAACTGGACCAATCATTAATCCAGTCGTATTATTTGCAACATACGTTGCCTTTGGAAGTAGTATGCACATGGTATGGTATCGTTCTATTGTAGCGATTATCGTAGCAATTATCGTTGGAATTATATTATCATTTATGTTTAAAGAACATCAATTACGAGATGATCACTTCCCAGAAGTGAATCATAAGCGTCCATTACGTAAAAAAATGTGGGATGTATGTACGCATGCTGTTGAGGAATTTTTCTCGATGGGAAAATATTTAGTATTAGGTGCGTTAATTGCAGCGGCAGTTCAAACGTTCGTACAAACTTCAACACTTCTTGCTATAGGACAAGGGCCGTTCTCTTCACCAGCTGTTATGATGGGACTAGCTTACATATTATCACTTTGTTCAGAAGCGGATGCGTTTATTGCTTCGTCATTCCAAAGTACATTTTCAACAGCGTCACTTGTCGCGTTCCTCGTATATGGACCGATGGTGGATATTAAAAATATGTTTATGATGCTTGCAACGTTTAAAACGAAATTTGTAATTGTCGTTACAGTTACAGTTACACTTGTTGTTTATGCAAGCTCACTACTCATTTATGCGATGGGGTGGTAGGTTATGTTTCGAGCATATATATTGTTAGGTTTTACAATCTTAATCGCGCAGCTTCATATTTCCGGTAATATTACGAAGTATATCAATATGAAGTATGCTTATTTATCAACAACAGCAGCTATTATTTTAGGTTTTTTAACGGTCGTTCAAATTATTATCGTATTCCAAAAAGAACATCAGAAAGAACAAGAAAAACAAGATTGTAGTTGTGATCATAGCCATTGCGGGCATGATCATTCAAAAGATGAGAATACATGGTGGAAAAAAGCATTTTCGTACTCATTGTTTTGTTTTCCGATTGTCTCAGGATTGTTTTTCCCGATTGCAACGTTAGATTCAGATATCGTTAAGGCGAAAGGATTTCATTTTCCTGTTGCGCAAGCAGAAAGTACAGATCCATTTATGACAAGGCAATTTCTAAGACCTGATACGAGCATTTATTACGGGAAAGAAGGATACCGTGGTGTAATGGAAAAGGGGAAAAAAGAGTTTGTTACGAAAGATAGTATTACTTTAAAAGATGAAGATTTTCTAAAAGGAATGGAAACAATTTATAATTATCCTGGCGAGTTTACTGGGAAAAAATTATCTTTTAAAGGGTTTGTTTTCAAAGATGACTCTTCTCAAAAAGAACAATATTTCTTATTCCGTTTCGGGATTATACATTGTGTAGCGGATTCTGGTGTATATGGTATGTTAGTGAAAAAACCAGAAGGTGTAGAATGGAAAAATGATGATTGGATTCAAGTTGAAGGAGAAATATCAACGGAATTTTATCAGCCATTCCATGCGAATATCCCTGTATTAGAAGTAACGAAATGGAATAAGGTTGAACCGCCAAAAGAACAATATGTATTTAGAGGAGCCGATTGATAACATCGGTTCTTTTTTGTGGACTAAGAGTTCTGAATGTTGTTAATATTAAACGTGTAGTGATAGTAAGCTCATGCCGTTCTAGTGTTAATAGGAAATAGAACTCTTACCGAACTTCTTTGCTCCAGCCGAATTTTGTGGTGGGAGTCTTAATGTCTGCAAATAGCGGGTTAAATAATCAAAGAGGTGATAACAATGACTGAAGTAAAAGGGAAAACAGCGAATGAGTCTAGAGTGTTTAAAACGAGCCGAGTATTTCCAACAGATTTGAACGATCATAATACGCTATTTGGTGGGAAGATATTAGCCGAGATGGATATGGTTGCTTCTATTTCAGCAACGAGACATGCAAGAAAAGAATGTGTCACAGCATCTATGGATTGGGTAGATTTCTTACATCCTGTTCGCTCTTCAGATTGTGTTAGTTATGAATCTTTTGTAATTTGGACGGGTAGAACTTCTATGGAAGTATTTGTGAAGGTAGTAGCAGAAGATTTAATTTCAGGTGAGAAACGTATAGCAGCAACGTCATTTGTTACTTTTGTTGCGCTTAGTAAGGAAAATAATCCGGTTCCTGTGCCGCGAGTTATCCCTGAAACAGAAGAAGAGAAAGAATTACATCGCATTGCAGTGTTACGTGCAGAACAACGCCATATACGTAAGGCGGAGAGTAAGAAAGTAGCTACATTATTAACTTTTTGAGTTGAATATGTAGTCGTTAAAGGTACAATAACAAACGGAAATATTTTTCATATGAAAAGCGGACACCTAAAAATAGGTGTCCGCTTTTATAGTTTTTTCATCCACATATCATATGACGATAACTACTTAGCAGAAGCAAGCAGCACCGACGATGATTAAGAGGATAAATAATACGACTAATAGCGCGAATCCATTACCATGTGCGAAGCCCATTGTTATTTCCTCCTTTTATTTTAAGATACAACATACAATATGCAAATGAGCTATCGTTTGATATGGACATATATCATGTAATGACATATTTTCTTGAATGATATTGTATTAAAAAAGGGAAGATATAGAAATAACAGTAAGTGGAGGAAGGAAAATATCCATGAAACACTTTTTCGTTGTAATCCTTTGTTTAATAGGTGTATTCATATGGATGAACATCGATGTGGAAATGGGGAAAAAAATGGCTAGTGAATATGAATTAGGACAAGTTCGATTAGGTGAATTTCAACTATATACGAACGGTGAAGAGTTATATACGAAATTATTTGAGGATATACGTAATGCAGAAAAATACATATATATCCATTTTTATATTGTAGGTAAAGATGAAATAAGCAAAGAATTTTTGCAGTTACTCGAGAAAAAGGCATCGAGTGGAGTAGAAGTGAAATTGTCAGTTGATCGAATAGGTGGATATAAGCTGAAGAAAAAGATAATTCGTCAACTAAACAGCAATGGTGTCCAGTTTACGTTTAGTAAAAAACCTAAATTGAAACATTTATTCTATTCGTTGCATCAACGAAACCATAGGCGCATTGTTACGATTGACGGAAAAGTATCATATATCGGCGGCTTTAATATTGGAAAGGAGTACCTTGGACAAGATCCGAAATTTGGCCCGTGGCGTGATTATCATGTGCGAGTCAACGGGAATGGTGCCACGGATATGGAAAGAAAATTTGCTGCTGACTGGAAAGAAGATACGGGAGAAAAAATGCCTGTACATAAAAGTATACCTGCAATTGGACATGTAAAATATCAATATTTATTTTCAAATGGAAAAGGGTTATGGGAAAAATATGGAGCGCTTTTAAAGCAGGCTAAAAAGTCTTTAATTATTGCTACGCCATATTTTGTACCAAGTAAAGAAATGATGAAAGAGTTAAAAGGTGCATTAAACCGAGGTGTCAATGTGAAAATTCTCGTACCATTTAAAAGCGACGCAGTATTGTTAAAACAAGCTGCCTATCCGTATTTGAGAGAGATGAACCATGCTGGAGCAGAGATCTATCAATATCGGAATGGTTTTTTTCACGGGAAAGTAACAATCATTGATGGAGAAATTGTTGATATAGGTACAGCGAATTTTGATAATAGAAGTTTTTATTTAAATTGTGAGTCTAACTGTATCATATATGATACAACAGTTGTTGCTGACGTATGGAGCCGATTAAAAGAAGACTTTCATAAATCAAAAAGATTTTCAGAAGAAGACTTTGAGAAAATTAGTAAGTGGAATTGGTTTTTAGCAAGAATAGCAAATGTTATAGCATCATATTTATAACATATAGACAAAAGAGAAGGGAGGCATTTTCATGGATTGTATGAAAGAATTAATGAGGTATAGTTATATGCTTATTTATAAGGTTGGGGAGTATACAGGAAAGGTAAGAGACGAAGAATTAAAGGAGCTATTACAGCATCATTTACCATATATGTTGCAAGCGTATAATGAACAAGTGAATTTTCAAGAAGGAGAGAATGTACAGCATATAACTTGTGAACCAATTTCATCTCATTTTCATGAAATGGAAAAGGAGACTGATAGTAAATATACAGGGGATGTCCATATTGCAACTTGTTATATTTCGCATTTAAAACGGTTAGCACTAAAGTTCGCTCAAGTAGCAGTTGAAGTTGCGAATCCAGAATTCCGCTCGTTTTTAGAAAATTGCTTCCTGAAAATGAATCGTTATGCCTATAGTGTATGGCAATATGTTGTGAAGAAAGAGTATAAGATTAAACATGTATATGAAAATGAGGAGTTTGCATAAGAAACTAAGGCGGAAAGATAGGCGCCTTAGTTTTTTTACTTTTCATGGAGAAAAAAAGAATAGGTGTCTGTATTTATTATCAGAAAATTTACAAATATTTACCGTTTATTTACTATTTTTCAATCTTTCCTTTAAAAATAGAGAGTAATATGGGGGTTGTACATATTCTATCTAAAGGAGGAAACGCAAATGAACAAATGGGTTAAATCATTAACTGCTATGGCACTTGCAAGTTCTTTATTAATGGTAGGTTGTAGTAAAGGTGAGGACAAGAAGAAAGAAGACGATACAACAACACAACAAGAGGACAAAAAGGATAAAGAAACAAGTGGAACTGAGAAATCTACAGATTCTAAAGAAAAGAAATAAAGTGAAACTTTAATCAGTGGGGGCATCCCCCACTGATTATTAGTTGAACCAATCGGGCTTTTACGGGCAGTTGATCCCCATCTAACTTCTTTGTTTTTACTGAATTTTGAGGTGGGGTCTTACTGCCCGTTAAAGCGGGGTAAAATAATAATAGAGCTTCCTCTTATATATGAGGAAGCTTTTTTGTTGAAAATTGATTAAAATTATTGAAAAATAGAGAAAGAATGAAAAAGGGGGAAAACAAATGAAAGTATGTATATTGGGAGCAACTGGTCGAGTAGGTTCAAATATAATAAAATTAGCATTAAAGGATGCAGCTGAAGTGACTGCATTAGCGCGTGATTTAAATAGAATAGAAATAAATCATGAAAGGTTACGAGTTATAGAAGGTAATGTATGGAATGAAAATGATATAAAGAAAGTGATAGAAGGAAGCGATATAGTAATTAGTGCACTTGGAACGGATCAAAATGGGACATTGGCAAAGAGTATGCCACATATTATAAAGAAAATGGAAGAAGTAGGGGTTCATAAGATCATTACAATAGGAACAGCTGGTATTTTACAAGCAAGAACAAATCTAAATTTATATCGTTTTCAATCAGCTGAATCAAAAAGGAAAATGACAACAGCAGCAGAAGATCATTTAGCTGCATATAAGATACTTAGTAGTAGTAATTTATGTTGGACGGTCGTTTGTCCGACGCATTTAATAGACGGTGATGTGACAGGAGTGTATCGAACTGAAAAAGATGTATTACCAGAAGGGGGAGCGAAAATAACAGTTGGTGATACAGCGCAATTTACGTGGAATCTGTGTAGTGAAAACAAATATAAGAATAGTCGAGTAGGTATTTCATATTAAAAAAACCATCCCGAAATTGGGATGATTAAAAGATGATATAACATACAAATATGAGAATCATAATGATTTGGAGAATAGCTTTCGCTACTGTACTGCTTAAAAAACCAACTACAGTAGCAACTCCTACTAGAAAGGCGTCTTTTGGCGCTTTTTTATGCATTAGTTCTGTAATAAATACCGATAAGAACGGTATGATAATTAAACCGAATGGTGGGAAGAAGAAAGATCCGACAATGATAGAAATCATACCGACACGCTCTCCCCATTTAGAACTCCCGTATTTCTTTAAGAAATATCCATTTGCAATAAAATCAGCAATGAAAATAAATAGTGTGAAAATGACTTGAATAATCCAAAAGGAAGTTGTTAGTTCTCCGCCATTTATACCAAAATGGTAAATTAAATATCCAGCCCAGACAGCAAGGATGCCTGGAATGATAGGATAAATAAAGGCGAGAAATGAAACAATGAAACAGGCAATGATACAGATTGTTAATAATACTGTCACTTTATAACTCCTTCTTCGTGTCTAATTTATGCACCGCAATTTTTTTCACTTGATGTCCATCAAGTTCTAGTGCTTTAAATTGAAAACCGGCAAATTCAATGGAATAACCAGCTTCAATATTTAAATCAACTGCTTGAGAGAGGAGCCAGCCTCCAATTGTATCTAAATCGCTATCATCAATATGCAGGCCAAACATATCATTTACTTCAGAAATGAGCACCTTCCCATCTAAAACAGTAAGCTTCGGCGTACGTTTTTCAATCATAGGTGATTCATCCGCATCAAACTCATCTTGAATTTCTCCAATGATTTCTTCAAGAATATCTTCCATTGTTAAAAGTCCAGCAGTACCACCATATTCATCCATAACGATTGCCATCTGAACGCGATTCTTTTGTAGATGTACTAATGTTTTGCGAATTGGAACAGTTTCAAATACAGTTAGTACTGGATGTATGTAAGATTCAAGTGGTTTATGAATGTTTTTCGTTTGATCGTGAAATATTTCTTTCGTATTGATCATACCGATAATATCATCTTTATCTTTTTCGATGATCGGATAGCGTGTATACTTTTCAGTTGCGACGATATCCATATTCTCTTCTAACGTATTTTCTGTAGATAAGCAAATCATTTCTGTACGAGGGACCATAATTTCTTTCGCGACCCGGTCGTCAAATTCAAAAATATTATTTACATATTTATATTCGGTTTGGTTTATTTCGCCGCTTTTGAAACTTTCACCTAAAATGAGTCGTAGTTCCTCTTCAGAATGGGCAAGTTCATTTTCTTTCGCAGGCTCTAAACCGAGTAGTTTTGTGAAAAAGATTGCCGTACTATTAAGTAGCCAAATGAATGGATACATAATTTTATCAAATAAAATAAGTGGTCGTGCAAACTTAAGTGTGATTGCTTCTGCTTTTTGAATGGCGAAAGACTTTGGAACTAATTCACCTAATACAACATGGAAAAATGTAATAACACTAAAAGCAATAATAAAGGATAAAGTATTCGCCATTGTTCCAGTAATATTAATCTTTTCAAAGAGCGGTCGTAGTAAATGTTCCACAGTCGGTTCACCGAGCCAACCAAGCCCTAAAGAAGTAATCGTAATCCCGAGCTGACAAGCTGATAAATAAACATCTAAATTAGATAGGACACTTCTTGCAGCTAAAGCTTGTTTATTGCCTTCATTTGCAAGTTGGTCAATGCGACTTTTTCGTACTTTTACAACAGCGAATTCTGATGCAACGAAAAAGCCGGAAATAAGGATGAGTACAAAGATGAGAAAAATATTTAATATGTCCAAGTGTGTTCTCTATTCCGTAGTTTGGAATAAAGATGTCACCTCCTGCGATTATGTTATACTTTTATAATAAATCCAAACGAAAAGAATAGTCAAAGAAAAAGGGTAAATATTGGTATGTTTCTGCAATTGTTTTTGAATTTGCTGTTATTTTGTCCGCTATACAAAAGGAATAACCCCCTACTTTCAGATTATAGAGGGTTATTTCAAATTAAGGTTTTGGAATACTTCTCGTTAAAGCGTATGATTGTTGTTTAACGTGATTTGTCGTCCATAGTGTTTGAAGGAAAGAGAGTATGCAATATGGGATATACAAAAGTAATAAGCTAATTGTAACAATAACAGGGGCATTTCCGCCGAATTGAACGATAAATTGCAATAGTCCGCTTGCATGAAAAACGCATTCCATAATAACGAATGAAAGAATAATGGAACCTAGAATAGATTTGTGATTCGAAGTAAGCGCTAAAAACAATGTATCTACAAGGAAAGAAGATTGTTTTATTTCATATTCATTTGTGTTACTTAAGAAAGGAACCCACTTTTTTATTGCTTGCATAACGATAATCATGGAAGTACTACAAACGATGATAAAAGATGAGTAGTAAGGAAGCTTTATCAATTTTGTGATGTATAGGAGTAGTAATAAGACTGAGCATTGTAATAATACAGTACAAAAAGAGTACGGTATCCATTTTAATAAAGAAGTGAACTTCTTAACCGATTGAGGTGCTTTAAAAAATAAATGGCCGATCCCTAAGCTGATAAAGAATCCGATTGCAAGAGTAAAGGTAAAACGAACAATCGATAAAAAATATATTTCCCATATGTAAGGGAATAACGGTGTTGAATGATTAGAAGTGTTAACCATTTGATTTGCTGAGAAAAAGATAGATTCGTGCATCCAATCAATCTTTGGAATTGTCATAGAAGAAAGTTGTGCGAAGTTATGAAAAATGCTTATAAAGCCAGTTATGTATGAGTATTTATGTGTAATGAATAATGCAGGAATAGGACTAATGATAAATATAATGAGAACACCAACGATAAATTTACATATATGTGAGCGCAATAAAGACATGTAATCACCTACTCTTAGAATATTCAGAAAATTCTTATTCTTATTTTAGCTTTTTTTGGCGTAAGTTACAATATATTTTTCTTAAAGAAATTTAGTATTGTAGGGGATATAAGTGAATGAAACGTGAATAAATTATGACAAGAAAATGAATAATTTTCAGAAAAGTAAAATAAATCATTTATTTTTTTCTGAAAATATAATATAGTTATGGCACAGAAAGTATTTTAACATAAGGAGGCTGTTTATGAGGATTAAAGGGAATTATGTGCCGAAAAGGGAAGTTTTATTTTGCTCAAGTTCAATTACGATAGGGGAAGCACTGGAGCATTTAAATAAAACTGGGTATCGTTGTGTACCAGTTTTAGATGAAAAAAAAGAGAAATATTTAGGGAATGTATACAAAGTAGATATTTTAGAATATAAAGGTTCGCTTGAAGAGAGTGTAGTACAATTATTAAACGATAAAGAAGGTTATGTTAGAGAAGATTCTTCGTTCTTTAAAGTGTTTTTTACAATAAAAAAATTACCTTATTTATCAGTAGTTGATGAAAATGGAGTCTTTCTTGGAATTTTAACGCATAAAAAGGTTTTCGAGTTATTAGAAGATGCTTGGGGCGTTCATTCTAGTAAATATTCTGTCATGATTGGGACACAAGATTATAATGGGGCCATTCAAAAATTATCGACAGTATTAAAAAAATATACAGGTATCCAAAG
Source organism: Bacillus sp. DE0042 (assembly GCF_007680225.1). Taxonomy (NCBI): domain Bacteria; kingdom Bacillati; phylum Bacillota; class Bacilli; order Caryophanales; family Bacillaceae; genus Bacillus; species Bacillus sp. DE0042. The sequence goes on along the minus strand of NZ_VEJP01000001.1, from coordinate 808,752 downwards.
TTTAATGACTTTTGATAATGATGCCTTATTAGTTCGTAGAATTATGTTTACATTAGGAGAAGAGTTTAACGATGGTGAATTAGAGACGTTATTGAAAGATTTAGAAGATCATGGATTTAGAGTTGTGTATGTGGAAGAGATGAAAAATCCACGTGAAGTTGAAACGATAGAGTAACATACAAAAGCCATCTAATTATGTTGGATGGCTTTTACTATGTTACGTGTATAAAATTATTTGAAAATAACGATAGGATAAAAGTTGAGATTGTAACAATATTTGTGTGAAAGAATGAAAAATGTAGATAATTTTGATTTTCAAAAAAATCAATTTGAAAATATGTTTTTATTTTTCAACTAAATATGTTACTATATGTGTGATAAAAACAAAGAGGTCTGACAACTATACTCCACGCAATACCACTCTAATGAGTTAAAAATTCAAAAAAATCAAAAATTAATAGTTAGAGTAAGAATAAGGGGAATGGAGAAATTATGGAGAAAGACACTGCTTTGTAAGGGGCATATTTTATCATCTTGAGCAGAGAGGAGGATGCATAGCATATTGTGAAAATAGAGAAAAACAATGAAAAAGTGCTATGCAAATGAAAAGTATGAAGGGACGTTTAAGGCCAGGTGATACGGTAGCAATTGGTTTAATGTTATTTGCACTATTTTTAGGAGCAGGAAATTTAATTTTCCCACCAGTTTTAGGGCAACAAGCTGGAGAGAATGTTTGGATTGCTACAATTGGATTCCTAGTAACGGGAGTCGGATTACCCCTATTAGCTGTAACAGCTGTCGCGTTTGTAGAGGGGGACTTGAAAGCGCTATCTTCTAGAGTTCACCCTGTATTTGCGTTTATTTTCCCATTGATTAGTTATTTAGCGATTGGACCATTTTTCGCGATTCCGCGTACGGGAGCTGTTTCATTTGAAATGGGTATGAAGCCATTTCTATCAGAGGCATTGGTTTCAGAGTGGTACATGCTATTTCTTTTCACTATAATTTTCTTCGGAATAACGTGGTATTTATCATTAAATCCATCTAAATTAGTGGATTGGTTCGGGAAATTTCTTACACCATTGTTAGTATTGATTGTTGCTGTTATTGTCGGAAAGGCAATTATTGATCCGATTGGAGAACCAGCTGCACCGCTAGCGGCATACAAAGAAAATGCTTTCTTTGGTGGATTTATTCAAGGATATTTAACGATGGATGCAATTAGTGCACTTGTCTTTGGAATTGTCGTTGTACAAGTTATCCGCTCTAAAGGGATAAAAGAGAGTAGTGAAGTTGCAAAAATAACAGTAGTATCAGGTATTATTGCTGTACTTGGTTTAACGTTAATCTATTTATCACTTGCTTATCTTGGTTCAACGAGTACATCACTTGGTGTCTCGGAGAATGGTGGACTTATTTTAACGAATGTTGTAAATGAGTTATATGGAACAAGTGGTAAAATTTTATTAGGACTTGTTATTATACTTGCTTGTTTAACAACTTCTGTTGGATTAACATCAGCTTGTGCTGGTTTCTTTACAAACATATTCCCAAAACTTTCGCATAAAGCGATTGTAACGATGGTATGTGTGTTTAGTTTAATTGTATCTAACCTAGGTTTAACACAATTAATTGCAGTCACTTTACCAGTGTTAATGATCATTTATCCAGTTGCAATCGTATTAATTGTACTTTCTTACTTCCATAAATGGATAGGGAAGCGTAATACCATTTATATTGGGGCTATTTTAGGCGCATTGTTAATTAGTTTCTTTAACGGTTTAGAAAGTGCGAATATTAAAATTGACGCGATTTCTAACGTACTACAAATGTTACCATTATATAATGAAGGAATAGGATGGTTAATCCCATCATGTATTGGCGGGATCCTCGGTTTCTTCTTCTATAAATCAAATGAATCAAGTGAACTACAAAAGAAAGGTGCTTAGGCGCCTTTCTTTTTTTAAAAGGGAATTTTTGTGTTTTGTCTAAGTAATAATTGGGAGGAATGATAAAATGGCTAATTTTGAAGATTTTTTAACTTTGGATGTAAGAATTGGAACTGTAACACATGCAGAGGAATTTAAAAAAGCTAGAGTTCCAGCAATTAAACTAGAAATTGATTTTGGAGAGCTTGGAATTAAGCAGTCGAGTGCTCAAATTACGAAGAGATATACCCCAGAAGATTTAATCGGTCAGCAAATCGTTGCTGTTGTAAATTTTCCGCCAAAACGTGTAGCTGGATTTAAATCAGAAGTGCTTGTTCTTGGAGGAGTACCTGAAGATGGTGATGTCGTATTACTACAGCCTAATATGGAATTACCAAATGGAACGAAAATTAGTTAGTGTAAAGGCGGGGGAACATGGATATTGGACGAGAATATTTACAATGTGCGATTTCGAATTTTAAAGCAACAAAGAAACAAGGGGAACGGGTGCTTTCTCAATTATCATATGAACAAATCGAATGGTCTTCTCATGAAGCAACAAATAGTATAGCGGTTATTATAAAGCATCTGCATGGTAATATGCGTTCTAGATGGACGGACTTTTTAACGTCTGATGGTGAAAAAATAGATCGTAACCGAGATGCTGAATTTGAAGCTGGTTATTCTTCTAAGGAAGAGGTACTCAAATCATGGAATGAAGGATGGGAATATGTTTTGAAAACGATGCATGTGCTAACGCCAGAAGATTTATTACAGACGGTATATATTCGTGGTGAAGCACATACTGTCATGCAAGCAATAGAAAGACAAATTTCTCATTATGCTTTGCATATAGGACAAATTATTTACATCGGTAAAATGTTAAAAGAAAACGAGTGGGAATGTTTAAGTATTCCTAGAGGACAGTCTGCACGTTATGTAGAGAAAAAACGTTCAACATAACAATAGGAAAGAAACCGATATAAAATGGGAAATAAGAAAATCACCCAAATAATAGATGGTTCTGTAATCATAAGCATGCTACCAAAAATAAGTCCATATATAATAAGAAAGAAATTAAAAAGCGTATTTACGGGGATAAATCGTGAGATGAACACTTGCTGTCGCTTAAAGCAATCACTGTGAAATAAATAAAAGCGGAAGTACGATGTGGCAGTAATAAGATCTTTCTTTCGCGCAATTCTTTTTTTGCATGTATGACAGATGAATGGTGGTTGCATTTCATTACGCTCCATTTTTTATTTTCGTAATAATGTAAGACAAGATTAAGTGCAAGGTGTATATCCCTATATACGCTCCTGATATAAGAAAAAATGGATTTAGTAAAATTCCATGAATGCTTGTCATAAAAACTAAATCTTGTATTAAAACGTCATATATATTAATAGAAATAATTGTACCGAGTACATAAAGTGCTAAGTAAGCTGAAATATGTAAAGCAACACGGATTGTAGGATGCTTAGCAAGCCAATAAAAAATAAATGATAGTACAAAGGGTAATGTTCCAATTAGTAGCTTCAATTCATTTCACCTCATTAACAATATAGCCGGAATTTAGACGGTCTATTCTCTAGAGCTTGTACATAACTTGGAATAGAGAGGGTGATAGTATGAATCGAGGCTTTTTTTATGTGAAATTCACAAGTGTACGTAAGTTAATTTTACTTATTATTGCTACAGTACTTGCGACTTTTTTTCTTATTAGTATGATGGTAACTTCTATGAAAGAGACAAAGTCAACGTATTTATATAATTGGTTAAATGAGTTATCGATGAATGGTTACATGTACGTACTTGGGAAAGAGAATCATTATTTTACACAGGAGTATCGAAATTTAAATCAAGATTTTTCGATTTCTTCTTTTCTCTTTTCGATGGCTACGAATATTCGTTTTAATGATGTACGCAGTTTTGTCGGCAAAGAGCTACCTGGTTTTGGTAAGTACGATACAGAAATTGTAATTGCGGGTGAAGGGACAAATTATTCTAACTTACCGATAGAGTCGAGCGTTCCACTTGAAGAAGTGGTAAAAGAACGGACTGGTGAAGGTGGACAGGCTCAAAAGCCAGATACGAACAAAGAGAAAAAGCAACCGGCTCAAACGACAGGAAAAAGACAAGTTGCGTTTATTTATCATTCGCATAGCTGGGAATCTTATTTGCCGTTACTAAATTTAGCAAACGATCCAAATCCGAATAAAGCGACCAGTTCTGTCACGAATATTTCAATAGTCGGCGAACGATTTCGTGAACAATTAGAAAGTGAAGGGATTGGAGCTGCTAACGACAAGACTGATGTCGGCCAAAAGTTGATTAGTAAAGGGTTAAATAGTAATAGTTCTTACAAAATGTCGCGGGAAATTGTACAAGAAGCAATGACCGGCAATAAAGAACTGCAGTACTTCTTTGATTTACATCGTGATAGTGCTCGGAAGAATGTTACGACAAAAGCAATTGGAGATAAATCATATGCAAAGCTTGCTTTCGTAATAGGGAAAGGCAATAAAAATTATGAAAAGAACTTACAATTAGCAACGGCTTTACATGAGACGATTAGCAAGAAGTATCCAGGAGTGAGTCGTGGTGTCATTCAAAAAGGATTCCAAACAGGAAATGGTGTCTACAATCAAGACTTGTCAGGGCAAGCGATATTAATTGAAGTTGGTGGCGTAGATAATACGGAGGAAGAACTAAATCGATCGATTGATGCCCTTGCTAAAGCATTTGGTGAATATTTCTGGCAGGCAGAAAAGGTGAATGGATAAAATGAAACATAAATTTGTGGGAGAGTCTGAAAAAACGTGAGTGTAATGCTTGCGTTTTTTGTCATGATGAGACGTCACAGAATAGACATAATTTGTCGTTGTTATATTAATATCGAAATTTGTCAAATTATACTGGGAGATTTACAAAGGGATTTTCGGGAAAGTAGAGAAAATCTTTTTACAAGGAAAACTTTTTATTATAAAACTGGTAGGGTGATAGAAGTGATTAGGGAGATCAAAATAGAAGATGCAGCACCATTTTTGCAATTAAGTAAGCAACTAGATGAAGAAACGAAATTTATGCTATATGAACCAGGAGAAAGAAAATTTACAACCGAGCAACAAGAACAAATGATTCATCGCTTTATAGAAAATGAATATGCAACAATATTCGTAGCAGTTGAAGAAGAAAGTATAGTAGGGTTTATTTTAGTGAATGGAAATAATATTCAAAGAAAGAGACATGTAGCAAGTATTGTAATTGGTATTTTGCAAGAGTATAGCGGGCGAGGTATCGGGACGAGATTGTTTAAAGATGCTGAGAAGTGGGCAAGATTACATGATGTATGGCGTTTAGAATTAACGGTAATGGCCCACAATACAAGAGCTCAGGCACTATATAAAAAAGCTGGATTTGAGAAAGAAGGTGTCAAAAGAGCTGCTCTTATTATCGATGGAGAGAACATCGATGAGTATGAAATGGCCAAATTATTAAAATAAGAGGTCGTTATATGAAAAAAAGATGGACACTACTTGGTATCGTAGCGATGATACTCATTGTTGGAGTAGCAGGAATCAATTATAAAATGTATAAGGATAAGCAGGCGCGCGAGGTAAATGTAAATAACATATTTCCGAAAGCGAAAGAAACGATTGCGAATATGGATGGTGATATTGCGGTCATTAGTAATCCGAATTCGATACTTGTGCTTGTGAATAAAAGTAGGCGTTTGCCAGATGGGTATAGACCGCCAGATTTAGTTATTCCGAAAGTACGTTACTCAAGTGAAGGTGATCAAGAAAAGAAAAAAATGAGGAAAGAGGCAGCAGGGGCACTTGAGGAAATGTTTCAGCAAGCTGATAAGGAGCGTATTTTCCTTTTTGCAGTCTCTGGATTTAGATCTTTTGATCGACAAAAAGCATTAAATACGATGTATAAAAAACAAGATGGAGAAGCAAAAACAGCAATGTCGAGTGCAGTTCCTGGAACGAGTGAACATCAAACTGGACTAGCTATGGATATTACATCGCAATCTGCTAAGTTTCAGTTAGAGACAATTTTTGGTGAAACGAAAGAAGGGCAGTGGCTTTCTGAAAATGCCCATAAATTTGGTTTTGTCATTCGATATACAAAAGAGAAAGAATCGCTTACGGGCTATCGATTTGAACCATGGCACGTGAGGTATGTGGGAAATCCACAAGCTACATATTTATATGAAAATCAACTGACACTTGAAGAAGTAACAGAGTGAACAATTGAGGGGAGAGAAGGGTTATGACGGTGTTATATAAGAAAAAGGTACACGTGTATGTAACAAGAGAAAAAGAAGGAGTTATGCAACTGCTTGTTTTTAAACATCGTGATATACCTGAAGCTGGTATACAAGTACCAGGGGGAACAGTTGACGAAGGGGAAACGTTAGAAACAGCAGTGTTACGTGAAGTACAAGAAGAGTCTGGATTACGTCATTTATGCATAGAACGATTCCTAGCCGACTACATCATACATGTAAAGGAGAAAAAGGAATATCAAAAACGCCATTTTTTCCACGTAACGTTACCAACAGATGTAAAGGATAATTGGGAACATACTGTAAGTGCCGGTGAGGAAGATGAAGGTTTAGTATTTTGCTACGAATGGATTGATATTGCAAAATGCCCTGCATTAGCTGGGAAACAAGGTGAGTTTTTACATTTGTTAGATGAAGTATATGTAAAGTAATAAAAGGGTCTGAAGCGGAAGTTCATTCGTTTCAGACTTTTTTTATTTTTCAGGAAATAAAAGGTTTTTATATTGGTAAGTTGAATTCTTTTAAAGGGATTGTAATTGTATATGTGAGGAGTGGAGAAAATGAAAAACTAATAGGTACATGTAATCAATAAAAGGCTTTATAGAAGGAGAATGATGATGGAGGTTCAGTTCAATACACTGTTACAAAAAGAATTAACAATTCATGATATACAAAAAGCAATGGCAGCTGGGCAATTAACTTCAAAAGAATTAGTTATGTATTACCTTCATAGAATCGCAAAGTATGATCAAGACGGACCAAAAATCAATTCTATTTTAGAAATCAACCCAGACGCTATCTTTATTGCAGAAGCGCTAGATCATGAAAGAAAAACAAAAGGTGTAAGAGGTCCACTACACGGTATACCTGTTTTACTTAAAGACAATATTGAAACGAACGACTCTATGCATACAAGTGCAGGTACGATTGCTCTAGAACAAAATATAAGTATTGAAGATGCATTTCTCGTAACAAAGCTGCGAGAAGCAGGAGCAGTGATAATAGGAAAAACAAATATGACAGAATTAGCAAATGGAATGTCTTTTGATATGTGGGCTGGATATAGTGCAAGAGGTGGACAAACAATAAACCCTTATGGTACAGGTGAGGATGATATGTTTGTTGGAGGCTCAAGTACAGGATCTGCGATAGCAGTTGCTGCTAATTTTACAGTAGTATCTGTTGGAACGGAAACAGATGGTTCTATATTGAGTCCAGCTGTTCAAAACTCTGTAGTCGGTATTAAACCGACTGTTGGTCTAATTAGTCGTAGGGGAATTATTCCGCTTACTTATTCACAGGATACAGCGGGACCATTTGCTAGAACGGTAACAGATGCTTCTATTTTGCTAGGGAGTTTAACTGGGGTAGATGAGAAGGATGTAGCTACTCATAAAAGTGAAGGTATGGCAGAGCAGGATTATACAAAATATCTTGATGTTAATGGCTTAAATGGCGCAAAGATTGGTGTATTTAGCAATGCACCTAAAGATTATTATGAAACTGGTGAGTATGATGAAAAATTGTTTAAGGAAACGATTGAAGTGTTGCGTAGTGGGGGTGCGACAGTAGTAGAGGATATTAATATTCCGTCTTTTCATAGAGAATGGAGCTGGGGTGTATCGCTCTATGAATTAAAGCATAGTTTAGATAACTATCTTTCAAAATTACCTTCTACTATTCCAGTGCATTCTATTTCAGAGTTAATGGAGTTTAATGAAAATATAGCAGAAAGAGCTTTGAAATATGGACAAACTAAGTTGGAGAGAAGAAAAGATGTTCCTAATACGTTAAGAAATCCAGAATATTTAAATGCAAGATTAGAAGATATATATTTTTCTCAAGAACAAGGCATTGATTTTGCACTGGAAAAATACAATCTTGATGCGATTCTGTTCCCTTCTTATATAGGCTCCACTATATGTGCGAAAGCAGGTTATCCGTCTATAGCAATACCGGCGGGATATATGGATAACGGGAGACCGTTTGGAATTACTCTTGCAAGCACTGCTTTTTCTGAGGGGACCTTGATTAAACTAGCATACGCTTTTGAACAAGCGACAAAGCATCGGAAAATCCCTAACTTATCATGAATAAAATAAATAGGACAGGAATTCCTGTCCTATTTATTTTGTTAATTAAAGTGAAATATCTTTTTGCTCTGTTTTATCATATTTTAATAAGTTAAATGATAAACAAACAGAGCACAATATAAGGAAAGAAGCGAGAATATAAATAGTACGAACACCGAACAGGTCGGTAATAATTCCAACGCTAAGCATAGAAAGACCAGAAGCTGTCGAGAGGATTGCACCATGAGCTGTATACATTTTTGATAATAAAGTAGGGGCTACACTAGATTGTAGTACTGTCGTTTGAGAAATATCTCTAATTTGATAACATGGCCCCATTAGAACGCATAGAAAAAGCGCAATAAACCCGCTACTTGTCATACCATATAAAAATGTAAGAATACTAAACATAAGAGAGCCTATCGCCATGGAGCGTATTAAATTGTTTTGAATGTATGTACTCATTTTCCATGCTAATATCCCGCCAATTAACGTCCCTACATAATAACTTGTATTAATATATCCCCACCATTCTTCTCCTTTATGAAGAACAGTCGTTACATAAGCCATTGTAATAGCACCGATCCATATTGTCCCTGCGAAAGTTTCAATTAAGTCCATACATGTAACGATACGGAGAGAAGGGTATTGAAATAAGAGTTTCCAACCTTCCAATAAAGCAGCGCCTTTTGAAGAAGAAGGCTCTATTACTCGTTCAGTATGTAGGGAACGTAATGAAAGGTGTAGTGCAACACATCCAAAAATCATCAAAATGTTATTCATCATGAGTGTAGAAGTAGCACCGATATGAAGAACGATGACACTTGTAAATGAATAAGCAGCGGCTTGCGCAATTTGTGTGGAAAAGGAAAAAATACTATTTACTTTTACTAATTGTTCTTTTCGTGTAAGGCGAGGAAGGATACCGTATAATAATGGCGCGCTCCAACCGCTACATAATGAAATGAAAAAAATGAAAATGAATAGTGCTACAATATTTGTGGACAGGGATGGGAATAATATCATTAATAAAAATAATAGAGCAGTTTTTGTCCATTGTAGTGTGAAAAGTAATGAATAAGATGAAAAACGATTCATTATAAGTGGTGCAGATGTATTTGCTATAAGATTAGTTATGACTTGTACTAATGGAAAAAGAGCGGTTAATGTAGCTGATTTCGTTGTGATATACATATGAGTTGTAATAATCATGATGTATACGATGTCAGCGAGAGTAATGCATATTTTAGAGCCTAAATAGTAAATTAGTGAACGGTTTTGCAACAAGCACACCACCTTCCTAAAAAATAATATTTTAGTAGTTAAAATAATTATAAATTGAAAATTAAATTTTCGAAAGAATTTCATTTTTTTGTCGCTTTTTGAAAGGGATTTTCATGTATAATGAAGAATATATTAATATAGTATTTTATTAATACTTTTTATAACAGTGAATATGTACAATAGCTTGTAGTAAATGCCCTGGTATAAGAAAGGGCGGATAAACCATTCTTTTCTTCATATACATATAGAAAATGAGAAAGAAAGTGAGGGTTGCATATGGCTGCTTGGGTGATTTGGTTTATAATAGCTGGTATTTTATTTATTGCGGAAATGTTGTCGATTACGTTTTATATGCTTTGGCTTGGAATTGGAGCTGTTGTCGGAGGTCTAATTGCTTTGTTTGCTCCTGAAGCACTACTGTTACAAGTTGTTGCTGGTGCAATTGTAAGTTTAACATTGACTTTCTTTACGAAAAGAATTTCAAAAAACTTTCGAGAAGCAAAAGGTTTTACTGATACAGTAGATATGCTTGTCGGTAAAAAAGGCATTGTTATGCAAGCGATTACAAAAGAAGCGAATGGTATTGTGAAGGTGGATGGAGATATTTGGACAGCTATTGCAGATGATCCAATTGATGCTGGAGAAAAAGTTATTGTTATAAAGAGGCATAGTACTATATTACAAGTAAAAAAGGAGAGTGAATAAATATGGCAGTAGCATTAACATTAACGATTATTTTCGCACTAATTGTTGTTACATTTATCGCATTAACAATTAAAATTATTCCACAGCAAAAAGTTGGAGTCGTTGAAAGATTTGGTAAGTTTCAGCGTATTATGGAGCCGGGATTAAATTTATTAATACCAATTGTAGACCGCGTTCGTGTATATCATGACTTACGTATTCAACAAACGAATGTACCACCGCAGAAGGTAATTACGAAAGATAATGTACAAGTAGAGATTGATACAATTATTTTCTATCAAATTGTAGAACCAGAACTTGCGACATATGGTATTTCGAACTATGAATATGGTGTTCGTAATATTACTTCTGCAACGATGCGCCAAATTATCGGTAAAATGGAACTGGATGAAACGCTATCTGGTCGTGAAAAAATTTCAACAGAAATTCGCTTAGCACTTGATGAAGCAACAGAAAAATGGGGCGTTCGCATTGAGCGTGTTGAAGTTGTTGATATTAATCCGCCAAAAGATGTGCAAGCATCGATGGAAAAACAAATGAAAGCAGAACGTAATAAACGTGCGATTATTTTAGAAGCTGAAGCTGCAAAACAAGATAAAGTTCTTCGTGCTGAAGGTGAAAAGCAAAGTAAAATCTTAATGGCTGAAGGTGATAAAGAAGCACGTATTCGAGAAGCTGAAGGTATAAAGGAAGCAAAAGAACTAGAAGCGCAAGGGGAAGCAAGAGCGATTGAGGAAATTGCAAAAGCAGAACAAAATCGAATTGAATTACTTCGTGCAGCAGATTTAGATGAACGCGTACTTGCTTATAAATCATTTGAATCATTGATTGAGGTTGCAAAAGGTCCAGCAAATAAAGTCTTTATTCCGTCTAATGCAATTGAAACACTTGGTACTCTCGGGGCAATTGGAGAAATCTTTAAAGAAAAACAAGCGAAGAAATTGCCTTCTTCAGATACACCAAAAGAACAATAAGAGTGAAAAAGAGAAATGGGATGCCATTTCTCTTTTTATTTTTGAGTAGGATAAAAAATATTAGTCCTTTGCCATTATGGATAGGGCTTTTTTGTTTGTCACTTTTCAAAGAATTATAAGTTTAGAGTGTTTGGAATTGTTAAGTGGAATAACACGTTTACTAGACGGTTAAAAAACTGTCAAAGTAATATATTTTTGTTAAAGAAAATTTAAAATATGATATAATGGAATTTTGTGGATATTAAACAAGGGAGTGGGAAACAAGTGCAAATATTATTAATACGTCACGGTGAATCCGAAGCAGATATTTTACATGTACATGAAGGACGAGCTGACTTTGAATTAACAGAAAAGGGAAGACAGCAAGTGCAAAGGCTTGTACAGAAAGTGAAAGCAGATTTTCCACCAGATTTCATTTGGGCAAGTACATTAAAGCGTGCTCGTGAAACTGGTGAAACGTTAGCTGAAGGAATTGGATGCCCAATTCAACTAGAAGAGGAATTAATGGAGTTTAATAACGGAGTGCAAGCAGGCTTATCTTTTGAAGAAGCAAAGAAATATCCAGAGCCAAAGTTTCTTCATGACCGTTTTGAAAATGGGGAATCATTTATTGAATTTAGAATGAGAATAGAAGGAATCTTTTCTAAAATCGTGACGGAGAATACTTATGAACGGATAGCAATCGTTGCACACGGTGGTGTAATAAATAGTCTATTACGTGCGTTTTTCAAAATGCCCATTTCAATGGACTATTATTTTAAAATGGGAGATACGGGAATAAGCTTAATTGAAATTGATGGCGAACAAAAAACGGTGCATTTCATTAATGATACGAATCATTTGGACGGGATGTAAAGACCCGTGTACAAAGTAGTGTTTTTTGATGTTGACGGTACGCTTTTAAGTGAGATTGATAGAAGTATGCACGAAAGTACAAAAGAAGCGATACAAAGATTAATAGATAAAGGAATTCACGTAGTTGTTACAACAGGGAGACCATATAGCTTATGTTCGCAATTTAAAGAGCTGGGCATACATACAATTATTTCTGCAAATGGTGCACATATTAAGTGTGAGGAATCAGTTATACATAAATCAGTACTTTCCAGTGAAATCGTTCATGATATCTCAGAGTTTGCAGAATTACATGGTCACGGCGTTTCTTATTTTACTGAGGGTTTTACAATGAACGGAATAGCCTCAGATAATGAGCGTGTAATGCAAGCACTTAGCGAGACGTTAAATTTAGGGGAGTACCCTGAAAAAAGCAAGGATTTGTCTGAAGAGATCTATTGTTTATGTCTGTATGCGGATGAAATAGAATCTCAAAAATTTATTGAAAAATACCCAATGCTTACATTCGACCGTTTTCATGGTTATGTCATAAATGTATTGGAAGATAATAAAGTATCGAAGCTCACCGCAATTCAAAAAGTATTGGATCACTTAAACATTTGTAAATCAGAAGCAATTGCTTTTGGTGATGGTGGAAACGATATTGAGATGTTGCAATATGTAGGATTAGGAATTGCGATGGGGAATGGCGGAGAAGTACTAAAAACAAAAGCTGATTTCGTTACAAAGAAGGCAAGTGAAGGTGGTATTTCCTTTGCCTTAAAGGAGTTTCGTATTATTTAAAGATAATAGCTAGTCAGTTTGAAAAATCCTGTTTTCATGACAGGATTTTTTGTTTAACAATATTCTTGCAATAAAAGTAAAAATGTGAGTATAATGAAAAAGTAGTTAGGTAAGCTAATTAATTAAAAGGAAAGGAGAGTGAAGATAAATGGGTTCAAAAAATGATTCTCTTCCTTTAGGGATTGGGCCGTATACAGAGTTAATAAAAAAGACAGCATCAGCGGATACGGATCCAATCGCAGCAAAACTTGGTTTGTTAATGTTATGGACGTCTGATAATGTTCTTGATGCTGTTGACGTAGATTTAGCTCCACTTGGTATATCGGAAAGTAAATTAGATTTTTTACTGTTGTTTATTTTGCGTGAAATGGAATCAAATGGGGAAGAAGTGAACATGAGTCCTTCGGATATTGCGAGTCGATTAGGGATAACACGTGCTTCTGTCACTGGCTTATTAGATTGGATGGAGAAACGAGAGTTAATCGTAAGATTTCATCATTCTGAAGATCGAAGAAGGTTAAAAGTGAAAATTACTTCGAAAGGAAAAGAATTAGTAACGCAATCTTTACCAACTTTTTGGTTATCTTGCGCTTCGTTAGTTGACGACTTTAATCAAGAAGAGCGTCAAGTTTTAGAGAAGCTATTAAATAAAATACAAATAAATATGCAGGTGAAATTAGGAGAAGGTAGGTAAATAAGTTGATTATGAGGATCAACTTATTTATTTGGGAATATAATTAGCTTACCTTATTATATGTTTGACTAACTTTTGAGGCAGTCATACTTTTTACGATGTAATTAAAATAAGCAGCAGTTAAAGAAATACCATTTTGCGCACTTTAGAGGTTTTAAATTGATAAAAAAATTGTAATAAGGGAGAGATATTATGATGGAAATAGGAAAGGAAATAAATAGTGAAAAGAATTACACAATAATGACCGTTGTATTATGTTGGTCGGGTATGGTAGTTATGTCTAGCTTATATGTAACAATCCCTTTAATTGCACTATTTTCAGATCTTTTTAATGTTTCACTAGCACAATCTGCAGCTACAGGCAGTATATTTTCTGTTGGATTTGCTATAGGTTGCTTGTTATTTGGGGCAACCTCTGATAAATATGGGCGAAAAAAAGTGATCTTCATTGGATTACTTGCTCTGTCGATTATTTCGTTTTCCTTAGGGTTTGTGGATAGTATATTGTGGCTTGTTATTTTTAGGGGCTTACAGGGTATTGCAGCAGCAACATTTTCTCCGGTAGCGTTAGCTTATGTTGTAGAAATGTTTCCAGTAGAAAAAAAGGTTACAACAATAGGATTTGTTAGTACCGGTTTTTTAGTAGCTGGAATTGTAGGTCAGGTAATAAGTACGGTTGTTAGTCAACATTTTGGATGGCATATGGTGTTCTTTCTTCTTAGCGTGGTCTATATGATTACTGCTGTATGGATTCAATATTCTCTTCCGAAAGGGGAGATATCTCAATCCTATACTGATATTTTGGGACCGATTAAGCAGATGGGCAAAGTCTTTACACATAAAAGCTTAGTATTGAGTTATATGATTGCGTTTGTTTTATTGATGGCTTTTGTTAATATGTATACTGTTTTAGGGAATTATTTGAGCTCTCCTACTTATAATTTAACTGCAGAACAAATCCTTTATTTTCGCTTAGCGGGGTTATTTGGTATGATTCTATCACCAATTGCGGGTCGTTTAACGAAGAGGTTCGAAGTAAGGAAAGTTCTTCAAGGTGGATTGCTGGTCGCTATTTTTAGTCTAAGTGCAATGGGCTTTGTTTCGTATCTGCCCCTTCTAGTCATAATGAGTGTCTGTTTTGTAATAGGTATTGCTATATCCGTTCCGTCTTTAGTTGCTCTTGTCGGCCAATTGGGAGGGAAAGCAAGGGGAATAGCAGTTTCTATCTATACCTTTGTTTTATTTTTAGGTACTAGTATAGGACCCCTCATTTCTATTTATCTTATGAAAATAGGAAGTTATACTCAAACGTTTATTTTATTAGGAATGTTACTTTTTATTGGATTTATTGCTTCTCTATTTATTAATAATGAACGTGTATTTGATGATATGTAAATTGGATAATGAATGAGTGGAAAATCACTCAAATAAAGGAATGCGAGGATCTTTCATATGCTCGCACAATAAAATATGAACTTGCCCACGATGATGATAAAAATGTGAGAGAATTTCAAGTAACCATTCAAACCGAGAATAAGAAACACCCCAATAGGCAGTCATAACTTCTGCTAATTCTTCTTGGGAATAGGAAAGAAATGTTTTAGAGAGAAGATTGTATCCTTCAATCATTATTTGTTGCATATGGGCAATTGTTTCCGGTGTATATTCTAAATAAAAAGTACGTAACTCTTTATCCGTACTACCATTTAAAATGAGTAAATCCGCATGGCAAATCAGAGAAAGATGTGCACACATTTCAAATAAAGATCGCTTCGAGTGAATTGGTTGTATTTTTAAACTATCTTCATTATATTGGTTAAGCATTTGAATAGAAGTATCAACAGCAACTTGTAGTTGATGCAATGCAGATTGTACAAACATTGTAATTCTCCTCTTCTCCGTATATAATAGTTTCTTAAGAGTATTATATCATACTCAAAATTCCGAAAATTCTAGTAGTTTGACTAGCATATTGAAAAGTATTATATTGTAAAAGGTCATATGAAACGTGAAATAGAATGGAATGCAATTATTGAGTTAGGAGTTAGACCAATGAGTTTGAAATATGGAAGAGATACAATTATTGAAGTTGACTTAAATGCAGTAAAACATAATGTAAAAGAATTTAAAAAGCGTGTGAATGATGAAAATATTGCAATGATGGCTGCTGTAAAAGCAAATGGGTATGGCCACGGGGCGGTTGAAGTTGCGAAAGCTGCTATTGAAGTAGGAATAAATCAGCTTGCAGTTGCATTTGTAGATGAAGCGATAGAGTTAAGAGAAGCAGGAATTAACATGCCGATTTTAATTTTAGGTTATACATCAGTAGCAGCTGCGGAAGAGGCAATTCAATATGACGTTATGATGACTGTTTATAGAAGTGAAGATTTACAAGGTATAAATGAAATCGCAAACCGTCTTCAAAAGAAAGCGCAAATTCAGGTGAAAATTGATACAGGAATGAGTCGTATCGGTTTACAAGAAGAAGAGGTTAAACCATTTTTAGAAGAATTAAACCGTATGGAGTATGTAGAGGTAGTAGGAATGTTTACACATTACTCTACGGCAGATGAAATTGATAAATCATATACGAATATGCAAACAAGTTTATTTGAGAAAGCTGTCAATACAGCAAAAGAATTAGGAATTCATATTCCATATATTCATAGTTCAAATAGTGCAGGTTCAATGGAGCTTAGCAATACATTTCAAAATATGGTCCGTGTAGGTATTGGAATATATGGAATGTATCCTTCAAAAGAGGTAGATCATGCAGTCGTTTCTTTACAGCCTGCGTTGTCGTTAAAATCAAAAGTAGCTCATATTAAACATGCGAAGAAGAATCGCGGTGTAAGTTATGGGAATACGTATGTAACGACTGGTGAAGAATGGATTGCAACTGTACCGATTGGTTATGCTGATGGCTATAATCGTCAGTTATCTAATAAAGGGCATGCATTAATAAATGGAGTTCGAGTACCTGTTATTGGCCGTGTTTGTATGGATCAGCTCATGTTAGACGTTTCAAAAGCAATGCCAGTACAAGTTGGGGACGAAGTAGTATTCTACGGTAAACAAGGCGAAGAAGAAATTGCGGTAGAAGAAGTAGCGGATATGTTAGGTACAATTAACTATGAAGTTACATGTATGTTAGACAGAAGAATCCCGCGAGTTTATAAAGAAAATAATGAAACGACTGCTTTCGTAAATATACTAAGAAAAAACTGAATCGATATGATTCAGTTTTTTTATTTTTGACAAATGAAAAATGCTCTATTTGTACCGTGTAGTTGAATATTCTTAAAACCAACGGATTTCAACAAAGATATTATTTCTTCATTGGAATAACAAGCTTCTTCAAAAGTAAAGTCACTTCTTTTCCAATTATTATCTATATCATGTTGAAATAGTATAAAGTTCATTTCTGCTTTTTTATTTTCGTTATCATATGTAGAATCAATCGTACATACATATTCTTCCGCTGAAATATGAAATGAAGCAATCCATTTTTCAAGAAAACCTTTCTCCATATTCATATCAAATGCAAAAGTACCTCCATCATATAATGCTAAATAAACATGATGAAAAGTATCTTTGAGCTCATCTAATGTCAGTATATGATTTAAACTATCACCTGCTGAGATGACATAGTGGAAAGGCTCATCTACTTTAAAAAAGCGTGCATCGCCGACGATAAAGGATGCATCTGGCGCATTGTGAAGTGCGTGTTCGATCATTTTTGCAGAACCGTCTATACCAGTTACTATAAAATTATGATCAAGTAGTTTCCTAGTAAGATGACCAGTCCCGCAGCAAAGATCTAATATACGGGAGTGGGGAGGAGCGTCTTGTAAAACGAATTTATGATAGGCTGGATAGGAGTGTTCAGCAAAATGTCCCCAATGTTTATTATAGATGTCTGCAAAAATATTATAATTAGAATAAATTGGTTTTTTAAACATATGTATTCTCCTCAAAATTCATTACATTATAATAGTCATGCTTCGTTTTTATTTCAAAACCACATTGTGTATATAGCTTTAAAGCGTGGTTATTTTTCGTTTCGACGTCCAATTCAATTGTTGAAATTCCTTTTGTAATAAGGGTATGTACCATATAACTAAGAATATCTTTACCATATCCTTTACCTTGATAAGAAGGATGAACGGCGAATCCTGATAGTGTAGTAGATTGTTCTTGCTCAGAAACTGTAATCGTTCCTATCAATTTTTCGTTGATAAGAGCACTGTAAACTTGATGAGAAGGTGAATTCATCATTTTTTGTAACCATATAGCGGTATTTTCTGCTGAATCTCCAAAAGCTTTACTGGAAATTTCAATAAGATCAAGAAGTGATTCTGAAGAGGCAAGAGGGAACTGTATAGTATTCTTTGGTGTTTTTTGAACTTCTTTTGCTTTGAACTCCATACTATATTCACTATATAAATAAGGTAACTTCATATGTTTTGCAAATTCTTTCCCGGAAATAGAATCTCCATTCGTAATAAGAAGAGCTTCATCTGCCTCTCTTATTCGTATTTCTTTTATTGCAGCTTGTAAAAGAGTAGTGCCTATATGTTGTTTCCTATAGTTCGGATGAACAAACCCTATTAACTCCAGTTTTGTTGGTCTTTCAAAGTCATACATACTTAATGAACCGATTAATTGAGTATCGTCATAAAGTAGAAAATCATTTATCTCTTCATTAGTACGAGCAGTTAAAAAGTTTATATGTAAATTTGACGAATAATCAATTTGATCGTATTCCCCGCAAATATGAGCTAAATCTTTCATTTGCTGAATTGCATTTGCTGTTAAAGATTTCTTTTGTTCAATATTCATTTCATAATCCCTCTCATTCGTATTTAAAAATAGACTGGATGACTTAGCCACTTTTCTAACTCCACGCTGCCCTGAACAGATAATAATCGGTACAAATATCGATAGGGATGTCTACATTCTTCAAGACGGGGAATGGGCATAATGGTTTCGTAACCTTGTTTAAAAGCATGAGCCTCTTTTTCAGTAAATATATATTCTAAGCCGATAAAATCAAACTCCCGGGGAGCAACTGCGTAGGCTTCTGTATCTACTAATCCCGTAATAGTTGTACCATCTGATAAAAACTGAGTAGGGTCCATATCAATTAAAACGAGCGTTGATTCCTTTGGTGCTGGTAAGGAAGAAAGTTGTGATTCAAAAGTAGGAAATGCATTTTGTATGCTTTCATTATCGGAATAAAACATATTCACAATCTCTTTACTCACATTCAAAATGTGTGATTGGAATTCATCTAGTGTAACTTGAAATGAGCCTGGTACATTTCCTATGTAATCGGTTTTAAATTTATGTATTTCTGCAAGCCCTTTTCCTAGATTGAATAAAATAGAATCTGGTTGCCCGATAAAAGATTGAACTGTGTTACCTACTAACTTTTCGGCTACAACGAACTCACGACCATTTAAAATATGTTTTTCTAATATTGCGGGGATAGGAAGATTAGTATGTGCTTGCAACAATGTATGTACAGCTTCTAAATGATGTACGTTCCTTGGGTCAATTCCAAATAGGTTTTTACATCCCCACCAAAAATCATTGTTTGGCTCTTCCGTTATTTTTGAGGAACGAACAATAACTTCTTCAGCTGCTGTTTTAACAAGAAACACATCGCTTGCATGGTCTTCATAACCTGGGTGTAAAGTTTGGACAGATAAAATAGGTGAAGTGAATAGTTGTTGTAGCATAAAAACGCTCCTTTTTCTGTAAATTCTATAAATTCATTATATAACAGAATATGTTCCAAGTGGATAATGATAGGGACAACATAGAACTTAAATAAATTTATAGTGAGAAATCAGTGTGAAAATTATATTTTTCTACTTTTGTATGAATTATCAAAATAATATTTCTGATGATAAATCTGTAAAAACACCCGAATGTAAATCTCTTATTTTCAGTAAATGAAGAGTTAAGCGCTCTTTTATAAGAATTATAATGTTGGTTATGAAAAATATTTCTCAATAATAAAATGAAGAGAAAAATGTGAAGAAATAGAATAGATTCCTTTATAATAGTTTTAAATTAATTAATATAATTAATTATTAATAATATTAGATAGGAGAGAATATGATGGCAAATGTACTCGTAATAAATTTCCCTGGAGAAGGTCATATAAATCCGACTTTAGCTATTGTAAGTGAGTTAATTCGGCGAGGGGAGACAGTTGTTTCGTATTGTATTGAAGATTATAGAAAGAAGATTGAAGCAACAGGTGCAGAATTCCGAGTGTTTGAGAATTTCCTCTCTCAAATTAATATTATGGAACGAGTAAATGAAGGTGGGAGTCCTTTGACGATGCTATCTCATATGATTGAGGCATCAGAGCGTATTGTGACTCAAATTGTAGAAGAAACAAAAGGAGAAAAGTACGATTACTTGATATACGATAATCATTTTCCCGTAGGACGTATTATAGCCAATGTTTTAAAATTACCTAGCGTTTCTTCTTGTACAACATTTGCTTTTAATCAGTACATTACTTTTAATGATGAACAAGAATCAAGACAAGTAGATGAAACGAATCCATTATATCAATCTTGTTTAGCGGGAATGGAAAAATGGAATAGGCAGTATGGAATGAAATGTAATAGTATGTATGATATTATGAATCATCCTGGTGATATTACTATCGTATATACTTCAAAAGAATACCAGCCGCGTTCAGATGTATTCGATGAATCGTATAAGTTTGTCGGCCCATCAATTGCTACTCGAAAAGAAGTAGACAGCTTTTCTATGGAGGATTTAAAAGATGAAAAATTGATTTTCATTTCTATGGGAACAGTTTTTAATGAACAACCTGAACTATATGAAAAATGTTTTGAAGCGTTTAAAGATGTAGAAGCGACAGTCGTATTAGTAGTTGGTAAGAGGATAAATATAAATCAATTTGAAAACATTCCGAATAACTTTAAGTTGTATAATTACGTACCGCAATTAGAAATATTACAGCATGCTGATGTATTCGTGACACATGGTGGTATGAATAGTTCGAGTGAAGCACTATATTACGGTGTCCCGTTAGTTGTAATTCCTGTAACAGGAGATCAGCCTTTAGTTGCGCAACGAGTGACTGAAGTAGGGGCTGGAATAAGGATTAATCGTAAAGAATTAAGTTCTGAATTGTTACGTGAGACTGTAGAGAAAGTAATGGATGATGTAACGTTTAAAGAAAATAGTCGTAAAGTTGGAGAGTCACTTCGAAATGCTGGTGGGTATAATAGGGCAGTTGATGAAATATTAAAAATGAAAATGAATTCATACTCAAAACTTAAATAAATGTTTGGAGCACACTTACTGTAATATGTAAGTGTGTTTCTATAAATAAATTACATAAAAAATCACTGTAAAGGTGAAACTTTTGTGTATATAAACTCATATCTTTGAATCAGTAGTAAAATTACGTTAAAATAATACTAAGAAAATACATAAGTTTTGGGGGTAATGAATGAAAAGAGTATTTGAATACGTATTATTAACAATTGGATCGATTATTGTAGCGGGTTCATTAGAGCTTATTTTAGCACCTAATGGCTTAGTAGATGGCGGGGTAACGGCCATTGCTATTATGGCAAATAAAGTTGCTGGATTACCGCTTTACGGAGTGTTTTTAGGACTTAATATTCCTATCCTGCTATTTACCGCAAAAGTAATGGGGAAGAAGTTCTTCATCCGTACATCTTATGCAAATGTAGTTACAACACTCGGATTAATCTATTTAAAACCATTTCCGGCGATTACAACTTCTGAATTATTAATTGTACTTTATGGTGGCGTACTGTTTGGAATAGGCGTTGGGATTGTTGTTAAAATGGGTGGAGCAATAGATGGATCAGAAATGTTAGCGGTTTGGATGAACAAACACTTTAAAGTACCGATTAGTACATTTTTACTTGCTGTAAATGCAGTTATTTTCACATTTGTAGCGATTTTATTTTCAATCGAACAAGCGATGTTCTCATTAGCAATTTTCTATATTGTTACGAAGATGATTGATTTCATATTAGATGGTATTAATCAAGGAAAGAGCGTCATGATTATTTCTGGTAAAAATAAAGAAATAGGCGATCTGCTTATGAAAGAATTGCAATTATCCGTTACGTATCTACATGGAGAAGGTGGTTTTTTAGGAGAACATAAGAGAATCATTTATTGTATTACAAACCGTTTCATTTATCCAAAAATGAAAGATCTCGTTCTCTCTGTAGATCCAACTGCTATCATTGAAGCTTCCTATTCAACAGAAACAACTGGTGTCAAACGTCCGGGAAGGGCAGCGAGATCAGAAAAATAGTGAATGAAAATAGCTCCACGTAAGTATAACTTACGTGGAGCTATTCTTATTTAGGGAACCAGGCCTTTTTCAGTAATTGAACTACAGTTTCGATACAATCCTCTGGAATACTGCCAAAACCGAGCAATACATACGACTCATCCATTACATTATGAACCGAATCGTATGTGGAGAGAGGGTATAACTTAATACGTTCTTTTGCGGCTGCATGAATAAGTTCTTGTTCATTCATTCCGTTATGAACGTGAAGTACAATATGAAGTCCGGATTGTTCACCGAGTATATGAACGTTATTTCCCATCTCGTTTGTAATAGATTTAATTAAAGAAATATGTTTTCTTTTATATAACGTCCGACTGCGGTTAATATGACGTTCCCAATCACCATTTTGAATAAAGGTGGCAAAGGTAAGTTGTTGCAGCGTAGAAACTGTTTGTTTAAACATACCACCAAGCTCTTCATAGGCTCTTAACAGATGAGGTGGTAAAACAATATATCCCATTCGTAAAGAAGGTAAAAAAGATTTCGAGAAAGTTCCCATATAAATAACGCGTTCATTTGCATCTAGTCCTTGTAAAGAAGGAATAGGTTTTCCTATATAACGGAATTCCCCGTCGTAATCATCTTCAATAATATAGCCCTTACAATCATTCGCCCATTTTAATAACTCGAGTCTTCTAGATAACGGCATAATGATTCCAAGTGGAAATTGGTGAGATGGAGTGACATACGCTACATTACAACCCGATTCACGTAAAGCGGAAATATGAATCCCTTTATTATCTAAAGGGATGGGGTGAACGGTAAGACCAGAACTTTGAATCATAGCAGGAATACGGTGAAATCCAGGGTTTTCGATTCCGAATTCCTTTTTTGAACCAAGTAGTTGAAGTAGTAGCCAAAGAAGAGGCTGCGTACCTGCTCCAATAATAATTTGATCAGGTGAAGAATGTACCCCGCGAGCATGATATAAATACTTTGAAATATGTTCTCGTAGAACGAGCTCACCTTGTGGATCTTCCTTAGCAAATAATTCATTTTCATACTGAAATAAAGTTTCGTGTATTGCTCTTTTCCAGTTTGTTATTGGAAAAGCTTTTTGATCAATAAGTCCTTGACTACAATCATAATCATATTGTTCGTCTTTTTTATTGTTAGCACTGTTTGACGCAATTTGCTGTTTCTTTTGAATGACATCAATATCAACTTCTGCAACAAAAATCCCACGTTTCGGTTTGCTTTCTACATACCCTTCAGCTAGTAATTGTTGATAAGCGGATTCCACTGTAATACGGCTCACATTAAGTTGTACTGCTAAATTTCTGTGAGAAGGAAGGCGTGTACCGGCACATAGTGACCCATGAGAGATTTCTCGTTTCATATATTCATAAATTTGTAAGTAAAGGGGTGTTTTACTTTGTAATACTAATGGGATAGTCAGATCCATTCGTGGACGCTCCTTTTCATACTGGCCTTATAAAAAAGAATAAAACTGTCACTTAAGCTAAGGGCAGTGGCTTTCTATAATGATGATATAACATTTAGAAAATTTTATAAATAGTAAGGGGAGAATCAAAATGAATATTAGAGAAGTAGTAACAGAAGCGGATTTACATGATGTATTTCCCGTATTACAGCAGTTACGAACGAAACTTTCAAGAGAAGAAGCAAGTTCTTTGTTTCAAAAAATGAAAGAAGAGAATTATAAACTATTTTCGCTACGTAATGAAGAGCATGAAGCAGTTAGTCTAGCTGGTGTAGCGATTTGTACGAATTTTTATAATGAGAAACATGTTTTCGTATATGATCTTGTAACTGCGGAAGCACACAGATCAAAAGGATATGGTAAAGTTCTGCTGTCATATGTAGAAAAATGGGGGAAAGAAAAAGGGTGCAGCTCTATCGTTCTTACATCTGCGTTTCCAAGAATGGATGCACATCGTTTTTATGAAAGAGAGGGCTATGATAAGGTAAGCTATTCTTTTTATAAAGAGCTATAATATTAAGTAGGTTCCATGTTTAAAAATATATGGAACCTATTTTCTTTTCTGGATTTGAGCTAGCAACAGGTCCAGTAATATAATTTGTCGAATATTAGAAAATAACAAGGGAATATTGAATTTGGAGAATGTTAGGAGCGTTTATACTTGGAAAAAATAAAGAAATTATCTATACCAAATGATGGAAGAGTCATCATTATTTCTGATATTCATGGAGAATTAAATCTTTTTAATGAACTACTACATAAAGTTAATTTTAAAGATGAGGATTATTTAATTATTAATGGTGATCTTTGTGAGAAAGGAAGAAATAGCATTGGCGTCGTAAACTATGTGATGGATCTAGTAGTTAGCAAGCCAAACGTTTATGTAATTGAAGGGAATTGTGAAGTTGTAGTTGAAGCACTTGTGAATGAAAATCCCGCGCTAATAAATTATTTATGTACGCGAAAGAATACAATTTTTAATGAGTGGCTAGCGGAATTGAGTGTTACCGTTAATGAAGAAAGTGATATTTGTGAAGTGAAAAACATATTGATGGGGCATTTTTCAAAAGAAATAAAGTGGCTAACAGAATTACCAACAGCGATTGAAACAGAAGATTATATTTTTGTACATGCTGGCCTTGATGATAAAGAAGATTGGAAAGAAACAGTGCGCAAAAATGCGATAGCAATGCCAGAGTTTTTCAATAAATCACATAGAGCAAATAAGTATGTAGTTGTCGGTCATTGGCCTGTTGTAAACTATTCAGACAAGGCACCGTCTAACAATCCAGTTATTGATGAGGAGAAAAAGATTATTGCAATTGACGGTGGAAATGCGATTAAAGAAGCAGGACAATTAAACGCATTTATCATTCAAAGGACAAGAGCAGGTGATACGTTTTCTTATACATATGTAGACTATTTTCCAGAGTTTGAAGTGATAGCGGATTTTAATGCGAACACATCAATGCAGGGCGGGGTGACATATCCGTATTATTACATAGATCCTATAGAGAAGATGAAAGATTATACGGTATGTAAGCAAAGAGAAACGAATAAATTACTCTCTGTGAAAAATGAATATATTAGGCAACTTAATTCAGGTGAATACACAGTGAAAACCGATATTTCTTGTGCACAAATAAGTGTAAGAAAAGGGGACATTGTGTCTCTCATTGATAATAGCTGCTCAGGATATGATTTAATTAAAAGAGACGGAGTAGAAGGCTGGATAGAGAAAGGTATTTTAGTTGAGATAGAAAAGATGAAATAGGAGGTATGGAGCCTCCTATTTTTTTATTACCTTTTTAAATGAGTAGATTGCTTGCTGTCTTTCATAAGTAAGTAAATCGTACTCGGTAAAATGGCAAGCGTCATTCCTAAAATAATTACGATTATAGCATAACCTCTATACGGAACAGGAACGATAAATGGAAGCCCGGCTAGGAAAATACCTGCTATTATCATTGAAATACTACAAATATTTGAAGCTCTTTTTTCAAGGTGTTTATCATTCCATTCCAATGAAACCGTTGATTTACTCGTATTAATTTTGGAACTGAAATAGCCTATTAATATAAATAAAAGCCCTAATGCTAAAAATATTAAATGATCAAGAGGAAGAGTGAAGCCAAGAGCGATGAGAGCAATGACAATATCGACAAAAAATAAAAATAGTAAAATTGTGTTGCCAATCCAAAGGAGAAATTTCTGGTTACTCGCTGCTTTAGATAAAGCTAAAAATAAAAAGAATAAGAAGGTACATATAATTATATTTACGATAACAAAAGTGCTTTTATCCATTGTTGATGTAGGCGTTCCATTGAAGTCCCATTTTGTAACAATACGTAATGGTAAGAAGAAATAGAGAATAATATTTGTTGTAATAATAGTGAGAAATAAAGTAATACTAAATCGATTATTCATTGAATCACCAGCTTTCCACATGAATAATTGGTATCTTATAACAAAATTATACAATATAATAAAGGATATTTGTTTTGATTTTTCTGAAAAAATATTATAATTATATATGAAATAAAGAGGAGTGTAGGAGGAAATTATGCAAAACGTAAGAGTAAAAGGGGATAAAGTTACAATTCGTGCAATTGAAGAATCAGATATAAAAACATTATGGGATCTCGTATTTAAAGAAGAAAATCCAGAATGGAAAAAATGGGATGCACCGTATTTTCCGTTTTCAATGCAAGAATACTCGTCTTATAAAGAGAAGATGAAAACTCGTTTAAAAGAAGAACCTCTATCCAATTTAATTATAGAAAATAACGGTCAAATTATAGGGACAATCGGGTTTTATTGGGAATATAAACCGACGCGTTGGTTAGAGATGGGGCTTGTTATTTATAATCCAAATTACTGGAATGGTGGTTATGGTACAGAGGCGTTAACGTTATATCGAGATTTACTATTTGAAAAGATGGAGATTGGCAGAGTAGGAATCACGACTTGGTCTGGCAATGAACGAATGATGAAAGTAGCGGAGAAAATAGGAATGAGCTTAGAAGGTAGGATGCGAAAATGTCGTTATTATAACGGGACGTACTATGATTCTATTCGAATGGGAATGATTCGTGAAGAATGGGAAGCGTTATATGTAACGAAGGGGTAAGGAAGTATGTACGCTATTATTGCTACATTTGATCGTGTGTTTACTAATAAAATTATAGAATTACAAAATGAAATAACAAATATCATTGGCACAAATCAATTAGCAGGAGTAGAACCTCATATTACATTAGCTGATTACAATGAGTTAGATGTTAACTTGTATACTAAGAAACTAGAGGAGTTTGTAGCTGTTCAAGCGAATATGGCTGAGGTAATTTTTCCTTCTGTTGGAATTTTTCCTACTAACGGAACAATCTTTCTAGCACCGACCATTACAGATGAATTGATAAGGTTTCATCATTTTTATCATGATTATTTTAAAATTTTTCATGATAATTTAAATTCATATTACGTGCCAGGAAAATGGGTTCCGCATTGCACGATTGCAAATAGGTTACATGCAAATCAGTTTTTAAGTGTAATGGAATATATATATGAAAAATTTGATTATGCAACAGCTTCAATTGAGAAATTAAAATTAATTAAAGTGAATTATGAAAATGGTTCTGCCATTTCTTCTAGTATATTAGCAGAATATAATTTATAAAGAATGGAGACAACGAGATGACATATGTAATTAGAGAAATGAAGCAAGAAGATATTCACGCTGTACAATCCGTAGCGAAAATAGCTTGGCATGATACATACGAAAGAATTATTCCGAGAGAGATTCAAGACAGATTTTTAGACGAGGCCTATTCTGATGAAAAAATGAAATATCGTCTTGAAAATACACATTTATTCGTTGCGGAAGACGAGGGAGAAGTAATTGGCTTTGCGAATTTCTCGCCTGTTAGACTGCAAAACGAAGCAGAATTAGGAGCGATTTATTTGTTACCAGATCAGCAAGGGAAAGGGGTAGGAAGTGCTTTATTACAAAAAGGGTTAACGGAATTAAAAGGAATTCGGAAACTATACATTCATGTAGAAGCAGCGAATGAAAAAGGAAAACGTTTTTATGAAGCGAAAGGTTTTGCACAATTAGAGGAATTTGAAGAAGATTTTGAAGGACATATGATGCAGACAGTAAGGATGGTTTTATACGTATAGGGAGGATTAGTAATGAAAATTTTTGATTTTAGTGAAAAAGTGGGAAAGAAAATCTCAGCATTTCAATCTAATTTCATAATGTCAAAAATATTAAACCATCAAGGAAATGTACATATCGGTGCTATGCATTTACGAGAGAATGGAATAATTGGATATCATGAAGCAGTTGCATCACAGCTGCTTCTTATTGTGGACGGAGAAGGATATGTATGCGGAGCAGATAAAGAAAAAGTGAAGGTGGAAGCGGGACAAGCTGTGTTTTGGGAGAAGGACGACTCTCATGAAACGAGTACGGAACAGGGATTGATGGCAATTGTGATTGAGTCGGAGGAACTTGAACGAGCAATATTAATGCCTATTAAAGAGGAGAGTTGTGAAAAATGATAGAAAAGGCGAATCGGGAAGAAACGGACGAAATAATACAATATGCAGCTCAATCGCTTTTTGAAGGAACGAGGGGAAATTGTCAGTTAAGTACAGAGAAAGCAATTGAAATTACAAGGCCGATTGTAGAAAAGGGAGCATATTATTTAGTCGTTAAAAAAGAAAACAATGTAATGGGGTGGATATTAATAGGGGAAAATACGGACTATTTTTCTCACAAAAAACTAGGGTTTATATACGAATTGTATGTTTTTCCAGAGTACCGCGGAAAAGGGTTGTCAAGAAAGTTAATGGGGGCTGGTATTAAGGAATTACAAAAAAATTATTCAGAAATTCGTTTGAATGTATTTGCTGGAAATTTTGCGAAAGAGATGTACGAAGAGCTTGGTTTTGTTGAAAGACAGGTAATTATGACTTTGAAGTGAGAACAATAGGCTTGAACGGGAGGAGGGAAAGAATGAGAAAAGAAAATGAGTATATTTCGTATTTACAAAGAGTATGTCCTGAATTAAAAATAAGATCCGCTTATATAAATGAAATAGGCCAAAATAATGATGTATTAATTGTAAATAAAAATATAGTATTTCGTTTCCCGAAATATGAAAAAGGTATTCAGAAACTGCGAATAGAAACGCAGTTGCTAGAGAAAATAAGACCCTTCATTACGCTTCAAATTCCCAACCCGAGTTATCAAGGGTTTCAAGATGAAGTACCAGGGAAAGTATTTGCAGGATATGAAATGATTGAAGGGGACCCGTTTTGGAAAAATATCTTTACGGGAATAAATGAAGAAAAACAATTACAGAAACTTGCGTGCACATTGGCGGGATTTTTAAAAGAGTTGCACGAAATTCCGTTATCTATATTTGAAGGTATTATGCAATATGATAGTGCTGATATGTATTCAGAAATAAATAGTTTATATAGTCAATTAAAAGATTATGTTTATCCATACATGAGAGAAGAGGCAAAAAAAGAAGTTTCATTATCTTTTGAAACGTATTTAAATGAAGAGAGTCATTTTAATTTTACACCGAGTCTCGTTCATGGGGATTTTGGCATGACAAACATTTTATATAGTGCAACAAAAAAGGATATTTCAGGAGTCATAGATTTTGGTGGTGCGAGCATTGGGGATCCTGCTTATGATTTTGCAGGGATATTAGCTAGTTATGGAGAGGAGTTTTTACAACTATTTGCAGCCTATTACCCTAATTTAGAAGCAGTAAAGGAACGAATGTATTTTTATAAAAGTACATTTGCGCTTCAGGAAGCGTTATTTGGGGTGATTAATAATGACAAGAAAGCTTTTAGAGCTGGAATAGCCCAATATGTTTAAAAATTTGATTGGTGAGAATGAACAGTCAGTGGAGAAGGGAAAATAGTGATTTAGTGAGCACTTTATTGCTGGAATTTAAAATGGAAAAGTCCTTAAAGATATATATATAATAAAAGGTTTTCTTTAAATTTATAGTTGATTTATAGAGTATGCCTAAAAACACTGAATTAATATTATATAATATAGTGTTATTATAGTAAAAGAGAAATTTTGGAAAAATATCATTTTTTTGTTTAGAAATTTTTAAATTATTGATATAATCAATTTGTAGAATTGATTATTGGTTAATTTTACTATTTTTAAATTTTAAGGGGGATTTATTCATGGCAGGACAAATTCGCATGTCACCAGAGGAGCTTAAATCGAAAGCGACTCGATATGGACAAGGTGCAAATCAAATTGAGGACATTTTACGTCAACTACAAAACTTACAAAATGAATTAAGAGGAGAATGGGAAGGTCGTGCTTTCGAAGGTTTTGATCAACAGTTCAATCAATTAAAGCCAAAAGTACAAAACTTCGCAGAGTTATTACAAGAAATTAATATGCAGCTTAATAAAACTGCAGAAGCTGTTGCAAGACATGACGAAGATCTTTCTCGTAATTTCGGTCTACAATAAGACAGATAAAAAGAACTATATAATTTAGCCATGCAACCATACGTTGTATGGCTAAATTACTTTAAAATTAGAGTAAGATACGAAGTCTTTAACTTAAAAGACTCGCAGTCGCAGGAGTGATAGGTAGTGAAAAAGTTCAAGTGGAGCATCTTGTTGTTTATTATTTTAGCTCTTG
This sequence comes from Bacillus sp. DE0042, assembly GCF_007680225.1. Taxonomy (NCBI): domain Bacteria; kingdom Bacillati; phylum Bacillota; class Bacilli; order Caryophanales; family Bacillaceae; genus Bacillus; species Bacillus sp. DE0042. The sequence goes on along the minus strand of NZ_VEJP01000001.1, from coordinate 778,624 downwards.
TGTTATCAACAGGGGTCTCCTATTTAGCGTTAAATCAAAATGTTAAGAAAGCAAATGAGAATACTACGCAAAAAATGACAGTTGCATTGGTAAATGAAGATCAAGGTACTGTATTTGAAGGTAATAAAATAGCGTTTGGAGATCAATTTGTTAAAAATGTAAATAAAAATACGAAACAAGAATGGTACGTAGTAAGTCGTGGTGTAGCAGAAAGTGGTTTGAAAAATAATAATTACAATATGATGATTGTAATACCTAACGATTTTTCTAGAAAGGCTGTTGCAATTGATTCAGAACTTCCAGAGAAATTAACTTTAAATTACAAAGTAAATGCAACTGGGAATAAAGATTTGAAAGCTGAGGCAGAAAATACAGCTTCTGCTATTTTAGAAGATTTTAATAAGCAAATCATCGACGTTTATTTTGCAAGTGTTATCGGTAAGTTGCAAGGTGCACAAGATAATATAGGTAAAATAATTGAAAAAGGGACCAATCAAACGACTATGTATAAAAAAGATGTACATAGCCCGTTGGCAAATTATACAAACCAATTTAAAACGGTACAAGATTACACTGGTATTTCTGTTAATAGTTTTAAAGGATTCCAAGATGTTTTAAAAGGGTTTGGACAAGCATTAGATGAAGGGAATAAATCTAATAATACGTATTTAGAAGGATTTAATAACTTTCAAAAAATACAAACTGATAATAATCTGTTAGCGAATAATTTTACAAATCAATTTAATCAGTATATGAGTGATATGAATTCAGGCGATGTTTTAAAGCAGTTAAGCGCATTAGAATCTGCGAATAAAATTATCGCAAATCAGTTTACACTTTCAGAGAAAGATCCTAATATTTTAGCTGATGCTTCAACAATACAAAAATATTTAACGGATGTAAAAAAACAAGTGTCAGAATATGATACAGAACTTGCAGAGAAATTAGAAAGTGACATGCAAGCGACAATCCTTAAACGATTACAAAAGTCTATATCAAATGATGGACAACACGAAGTAGTTATAAATTCGTTAATGAAACAACCAGATATTCGTATCAAGCAACAAATTGAAAATTTAATTACAAAGTTGCCTAGTATGAACATGGAAGAAATCGTTCAAAGTGATTTGCCTGATGTAACGAAAGTACAACTGAAAAACGTAATCCAATTTACGAATAAATATAATAAAGAAAATAATTTTAATTATGAACCAGTAAATAAAATATCTTTAGGGAATTCAATTAAAGAAGTAAAAGCAAGTTTGTCTAAAGATGGGATTATATTCAGTGATACAGCGAAAGTAATTCGAATGGATTCTTCACAAACTATGAATATAAGTATTCCTAGTGGCTTTGAGTTATATGGAAGTACAGATTCACTATTAATTGATGGTGTGGACCGTACAAGTGAATTCTTGCAAAACGGAGCAGTTGCAATATCAGCACGTAATGAGGGAGATTTGAAAATTAGTCTTCATGTGAAGCTAATAGATCCAAGTATCAATATAGATGTTTTCTCTCCTGTAACATGGGAATGGAAATTGAATGGTAATTACGAAAAAGAAACTAGTACTGGAAAAGAAGAACCTAAAAAAGAAGAACCAAATAAAGAAAATGAAGGAACAAAAACAGATAACAGCAAGGTAGAAAATGTAGTTAATAAAACGCAGTATGGAATAATGCCGCTAGTAAACACTGTTAACAAGCCTATCATTCAAAAGACAGAACAGAGTAATAATAACACCGAAGGAAACCCAGGAGGCGGAACGGGAACAGATAATGGAGGAAACCCAGGAGGCGGAACGGGAACAGATAACGGAGGAAACCCAGGAGGCGGAACGGGGACAGATAACGGAGGAAACCCAGGAGGCGGAACGGGAACAGATAACGGAGGAAACCCAGGAGGCGGAACGGGAACAGATAACGGAGGAAACCCAGGAGGCGGAACGGGGACAGATAACGGAGGAAACCCAGGAGGCGGAACGGGGA